>JAGARU010000098.1 GCA_017622085.1 Clostridia bacterium | reverse complement strand
TTTGCGAATAATCCCTAAACCTTCGATACAGGCAGTTTTATACCACATAAATATTTTAGATTTAAGAACCAAAAATTGAAAGAGCCGATAAGGCGAGTGGTAGTACAGTAGTATTGATTTGCAAAAATAAAGCGGGATGTATATCCACTTCGGACATACATCCCGCTTGTTTTTTAAACGTTTTTAATTTTGTTGATTATGTTTACAATCTGTATTATACCGTCAATTTCCTCACGGGAATATCCTTCCAATGATTTTTCAATCTCTTTATGAAGAGGTACAATGTTTTCTTCGAAAAATTCATTGAGTAATCGACTACTCGAAGTATCTAATGCAATCGCAATTTTACTTAATGATTCTGCACTGAAATTATTGATGCCACGCTCTATTTTGCTGATACAGCTCACCGAAAGATCGGTAAGCTCCGCAAGTTCTGCTTGGCTTATTCCGGCAGACTTTCTCGCCTTTGCAATTCTTTTGCCAACACTGCTGAGAAATTCGGTTCTATCCATATGTCACCTCATACTTTCGGTGTTCGACAAAACTTCAAGCATCATCCTTGCGCCGAGTTTGAACGCATATGAGAAAATCTCACGCTCGTTAATATCGGTCAATTCATTATAGCAATCGTCGAATTTTTCAAGTAACTCTTTTTGCTCATCGTTAAGCGTAGAGAGTAGGTTATCGTGGTGATCGGCTATGTACCCCATCAACTGCTTCGTTTCTTTATCTTGGCTTCTGCAATCGGTATTGGGGCAGATATTTCCGTAAAACAGTTCTTCAAGGATAGATCTCATTTGTAGATGACCTCCTTCAGAACAATTTCTTCCGCGCTTGCCTTGATATTGTTCATCTCGGCTATCCATCGGAGCATATCGCGAGCCTTCAAGTTCTCGCCAATACCTCTTTCGGCAGCGAGGAGGGGGATGATGCTTTCAAGCATTTCCTTTGCTTCAAGGTCGATGTCGTGTAGCCGAGCATTCAACTTGCCTTCGGTTAAAAGAGAAGTATACCTTCCGCGACGGTGGTTCTTGATGTAATCAAGGTGCATCCGTCCATATTTGCCGATCTGATAGTCGGTTTGTTCGGGAAGGGTTACGTTAGGAATAAGGTGTCCGTTTTCCTCGCGGTATGTACCACCGAGTTTTTCATAAAGATTATCAAAGTTATTTTTCATTTTCGTTCTCCATTACATTTTATTTTTATAAGCAAGTATTGTAATGGATTGCCTTTGTGTCTTTAATTAAGTCAGTGGTTGTCAAGAAAAATGACAGAGAACGTAAACAATTCTCTGTCATTTTTCTATCGGTAGGTAACGTATTCTATAAAATTTTGAAAACTGTCCTTAAGCGTACGCACCATTGCGTTAGGCTTTTTTCTGGCCTCGTTGGACGGAATTGCAACTCATAAATCACGGCAAAGCCGTGGATGAAATCCGCAGCTTGTCTGCGGTATGGCATCATCACGAAGTGATGTATGTAATCAATTCGAAGGAAAATGCACGCTGACGCGTGATGCCATACGCCTACGGCGATTACATACACGACTGCGTCGTGATTCCATACCAATCCTTCGGATTGGATAGAAAAAAGACCGTCTAAAACGGTCTTTTTTCTTGGCACCCGCAACGGGAATCGAACCCATAACTAACCCTTAGGAGGGGTTTGTTATATCCATTTAACTATGCAGGCGTATTCAATTTATTCGCGCTTGGGGTTGTTCATACGAGCGGAGCGAGTATCAAGGCTTCGGGCACCTGCGCAAAATCTTCGATTTTGCAAGCAGGTCGAAGACTTCTATCCATTTAACTATGCAGGCGTATTCAATTTATTCGCGCTTGGGATTGTTCATACGAGCGGAGCGAGTATCAAGGCTTCGGGCACCTGCTCAAAACCTTCGATTTTTCAAGCAGGTCGAAGACTTCTATCCATTTAACTATGCAGGCATATTCAATTTATCCGCGTTCGGGGGAATACGGGGTGACCCATTTCTGCTCTATTATAACATACGAGGGAAGGAATATGCAAGGGATTGGGTGAAAAAAACGGGTTGGGTGGCAATTCTTGACTTTTTTGGCGGGGTGCGGTACAATGATAGTATCTTACGTGGAAGGAGGCCTACGATGGACAAGGAAGTGCTGATTAAAAATATCGTATATTTAAACGAGAAGGAGCGCACGCTGAACCGATTGAAAAAAGCGCAGGTACGGCGGATCGCTGCGCGAGTGCGGGATCGCCTGCATGGGTTGGCCGTTCTTGACCGCGAGGGGATCGGCGACACACTTCGGGCGGTGTTTACCTACGACCCGCGGGAGGAGGCCCTGACTACGGAGCTTTGCCGGGAGCTGGCACGACAAATGCCTGAGCTGACGGCGGCGGTCCTTTTTCCCGCCCATGAGGAGGTGGCGGAAACACCGACTGTTTCCTACATGAAAAACGCCCATTCCGAGCGAGCCTTTCATGCCTTTGCCGCTCACATGCCCGCTCTTGGGGCGGTGCCAGCCACTACTCATGCGGACTGCTGTGGCGACGTTTATGAGTCAAATTCAGATTACTGCATCCTCCCCCTGTTCACGGGAAAGGACGGCATTTTGACCTCCTTTTGCGCTCTGGCAGAGCAACACGAGCTGGCAGTGCATGCGCTGGCCCGGGTAGAAATGGCGCAGACCGGCGATTACACTCTGTTTGCTCTGATGAAGCGGCGGTGCGAATATCTTGGGCACGCCTCTCATTTTGCATTTGCGATCCATGAAGATCTTTTGCCCCAATGCGGCGAAATTCTATGTGCCTTAAAGAAATTCGGTGCGCGTCCGGTGAAGGTAGCGCCTGTTCCCTTGGGAAAGGAGTCCTCCGGCTTTTTGTACCTGCTGGTGGCAGATATCGTCCACGCCGATCTAACGGCGCTGTTGCTTTACCTTGAAATCACCGTGCCCTCTTACCTGCCCTACGGATTATTTGAGCGAATATAAAAATTCTGCCGCCATGGCGTAGCCGTGGCGGCAGCTTTGTTTTACCAGTAATAACGGCGATGACGGAGCTTTTGCACGTAGGAGAAGATTGCGTAGGCGATCAGGAATACCAAAATTACCGCGCAGGCAATATAGATACCGTTGCCCACGGTGGAGCTATCGATCTTCAGCTTTTCCCACAGCACGTTGACCTCCTGGAGCATTTCCGTGCTCAGATTACGGTAGGCGTACGTGCTATACATTTCCTTGAAGTTCATGTGGGAGGGGTACAAAATTTCCATGCCCTCCTCGCCGATGTAGTCGATGTAATCGGCATCCTCGTACACCAGACGGTTGGGGGACGCATAATACACGTATTCGGCGTTGGCGATGGCCACTTCCTTCGAGAGCATAAAATCGATGTACCGCTCGGCGGCCTCCTTATTTTTGCATCCCTTGGGAATACACATGGCATCAATAAAGGCGTTGGTAACGTAATTGCCCTCCTCATCGGTGGGATAGTAGAAGGCAAGATTCTCGTTGTTTTCCGCCATGGAGAGGTAGTCACCGGCGTAATAGGCAGCGATGGCAGCCTCTTCGCCCTCCATCTTATTGAACACCTCGTCCATTACGTAGCTCTGGACCAGAACCTTTTGAGTCACCAGCAAATCGAGCGCCTTTTGCCACTCGGTCATATCGGTAGTGTTGGGGTCGATGCCGGCGTAGTACATGGCGGAGCCGAAGGCGTCACGGGAGTTGTTGAACTGCAGGATCTGGCCGCTGTACTTGGGGTTCCACAGCAGATCCCAGCCGCCCACGTCCGCCTCATCCACACGGGCGGCGTTATAAATCACGCCGATCATGCCGTAGGTGTAGGGGACGGAATATTTCTCCTGCGGGTCATAGAACAGACCGCGACAGCTTTCGGAGATATACTGATAATTGGGGATATTGTTGAAGTTCAGCGTCTCCAGCATGTCCTCGGAGATCATACGCTGGATCATATAGTCGGAGGGGATGATGATGTCGTAGCCCGTTGCGCCGCTTTTCAGCTTGGCGTAAAGGTCCTCGTTGCTGGCGTAGGTAGTGTAGTTTACCTCCAGCTTAACGCCGTACGTTTCCAGATAATAGGCCTCAAAGGCAGCGTTGACGTCGAGGGTATCCTCCGAGCCGTCCGAGATGTACTCGCCCCAGTTATAGACGTTCAGAACAATGGTCTCCATCTCGGAACAGGAGGTCAGTGCGGCCGTCGCAGTACACGCAAGAAGGACGATAAGCAAGAATGAAAGAATCCGTTTCACTTTCTCACCCTCTCTTTCTGCTTATTGTGCCGTTTGATCTTATTTTCCTGTCGGTCGCTGACGAAGTTGGAAAGCAACAGAAGCGCCAGAATGGCAAGGAAAATGAAGGTGGACAACGCATACATATCGGGGGTTACGCGCTTTTTGGTCATAGAATAAATGCGGATGGGAAGCGTCTCGAAGCCGTTACCCACGGTGAAGTAACTGATAACGAAATCGTCAAGAGACAGGGTAAAGGCCATGATCAGACCGGAAATGATACCGGGCATGATGGCGGGAAGCTCTACCTTGAAAAAGGACTGGAGAGGGGTACAGCCCAGATCCAGTGCCGCCTCGGGCAGGTGCTTGTCCATCTGCTTCAGCTTGGGCAACACGTTCAGATAAACGTAGGGCAGGTTGAAGGTAACGTGAGCCATGAGCACTGTCCAGAAGTTCAGGTTACTGGAGGCGTTAACCATGGTTCCCACGAAGACGAACAAAAGCATCATGGAGATACCGGTAACGATATCGGGGTTCATCATAGGGATGTTGGTAACGGTACTGAGGGCGCTGCTGACGTATTTGTTCTTCATACCGTACATACCGACCGCGGCAATGGTGCCGAGGACGGTGGCAATCAGCGAAGAGGAAACCGCCAGGATCAAGGTGTTTTTAAGAGCGGTCAGCGTGGCAGAATCGGAGAGAAGCTCCCGATACCAGCGCAGAGAGAAGCCGGTAAACACGCCCGTACTGTTGGAGGAGTTAAAGGAGAAGAGGATCAGCACCGCAATGGGCGCATAGAGGAACACGTAAATAAGAATTGCGTAGATTTTTGCTGCGCGCTTCATGCAACCAGTCCCCCTTCCTCATCACCAAATCGATTCATGATCGACATGGACACAAGAATCAGGATCATCAACACAAAGGAGATGGCCGCGCCCAGATTGTAGTTGTAGGCCGACTGGAACTGACGCTCGATGGTATCACCGATCAGGTCAAAGTTACCGCCGCCCAGCTTCTGGGAGATGTAGAAGGTACTGATGGAGGGTACAAATACCATGGTGATGCCCGAAATAATGCCGGAACGGCTGAGGGGCAGGATTACATGGGTCAGGGTGCGAACCGGATTACAGCCAAGGTCCGCCGAGGCCTCCACCAAGCGGACGTCCAGCTTGCTGAGAACCGTATGGATGGGCAAAATCATATAGGGCAGGAAGTTATACACCATGCCCAGAATAACGGCGCCAGCCGTATTGATCATGTGGACGGGGCCGATGCCAAAGAGGCCGAGGAAGGAATTGATGATTCCCGTATCCTCAAGAATGGCCATCCAGGAATAGGTGCGGATCAGGAAGTTCATCCACTGAGGGAGCATGATCAGGACAATCAGAATCTTTTGCGCCTTGGGGGATGCCTTGCTGATGACGTACGCGATGGGATAAGCAATGATCAGACAGATGACGGTGGCAAGGAAGGCAAAGCAAGCGGAGCGAAGAAAGATCTCCGCGTAGTCCTTGGTTGCCAGATCGGCAAAGTTCTGCAGGGTAAAATGCCCTTCACTATCCGTAAACGCGTAGTAGATTACGAAAAGCAGCGGAGCAATCACAAAAAGCACCGCCCATACAATGTGGGGGGCTGAGGCTATCCGCTGGAGAAACGCCTGTTTTTTCATCTCTCTTATTCGTCCTCCTCAGTCAGATCGGACAGATGTTCCATCTCGTCGCTGTAGGTGGAATAGTCACCGAACATGTTGGAGAATTCCGATTTTTTCATGATGTGAATAGCATCGGGCTCAATGTAGAGACCGATTTTGGAGTTGGGGGCAGAGTAATCCGTGGTCTGGATCATCCACTTGAAGCCGCCGATGTTGACGATGATCTCGTAATGCACGCCCTTGAAGGTAACGGAGGAGATGGTGCCGCAGAGCATACCCTTCTCGGGTGCTACCACGTCCACGTCCTCGGGGCGCACGACAACGTCCACCGGCTCGTTCTTATCAAAGCCGGCGTCAAGACATTTAAACTCCGCACCGGAGAACTTTACACGGTAATCGTCCAGCATAACGCCGTCGATGATGTTACTCTCGCCAATAAAGTCCGCAACGAAAGCGTTGACGGGCTCGTTATAAATATCTGTAGGGGTACCGATCTGCTGGATGGCACCGTTTGCCATAACCACCACGGTATCGGACATGGAGAGAGCCTCCTCCTGGTCGTGGGTTACGTAAACGAAGGTGATACCCGTCTTTTTCTGAATGTTTTTCAGCTCGTTCTGCATGTCCTTGCGCAGCTTAAGGTCCAAGGCGCCCAAGGGCTCGTCCAGAAGGAGAACGCGGGGCGAATCGATCAGCGCGCGGGCAATGGCTACACGCTGCTGCTGGCCACCGGAGAGAAGGTTTACGTCTCTCTTTTCAAAACCGCGCAGGTTAACCATGGCGAGCATTTCTTCTACCTTATTGTAGATCTCTTCTTCGGGCATTTTTTTCAAGCGAAGCCCGAATGCAATATTCTCGTATACGTTCAAATGCGGGAACAGTGCATATTTCTGAAACACCGTATTTACCGGCCGCTTATAGGGGGGAACGTCGTTCATGTTCTGACCGTCAAACAAAATTTCTCCGCTATCGGGTTTGACAAATCCGCCGATAATTCTGAGCGTGGTAGTCTTACCGCATCCGGAAGGTCCCAAAAGTGTCATGAACTCTTTATCATGTATTTCAAGGTTAATGCTGTCGAGAATCTTCTCGCCGTCAAATTCCTTGGCTACATTCTTGAGCTCGATGATTTTACTTTTTTCCATTTCATTCCTCGTTCTTTCACAAAATTGGACTTGAGATTCCTTCTGAGAATTCACCCTCATTCTATCAAATTTAGGCAATAATTGCAACAGATTTTTCAATATATTTTTACATTTTTCACGCACCGAGCACCGTATCGGCAATCATATAAACGGAAAGGGCGAAAAGAGAAAAGCTTCCCCGCAGGGAAAGCTGGGCATAAACGCTGAAAATGAAGAGGAGGACGGTAAAAAAGACGGATACGCTACGGGCAAGACGTTCGGCGGTCTCTACTCCCGCATGAGCCAGCAAAAAGCACCGTAAAATGCCTCCTCCGTCCAAAATCCGGAGGGGTAACAGGTTAAAACAGGCGGAGGCCAAATTGGAAACCAACAAAAATTCTGCCCGGGGTCCGGGGAGGCACGGAATGGCAAGTGCCGCTAAGACAAAGTTGAAGATGACGCCTCCTGCACAAATAAGGGCTTCCCTGCCGTAGGAAATGGCAGAAGGATCATAATAGAGGCACAGGCGATACAAACCGCCCCCGGTGCTTTTGACAGGGGCGCCCACAAGATAGGCCATGGCAAGGTGGCCAAGCTCGTGGAACAGGACAGTCAGCGCCAAAAGCAGAGGGTATACGGAGCGCTCAAAGGACAGAAGCGACAAAAAAACGGACACCGCCGTCAGTCTGGATGAGGCGGTGCCACTGAGAAGCTGTTTTTTCATAGGACGGATTCTCCCTCCGGCAAACGGGTATAAACGGATTCGGCGGGAGGCTGGTCCTCCTTGGCCTCGTCAAAGCCGAACAGATCGTAAAGCGCCGTTTCCTCAATCCAATTCCGGCACAGATCCTCCATGCTGCCGGCGGGCACGGCGCCGCCGCTGAACGAGGTGATGCAATACACCAGAAAGACGGATACGCACATAGCGATAGCCAGATAGGAATATAGGGTCTCCGCGCTATGGGGGCGATGCTTGGTAATTGTAAATTTCATAGGCTTCCCTCCTCTTTTCTTCCATTATATTCGGCGATTGCGCCAACATACGGCATCGAGGCAAAAAAGCAAAAAAGCGGGACATTTTACGGTCATTTTCCTGCATAAAAAAGTTGAAAAATAATGAAAATAACTATTGACAAACGATTTGCACCATGATATAATGTTTAAGCGTTCGGCGCGTGCCAAACGTTTCCATGGCGGAATAGCTCAGTGGCTAGAGCATCCGGTTCATACCCGGCAGGTCACCGGTTCAAATCCAGTTTCCGCCACCAGGCCCGTTGGTCAAGCGGTTAAGACACGGCCCTTTCACGGCTGTAACATGGGTTCGATTCCCGTACGGGTCACCAAAAACAAAAAGGACACTCTCTGAGTGTCCTTTTTGTTTTTTGTTTGCGGTGACCCGTACAGGAATCGAAGGGAGCGCGGCAGTGAATGATGTGCCAGCAGAGCACCCGGCGTTCTTTGTATACAAAATTATGTTTGCAAGGCAAAGGTTTTGTCAATCGTATTTGCAATTTGATCGGTGTGCAGCCATCTGCCCTTTTCTCCATACAGCAATCGTTTGGCCAAATCGCCTGAGCCGCACCAGGTTGTCATTAACACTCCGTTTATATGACCCGTATCGTGTTGGATTGCATAATTCAAAAACGCCTCAAGATTCTCTTGATCTCGCCAGGGGCTTATCATGATGTTAAAGCCCGCTTTTGCAAATCGGTCAATCGACTCATACCGTTCATATTTGTCGTAATGCCAATCGCATATGATGATATCCTTAGAGAGCATATCAATGGCAATACTGCTGCCGTCATCGGAGGCTTCCCACCGATTATAGCCCGTGTCTTTTGTGGAAAGAAGTCGGTCTCCCCACATAAGAGTTACTCCCCCGCGCCGTTTTATATGCTCATTGATTGAATTGATCCAGCTTGAAATCAGCTCTCCCCTTGACTTTTTGGAGCATTCGGGGCATAACCCTGCATTGAACACCTCATCACAGCCGATATGTATCATATCCGCCTCGAACACATCCATCAGCTCGTCGATCAACTCGCAAACAACGGTTTTAGCCGCTCTGCTGCTTAAGCATATGCTTCGTGAATAGAGAATTTCCTTGGTGCCACGTTGCTCATCAAAGTCAGGGTATGCGCGCAAAAGTCCGTCACATATGTCGGGCAAAACTTCGTTGTGCCCATGCAGTATACCGTCCGTTGGCTCATTGGGGAAACCGGATTGATGACCGATCAGATTCATTTTAGGAACCAATTTTATATTATTTTTTCTGCAGACCGCCACTAGTCTCTTCACATTCTCCATAGAAAGCGGGTCATATCCCCACACCTCCGGGTGACGTCGGAACTGATAGCGATATCGTACCTGCATAACGATCATGTTGAAGCCGCGGGGCGCCAAATATTCATCAATCAATTTTATAACGTCATCGACCTCCTCGTTAAGAGGGGCGGTTAGTACGATGCCTTTCGTTTTCCAAGATAATTCCATATCGTTCTCCTATCAAAAAATTCCGACGATCAGGATTGCTACGATTCCGATTGCAAAGCCCACGCTCTGCCTTTTCGTTGGCATGTCCCTATATATAAGCGATGACAGGAAGCTCGACAAAAGCATGCTTCCCACATTATAGACGGGAAACAGTATGATCGAAGGTAGCTTTCCCGATAAGCTTAAATTTAAAAAATTCAGCAGTCCCACGCAAATGCCAAGGCACAGGGGAACGATTACTTTTTTTATGATTCTCTGTTTTTTGGATAAACCGGGGGCGTTTTCTCCTTTTTTTCGGATCGCTAAGGATACGATTCCTGTAAACAAAGAGGAAAAGAACAAGGAGCACACCAAAAAGAAGGGCAGCTCATCTGCAAACGAAGAATATTGGTGCGTTTTTTGAAAAATTGCGTTCGCGCCCGAGCCAAGCATAGCAAAAGCTGCAAACGGAAGCCAAGCAACCATTTTCCCGCCCTTTTCTCCCTTGCACACGATCAGGCACAAGGCGATTACCAGCAAAAGAATGCCAAACCATTGATAAACGGATACGCCTTCATCCCATACAGCCAACCCGTAAAAAATCGGTACCAAAAAGCCGCAGGAATATATAAGCGATACCAAAGAGGCAGGTCCGCTGCCCATGGCCTTGGATTGCATAATTTGGGTAATCGCCACCGATATGCCAAAAAACACGGAAAGAACCAAAGAAAACATGGATAGCTCAAACAGCTTTTCAATTTTATCGATGACGAAGATCAGCGAGCAAGCATAGGCAACAAGAAGCGACTTGAAATTCAATATCGCTGTTTCTTTTTTTGAGTACTGCCCTGTTCCAAGCGCTTTACAAAACAGCGCCTTTCCTGTCGCTAACAGGGTCGATACGATCAATATAAAATACATTTTCAGACCCCTTCAGCACGTATGCTATTTTAAGATTTCTTGTATCCGCGGCACAAGAGACGTGGCAATTCCCACAAAGCCGTGGTCGTTCGGGTGACATCCCTCTACCGTACCGTACTCCTCGTACGGGGCAAATTCCTTGTCGCCATCCCAGAAATACACGTTCTCATCCCCTTTATCACGGGCATTTTTATACGTTTGATATATGATCTGGCGCCGTTTGGATTTATTATCATGACATCGATCCTTTGAGATCGACGTCATCATAAGAATTGGCAGGGTCGGATGGGCGCGCCGTATCACTTGAAACATAGCCTCGTGTGTATTTTGCAAATGCTCCCAAGTCGGCGCATTATGATCATAGTCATATACAAACATCTCCATATCAAGGGAGGCTATATATTCGGCGATTTCCCTTTCTCCTCTGGCACTTCCCGAAAAGCCCAAATTGACAAAGTCCACATTCAGACTTCGTGAAATGATGCTTGGATAAGCATTGCCCGGACGCGAGGCACACCCGCCCTGGGTTATGGAGTGCCCGTAATAAACGATTGGCTTGCGATTTTTATACGGTGTGGGTGCTTCAATTTTGGCTTTTTCCTCAAGCCCTATGTATAAGCTGCAGACGTCACTGTAAAGCGGAAAATTGACGGTGATTTCACGTAGCTCCGCAGTTTTAAACTCAAATACGGATTCATAGCCATCGGTGCAATCAAAGGGAGGGCGGAAGGTATTATTGAACCGATCCTGCCCATTAACCCTTACGTACAGATCAAAGCCGCCGGAGCCCGTTATGGCAAAGTGATCCATTTTACCGATATTACACATTTTGGCGGAAATCGCGACGTATTTGCTGTCGGTAACAAAGCGCACCCGGCCGCCGGAGGTGTTGGTGTGCAAGCGGTCGACGCCTTCGTTCACCCGTTTTGCCACAAATTCCGGCATGCGCCGGAATTTTCCATTTTCATAGTGAACACCGTAGATAGAAAATGGCTTTTCAAGCACGGAGTAAAACTTAATATCGCTTTTGTCTAAATTCGTTTCAATTTTAAAGTTCTTGTCGATTTCCTCAAGTCTGCCCATAGAATTCTCCTTTTGAATGGGATCCTCTTGTCGTCCTTACGCCTCGGTTATCCGGTCAAGATAGTCGAACATTCGTTTGATATAATCCAGCTTATAGCCTAAAATTTCGAAGGGAGCGTACCGCTCGCCGGGGATCTCGAGATTATACATTCCCTCATAGCCGAGGGCCTTCATTTCACGAAGAACGGAAACAAAGTCCACGTTCCCGCGTCCGTAGGGCATTAGGTGCTGATCGATTCCCAGTCCGTCGTTATCGGCAAGATGAAGGGCTTTCACGTGCTTACCCGCCTCGCGGATAAAACGGACCTGATCCTTGTCCTTCAGATTCAGATGGCCGGTGTCCAGACAAATACCGAGGTTTTTGCTTTGGAACCGTTTGATAAAGTACATCAGGCCTTCCACGGAATTGGCAAAGCTTGTGCTGATCAGGTTCTCAAGGCAGATGACCATGTCGCTGTCCTTTATGTAGTTTAACAGCTCCTCGATCGCCGCACAGTTTTCTGCTATTTTCTGCTCGACCGAAAGCTCCTCGCCTCGCCAAGCAAGCGAATCACAGTGCAAAACGGCATACTTGACGCCCATGGCCAAAAACAGATCGATCTGTCGCTTTAAGAATTCCCTGCCCTCGGGCTTGCAAAGCTTGGCCTCGTAGGAAAGATGGCCTTGGGAAATATCCATACCAAGCTCGGCGGCAAATTGGCTAAAGGCCGCGCCGACTGCGGCAAGATCGCCCCGCTCCATCAAGGTACAGGCGTGCTCGAAGGAAATTTCACAGCAATCGTATCCGTGCGCTTTAAGCGCCCGAAGGGCGTCCTCTGGGGACAAATCGCAATAATAGCTTGACCAAACGCTTAATTTCATTGTTCATTCTCCTATCGTCAGTTTTATGAAACGTTTGCCGAACGGTGCTTCCGTTGGCGGTCACCTTCCGCTCATATTTCCCGTAAAGGCCGCTTCAACCGTACATGGTATCTCCTTACTCCTCGACTACGAGGGTGCTATGAATGTTCAAGCGGTCAACGGTGACGATGATTTTATCTTCCTCGCAGGTGAAGGGCAGCTCCCTGCCCTCGGGCTGAAGAATCAGTTTCTTCGGCGGCTTTGACAAGGTGAGAGAAAGCTTAATATCCAGCACAGGCGGAATACAGTCATCTGTGGCAGAAGCGGAGTCGGCATGGGTGCCGCCGGCATTGACCAGCTGAAGCATAAGCCGACCGTCCTTCTTCAATGCCATAAGCTCCAGCCGTCCGCAAGCAGATTCCACCCGTGCAAGGGGCGTATACAGCCGGTCGGTGACCTGGCGCAGGAGCGTTCGATGCAGATATTGGGCACCGCTCAGATACTGGGCACCGACGTCAAATCCGATGGCGCAGATCTGTCCTGCGCCGTAGGACACGGTCACAGCCACGGGAGCGGTCTGCCGATTGCGCTCGCCCACGTAGGCTTCCGTCACACCGTCCGCTGCTACGATCTCGCAGGGGGAGAAGGCAGCACCGTATCTTGCATGATCGAGGGTAAAAACGTAGGGCTGATAATCCCGGCTGGTACGGTTGTTGTGACCGTCCTGAGTTGCTTGCTCCGCAGTCGCAACGAACTCGGCACGGTCCTTCACTGTGAAGGGCACGTCCGGACGCGAAGCAAAGAGACTACAGGTTTTCTTTCCAATCAGAAGCAGGCTGCCGCCGTTCTTTACGTAATCGAGCAGGCGATCCACCGTCTCGTCGGCCAGGCCGGCGTACAGCTCGGGGATAACAATCATTTTATATTCGTCTCTGTGGGCGGCCAAGGTGTGCTCACAGATGATCTCAAGGGATTGCCCGATATCACACAAAAGAGCCGTTGCTCCCATGGCGCGTTCATAGCCTGTGCGCTGATAGAGCGTCCAAGACTCTCTGTGGCGGTCGTAGGTAGAAAGTAGCAAGGCGGCCTGATGGATGGGTGTGCCGCGGAAGCACCAATCCTTGCGCGCACGTACAAAAGCAGACACCTCCGCCAGGTTGTTCAACTCCACCATGTTAGGCGAGCCATCCCGAAGCTGGGGCACGTAATCCTGAAAGGCGCCACCGGTGGAAATAACGGCCGCCGCCTCCTGCATGATCTGAATCGGATGCTTGGGTGCGTACCCACTGCGAATGCCGATGCCTTGGCGGAAGTTCCATGCCATCAGATCCCACGGCATTTCCTGCTGTGCCAGTGCGCGAGCCGCATAGCGGGCAGAATGGAAGCTGTTGGTTGGATTCAAGTCGCCGGAAAGAAAGTCCACATTTGCTGTGACCGGCTCCGGCATGTGGTCGCTGAAGGCCCAGTTGGAGGCAATCTGAAACTCCGGATACTGTGCATGGACGGCATCCACGTAGTAACGTACGTATCGGCGAAAGAGCTCTCGGTGAAACTCCCGATAAGCCTCAAACTGAGGATGGGAGCGGTCTGAGGGTATCTGACCCGCAAGGTCGATGCCGGTTTCCCGCTCAAAAGCCGCCAGAGAATCCGGACGGAAGTCCGGGTGCGCCATCCAACAATCGCCGTCCACCCATACGCCGTCCACCCCGTAGTCACCGGCCAATTCAAGGAGCTGGGGAATCATCAGATCCTCGACGTACTTGCCGCCGAGGCAGGTTGCTCCCTCTGTATAGGTGCCGTCTGCCCACATACTGTTCTCCTCAGGATGCTCCGAGCAATATTTGCGATCGTATACACCGGAATAGTGCATGTAAAGAGCCACGCCCTCCTCGCGAGTGACCTTGCGCCACAGAGCCAAGGTATCCTTTGCAAACTCCGGCATGGCGTTGCCGACCTTTGAGGGATAGGAGGCCCAGCCCGGGTGACCCTTGCAATCAATCTGGATAAAATCCGGCTTCAAGCTCTGACAAATGGCGCGCACGTTCTCCTCGGTAAGCGTTTCTCCCTGCAAGCCGTCCTTTGGGGTGGCGTGATAGTCAAGGTGCAGACCCCAAAAGCTGTCGATTCTCTTTTTCACGTTCGTTTCCATATCCCTTGCTCCTCGTTTTTCTGTATTATGAACGTATCCCATGGCACGGCACCGACAAAAACATCATTGATGCAAGCGATGGCGGCGCAATCCACGGTTCCGTATCCGTAGGGCATGAAGTGTTGTTCACGTCCCAGCGTATCCCGCCGTACTCGCTGAGATAAAGCGCCATATCCTTATAATCGATGGTTTTTTGATATTTTGCAATCCCCCAGTGACGCTTGTCATATTCTTCCGCAAACGCCTCGTATGTGGGCGCAAGGTAGATCTTTTTTAACTCCTCGATATCTTGAATATAATCGTGAAGATCGTAAATATCAGAAACTACCTGGAAGTTACCACTGGTGCCGATACAGGGTCCGGTCGTGTCCATTGCTTTCGTTGCGTAACACATGGCGCGGATGAAATCGTCGTTTTGATGGCGATTTTCCCAATCCCAAGTCTCGTTCAGAGGGCACCACCCGATGATGGACGGGTGGTTGAAGTCCCTCGCAATTGCCCTCGGCCACATAACTCTTTCTCTTTACAAGTAATCGTAAAACTTTTGCTTCGAATTATACACGGTCAAACCCGATCCGCATATCTTTCCGCAGTAATGACTCCGTTCTTTACGTGAAGCTTACAAATTCTTGCCGTTCGACGCTCAACATAGTTTGGGTCATTCTCGTCCTTGCGATCACGGGCGTGATAGATAGCGTAATACTGTCCGTGGTGCTTGATAACGCTATGGTGTCCCGTTCCCTCCTCGAACTCGTTTTTTATCAGGACGGGAGCAAATCTTTCTCCGTTCTCTCGCTTGACAAAATCTATCTTCGTAAGGTCAGCCTCATCGGTCTTGGCCGCCGCATAGCCTACGTGGTAAGTGTCGTTTTGGTAGCAGCCTCCGCTATACATAACATACTGCCAGTCGCCCTCTCTGAACCAAAACGCGCCTTCTATGGTATGCCAAGAAGAGGCTTCTTCGGGCGTTCGAGCGTACTTCTCCTCATCAAGCGTTGCAAGTACAACGTCGCGAACCTTATATTCGGGCGTGTAGGGATCAAGCAAACGGTCAACGCATACTCTCGTGCCTATTCGGTCACCAACCTCACCGTTTCTCGCAAACCACAAAAAAAGTCCCGCATCTGTCTTTACAACATGCGAATCTATCGAAAAATAGTCGTACAAACGCTTCGGCTTCTCAAAGGGTCCGAGAGGAGAGCTTGCAGACATAACATGCATAAATTCAAAATCCTCTCCTATCGTGCAGGAAAAATAGATATAATATCTACCATCAATCTTTATAATTGACGGTGCCCAATATTTCTCGCCATCCTTTACGGAAGCAACGATACCCTCAAAATGCCATTCCCCGAAAATATCGTCGGTAGAGTATGCCTCCACTCCATCGTGTGCGGTCACATACAAGTAAAAATTCCCCTCATCCTCAAAAATAAAAGGATCGGGCTGGTGTTTGTCTACATCAAACGTAAGCTTCATAAATAATCCTCCGAGTGTCTATACAGATCCGTTATATCACAAGTGATACATGAAAAGCAAGAGGGTTGCGGCATATTTTAAAATATGTCGTAAGAGGATACGTTCCTCGCCCTCCGTACTTCACAACCGTAATTGTATGTTGACTTTTTACGGATTTCATATTAAAATAAACTTAATAAAAATACGCGAGGAGGTTTTTATGTACTCATTTGACAGACTTCATTACAGTATCCGCGGCTCTTATCTCGTTTGGGATAAGAAAGGAAAAGACGTCCTTAAAATGGACATGATCCACAGCCACGGACAGGACATCTTCAATGGCGTTCTTGCCATCGACTATGGCAAGGGATCCAAGCTGGCCTTTACCCCGCGCGAGATTACCGCTAAGTTTGAGGGCGGCGAGCAAAACATCACGCTCTTCGGCAAGGATGGCGCATATATCAAGGGCAAGGGCAAGGATATGCTGATCGAAATTGCAAAGACCCGCGTGAAATTCGATTACCAGGTCGTTCAGAATGACGTTCTTGAATTCTGTGACTTTAAAAACAACTGCAGCATGCTGTTTGTTCCCCTTAAGGGTAGCCTTCAGATTGAAAAATGCCGTTTGCCCGGTCAGATCACCTCTGATTTTGCCAACGTTCGTGTTTACCCCGATGAAAACGGCGAATATGAATTCTCCATTGAGATCACCTTCCTTGACAAGGGCGCGGTAGAGGCCAAGGGCATGGCCTACGACCACTATGCCGATGTGGCTGAAAAGGACTACCTTGCATGGGAGAAAAAATTCCACTGTAAGAACAAGTACGAAAAAGAATGCGCTTACATTCTGTGGTCCAACACCATTGCTCCCGCCGGAAACTTCACGACGGAAGCCATCGTTATGGGCAAGGCCGGCATGAGCAACGTATGGAGCTGGGATAACGCCTTTAACGCTCTGGGGCTAGCAGACGTGGACTTCCGTATGGCTATGGATCAGTTCATGATCATGTACAAGCACATCAACCGCGTTGGCCGTGTACCCGATGCCATCTCCGAGCATTACAAGGTATGGAACTTTGTAAAGCCTCCCGTACAGGGCTGGATGTACAAGCAGATGATCAAGAGAAATCCCGAATTTGCTACCCCACACGCGCTGGAAGAGGTTTACTTTGACATGAAGCGCAATACCGACTGGTGGCTGAACCTTCGCGGTGATACACCCTCCTACTACCACGGAAATGACTCCGGACAGGATAACTCCACCTGCTACGACAAGAGCGAGCACATTGAGACCGGTGAGCTGATTGCTTTCCTTTCCGTTCAGTGCTCCTTCCTCTCGGAAGCGGCAGAGGTCCTCAACTACCCCACCGACAAGAGAGTCTATGCACAGCTGTCCAAGGAGCTGGCCGAAAAAGCCATTAAGAATTACTGGGATGGCGAAAAGCTCTTCGTCCGTCTGGCAGAAACGGGCGAGCCCTACTACTGCAACGCGCTGATGCCTCTGCGTGTGATCGTGCTTGAGGATATGCTTCCCAAGGAAATGCAGGAATACATCGTAAAGCGGATCACCGAGCACCATCTTTGCGTGGGCGGTATTGCAAGTGAAGCGCTTGACAGCCCCATGTTTGAGGAGAACGGATACTGGAGAGGCGCTGTTTGGGCACCGGACGTTATTATGTTCGTTTTTGCCCTCCGCAACCTTGGCTATACCGACCTTGCAAACCAGATCGCGGAGAACTACAAGACCTCCGTTTGCAAGTACGGCTTCAGCGAGAACACCAGTGCTTTGACCGGCAAGCAGCTCCGATGCAAGTGCTATGCATGGGCGGCAAACGCTTATCAGGCTCTTTAACTTAACACAAAAGGGCGAAGAGATTTCTTCGCCCTTTTTCATTCCCCTTGCGTTTGGGGATTAACTATGATACAATGAAGAAAACCGCCGTGTGAGAACACGCATTCCACTACATTATAAAGAGGTCAGGAGCAGATATGAAAGCAAAAATCTCCATTCAGAACAATAGAACCGTAGGCACCATTGACCGACGGATCTACGGCTCGTTTATCGAGCATCTTGGCAGAGCCGTGTACAACGGCATTTACGAGCCCGGCCATGAAACGGCCGATGATATGGGCTTTCGCTCAGACGTGCTTGAGCTGACCCGTCAGCTTCAGGTTCCCGTGGTGCGCTATCCCGGCGGAAACTTTGTCTCCGGCTACAACTGGGAGGACGGCATTGGCGACCGCACCAAGCGGCCGAAGAAGCTGGACCTGGCATGGCTCTCCGTGGAGACCAATCAGGTTGGCATTGACGAGTTTCAGGAATGGGCCAAGCGCGCCGGAACCGACGTGATGATGGCCGTAAATCTTGGCACCCGTGGCCCCGACGAGGCCCGGGAGCTGATTGAATACTGCAACGGAACCACCGACACCTATTACGCCAATCTCCGCCGCCAAAACGGATTTGAAGCGCCCTTTGGCATCAAGCTTTGGTGTCTGGGCAACGAAATGGACGGCAGCTGGCAGATCTGCCACAAGACCGCCGAGGAATACGGCCGCACCGCCACGGAGACGGCAAAGGTTTTGAAGTGGGTGGATCCCTCCATTGAGCTGGTGGCCTGCGGCAGCTCCGACCACCATATGCCCACCTTCGGGGAATGGGAGCGCACCGTGCTGGAGCACACCTACGACTACGTAGATTACCTTTCCCTCCACGGATATTATGGCAATTATGCCAAAAACACGGCTGATTTTTTGGCACGGGCCGAGGACATGGATCGGTTTATCAAGGAAACCGTGGGCATTTGCGACGAAATCAAGGCAAAAAAGAACGGCGACAAGGAAATTCACCTTTCCTTTGACGAATGGAACGTATGGTACCGCACCAAGGACGAGGAAAAGACGGCGGAGCGATGGCTGACAGCACCCCACCTCTTGGAGGAGCACTACAACTTTGAGGATGCGCTCTTGGTCGGCTGTATGCTGATGACTCTGCAGAACAACTGCGACCGGGTCAAGATTGCCTGCCTTGCTCAGCTGGTCAACGTAATTGCGCCCATTATGACGGAAAACGGTGGGCCGGCGTGGAAGCAGACCATCTTCTACCCCTACCTCTACGCCTCTCTCTTCGGAAACGGCACCACCCTCCGGGCGGAGGTTGAGAGCGAGGGATATCGGTCGAAGGAGGGTTGGGATATCCCGTACCTCTACACCTCTGTGATCCACAATGAGGCGCGGCAGGAATTGGTTGTATACGCCGTCAACCGCTCGCTGGACGAGGACATGGAGCTTGATCTGGCGGCGGAGGGCTTTGAGGGCTACCGTCTTGCGGAGCACGTGGAGCTCTATGCGGATGATCTGGAGGCCGCCAACAGCAAGGAGGGCGAGGTTGTCTCTCCTGTAGAGCGCGAGGTCGATCACACCGCACCCATTCAGCTGAAAAAGCACTCCTGGAATATGCTTATTTTCCGTAAATAAAGCAGAGTGCGCGCAAGCGCAAATCCTTATACAAACAAAACGAGCAAGAGGAAAAGGAGAAAGCTCCTTCTACTCTTGCTCTGTCTATTTTTGATGAGTAAATAAATGCTGTTCGCCTCAGGGGAGTCTCAGGCTACATTTTTTGCTTTATTCGAGCACAAGGGTCGCGGTGGGAAGGCCCTCGACTGTAGCGGTGAGGGTGAGGGGGATACCGTTCCGATGGCGCTTCAGCACCAGGGTGCTCTTGCCTTGATGCAAGCGGCGGGTGGGCGAGGTATAGAGGGTCTCGTCGGTCAGATGGGCGTTTCCAACGCCGAGAATGTCGGCGCCCGTGGCCTCGTAATGCACTTCGACGTCCCCTTGAGTGCACCGTCTTCCCTCTCCGTCAAGGAGGGTGGCCTGTACGTAAAGAATATCGCAGACAGGGGCTTCGGTGGTTTTTGCAAGGTGGCTTGCCTCTGCCGTCAAGCACAAGCGCTCTGCCTTGCCCTCCGTTACAAGCATAGAGGAAGCCTGCGGCTTACCGCCACGGTAGGTATGGGCGACGATTTTGCCGGGTTGGTATTCGGCATCAAAGCGATAGATGCCGTTTTCCGTGCGAGACTGGCGTCCGATCTCTTGTCCGTTGATCTCCAAGACAACCTCATCACAATCGGCAAAGACGTATACCACGGTGGGCTTACCCTCCCAGCCCTCAAAGCACCAGCTGGGCTCGCAGTCGTAAAAGCCCCATCCGCTGGGCGTATAGGGCCGCGGCGCGCGGGACGGGTGGGTGCAAGCGATATACGGCTCCGTCCGCAGACCCCACGCCAGCTCGCGATAATAGGACTGGGGCTTGCGCTCGCCGCAGATATCGATGTCTCCGCAATTGGCTATGTGGTTGGGGTGACGGTCGGCCAGAAGGTCATCGGGCTCGGGATAGTGGTAGTTTACGTGGCCAATACCGGTCTCCCCAAAGTAATCCCACGCCGTCCAGACGCAATCGCCGATGACGCGGGGGTTGTCCTTCAGCTGAGCGGTGGTGGTGAAGGCGCAAAGGGGGAAGGTCTCCGTATTCAGGATCAGCCGATCGGGGAAGCGGGCAAGATCCCGCTCGGTGCGGTATTCCAGATAGTTGTAGCCTACCACGTCCACGGTATCGGCAGTAATGGCGGTGCGCTCGGCAAAGTAGTCCATTTCGGTGGCGGGCGCTTCCTTGGTGGCGTTTTCCTGCGCGAATTCCTCCTTGTCATCCCAAAGGCTGCAGAGGCCGTGGGTCAAGAGGCGGGTGGGATCGCAGGCGCGGATGGTATCCGCGATGGTGCGGGCGATCTCATAGCCGTAGCCGCGTCCCGTTTTTTGGGGAATTTCGTTTCCGGTGCTCCACATAATAATGGAAGGATGCGAGCGGTTCCGGAGAACGATCTGCTCCGACCAGACCTTATAGTTATCCTCGAAGAAAGCATGGAAATCGTCCTTCAGCTTGCCGTCCGTCCAGTAGTCAAAGAGCTCGTCGATCACCAGCATACCCAAGCGGTCACAGGCGTCGTACAGGTGGCGGGACTGGGGATTATGGGAGAGGCGGATGGCGTTAAAGCCGGCCTCCTTCAAGAGGGCGATGCGTCGATACTCGGCCTCGGGGTAAACGGCCGCGCCCAAGGGTCCGTGGTCGTGATGAATGCATCCGCCGCGAAGCTTGACCGGAATTCCGTTAATGAGTAGCCCCTTTTTGCTGTCCGCCAGCACGGTACGCACGCCAAATACGGCGCTGTCGGTATCCGTGGAGTCCTTCAGATGCAGGGTCACCTTGACGGTATAGACGTTGGGGGTACCCACGTTCCACAGCTTGGCCTTCTCCAGCTGGAATTTGGCGTGCACCTTATTTTCTCCCTCCGTTGCGTAAATACGCTTTTCAAAGGTATGTACCGGTGCGCGCTTGCCGTCCGCATAGATGGCAAAGGACAAACTTCCCTCGCCTCGCTCGGCCGCATGGAAGCGAACCTCCGCACCCATGTAGGCCGTTCCGTCGCAAACGCTCTCCGTAAACACGAAGGGGCCAAAGGGATGGAGGTAAGAGCGGTCACACTCGCAAAGGAACACGTCCCGATACAGGCCAGAGCCGGTATACCAACGGGCATTGGGCTGCCACTTGTTATTGACACAGATCTTTAACGTGTTTTCCCGATCGTAGCGAAGGTACTCGGTCAGATCGGCGTAAAAGCTGTTATAGCCGTACTTATTGATGACCACCAGGTTGTTATTGATCCGCACCTCGGTGATACCAAAGGAGCCGTCGGAGAGGAAGAAATACTTTTTTCTCCGCTTGGCGGTGAAGCTCTTTTCATACTGGCCGTAGCCACCGGGAAAATAACCGCCGGCAATGCCGGATGGTGCGTCGGCGCGGCGCGCTTGGCCAATGGAAAAATCGTGAGGGAGATCCACGGTCTGCACTTCTCCTTCGTTCAGGCAAAAGCGCCAGGATTCGTTAAAAAGAACCTTTTTCATACTGCCTCCTTGAGATGCATTTTTTCTTATTATACCATAGCCGTCGCCGGGATGCAAGGCACAACAAAGCGCTCCATCGCAGGATGGAGCGCTTTGCTTATTGGGGCTTATAGGAAATCGTAATGGAGCCAATGCCGCCGTCGATATCCAAGCGGCTCGAGCCGTTACCGTAGATTCCGCCGGAAACGGTCATGCCGTCGAGGATGGCGGAGCCAAGACCCTTTTCAAGGTCAATGCGGTAGTCGGATTTCTCACCCAAAAGGATGAGGTTCATCTCTCCGACACCCTGATCGATGTCACACGAGCCGGTCAGGCGGGAGGTCAGGTTCAGTTCGCCCACACCCATGTCTAACTCCAGATCGTGGAGCGTGCCTCCCTTAACGGTCATTCGTCCGGCACCACCGCTGATCTCTGCCCGGGTCTCAGCCTGCAGGAAGTCGATACGGACCTCACCGGCACCTAGCACCAAGGAAAGGCGATTGGCGGAGAGGGCGTCTACCGTAACCGCTCCCGCGCCGGTCACAATGGAGGCACGGTCGAAAACCGTACCCTCCGGCACCGTAAGAATCACGCTTGCGCTACTACTACGGTTGATGCCAATGCGGGTGGGTTCATGGATGGTCAACGTATCTCCGGTCTGCTTGACGGAAATATACTTATGATTGCACTCCAAGGCGAAGGTCTCCCCGGTGCGAATCTCCAAACGGGCAGAGCCGATTTCAATATCCAGCCGCTTTACACCGTCGGTGATGGGATAGCTTTTCATTTCTCCGGTCACGTCGGAGTCCCCAAAGAGGAGCACCAGTGAGGAGAGAGCGCCTACGATGCCACCGATGATGCTGACGATGAGAAAGATGGCCAGAGCAATGGCGCAATATTTGATTACTTTCTGTGTCGATGTCATTTGACCGTAACGCCTCCAAACAGGCAGGTTCCACCCACGTAAAGGGTAACCGTGCCGCCACCGGCGGAGGATTTGTTCTCTACACCGCCAAAGATCGAGGTGGATTCAATTTTGATGGTTACGTTGTCGGGCACCAGAATATCAATGCCGCCAAACACGGCTGTGGCCTTAATGGCACAGTCCTTGTCAATAATGGCATGGCGGAGGTCGCACTTAACGCCACCGAACACTGCCGTCAGCTCCGCGCCGTCAAAGGTCTGTCCGTCAAAGTTCAAGTTACAGGAGGAGAAGGTGGCACAGCTCTCCCGCGTGCCGGCGCCGCTCTGCTGGGCAGACTCGAATACCTTGGTTGCATTGTTGTTCCGCAGCCCGCCGAGGATCAGGCGGATACCGACGATTACGACCAGAGCCGCAGGCAAAAGCTTCCAAAGCAGGCTGAAGTCCAGCACGTTCTGACAGCAAAGCAAGAGGAAGGCACCAATGCCTACGCCGATCAGATTGCCCCATTTGTCTCGGTCGGTAAAGAACCCGATCAGGCAAGGAACGATGATAAACAACGTCCACCATCCGTCAAAAAAGATCTCAAATTCGATCACGCCAAACACCCGGAGACCCAGCAAAAGGCCTACCGCAACCAGCGCGATTCCCCATAAAACACTACTAAGCTTTTTCATACCCGTAGCTCCTTTCCTATTATGATTCACCTTTATTATGCATTTTTCCCTGCCCGTTGTCAAGTTTTGTGGGTAAAAAAAGATCCCACCGAGGTGGGATCTTTTTTATCTGTGCTATTTCAGCGCAGGGTACCATGCATTTACAGAATCCAAGTTATCAAAGTTCCAAATGCTTGAATCCCAACCTAGCACATCTGTGTAAAAATCTTTGCTACTCAATTGTTCTGCAACAACTATAGAACTATACAAATCCTCAATTTTAACCACGCCATTTTCACTTAGGCATTGGTCCTCTCTCCTATAGCATTTATCCACCGATGATGAATAATCATATCCAATTATAGCGCCCAAATGACAATTCACCTTTTCGTTGCTGGCAATAATATTACCAAGGGCAATCGATGCTTTGACTGTTGTATAATATGAACCTCCAACAATTCCACCTGCAATCGTTGATGAGTAATCTAAACCTGTCGCATTAATATTTGCAAAAGAGTAACTATTTTCGATAGCACACTTCAAGCCATCAACATGTGCATATGACGATCCAATAATTCCTCCTACCTCGCAACTTCCAGCAAAACCAACAAGTTCTCCGTCAGAATAACTGTTTGTAACTCTTGAGGCATCATAAGCAAATCCAACAAGTCCCCCTAAATCTAAAATGTCGGAGTTCACAACTTGAATAGTGCATTTTGTATAACACTTATCAACTCTTCCCCCCGCAAGATTTCCAGCCAAACCACCAGCCCAAACGGTTTGTTGCATAGCATCAATTATTATATTCCCTTCTATAACGCAATTTTCTGTATCTCCTCGTGAGATGCCTCCTGCAAGTATCCCTACATGAGCTGAACGATGAAGCTTTACCTTAATCGTAGCATCTTTTATTGTAAGATTACAGATAGAAGGACGCCACTCTTGAGCACACACAAGCCCAAACAATCCTAAATATGACGAATATAATTCCGGAGAATCAGTAATTGTGAAATTAGAAATCGTATATCCATTTCCGTCAAAGTGTCCGGAAAATGCTCGATTATATGAGTAATCGCTTGTTGCAGGACCATAATTAAAGCATCCAATTGGAGTCCATTCTTGGCCGCCCAAATCGATATCACGCTCTAATCGATAGTATTTATCAAAATAAGTGTTATCATTACTTCCGTTTATCAACGAGGCCAAAAGTGCTAGCTGAGCGCCATCGGCAATTAAATATGGGTCGCTTTGCGTACCATTGCCACCATTAAACATAGTCGCTATAGCACCATCCCATTCAGTAGTCTTTTCAACGAATTTTCCCTCGAACACAAGATTACTAGCTTTTGCAGAGAAAGTATACTCAAGATTGTCGCTGACTCTCACGCCATTGAGATACCATCCATCAAAACGGTACCCCGCTTTTTCTACAATCACCATCGTAACATTTTCGCCTTCTGAAACTGCAAACGATGAAACAGTTAATATAGCTGCATCTTCAGGGGTAATAGTCACAGCAATGCTATAAAGCATTGGTATGAGCTCCTGTTTAACTAATGTTAATTGACACGCAGAACACTTTTTGCCTTCAGTCAGGCCTGTTTTTCCAACCTGAGGAGCAACTGCAGGAATTGTTTCTTCCTGGTGACCTTTTGCATCAACAATTGTTTGGGCAACTGTTACGATTTTGCAGACAATGCAGTGCTTGCCTTCTGTCAATCCGGTTTCAGTGCATGTCGCAGCAATGGCAGCATCCACAACTTCATCATGACCATTTGCGTCCACATAACTGTCTACATATGTATCTCCACAGTGGCACACGTGGGTTGTGTAGCCTTTTTCCGTACAGGTGGGTGCGGTTACTGTTGCCTGATGATTATGTCCTGTTGCAGGAAGCTCAGCATAAGTGGTATGCGCGCAACGAGAACATGCCTCATACGCATTCCAGCCAATTTCCGTGCACGTCGGCATCTTAGCCGTATGTGCTATCATATCATGGTCGAGAGCAGAAATCGTTTCTGTTTCCAAGGTAGCTTTGCAGGAAACGCATTCTGTATGCATGGAACCATCTTCCAAGCAAGTTGCGGCTACATCCACAATCCACTCGCTTGAAACGTGTTCAAGCATCGGAATCGCGCTGGTTCTCAACGTTACTTTACAAGTAACGCATTCAATATGCTTGGTTCCCTCTGCAGTACAGGTGGCTTCTACATCTGTGATCCACTCACTATCGGTATGTCCAAGGGGACGTATTGTGGTTTGTGGCTGAATGGTTACTGTACAACGAGTACAGCGAATACCATCCGTTAAGCCGGACTCGGTACAAGTTGCAGCTACGCCCGGAATCGTTTCTTCCTGATGATTCAGCTTTGAAACAACCGTGATTTCCTTATAATCACAGCGAGAACAAGTTACATAGCCTGTCCATCCGGCAACTTCGCATGTGGGTGCCAGATCATCGTGATATATTTTGTCATGGTCCAGGGCAGAAATTACAGAATTATCTCCAGCGAGAAGTTCTTTACAGTTATTGCAAATTACATACTCTGCATTTCCTGCCTCCGTACAAGTAGCCGCCTGTGCTGCGACTGTTTTTTCGTCATGGACAAAGGTTACGTTCAGATAAACGATCTTGTGGAGATCTCCGGAAACAACCTTGATTTTCAGCACAAATTCTGTATGGTCAGTATCTGTGACAGTCAAGATTCCATTCGATGCTAAAGTAACACCGTTTGAACGGAAACCACCGCGTTCCTGCTGGATATAGTAGGTGCATTCTGCCTCTTCGATCGCCTTAGACATCTCAGTCAAATCTTGCACGACAATCTTTTGGTCAACAAGCTTCGTCAAATCAAGCGGTTTTCCACAAACATACTCGCAATCAATCGTCTCTTCTACGTCGTTAAAGTATAATGCAGTTTTCTTTTCTCCAATAGTAATAACCGGAAATGTATTGGAATAAATCGTCCACTCTTTATCAAACAGAGTTACTGTTTTATTTATCTTTATTCCAAAGAGCTTCGCCTTGATTCTAAACTGAACAGAAGCTCCAATTTTGGCTTCAACCTTTGTTCCTGTCTCCAGATAGCCGCCCAAAATAACATTGCTTCCACCACCGGCAGATAATGCAGCTGTAAACATTCCTCCGATTTCAAAATAGGGTCCCACCGCTAATTCCACATGCACGTTAACTAAGCCCAAGAAGCTTGCCGTGATTTTTACCGTAGACAAACCCGCTGCCTCAATTTTACCCATCAGGTATACGGACAAGTTAAGCGATGAATCGAAGGATTTAATAAGCTTTATCTTCGAATTAGAATAAGAAAGGCCTAACCGAGTCAGCATATTCAGTTGTGCAGAAATGCCAATCTCTCCAACCGCGTCCAAAGATATTATGCTACCTAACTCAACGCCAACGCTAAATCCGCCGGGAAGCTGAATTGTAACATGGCCAATGGTGAACTCCCGCTCTGCAGATGCAGAGGATTCGTCTAACTCCCCAAACTGTCCGGATTCTCTCGCTTGATCAAAAATCTTCTTGAAATTGACCAGTTCAAGATTTTCTTTTTCAGAGTTGCTTAACGATGCAAACAGATCTGTTTTGATCATAGTATCTGTATCAACAACAAAGGAGAAGTTTTTAGGAGACGAACCGCTGAAGGTAGCATTAAATTTGAGTTCAGCGGTAATCTTCAATGTAATAGCGAATTCACTTCCCTTGGCACCTGTAGCTTTATGGGTGCGAATAAATTTTGCAACTACAGTATACGTAACGGTAATCTTTGAGCCCTGCTTGGAGAAACTAGGGGTTGCCGCCAAGCCTTGGTATTTATACTCATATTCACTATTCGTCGAATAAGTTGCCGCAAACATAGAAGCGGCATAGGCAAAGCTTGCATACACCTCAGAGTTTTCTAACTGTGTAAGAAGCACCTCCTCCAGATTCTCTTCAAACTCAATATCACTAACATCCAGTTCGCCGGAATAATATACATCGTACTCTTCAAAAACAAGATCAGAATCTACGGCAGTTATTTCGTATACATAGGCAAGATTGTACGTGCCTTCCGCCACAACTGTCATGATAAAGAGCACATCCTCTTTGTCTGTGCCATAAACCACAACAATATCACCTGTATTCAGTAAATCTGATCTTAAGAAAATATATACTGCTTCCTCATCTTCGTAGGCGTTATAAATATTGTCATCATCAAGGAAAAGTACACCATCCTTATACTTAATGTTGGTATAATTTTCAGAGGATACAATAAACCATATTTCATTTCCCTTAGACTCGGTAAACACAAGCGGATCTAAAATATTAACGCTGTATTTGACACCGCTGGCGTAATCATTGCTCGCAATCGTGTATTTGTTTCCGTCTTGGGATGCAATATATATGCTGGGAACATAGCCATTCATGTCGCGAACAAAAACATACTTTCCAATATTTTCGTCCGTCAAAACCAGTTCTGATTCAATTACGAATGTGAAATCGGAAGAAACATCTGTAAAAATAGTGTTGGTAGACATGCTTCCGGAAAGAGCGGACGTATACCATCCTGCATAAAGCGTGGTGTTTTCATAAAAAATGGCTTCTTCCGGACAAAGATTTTTCAGTTCTGAATCGAAATACCATCCTGCAAAGTCATATCCTTCTTTGCTGGGAACAGGAAGTTTAAAGATTTGACCTTCAGCTACAGAAAGCGAATCATATGCAGTCCCTCCGTTTGAAACAAAGGAAATATTATATACCACTTCGCCTTCTATCGTATAGCTATCTGGACAAAATGTGCAGGTGTATACAATATCTGAACCACTCACTACACTGTTGTATATGTGATCAATTTTAGTAAGTACTTTAGTTTCTATTCTTTCACTGCATGTGGAGCAAGCAATATAGGCTATACCTTCACTCGAGCAGGTTGCTTCTTTTTCAACCTCCCATTCTCCTTCTGTGTGTCCATAGGCGCGAACAGGTTCTGAATAACTATCCCCGCAATTTATACAGGTGTATACATTGGCACCATCCTCAGTACAGGTTGGGGTAATTGTTTGCTTGGAATATGTATGACCAAATTCATAGATGATTGCATTACAAACAATGCAAGGAACGTATCCGAGCATCTGCTCACCGCAAAAACCTTCGGTATAACACATATCGCCAGGAACATGCCCTGTTGCGGATATGTTGATGGTTACATACGCTAAGCAAACATCGCACCAGGCAGATGTATATCCCGCCGTGGTACAGCTTGGATCTACTTTAACAACATCTTTCGTCAAACTATGGCCTAACGCATCTGTAGTCTCTACAATCGTATCCCCGCACATAGAGCAGGTTTGATGTAAATAACCACTTTCGGTACAAGTTGCAGCTTTTGAGGAAATCTCATCATAAACGTGTCCTGCCTCAATAAATGTATCCTCATAACGCATCTCAACTTCGCACTTTGCGTCCGCGAAATATTTCCCACAGTCTACGCAAAACCAATAAGCAATATTTCCCCCACTAAAGCAGGTAGCCGCTACTGCGGCTACCTCTTGTGTATTATGAGTGGTTATTTCTTCTTTCGGTCCGTAGTGAACCGTTACGCCGTAGGGGATTTCGGAGGAAATCGCGGTGAACTGTTCCTCGGTGCCGAGGTAGTAAACGTCCGTAAGAGCCTGACATTCCATGAAGGCCGAGTCGTAAATAGCCACAAGGCTGGAAGGAAGAGTTACGCTCTTAAGGTTCATGCAGTAAGAGAACGCCTGCTTATCCAGCGTAGTCACACCCTCGGGAATTACGACCTCAGTCAAAGCCTCACACTGGCTAAAGGCCATGTATCCAATGATCTGAACCGTAGAGGGAATCGTAACGTCTTTCAGGCTACGGCAACCCTCAAAGGTTCGATCGGATATTCCGGTCAAGCCTTCCGGAAGCACGATGCTCGTCAAACTGTTACACCAGCTAAAGGCGCCCTCGCCGATGGTTGTAACGGTAGAAGGAATTACAACGTTATCAAGGCTGTTACAGCATGCAAATGCTTGGCCGTCGATGGTAATCAAGCCCTCGGGCAGGTTGATGGTCGTCAGTTTTGAACAGTTAACGAATGCATTGAAGCCGAGCTCTGTGATGGTAGAAGGCAGGGTCACGCTTTCCAAATTGGAGCAGGATGCAAATGCCTCCATACCAATGACAGTAACACCTTCCGGAATTACGATGGACGTGAGCTTCTCCTTTGCCGCGAAGGCAAAGGCACCAATCGCCTTTACGCCCTCAGGAATTACGCTGTCGGAGCAGCCAAGAATTACGGTTTGGGTCTCATAGTCGATCAAGCAGTTGCCGCTTGCATAGTAATACTCATTGCCCTCGTCCACAGTGATGCTTTCCATGGCCGCACAGCCTGTAAATGCCTCGTCACCGATATAGGTTACACCGGCAGGAATTGCAATTCCGGTCAGGGAGTTACACCAACGGAAGGCCATACCTTCGATGGTAGTCAAGGTGCTCGGAAGCTCAATGGTCTCAAGGCTCAAACAGTCTTCAAACGCACGGTAGCCAAGATACTGAAGGTTTTGGGACATGGTAACGGACTTCAAGCTGTTGCAACCGGCAAAGGCGGCATGCTCAATATGGGTTACCGAGTCGGGAATCACGATCTCAGTCAAATCCGCGCAGTAATAAAAGGCCCAAGGTCCAATGGCGGTTACGCCGTAGGGGATCACGCTGTTGGCGTTACCCATAACAAGGGTACATGCGCCGTCTTTTGTGCTGATCAAGCAGTTGTCCTGCAAGTAGAAGTAGGGGTTTTCCTTGGCTACGGTAAGGGACGTTACACCGGAATTGTTAAGGATATTACCTTCAATGTACTCCACGCTTGCCGGAATATGAAGAGAGCTGAGAGATTCACACCTCGCAAATGCCTCGTTTCCAATCCACGTCAAGCCCTCTGTCAAAACAACGCTCGTCAGGTTATCACAGTTTCCAAATGCCCATCCGTTGATATGTGTTACGTCTGCGCCAACGGTAACGGATTGTACGTTCTGATTATTCTGGAAGGCGCCCCACGCGATGGTGGTAACGGGCAAGCCGTTATAGAGGTCGATTACTACGTTGGCCTCGGTGCAGCTCTGGCCGTTAAGCAAGATATAGCTCTTGCCGTCACTATTCAGCTGGAACTCAAGGCCGGCGGTGGACTCTACACGGCCGCAGGTGGAGCAGGTTCCGTCCACCATGGTATGGGCACCGGCCTCAGTATAGAGATCTTCCTCGGTAACCTCGACAACACCGTCAGCGTTATGAGTGTAGAAGCGGAAACCGTCGTCTCCGAATTCTACGTAGACGTCTGCTGCCTGGTTTGCATTGCTGGTCGTATCAAGGTGGGTACCGTTAAGCTCGCCAGTGTAGTAGTAATATTGACCGCGGTCGTTCTGGTACGTGCCAAGCTTATAGGGTGTTCCCTCCAGCAGGCAGGCTGCGGGAACCAACTGGAGATTCTGATCGTACAGATTGGCAACGCACCAAGCGGTGCCAATGCTATCGTACTGAACGGTCATGCACTCGAAGGTCGTATTTCCCTTGCTTGCAGAGAGGAAATAGTTGCGATCCATCAGAGTGGTAACGTAGGTCTGAACCTCTGCGCTATACACAAAGGTTGCCTCGGGAATGGCGGAGAGGTAGATCGGAGCTCTGCTCTTTCCGCTGTATTCGGGCATGGGATCGATATAAACTCGGTCGCCGTTGGGGCTGAAGAGCTTCATACAATCCTTGCAGAGGTAGTGCGCCAGCATACCGGCCGTATTGCAGGTGGTTTCCGTTGCCGCAACCTCAACGAGGTTGTGCTTTTTGGGCAGGAGAACCTGGGAGGAGGAAAGCTCCGAAGAGCCTTCCTTATCCTCAAAGTACTTGCCACAGGTGGTGCAGTAGTAGCAAGCTACGTTACCGGTTTCGGTACAGTTGGCTTCCTTCTCTGCAAGCTCCGTCATGGTGTGGTTTTCACAGCCGTAGATTACCGTTGCGCCGTTGGGGATGTAGATGCCCCAAGCGGTGAACTGCTCCTCGGTGCCGAGGAACTGAACAGTGGTAAGGCTGTTGCACTCCCACAGGAGCTCATAATAAAGATTGGTTACGGTAGAGGGGATTACGATCTTGTTCAGATTGTAGCACCATCCAAAGGCCTCGTTGCCAAGCTCGGTGAGACCGTTCGGCAGAACAACCTCAGTAAGAGACTCACAGAAACCAAAGGCACGGTAGTCGATGGTAGTTACGGTGCTGGGGATCACGATGCTCTGCAGATTGTTACAGCCGTTGAAGGCCCAAGAGCCAATATACGACAGACCCTCCGGCAGGGTGATTGCCGTCAGGTTACAGCAGTTAATGAACATACCGGAAGAGATCTCCGTCAAGCCGTCGGGAAGCTTAACGCTTGTAAGATTACTGCAATTTGCAAAAGCGTGAGAACTAATATAGGTAACCGCATCAGGAATGACAATGGACGTAAGATTTGCATTGTTTGCAAAGGCATGATCACCAATTGCCGTTACACTTCCGTCCGTGGGGATATCACCGTTGCGACCGATAACCAAGGTTTTGGTATCGGTATTGATAACGTTACCGTTTACAACGATAAGGGAGGGATGATCCTTTGCGATTGTGATATCCTTGATGTTACTTCCGGCGAAGGCGTTTCCGGTTACGTACTGAATGCTTGCGGGGAGATGAATGGAGGTAAGGCCGGTATTCTCAAAGACTCGGTCACCAATCTCAAGGATACCCTCGGGGATCACAAGGGAGGTAAGCGTTTCGCAGCCGGCAAAGGCAACTACGCCGATGCAGGTTACGGTACCGTCGGTGGGGATCACGGTGGTGTTGGTACCGCGAACCAGCATTCCGTCCTTGGTGATCAAGCTATTGCCGGCAACGTAGCAATACTCGTTGCCCTCTGCTACGGTGATGGTTTCAAGAGAACCGGAGCCGTAGAAGGCCCAAGGGTCGATGTACGTTACGCTGGCGGGAATGGTTACACCCTTAAGGGAAGTACAATAGCCAAGAACTTCATTGTGAAGGTCAGTGACGCCCTCGGGGATAACAACGCTCTCAAGAGAAGAGCAATTATAGAAAACATTGCCACTCAAATACGTCACCTGATTCAGGGAAATGGATCTCAGATTCTGACATCCATAAAAGGCACCGTTGCAGATGGTGGTTACGTGGTTACCAAGCGTAACGGTTTCCACGTACCGGTTCTGCTCAAAGGCCCAGTCACTGATTGCAGTAACGGGGAGACCCTGATAGAGGTCGATGATCACGTTGGCTTCTCTGCAGTTGCGGCCGTTGATGAGCGTGTAGCTCTGGCCGTCGTCGTTGAGCTGGAACTCAAGGCCGGCGGTGGACTCAAACTCCGTTGCGCCGCAGGAGGTACAAGCGCCGTCCACCAAGGTGTGGCCGGTTGCCTTTAAGATAACCTGACTCTTGAGGAGGGATACCTTACCGTCCGCATCGCTGAAGTACTCGCCGCACTTAGTGCAGGTGTAGCAAGCGATGTTGCCGTCCTCGCCACAGGTAGCGTCCTTGGCTGCCAACGCCTCGATGACGTGGTTACCGTAGCCATAGACTACGGTAACACCGTCGGGAGCCGTGTAACCAAGAGCGGCGAACTGTTCCTCGTTACCCGCGTAGCGGATGGTAGTGAGGCTATCGCAGTTCTGGAATGCGTTTGCGCTGAGAGTGGTAAGGCTTGCGGGGAGAGTTACGGCTTCCAGGTTCTCGCATCCCCAGAAAGCACAGTCATAAACCTCAGTCACACCCTCGGAGAGCTTAACAGAAACGAGGCTGATGCAACGTTCAAATGCCCACGCATTAATGGTAACTACCGTGCCGGGAATGATGATCTCCGTCAAGGCGATACAATTATAGAACGCTTCACTTCCGATACGAGTTACACCTTCAGGAATAACAATCGAGGTTAATTTCTGACACTGAGCGAACGTCCAGTCTTCAATGACCGTCACACCGGAAGGAATGTTAATGGATTCCAGATTGCTGCAACCTTCAAAAGCAGCATAGCCAATGGAGGTTACGGACTCGGGAATGTACAGGCTGGTGAGACCGTGGCAACCGTTGAATGCGTATCTGCCAATTGTGGTAACACTGCCGTCATCGGGAATGACACAACCGGCAAAGCCGATCATGAGAGTCTTATTGACTCGGTCGATCATACAGCCCGTGCCCATGTAATAATTGGGGTTCCTCTCATCAATTGTAATGGAGGCAACCTGACAATTATTAAATGCAGAGCTGTTAATCTTGATTACGCTGGCAGGGATATGGACAGTAGCAAGGTTATTGCAACCGTCAAATACATTACCCTGAATTTCAGTAACCGTGTTGGGGAAGGTAACGCTAACAAGGGTATCATCTCCGGAGAAAGCATAGCTACCAATTCTGGTAATGCTGCCATCGGTGGGGAGAGTTGCGCCCTGAGTTGCGCGGATAAGGATCTTATTGTCACGGTCGATCAAGCAACCGTCCGCAACGTAGTAGCGCTGGTTGTCGGAGGCAACGTTGATCGTCTCCAGTGCAGTGCACATCCGGAAAATACTGCTATAGATGTACGTTACGTTTGCGTGAACGTTAAGCTCCTTCAAGCTATAGCAGTTCTGGAAAATGCCAAACTCCGAAAGCTGAGTTACGCCGGCAGGAACCGTGAAGGAAGTAATACCCGTACCTGCGAAAGCATTCTGTCGAATGTCGGTCAAGTTATCAGACATTATAACTTGCGTCAGCTTCCGGCCGTCGCTAAAGGCCATGTCCAAAAGGGTCGTAACGCTGGGGCCAAGGGTAACCTTAGTAACGTTAGAATTCCAACCAAGAGCATTCGAGCCAACGGTAGTAACGGGGAGACCCTGGTAGGTATCTACGACCAGTTCGGTAGCAGTACAGGTACCAAGACCGATCCAGGTGTAGCTCTGGCCGTCCTCGTTCAGCTGGAACTCAAGACCCTCGGTGGAAACGCCGGCGCCGCAGCGAGTACATACGCCGTCAACCATATTATGGTCAAGGGCAGGAGTAGTAGCCTGGGCGGGATCAAGCTCATTGATTGCCTTTTCGTCGCTGAAGTACTTATCGCAATTTTCGCAATACCAGCAAGCAACGTTACCGGGCTCGGTGCAGGTTGCAGCCTTCTCAGCGAGAGCAACAATCTTATGACCGGTTGCGGGAAGCACAGCTTCCTGCAGCTGAATCTCATACGTACCCTGCGCATTGCCGTAATACTTATTACAGTTGGAGCAGTACCAGTAGGCCTCGTTTCCGGCCTCGGTACAGGTGGGATTCTTTGCCTCGGTGGCGGTCATGCTGTGAGCGAGCTGGGGAGTCATGTGGAAGTAGAAGATCTTGCCACAGTCTGCGCAGGTCGCATACGCCTGATAACCGGGATGGTCACAGGTAGCGTCACTGCTTCCCTCCTGCATAACAACGTTATGGCCGCGGGAGGGGTCGCCATAGTTCACGATCTCAACCTCATAGAGGTAAGAGAACCATTTTACGCAGGTGCCGGTGGTGATACGGATCTGCTCTACGGTTCTGCCAATGTGAATCTGGCTGGCAATGATACCGGAAACGGAATCCGTATTATTTTCGTTCTGGCTATAAACGGCGATGGTCGTCCACTCACCCTTTTCCAGAACCTCTACCGTCAATACAAGGTCGCCGTCGCCCCATACACCTTCATGCTCGGGGTGATGGTTGTTGGCATAAACAATAACGTAATCTACGTACTGAACGCCCTTGAAGGGGAGAGTGATCTGAGAGCCGGGAATCTTTTCATCTGCGGGAACGATCGCCACAGTGCCTTCAAAATTACCGTCCAACAGCTGAGTAATGCCGCCAGACCATGCGTTCGCAGGGTTAGCGAAGGTGGGATTTACAGGGCTGAGATGAAGGATCTCTGCCTGCAGGCCGCAAAGAGTACAGCGATCACCCTTGAAGGAATGTGCATAGTAGTATCCGCCAAAGGTGGTGTAGGGGCACTCGGTACAAGTTACGTAGGACTTCCATCCGGCCTCGGTGCAGGAGGTAGAGTCCTTTGCCTCGTGATGAACAAGGCTATGGCCTGCGGGGATTTCCTTGTAATCGTTGTCTCCGCAAATGGTACAGATGGAGTATGCGTAGTGGCCGGGATGGATACAGTCGGCAACGGTTTCGCCGTAGTAGACGTAATCGTGCTCGTGGGTCGTATCCTTCGTGCCGTCTTCCTTGTAGTTTGCCCAGTTTGCATTCCACTGATTAACGGTGGACTGTGCTTTATCTACGTTAGCGAAATAGTCCGCCATGAAGGTGTTCTGCGCCTTGTTGATCGTGGGAGTGGTAATCTCACCACATACGGTGGACCACTGGTTGGTCTGCGAGCCGGGGTCAAGGAGCATACCGGGGAAGATGTAGTTCTTGAGCATATCAGTGAGATTGTCCAAGTTATCTCCATTCCAATCGGCGTTGATCAGACGCTCCTCGAGGTAAGCGGGCATGATCTGCTCAGAGGCGGTTGCGAAGAGCACGTCGAAGAAGAATTCCGACATCTCGCGGTTCTGCGTACACTTGGGGATACAGATGGCATTTGCCTGCATGTATGCACCAGTGGTGTAGTAGTAGGGATCGTCTGCGTTCAGCTTGGGGTTGGGAACGATGTAAAGATCGGGGTTAGCAGCGAGGTGTCTGGATATACCGTTCAAAACTTCCTGGAGGAAGAGGCAGCTGTTATCATTGTCAAAGAGCGAAGCGCCGTCCTCCCAAGAAAGCTTGCTGAACCAGCTGGAGTTGACCAGATCAAGGAAGTAAGAAATGGCCTTTTCCGTGCGGCTCATGTCAAAGCCAAGCTGGTACTTGCCGCCCTCGGTCTCTACAGAGGAAATACCACAGTAGTTGAACCAGTTACCAAGAGAGCTGGTTACAAGGCCGTAGGTGTCCTTTGCATCCATTACGCCGTCGCCATTCATGTCGGCGGATGCCTTGGCGGCCAGCTCAAAGGCAAGGTCCAAGGTCCACTCGCCGTTGCGAACGGTCTCATAGATGTCGGTGGGGAAACCGTCTACGGTCGATGCCATCACATTGTTAACGAGCCACAGGTAGGTTACTTCGTAAGCAATGTAGTTGAAATCACCCATTGCAAAGAAGGTATGACCCTGAACGGTGAAGGCATCTCTTGCAAGATCGCTGTAGTAGGACTTGCTGAAATCAATGTACTTGCTGGGAGTGAGGTCATACACGTAGCCGTTTGCTACGATGGCCTGGCAGATGAGGATCTTGTTGACCCAAAGGTCATAATCCTTCGTGCCGGCATCCAAGGCGGTTGCAATTGCATCCATCTTGGTAGCGTTAAGAGCAGACCACTTCATATCGATGCCGTAGGTCTCCTCAATATAAGCGCCACGGTTAAGGATTGCGTCGCCCAAAGCGGTCTGTCCGTACTCGGTGATCCAGAGCTCAACGGGAGCCCAAGCACCGGAAGCGGAGTACCACTGGTTAGCGAACACGTTAAGGGTGTTCCCTGCCCACATTCCGGTAGAGGCTGCGCCGCAATTCGAGCAGGTGCCGTTGTCGCCAAAGTTATGGCCGGTGGCGGGGATGAATACGTCCTTGGCGGACACTTCATCGGTGCACTTCTCGTCGCGGAAGTACTTCTGGCACTGGGTGCAGTAGTAATACGCGATATTACCGTCCTCGGTACAGGTAGCATCCTTTGCGCTATGAGCAGAAAGGATGTGCTTTACGCCGTACTCGTAGATTACGGTAACGGTTTCGGGAACGGTGTAGCCAAGCTTTGCAAACTGCTCAGCCGTACCGGCATAGTTGATCCGGGTCAGATTGACGCAATTGCGGAATACATTGGCATCCAGTACAGTAAGGCTGGCAGGAAGGGTTACGGTAGTCAAGCTTCTGCAGCCGCTGAATGCACTGTATGCGATTTCCGTTACACCTTCGGGAATGATGATAGATGTCAAGTTGCGGCAGTTCGCAAAGATCCAACCCTCGATGTAAGTGATGCTGGCCTGGAGGTCAACTTCCACAAGGCTCTGACAACCGTTGAAGGCGCCCCAGCCAAGGTAAGTAACCGACTTAGGAATAACGATCGTCTTAAGTCCGCTCCAGCTAAAGGCATACTCACCGATGCTGGTAACGGTATCGGGAATTTCAATCGCGGTGAGCTGATAACAATCCTGGAATGCGTAGTCGCCGATGGCAGTTACGCTACCGTCGGAGGGAATTACGCAGTTTGCAAAGCCCAGAACCAAGGTCTTGGTCTCACGATTGATAATACAGCCCGTACCTGCATAGAAGATGGGGTTATCCTTATCAATAATAAGGGATTTAATGTTGTTGCAACCAGTGAAAGCGGAGGGCTGAATTTCCCTTACGCTGGCGGGAATCGAAACGGTAGTAAGGTTGCGGCAACTTTCAAAGGCGTACTCGTCGATTCGAATGATGGTGTTCGGAATCACAAGGTCTGTGATTTCGCCACAGTTTTGGAACGCATTCGCTCCAATTACGGTTACGCTACCGTCATCGGGAATATAACCCGACTTGTTACCGCGAATAAGAACACCTGTCTCCTTGTTGATCAAAGTGCCATTGGTCCAAACGAAAACGGGGTTGCCTTCCGCAATCGTGATTGTCTCAAGGTTCTTACAACCAACAAAGGTATTACCACTAATATAAGTTACGTTTGCATGGACGATAACCTCCGTCAAGGCATTACAGTTCTGGAACAGCAAGCCGGGAAGCTCTGTAACACCGGCAGGAACGGTAAAGGTGGTAAACGGTACCTGACAGAAGGCATTGGAACCAAGATAGGTCACATTGTCTGTCATGTCAAACTTGGTCAGATTGTTACAACCGAAGAAGGCCTGACCCTCAATACGGGTCACGCAGGAACCAAGAGTAACGGAGGTCAGCGTGTTATTGTCCATAAAAGCATCGCGGCCAACCGTAGTAACGGGGAGTCCCTGGTAAAGACCTACGTAGATCTCAGCTTCGGTGCAGGTGCCAATACCGATGAGGGTATAGCTCTTACCGTCGTTGTTCAGCTGGAACTCAAGACCCTCGGTGGACTCGCGGAGACCACAGACGGTACAAGTACCATCTTCCATGGTGTGGGCGATGGTGGGAAGAGTAACCTTTTCTGCGGTGGTTCTCTTCTCTGCCCCGGAATCAAGGAAGTATTCCTTACATACGGTACAGAAGTAGTACTCGATGTTACCTGCTACTGCGCAGGTAGGCGCCTTAGCCTCAACGTGGGTCAAGGTGTGCACATCGCTATAGATGAGCACATCTTCAAGGGCAAGCTCCTTGGTGCATTCCTTGTCGGCAAAGACTCTTTCACAGTCCTCACAAACGTAGCAAGCGATGTTACCGGGGTTTGCGCAAGTCGCTTCCGCCGCTTCAACGAAGATGGGAGCATGCACGTTGCTGTAAATGAGAGCCTCTTCCAAGGTAAGCTCCTTGGTGCAGGCTTCATCGGCGAAGATTCTTTCACATTCTTCGCAAACGTAGCAAGCGATATTACCGGGAGTGTTGCAATCCTCAGGCTCGCAAGCTTCCACAAAGAGAAGATTATGAGGTACTGCGGGAAGAATAAGATCTTCCTTGGTTACAACTTCCAGATTATCGGAATACCAGGTATCGCAAACGTAGCAAGACCAGTGGCCAAGGGTACCGTCCGCCTCACAGGTGGGATCCTGTCCGGGGTAGTAGGTCAGCTTATGGCCGTGGGCATCGGTCAGACATTCGTCTACGTAGTCTGCCCAGTTAGCATTCCACTGGTCAACGGTAGCCTGAGCTGCGTCGATGTTAGCCTCGTAGTCCGCAATAAAGGTGTTAACCTTATTGTTGATGGAGGGGCTCAGAATATTGCCGCAGACGGAAGACCATCCGTTGGTCTGAGATCCTACGTCGTAAAGTGCGCCGGGGAAGATGTAGTTGAGAAGCATATCTTCCACATCTTCATAGTTGTCGGGATCCGCATTGATCAGACGCTCCTCGAGGTAAGCGGGGATGATCTGCTCAGAGGCGGTTGCGAAGAGCACGTCGAAGAAGAACTCCGACATCTCTCTATCCTGAGTACACTTGGGGATACAGATGGAGTTTGCCTGGCTGTATGCACCGGTCGTGTAGTAGGTGGGATCTTCTGCATCAAACTTGGGGTTGGGAACAACGTACAAGTCGGGATTAACACCAAGATAACCGGGCAGTCCGTTTACAACGTCCTGGAAGAAGAGACAACGTCCGTTGGTGAAAATCGCAGAACCGTCCTGCCAAGAGCCCGCGTAGAACCAGCCGGAGTTAACCATCCGGAGCGCATAGCCGATCACCTTGTTGATGCGGTCATGATCCTTGATGCCCAGCTCATACTGGCCATCCTTGGAAACAATCGACGAAACGCCGCAATAGTTATACCAGTTGCCAAGAGAGTTACTGCAGAGGCCGAAGGTGTCTTCTACGTCAACTGCGCCGTTGTTATTGTTGTCAGACATGGCCTTAGCGGCAAGCTCAAAGGCAAGATCCAAGGTCCACTCGCCGTTACGAACGGTCTCGTAGATATCCTCGGGGAAGCCGTTGATTTCAGAAGCCAGCTTGTTATTAACCAGCCACAGGTAGGTTACTTCATAAGCGATGTAGTTGAAATCACCGGTGGCGAAGAAGGTATGACCCTGAACCGTAAAGGCCTCTTTACCGAGCTGAGAGTAGTAGGACTTGGAGAAGTCGATGTACTCGCTGTCAGAAAGATCATAAACCAAGCCATTTGCTATGATATTCTGGCAGGCCATCATCTTGTTTATCCACAGGTCGTAGTCCTTGGTTCCCGCATCCAAAGCGGAGGTAATCACATTCAAGTTCGAAGGACTGGTTACCATGGACCAATTCAACTTTACACCGTAGGTTTCTTCAATATAAACACCGCGGTTAAGAACTGCATCATGAAGAGCAGTCTGACCGTACTCGGTTACCCAAAACTCTATGGGGGCCCAAGCGCCGGACGCGCCATACCATCCGTTGGCAAACACGTTAACGGTGTTTCCGCTGAAATCGGGCACTGCGCCGTATTCACATACGGTACATACGCCGTCATCGTTGAAGGTGTGCTCGTCATAATCCGTTCCCTCCAGCTCGCATCCGCAAGTAGGTGCGTGCCAGTGGTGAGTGGAGTTGCTGGACCAAACGGCAGAATAGGTGTGACCGGTAGGTGCAAGAACCGTATCCTCGTAGGTCAGAACTTCCTTGCCTGCATAATCTGCATAATACTTGTCACAAACGGAGCAATACCAATATTCTGCATGGCCACTTTCGGTACAAGTGGGAGACTGCTCCTCGTGGAAGGTGGTATGATGTCCTTCCCCGTCCGTGCCGCGATCTTCTACGTAGGATCCCCAAGCTGTATTCCAGCTATTCAGGGTCGCCTGAGAAGCGTGAACGTTGGCGGCATAGTCCTGTGCAAAGGTATTAACCTTGTTTGTGAAGGAGGGATTCATGATCGATCCCGCTACGTTGCCCCAACCGTTGGTAGCCATACCAAGGTCAATGACCGAGCCGGGGAATACGTAAGCGCGAAGCATCTCTGCAATGGCTTCCTGCTCCTCAGCGCCGGCCGTACGCTCGTTGATGTATGCCGGGATAATGTACTCGGCAGAGGTAGCAGCAAGAAGCTCCAGGAAGTACTCGGACATTGCGCTATTCTCGGTACACTTGGGAATTGCTACAGCCTGTGCCTGAGAGTTTGCACCGTTGCTGTAGTAAACGCTGCTGTTTGCATCATACTTGGGGTTCGGTACAACGTGAAGAGAAGGATCTGCCTTCAAATAGCCCGGGAGGCTATTGACCGTATCCTGAAGGAACAGTGCCCGACCGCTCTCAAAGAGATCGGAAGCATCCTTCCACTCAAAGGAAGCAAACCAATTGCTGCTAGCCATATTCAGGACATAGTCTACAAAAGCAGACGTGGTTCTACTTACGCCAAGCTCAAACTTGCCGTTGTTGTTTACAACGGAAGTGATACCGCAATGGTTATACCAATTGGAGAGAGAACCGACGTTGGATACCAAGCCGTAGGTATCCTGTGTATCCATTACGCCGTCGCCGTTATCGGACATGGCCTTGGCGGCAAGCTCAAAGGCAAGATCCAAGGTCCACTCGCCGTTGCGAACGGTTTCGTAGATATCCTCCGGGAAGCCCTCAACCGTAGCGGCAAGGTCGGAGTTTACAAGCCACAGGTAGGTGATTTCGTATGCAATGTAGTTGATATCACCCATTGCAAAGAAGGTGTGGCCGTTTACGGTGAAGGACTCGGTTGCCAGCTGGTTGTAGTAGGACTTGGTAAAGTCAATGAAGGAGCTGTTGGCCAGGTCGTATACAAGCTGGTTGGCAACAATGTTCTGGATTGCCATGGGCTTTACGTACCAAAGGTCGTAGTCAGCCGTACCAGCTGCAATGGCAGCCGTAATTGCGTTTGTGCTCGAAGGGTTGGTTACTGCGTTCCAACGGAAGGTCACATTGAAGGTGTCTTCCAGGTACTTCATACGGTTCAGAATGGCATCGTTCAGATCGCTCTGATCGTATTCGTTTACCCAGAACTCAACGGGAATCCAAGGTCCGGTTGCGTTATACCAACCGTTACCGAACACGTCGATCGTTGCACCGTTCCAATTGATGACGGGTGCATCGGTCTTATCGGTGCCGCGGTTGTGTCCGCAGTTCTGGCAGATGTCGTCCACGTAGTTGTGGCCGAGCTTGGAGAGGATGGTATCCTCCATGGTGATCTGGCTCTTGCAGGCGGCGTCCTTATAAACGCGGTCGCAAAGCTCGCAGAACCAGTACGCGATGTTACCGTCCTTGGTGCAGGTGGGTTCCCTGCCCTCAACGGCGGTCAGCTTATGGGTACAGATCTCGCCGCGGTGCAGGGTGATGCCCGGCCACTCGGCTATGTACCGGAAGAGCGCGATCGCGTCTTTCGTATTAATATAATTATCGCCGTTAACATCAAGAGCAGCAGTGTCAACGTCAACAGTCCACTCGGCGATGTAACGAAATAAGAGAATGGCGTCTTTGGTGTTCACGACACGGTCGGCGTTGATATCGCCGGGGATGCCGTGGAATACCTCAACACAGCCGTCTACAACAGTAAGAGGAATTTCCTCATCTGCTGCATTAAAAATGTCAGTTGCCTCGTAGTCGAGGGTGATTTCTGCATGATAGTTATCCTTGGCATCCTCTGCAATTACGAACGTCAGAGTAGCAAGGACACCCTCATCCGTTACGTCAGCCAGGGGGCTGATCATAGTGATGGGCTGAGGATTTACATAGGGCTCAGGGGTCGTGATGTAGGTAAACGCTTTGCTCAGTGCCACGTTGGTAAGCGTAAGCGCCTTTTCGTCGTATTCTACATCAAACTTCAAAGAAGCAAGACCCGGATTGTTTTCAAGGGTAATCTCGACCTGCACCGTTTCGCCGGGCATACCGGAAACGGAGGACACGGACAACGTAAGGCCCGTGTCTTCCGCATCGGCGGCGTGAACGGAGATAGGCATCATACTTACGATCATAAAGACCGCAAGGATCATTGAGATCACACGTGATAACCGTTTCTCCATAATTCTCTGTACTTTCCTTTCAATATATTATTAGTCGATCGACTGGATGATGACCTTGCCGTCCATGGACTCGATGTTCACAGGGTTCAGATCCTCATCGTAGGTATTGTCAGCATCCACAGAAACGGTGATATCAATCTCGGTTTCTGTCTTGATGCTGTCGGAGATATGGAATGTCAGAGTAACAAAGGTGCCGCTGGCATCCACGCTTTCAAGGGGACTGATAAAGGTAATGGGAAGGGGGCTGTCGTAGGGCTCGGGAGCGGTTACGTATGCGCCGTAAGCCTCCGAGAACTCTACGGTGGCGAGGATCAGCTCATCGCCATAGGTTACGCGGAACTTCAAGCTGGCAATGCCGGGGTTGTTGAGAAGGGAGATCACTACGTCTACCGTCTCGTCACCAACGGTTGCATATGCGTGGTTAACGGCAACGGTGGGAGCGGTAACGGACTTGTACTGTGCGGTTACGGTAAGATTGGAGGTTACTTCGTTATACTCCTTATCCCAGCCGATGAAGACGTAGCCGTCCCGGCCGCTTACGGAGGGCGCGGTGGCCTTGCCGCCGGAGGGGATCTTGGTCTGGGTCTTCAGCACGGTACCGTCGTGATCCACGAAGGTAACGGTATAGGTTTCAGGCGCGATCTGGTGGCCGCAGTTCTGGCAAACATAATTCACGTAATTATGGCCCTTGGGTGCAATCACAGTTGCTTCCAGAATCGTTTCCGTCTTGCAGGTCTCATCAAGGAAGATCTTGCCGCAATCAGAGCAGGTCCAGTATGCGTGATTACCGGCCTCGGTACAGGTCTCTGCCTTTGCCTCGGTGGCGGTCAGGGTGTGGCCCTTAGCCGCTACTACGGTATCCGCGAGTGTGGTCTCGTTTCTGCCGTACATATCGCTGTAGAGCTTATTGCACTCGGAGCAGGTCCAATATGCGGTGTTACCGGCCTCGGTGCAGGTGGGCTTAACGGCGTTGGTCTTAGTCAAACTGTGACCCTTGGGTGCGATCACGGTCGCAGACAGCTTGATTTCGGTAGTTGCATCCTCATCGGAGAAGTGCTTGCCACAGGTCGTGCAAGACCAGTACTCGGTGTTACCGGCCTCGGTACAGGTGGCGGCCTTCGCGTCGGTATGAGTAAGCATATGTCCCTCTGCCTCGATGGCGATCTCGCTGAGATCAGCGATCACTTCCATACCCTCTGCGTCACGGTAATTTACTTTACAGGTAGCGCAGGTCCAGTATTCCATGCGACCGGCCTCGGTACAGGTGGGGTTCTTTGCGGGAACGTTGATAAGAACGTGACCCTTAGCCGCAATTACGGTTGCGGACGGCTGGATCTCGGTCTTTGCGTTTGCATCAGCAAAGTGCTTGCCGCACTCACAAGTCCAGTAAGCGATGTTACCGGCCTCAGTACAGGTAGCGTTCTTTGCGTCGTGCGCGGTGAGGGAGTGACCCTTGGGAGCAAGGATCGTAGCAGAAAGCTTGATCTCAATCTTAGCGTCCTTATCCTCAAAGTGCTTGCCGCACTCGCAAGTCCAGTAAGCGATGTTACCGGCCTCAGTACAGGTCGCTTCCTTTGCATCGGTGCCGGTAAGAGCTACGTGACCCTTCGCCCCGATTACGGTGGCGGAAAGCTCAATTTCGCTCTTGCCTGCGGCATCTGCGAAGTACTTGCCACAAGAGCAAGCCCAGTAAGCATGATTACCGACCTCGGTGCAGGTTGCTGCCTTTTCGGCTACGGGAATCAGGGTATGACCCTTTGCTACGATAACGGTAGCACTAAGCTGAATTTCGTTCTGTGCCTTTTCATCACGGAAGACCTTGCCGCACTCGCAAGTCCAGTAAGCAATGTTACCTTCCTTATCGCAGGTAGCGGCATTTGCACCGTGGGAGGTAAGGGAGTGACCCTTGGCTGCGACAACGGTAGCGCTGAGCTGGATCTCAACCTCAGCGTCTGCGTCTGCAAAGTGCTGGCCGCAAACACAAGTCCAATAAGCAATGTTACCGGCCTCGGTACAGGTAGCTTCCTTTGCATCGTGTGCAGTGAGAGTATGACCCTTGGGCGCGATGATCAGCAAGGAGGCGTCTACCTTAAGGAGACCTTCCGCATCACGGAAGTGATGGGTACAATCGGAGCAGGTCCAGTATGCGATGTTACCTTCCTCGGTACAGGTAGCACCCTTAGCGGGGATGGCAGTGAGATCGTGACCGGTCATGGGGATAACGGTTTCGGCCAGGGTGATCTCGGTCTGGCTGTCTGCATCGCTGAAGTGCTTTCCGCATACGCAAGTCCAGTATTCCATATTACCAGCCTCGGTACAGGTAGCTTCCTTCGCCTCGTAATGAGTAAGAGTATGACCGGTTGCGGGAAGAACGGCCGTCTCAAGAGTGATTACGCTGTTTGCCTGTGCGTCGCCGTAATAGGAATCGCACTCGGTACAGTGCCAGTACTCGATGTTACCGGCCTCGGTACAGGTGGCGGCCTTTGCAGCGTAGGCAGTAAGGAGATGTCCTCTTGCGCTGAGGACTACGATACCGGCCTCTGCCTTACCGTTTGCATCCAAATAATTCTTGTGGCAGTCGGAGCAGGTCCAGTATGCGATGTTACCCTCGGTGGTACAACCGGGAGCAACAGCGGGGATCTCGGTCATGGTATGATCCTTTGCAGGAATGCGAAGATCCGCATCCTGAATGGTGAACTTGCCCTCGGCGTCGCCGTAATTACGGTTGCATACGGAGCAGCTCCAGTATGCCTTTACGCCGTCGGAGGTACAGGTTGCCTCTACCATACCGTGAGCGGTGAGAGAATGACCGGTTGCGGGAATCACTACGTCGGAGGCATCCATCGGAACGGAGCCGGTATGATCCGTGTAGTAGGTGCCACAAGCGGAACAGGTCCATGCAGAGTGGTAACCAACCTGATCACAGGTGGGAGCCTTCTCGGCGATCTCTTCCATGTAGTGGATTCTTACACCCTTGGGAAGATCGGACTTGATGGGCTCAAGCTGCTCTGCGGTGCCAAGATAGTAGATGTCGGAGAGAGCCGGGCACTCAGCGAAAGCATCGGCATGAAGAGAGGTTACGCTGGTAGGAAGAATTACGGCAGTCAGCTGGCTGCAATAATCAAATGCGCTCTCCGCAATGGTGGTAATGTTATTGGGGATCTCTACACGCTCTACCTGAGAGAAGGCGAACGCGCCGTATCCAATAGCAGTTACTGCAGGATCGGTGGGGATCGTAGCATACTTGCCACCAAGAAGAACGGTACCGTCCTTGATGAGGCAATTATCCTGTGCATAGAATCCGCCGGCGTTATTGGCTGCTACAGTGATCGTCTCAAAACCGGAACAACCGTAGAAGGCATAATCGCCAATCGTAGCAACGGATGCAGGAACATCAAGGCTATTCAGGTTCTGGCAGAACAGGAAGGCACCCGTACCGATCTCCGTTACGGTTTCGGGAATTACGATGTTTTCAATGGAGGAGAATGCAAAGGCATACGCACCGATTCTGGTCACACTGCCGTCGGTGGGAATCACACAATCCTTAGTACCAAAAATAACGGTCTGAGATTTAATATGGATCAGACATCCGCCCTCAACCTTGAACCAGGGGTTACCCTTGGTTACGTGGATCAGGGATACGGTGTGAAGATATTCGCCATCGTATACCATGCTGAAGGCGCCCTCGGCGATTTCTCTTACGCCGGCACCGATGGTAATGGTGGTAAGGTTTTCACAGTCGGCAAAGGCATCCTCGCCGATGGTGGTCACGCTGTCGGGAATTTCAACCTCGGTAAGGCCGGTGCCCTTGAAGGCGCCCTTGCCGATGGTTTCAACGGTTTCGGGAATTTCGAACTCGGTCAGGTCGGATACGCCGGAGAACGCGCCCTCACCGATCTCGGTGACACCGTCTTCCTTTGTAAGCTTGGTTCCCTTATGACCGGTTACCAGCTTCTTATGATGCTTGCCGTCCTCTTCCCTTTCGTGGAAGAGACCGTGCTCGTTGTGTCCGTATCCGTCTGCGTCGATCTGCATGTTGTCGATCTTACCGCATCCGTTGAATACGGAGCTGTCGATCTCCGATACGCCGGAGCCGATGGTTACGTCGTTCAATCCTTCGCAGCCCTCGAAGGTGGAGGAGCCTACGTCGGATACGCCATTACCTACGTTAACCTTCTTCAGATTCTTACAGCCCTTGAAGGCACCGTTTCCGATCTTGGTCTTGGCGTTGCCCTGGTTGGGAGAATCGGTGTACATACAAGCGTAGAATACGCCGTAGTCTCTGGACGCGCCGGCGAGAACGGTTTCGCCCACGTCCTCCAGCGCACCCTGGATATCAACCGTTTCCAGAAGCTCACATCCCTGTGCTACGCCCTCTCCAATGTTGGTAACGGAGGGGGGAGTGATGAAGGAGGTGATGGAGGTGTAAGCAAAGGCGTAGGGGCCGATTGCTTCCACACCGTTCGGAACGATGTAATGTACGCCGCCATCGTCATGTCCGCTACCGGCACAGCCGAGGATAACGGTATTGGTAGCGATTTCGATCAGACAGTTTTCTGCGGACTTGTAAACGGTATTCTCTTCTTCAACGATGATCATGAAGAGATTGGAGCAACCGTAGAATGCGCCCTCCTGGATCTCCGTGACGGACGCAGGAATGGCAAGCACGCCCATTCCGGAGCGGCCGGCAAAGGCATCGGTTGCGATCGTCGTTGCATTGATCTCGCTGTTGACGGTACCCAGAACGAGGGTAGAGCCGTTCATCAGGGAGTTGCCTACGACGGTGTAAGTGGCGTTACCTTCCAGCACGTGGATGGCAGCAAGGTTATCGCAAGCAACGAAGGCCTTGGGGTCTACGCTTGCAACGTCCTTACCAAGGGTGATTTCGGTAACACTTGCACCGATCACACCGGATTTTGTGCCGTCAAGGATCTCAATGGTAGTTGCCGCGCCGCCGGAGATGGCGGTTACGGGCAGGTTGTTGTAAAGGTCTACAACGATGGAGGTCTTGTCAAAGCCTTCCGCTACGCCGGTGAGGGTGTAGCTCTTGCCGTCCTCATTGAGGGTGAATACAAGACCCTCGGTGGAGTTCATGCGGCCGCATTCGCATACGCCGTCTACGAACTGGTGACCCTTGGCTTCAAGGGCGATTTCGTCCTCGGTGATGGCCTCGGTGCAGGTCTCATCCTTATAATGGGTATCACAATCGGGGCAGTACCAGTATTCGATGTTACCGGGCTCGGTACAGGTGGGAAGTACCGCCTTGGTTGTTTCCTTGTTTCTATGGGCAATTGCCTCAAGGGCGACTGCCTGAAGCTGAGTCTCTACGTCACCCTGCTCGTCAAGGTAGTAATGACCGCAGGTCTGGCAGGTCCAGTACTCGTCATTACCGGGAGTTGCACAGGTGGGAGCCTTGGCTTCCGTGATCTTCATGCTGTGGCCGGTAGCCGGAATCACAAGAGTGCTCAGGTCAGCCACAGGATTCTGTGCCTTATCGTCGCTGAAGTGAGCGCCGCAGGTGCAGGTCCAGTAAGCCTCCATACCGGGTACGGTACACTGTGCTTCTACCTTTGCGGTAGGAGTCAGAACCTGGTGACCGGTTGCGGAAAGCACGGTCTGATCCAGAGTCGTTACGGTCAGGCACGCCTCATCTGCGAAGTAGGTCTCGCAGGTGGAGCAGTACCAATAAGCGGTGTTACCTTCTTCGGTACAGGTGGGGTTCTTTGCCTCAAAGGCAGTAAGGCTATGGCCGGGAGCGAGATCCACGATGCTCTGAAGCGGCTGGTCGCCGGTTTTATCGGCATAGCAGTGATCGCATCCGGCACAGTACCAATGCTCTACGTGGCCGTTTTCGGTACAAGTGGGAGCGTCGGCTTCCACAAATTCCATTTCATGGCCGGCGGGAATTGCATTGGCTTCCTTGGTGGTGGGAATGGTTGCCGCCTGGTCTTTGAAGAACAGACCGCAAGACTCGCACTGCCAATATTCGTGGTTACCGTCGGTGGTGCAGGTCTTAGCGGTAGCCGTGATTACGGTGGTGCTATGACCCGGTGCGGTGAGCTTGGTATCCTCAAGAATAACCTCTGTCTCACCGTTTTCATCGCTGTAGTGCTTGTGACAGTTGTTACAAGTCCAGTAAGCGATGTTTCCGTCCTCGGTGCAGGTAGCTTCCTTCGCTGCGGTTGCTTTCAAAACGTGGGCCGCGAGGGGAGCCTCGATGCTGGTAAGCTCGACGGTGCCATCCTCGTCCTTGAAGTTCTTGGAGCAAGCCTCACAGTGATAGTGCTCAACTGTTCCGGCAACGGTACAGGTGGAGTCGGTTGCAAGGATATGCTCAAGGCTGTGGTGAGCCTTAATTACGAGAGTTTCGGGATCAATTTCGGTACCGCCCTCTTCTGCGTCGAAGCACTTACCGCAGTGGTTACACTTCCAGTGAGTTTCGATACCGTCCTCGGTACAGGTTGCGCTCTTCCAAACCACGCTCAAGGAGTGGTTTTCATAGTAGAAGATATCCTCTTCCTGCAGCTCCTCAGACTCCAAGGTGCCATCAACAAAGTACTTTCCGCAGCCGGAGCAGTACCAGTACTCGATGTTACCCTGTTCCGTACAGGTGGCAGGCTTTGCGTCAATCTGCACAAGGCTATGACGTGCAGGAATTACGGTTTCCTCTGCCGCAAGTTCCATACCGGCAAGCTCATCGCGGAAGAGCTTACCGCAATCGGAGCAAGACCAGTACTCGATGTTACCGGGCTCGGTACAGGTGGCGGGCTGCTCCGCATGGTAGGTCAGGTTTACGTGTCCGGTGGCAGGGGCGACCGTATCGATCGTATCGATGGGTTCTGCACCCTCTGCATCACGGAAGTAACCGCCGCATGCATCACAGGTCCAGTGTTCATTGACACCGGGCTCGGTACAGGTGGCGCCGCTCTCCCCATGGTGTGTGAGCTGGTGGGGAGCATAATAGGGGGCTACGTCAGCCTCTTCCAGAGGCTCGGTAGCATCGACATCGGCAAAGTGCTTATCGCAGGTTTCACAAGTCCAGAACTCGCGGTTACCCTGCTCGGTGCAGGTTGCCTCCTTCGGCTCGGTGTGAACAAGGTCGTGGCCGGTTGCGTCAATGGCAACGTCGGTTACCTTGGTTGTGCCTGCCGCATCCTCAAACAAATCGTGGCAAACCTCGCACTCCCAATGCTCGATGTTACCGGGCTCGGTACAGGTGGGATCGTTTGCTACGTAGTGAACGGTCGTCTTATGAGACGCCAAGGGGAGCTCGGTTTCCTTCAACGTGATCTGGGTATTACCCGCTTCATCGGCGTAGAAGTTACCGCAGCTCTGACAGGTCCAATACTCAATATTACCCTTTTTCAGACAAGTGGACTCTTCTGCAAGAGTGTGAACCATATCATGAACGTGTGCGTCTGCCTTAGGAAGGATGGTGCTTCCGTAAGCGATCTGATTTGCGCCGTTCGCGTCAGAGAAGCACTTGCCGCACATATCACAGTGCCAGTACTCCACATTGCCCGCCGCGGTAGCCGAAGCCTCTGCCGCAGGTACGTGGGTGAGGGTGGGATGTTTACAAGCTTTCGCTGAAGGAACCAATTCCACCATATAGCTATCGGGATTATACGTATAATCATCCGAAGCAAATCGCTTTAGTGTTACAAGGTCCTTCATGTTAATTTTTCCATCATTATTGACATCCGCAGCTATTTCTTGCAAAGAAACATTGTAGCTGTTCGGATTTGTCATATAATCATCTGAAGCGTATCTGGAGAAAGTAACTATATCTTTCATATTGAGAGTCCCCTCTCCCGTTACATCTCCAGGCACATATTTAACTACATATACGTTTCCCGGAATGGTTTCTGCTCCATTCATTTCCACGTATACACAGTAATGTTGTCCACGGACGGCATTCTCTGACACTTTAAAAGTAAGAGTCATCATAATTCCGCTCGTATTGTTGTTCTGCGTTTCTTTCCAAGAGAAAACACAACCATTTTCATAGCCACCATCATGGTTCGGCTTAATAACGGCAAACGCATCCTGAACGGATGCGTCTACCAAAGTCAGTCCTTCGTCCCAGGATACCGTCAAATCTGCCTCGATAATACCGGGGTTATTGCTGATATCCACGTTTATTTCCACAGTTGAGCCGGGAACCGCAAAGGCGGAGCCCCCTTGCAGAGTGCAAGAGGGTTCCTGCGCCATAGCCGGAGCAGCTACGCAACACAGAAGAAGGAGGAAGGATGCAACTAAGGAAATAAATTTAATTTTCATGTTCGCTCCTCAGCGTTCAGTTAGCCGTAATAGATCCGGAAACCGTATCTATTACTAAATCATCATAATCTGCATTAAATGCTTCTTTTACTTCCAAACCGAGTTCATGCAGTCCGGATTCATTAACCTCAAATATAAGCGTCAATGCTACGCCATTAGTGTTGAAATTGTCATTCGAAGTCCACATAAAGTTGCAGCCACTGTTTTTGTTGCCGGGCGCCTGGAATCCGGAAGCGGGCATCGCTTCACCAGAAGAATAGCTCTTTAAGGTTAATGCATCATCCCATGTCAATGCAAACTTGATTGCAGCCATTCCGGGATTGTTATAGAGCGTTACTGAAACTTCTACCTCATCACCGGCAGATGCAGTTACCTTGTCAACCACAATGGTGGGCTCGGTGTAGGTGGGTTCTTCGGGAACTACGGGGCCGGAAGCAACGCCGATGTAGCCAAGGTCTACTGCTGCGCTACCGTCGTCGTACTCTACCCACAGGTGGAGACTTTCATCGATCCACATGCGCTTGATGCCTCGGCCGGCTGCACCGGTTTCACCGGTTGCACCAGTGTCACCCTTGTCACCCTTGTCGCCCTTGTCGCCCTTAGCGCCGGGAGCACCGTCGGCACCGGTTTCACCCTTTTCGCCGGTTTCACCCTTGGCGCCGGTTTCACCCTTCAGGGATTCAAGCCATTCTTCTTCGGTTCCTTCGAAGCCGTTTTCCTTTGCGATTTCGTAAGCGGACTTACCAGCTTCACCTGCGGCACCGTCAGCGCCTACTGCCTTAACGTTAGTCTTTTCACCGTCGATGTACCAGTAACCGTCTTCACCGATGGTTACAACAGAGCCGTTCGCACCGTCCTTACCGGCTTCACCAGCGGCACCGTCGGTACCTACTGCCTTCACGTCGGTCTTCTGACCGTCGATGTACCAGTAGCCGTCTTCGCCAATGGTTACAACAGAACCGTTGGTACCGTCCTTACCGGGTACACCCTGAGGACCCTGAGGACCAACTTCACCCTGAGGACCGGTTGCACCGGTTTCACCCTTGTCACCCTTAACGCCGGTGATGTCGAGGGTTTCCCACTCAAGGCCGCCGTCGTAGGATACTTCAAGAAGGCTGGTTTCTCCATTTACGCGGAAGAGAGGAGTTACGCCCTCAGCCTGAACGCCAAGGTCTTCTTCGCCCAAGAACCAGTTGCCGTTGTCGCCAATGTAAGGAGTGAAGCCTGCTTCACCCTGAATACCCTGAGGACCCTGAGGACCGGTTTCACCCTGGGGACCGGTTTCACCCTGAATACCCTGTTCACCCTGGATACCCTGTTCACCCTGGATACCCTGAGGACCCTGAGGACCAACTTCACCCTGGGGACCCTGAGGACCAACTTCACCCTGGATACCCTGTTCGCCCTGGTCGCCGGTGGCGGGAACGCCAAGGGATTCCCAAGTTTCGCCGTTGTCGTAGGATACCATCCAAGTGTTATCTTCTACCTTAAGCTGGGGAGTGTAACCCTGGTCACCCTTATCACCCTGCTCACCCTTGATGCCTTCTACACCGAGGGATACCCAAGTAGAGCCGTTGTCGTAGGAAACTTCAACCGTGCCATCCTCGTTTGCACGAAGCATGGGAGTGATACCGGCCTCACCCTGAGGTCCGCGGGAACCGGTGTAACCTCTGTCACCCTGTTCACCCTTATCACCCTTGTCACCCTTATCACCCTTTTCGCCCTGGGGGCCTACAAGGGATGCGAGCCACTCGGTTACTGTGCCTTCGAAGCCGTTTTCTACGGCCAGCTCGTATGCAGACTCACCGTCCACACCGTTGGTACCGTCCTTGCCGGGGATACCTTCTACGCCTACTACAAGAGAGGCGAGCCATTCGGTTACCGTGCCGTCAAAGCCGTTTTCAACTGCAAGCTCATAGGCAGACTTGCCGTTAACACCGTCTTTACCGTCCGCACCGTCGGCACCGTTGGCGCCGTCCTTACCGTCCTTGCCGTTGGCACCGTCGGCACCAACGAGGGACTCGAGCCACTGGTCGAGAGTGCCGGTATAGCCCTTCTCAACTGCAAGCTCATAAGCGGACTTGCCGTTGGCACCGTCTGCGCCGTTGGCGCCGGCAGCACCGGTCTCACCCATGAGGGAGTCAAGCCATTCGGTCAAGGTGCCGGTGTAGCCGTTTTCTACGGCCAGCTCGTATGCGGACTTACCGTCTGCGCCGTCGGCGCCATTGGCACCGGGAACGCCCTGAGGACCTTCCATACAGCCTACGAGCATACAAAGCACCATAGCTGCGGTAAGCAGCATGGAGATGACTTTCATCATTCTGTTTGTCTTTGTGTTCATAATGTTTTCCTCCAAATTGTTTGTTTACCACATAATTCGCATTATGTGGTTTTTGAAAATGTCTATCTGGAATAATTTTATCATCTTATATATATTTTGTCAATTTATTAAGCAATGATTTAAGATTTTAAAAGGGATTTTTTTGCCCGTTTTTTCCTCTCGGTTAGGAATATTTTTCATGGGTATCCAATATGTACCATTTTTGTTTTTTCAAGGTATTTTACAGGTGTAAAAGACGCGGCTTTTACCACATAATGCGAATTATGTGGTCAGCATTTTAAGAGCCCCAGGCGCTGAATTTGACGGCGGTGGATCTCGCCACTTTCCATGGTGTAGATGCGGGTAGTATTGATGCTGGAATGCCCAAGAATGTCCGCCAGACGGACGATGTCCTTTTGTGCAGTGTAATAGGTTCGGGCAAACAGGTGGCGGAGGTTGTGGGGAAAGACCTTCTTCTCCGATATCCCGGCTGTGCGGCATAGTCGTTTCATATCCGACCATATATTGGAGCGATCCAGCGGGTTCCCGTTTTTGGTGACAAAAACGGGGCCGCTTTTTATGTTTTGCGCCCGCGCGTATGCTCGCAGAGCACGGCAAAGACGGGTGGGCAAATAAACCGTTCTTCGCTTGCCCTTGGACTGAATTTCTGCGCAAGTACGTCCCACTGCCTCCACGGTAATATGCTTCAGCTCCGATACACGGATGCCTGTGGAGCATATCGTCTGCATCAAGAGGTACAGGCGGGTATTGTGTTTCTCCTTGGCGGCCGCCAAAAGGCGCTCATATTCTCCGCGGGTCAATTCTTTCTCATCCGAGGAAAACAAGCTCTTTTGCACCCGAAGAAAGCGAACACGAAGCTCCGGATGGCCGAGGAACGAGAAAAAGCTGTTCAAGGAGGACAGCACCGTGTTGACGCAGGACGGTGCATACGTCTCGCAAAGATGTGCCTTGTATGCCAGTGCGGTCTCCTTCTGCAAGGGGCAATCACCCAGCCAAGCGGCAAAGGCCTTTACGTCGCGTAGATAACGCTCTACAGTAGCGGCGGCCTTTTCTTCGTTTATCAGATTCTCTCTGTAGTCCTGTATGATTTTGTCTGTAATGATCATTTGCTGGTCTCCTTTTTATCGGTCCGGTAATTTGATTTTATTTTACCACGGGCAAATAAATTCTTACAGAAAAAGTAGTGCGAGTGACTTGAAAAACGGAGACTTTTTCTTTATACTGTATTTGAGAACAAAATAAAGAGAGGTACTGCTTATGAGTCAGATTTTTAACCCCTATCTTCCCTTGAGCGAATATGTCCCCGACGGCGAGCCCCATGTGTTCGGTGATCGCGTGTACGTCTATGGCTCCCATGACAAGGAGAGCGGCGATTTCTTCTGTATGCTGGACTACGTTTGCTACTCCGCTCCCGTTGATGATCTTAAAAGCTGGCGGTACGAGGGCGTTATCTACCGCGCCTCTCAAGATCCCCACTATCCGGAGCATCGCTATATGTACGCACCCGACGTCGTACAAGGAAACGACGGACGGTATTACCTTTACTATTCCTTGGCAGATACTCACAGCTGCAGCTATCTGATGAGCGTGGCAGTCTCGGACGAGCCTGCCGGCCCCTACAACTTCCTCGGATATGTAAAATATCCGGACGGGCGGCCACTCCAAGACGGTATCATCTTTGATCCCGGGCTGATCAACGACAACGGCCGCATCTATCTCTACTATGGCGTTTGGTACGATTTTGACGAAAACCCCGCTTATACCCGCGAAGCAAGCATTCAGAAGCAAATGGAAATGTATCACAAGACCCGCGAGGAGATCGAAGGCACTCCCGGCGGTGTACAGGGTCCCATGGTAGTCGAGCTGGCTGAGGATATGATGACCGTGATCGACGGGCCGAAGCATATCTTCCCCGTGATCTACGGCGGCACCTCCTTCGAGGAGCATCCCTTCTTTGAGGCAAGCTCCATACGGAAGATTGGAGATATCTACTATTTCGTTTACTCCTCCTTCCATCAGCACGAGCTGGTTTACGCCACCTCCCACCGTCCCGACGGCGCATTTGAATTTGGCGGCGTAATCGTTTCAAACGGAGACATCGGCTACAAGGGTCGAAAGACGGCGGATCGCCTGAACCGCACGGGAAACAACCACGGAAGCATTGAAAAAATCAACGGCGAGTGGTACATTTTCTATCACCGTCAGACCCACAAAAACGAGTACTCCCGTCAGGCCTGCGCTGAGAAGATCCAGCTCCTGCCCGACGGTTCCATTCCTCAGGTGGAGATCACCTCCTGCGGCTTAAACGGCGGTCCTCTCGTCGCTAAGGGAACCTATCCCGCCACGATCACGTGTAATCTGACAAACGGTCATATGCCCCACGCCCAGTGCACAGATATGACTCTGCCCCACATCGTTTTCAAAGGAGGAGAGCGAATCATTGCGGAAATTGAGGACGGAACCTTGATCGGCTACAAGCATTTTGCCTTCACGGGCAAGACCCGCATTGGCGTGCACTATCGCAACGGCGCACGGGCGGCTACCGGTGCGTTTGTGGTAAAGGCAGGCGACACGGTACTGGGACGCATCGCCCTTACAGACACGGCAGACTGGACGGATGCCTCCATTGACGTAGACGTTACAAACCCCTGCACTCCCCTGTACTTTGTTTACGAGGGCGAGGGTATGGCAGAGCTGCTTTATATTTATTTTTAATTTAAGATATGGCGATTATAAACGAAAAAATCATTGACACCCACCTCCACATTGAGGCTTGGGAAAATGCGGAGGGCTCCTTTCTCCACTGCTTTGAACCCCACAAGCGGGATGCAAATCTGCACACGGTAAACATTTGTGCCGTGGGCTCGGCAAAAACTCTGGTGACCAACAACATTATGGTCGGCTTTTACAAGCTGGCGCATCCCGACACCTACATCCACGGCGGCGTAAACCATTTTTGTCCGCCTACGGAAGAAGCAACGGAGGGGCTTGATCTTGTGACCCAATACCGGGAACTGATGGAGATCGGCTTTGACGGCATCAAGATGCTGGAGGGCAAGCCCAACTACCACAAGTTTATCGGGGGCGACATGAACGCGCCCGCGCTGGATCGGCTGTATGGCGAGATCGAACGGGACGGCACCCATCTTGTGATCCATGTAAACGATCCCGTCGATTTTTGGGATCCCTCGAAGGCAAGCCCCGAGGCCATCGAGCGCGGCTGGTTCTACGGAGACGGCACCTACGCCACCTCCGAGGAGCTATACCGTCAGGCGGCTGTGATGCTGGAAAATCACCCGAAAATCAAGGCGACTTTTGCCCATTTCTTCTTCTCCGCCAAGGAGCCGGAGCGGGTGGTCTCCATGCTGGAGGCATACCCGAACGTAGCGGTGGATCTGACCCCCTGCCCGGAGCTTTATCCGGTATTTGAGGAGATGCGGGGCTACTATCAGGACTTCTTCCCCCGGTACTCCGACCGAGTAATGCTGGGCACGGACGGAACCTTCCCTTCCCTTACCCACACCCACGTCTGGTGCATTGAAACCCTCTACAGCTACATTGCCACAACCAACACCCGCATGGCCTTTTGCGACGTGCCTCTGACCGGCATCGGCATGACCGGAGAGGCCAAGGAAAACATCCTTTGGCGCAACTTTGAGAGACGGATCGGGAAAGAGCCAAAGCCCTTGTGTACCAAGGCTTTCAAGGATTATATCGACAAGTACCGTTCCTATATTTCCGCATCCGATTGGGCCCGTCTTGAGCCCCTTTACAAGCGCTATCTTTTGTAACCGGACGTGCAAAAAAATCACAGCGTAAAGCACGTAAAAATCACAAATATAAGGAGGCTATTTCCATGAAAGAACTGTACATCGGTGCCGCCTACTACCCGGAGCTTTGGGATGAGTCGGAGATCGATCGCGACATTGAACAGATGAAGGCCCACGGCATGAACGTCATGCGAATTGGCGAGTTTGCCTGGAGCAAAATGGAGCCCCGCGAGGGCGAAATTGACATGAGCTTCTTCCGCCGCGTGATGGACAAGCTGTACGAAAATGGGATCTACACCATTTTGTGTACGCCCAGCTGTACTCCTCCCCGCTGGCTCTTTGAAAAGTATCCCGATGCCCTGCGCGTGATCTGCAACGGCACCTATTCCTTTGAGCGTCAGGTGGTTCACTCCCGTTGCCATCCCTGCAAGACCAGCCCCGACGTGCGGGAGAAAAACCGAATCATCGCGCGGGAAATGGCCAAGGCTTTAGGTCACCATCCCGGTCTCATCGGCTGGCAAATCGACAACGAGCTGTTTACCGCTTGGGAAGGCTGCTTCTGTGACCGCTGTCAAGCCCACTTCCGTGAGAGACTCCAAAAGAAATTCGGCACGATCGAAGCTCTCAACGACGCATGGCACATGGATCGCTGGTCCATGGAATACGATTCCTTTGACAAGATTACGCCGCCCCGTTGCGGACGCTGGGACCATCCCTCCCTGATGATCGAATGGGTTCAGTTCCAGAACGAGCTTCTGTTCTCCTACGCCGGCGATCAGGCCGATTCCATCCGCGAATACTCCGATGCTCCCATCGGCACGGACATGATGACCAACAATCTGATCAGCTATGAAAAGATGAACAAGCGTCTGGACATCATCCAGTACAACCACTACGAAAGCCGCGAGGATCTTTGGAAAACGCCCTTTGCCTACGGATTTTTGCGTGCGCTGAAAGACCGTCCCTTCTGGGTAACGGAAACTATGGTGGGCTGGAACGGCTCCGTCGGCGCATGGAACGGCAAACGCCCCGAGGGCACCTGCTATATGAACACCGTAGCGCCCATTGCCTTTGGCGGTGAGATGAATCTGTACTGGCTCTTCCGCGCGCATCCCGCCGGACACGAGCTTGGACACGGTGCGGTGCTCAGCTCCGCCGGCCGTCCCTACCGCATCTCCCAAGAGATCAAGCGTGCCTCGGACGATCTGGCACGGTGTGCCGACCTGCTGACGGGCTCTCGGGCCAACTCCCGCATTGCCGTCCACTATTCCTCCAATTCCTACAACGTATTCCGCTTTGAGCCCATCCGCGAGAACATGGACTACCGCAGTACGCTCATCGATAAATTCTACTCCAAGCTTCGCCATCACAATCCCGACCTGATCGACACGGGACACTCCCTGGACGAGTACGACGTGGTGATCTCGCCCTTCCTTGCCTACGCGCAGGAAAACAACCTGAAGGAACGCATCCTTGCGTGGGTTGAGAACGGCGGACGCTGGATCGTAGGTCCGATGACCGATATTCTGGATGAAAATTCCGTTAAGCACACGGCCGCGCCCTTCTCCTTCCTTGAAGAAGCCGCCGGTGTATACACCAAGTATCAGAATCCCCTCCCCTGCGATGATCTGGCGGCTAAATGGGCGGACGGAAGCTCCTGCGGCGTTTCTTTCTATGCTGACGCCTTTGAAGCGAAGGATGCGGAAGTGCTTGCCACCTACACGGACTGCGAGTTTGACGGTCTGGCCGCCATTACCCGTCGGAAGGTGGGCAAGGGAGAGATCATTCTCTTGGGCGCAGTGCCGGATCAGGAGGCTCTGCTTCGTCTGATCGACATTCCTGCTGTGGCTCCTGCCTCCGAGAACGTAACCTTGGTTCGCCGCCACGGCGAAGTAAACGGCTTGATCGCCCTTGAAATGGAACACAAGAACGGCTACGTGGAGCTGGATAAGCCCTACTACGATATCCTCGGCGAGCGCGTGGTCTCCGGCCGCGTAGAGCTGAAGCCCTATCAGGCCTTGTTCCTCAAGGAAATCAAGGAATAAGCCCGATCACTTGAAAAACAAAAACCCCCGAACCGGCACTCGGTTCGGGGGTTTTCTTGTGCGAAAACGGATTTATTCGATCTTTTTGAGGATGGTCAGCATTCGCTCGTACTCGGCGTGGACGGTATAGCCGTTGTTCAGATACTTCTGAATCTGGCGGCGCATCGTGGCGTCGATGCCGTATCGGGTATCAAAGACCACGTAGTCGATATCCGGCTTGTCGCCGTGGTAATAGATCTCATAGACCTCCTCGCGCTGAGCCACGTGGGCGACGAGGGAGGTGGAGGCGCTGACGGAGGCATCCGAGGGGAGCTCGTCCAAGATCGCTTCCATCTGGCGGTAGGTCTCCTTATGGTCACGCCATACGCGAACGTTTCCTACAACGCTGGGCAAAGCTAAGAAGGCGTACATACACAGGCAGGAGGCGGCGGCAATGGCCATGAGGTTCTTACGAGTAGGAGCCTTCAGCTCCACGGAGTTCTGCATGGCGGCGTACACAAGAAACGCGGTGATGCCGAACTGGTACTGATAGCTGATGCTATACTGGAAGGGATAGTAGGTGACCAGATTCAGGAGCATGGGGGTAAGGAGCAGCCAGCGGGAGGGCTTTTTGGTGCAGAAGGGCAAGAAGCCCAGAGGAAGGAGCAATTCGAGCAGATACAGAACCTTCTCCCACGTGTCGGCGGAGGTGGTAAAGAGCTGGGTCAAGAGGTAGCCGGGGTTGACGAGAACCGTTTTGATGGCGCCGATCAGTCCCTCCTCGGGGTTTACGATCAGGTTATCGAATCGGTTGATCATAGCACCCTCTCCGTAGGTTCTCAGCAAGTACAGGGCCAAGGCAAAGTAGGCAACGGAGCCCACGCCCAAGGCCGCACCGTGGACGTACTTTTTGCGTCCTAGGATCATATAGAGGGCAAAGACGGCAAGATAGACCGCCGCATCCTCCTTAACGCCCAATACCGCCACGGAAAGGAGGTACATGGGCAGATATTTTTCCTTTTCAAAGAAGTAGAACACCCACAAAAGCAGGGGAGCAAGGAAGCAGTTTTCGTGCAGGTCAAAGTAGCATCCAAGGCTGACGGCAGGATACAACGCATAGAGGAAGGTAAAGGCCGCGGTCATTTTGCCCGAAAGCTTGAAGTGGCGTGCCAAAAGAAGCACGGGGATAACGCCGGAGGCTACCACCACTGCCTGGCCGATCTGAAGGGTAAGAGGCGAGGGGAATATATAGTAGAAGGGCAAAAGCACGTAGTAGATCGGTGAAATATGGACGGCAAAGTGGGAGAGCAGGACGTCACGCTCGCTGGTGGACAGGGGCAGGCCGGTCTCCCTCATGTAATGGAACATATTGCAGAAGAGGCCGAAATCGTAGTTTGGGGTGGAGAAGGACAGATAGCGGAGGCACGTAACAATGGAAATGACTGTACAGCACACCACGCCGCAGATGGCGGCAAAGATCACGACCGTCCGCGGGCCGGGTTGGAATTTGGTCAGCAGATCCCCGTTTTCCCGCAGGAAATAGAAAACAAAGAAGAGATAGGCGGTGATGATCGCCAAAAGAACCAGGAAATCAGAGCCCGTCTCCCGATAATGGCCGATCCACGTAAGCACGCACCCGGTGGCAGCGGCTAAAAGGAGAAAAGAATCCGTACGGCGGGTGCCGCACAGAAAGGCGACGGCAGAATAGAGGACAAAGAACAGGACAACCCGCCCGATCAGCTGGCCGAAGGTGGTATCCTGGGCGTGGCTTAACTGAGAAAAGCCTCCCTCTCCGATTTTGGTGAATGCAAAGGTCACCCAAGCCGCTACCAAACGGCAAAGGATGGCCTCCAAGGTAAATACCGCACGCAGGCGGCAGTACACGGCTTCTTTTGTGATCTTCATACGCGTCTCTCCCTGTTTTACTCACTTTTTTCATTGTACCAAACTTTCCCCCGGCTGTCAAGGAATACCCAAAAACTGAGGTTTTTGAAAAGATTTATAGGGGTACGTCTTGCAAGTGCCCGTGGGGGTGTGGTATAATTCCGGTAGTATGAATTTGTCGTTTGACATTCCGTTTTACCTCAGGGAGGATTTATGAAAAAACAAGTATTCAATCCGTACCTTCCCCTGCATGAGTGCATTCCCGACGGCGAGCCCCACGTGTTTGGGGATCGGGTCTACATTTATGGCTCTCATGAGACTGAGGGGGGCGATTGCTTTTGCAATCTGGACTACGTAACCTACTCTGCTCCCGTAACCGATCTGGAAAGCTGGCGGTACGAGGGTGTGATCTATGAAGCGAAAAACGATCCCCTCTACCCCAAATTCCGCTATATGTTTGCGCCCGACGTGGTGCGGGGCAACGACGGGCGGTATTATCTTTACTACTCTTTGTCAAACCACTACCCCGACTGCAGCTACGTGATGAGTGTGGCGGTGTCTGACTCTCCTGCCGGGCCCTTCGCCTTTCACGGATACGTGCAGAATCCCGACGGTACGCCTCTGACGGACTATGCCATCTTTGACCCCGGCCTGATCAACGACGACGGTGTGATCCGCCTCTATTACGGCATGCGCTTTGACTTTGAGGAAAATCCGAACCTCACCGAGGAAGAGGTCATTGCCGCGGAGATGCGTACCTTCCGGAAAACCCGGGAGGAGGTTCTGAACACGCCCGGCGGTGTGATGGGCGCGGTAACGGTAGAGCTGGAGGACGATATGCTGACCGTGAAGCACAAGCCCTACCACATCCTGCCCCGCAAGGTGGTGGGCACGCCCTTTGAGGCGCATCCCTTCTTTGAGGGCAGCTCCATGCGCAAGATCGGAGATAAATATTACTTTATCTATTCTACCATCAAAAATCACGAGCTGGCTTACGCCACCAGCGACTATCCCGACCGGGACTTTGCCTTTGGCGGGGTGATCGTATCAAACGGCGACATCGGCTACAAGGGTCGACGGCCCGAGGATCGTCTGGCGCGGACGGGAAACACCCACGGAAGCATTGAGCTGATTAACGGTAAGTGGTACGTATTCTACCATCGGCAGACCCATAAAAACGAGTTTTCCCGCCAGGCCTGTGCGGAACCGGTCGAGATTCTGTCCGACGGCTCCATTCCCCAGGTGGAGATGACCTCCTGCGGTCTCAACGGCGGGCCTTTGGTGACAGAGGGCGTTTATCCGGCGGTGCTTTGCTGTAATCTGACCAACGGACGGCTCCCCCACGGAACCTGCGTGCATCAGCAGGTGCCCCACATCGTATTCCGCGACGGAGATCGGTTTGTTACCGAGGTGGACGACGGAACCACCCTTGGCTTTAAATACTTCGCCTTCCGCGGCATGCAAAAGCTGAGCGTTACCTATCGGGTGACGGAGCACGATCCGGCGGCGCGCATTTGCATCCACGTAGGCGGTGAAACGCTTGCGGAAATTCTGCTCGAGAATGCAGGCGGGTGGCACACGGAAACAGTGGAGGTGCCCTTCCCTGTCGGCACGTTCCCCTTGTATCTGACCTACAAGGGACAAGGGCTTATTGAAATCAAGGAAATCAATTTTTGAGAATACATAAGGAGATTATTATGCTGAATTCTGCTAAGTGGATCGCTTATCCCGGCGACACCCGATACGACTGCCCCCTGTTTGAGAAGCAGTTCTCCGCCAAGGGCGAGATCAAAAAGGCAACGGTGACCATCACCTCCCTTGGTTGCTACTACGCGGAGCTGAACGGCCGGCGCATCGGAAAGTTTGTTATGGCGCCCGGCTTTACCATGCGGGGCCGCGTTCAGTGCCAGACCTACGACGTAACCGACTGCATAGATGCAGAAAATACAGTAAACGTCTATCTTTCCGAGGGCTGGTTCAAGGGCAAGATCAACTTCCTTGAGGGCAGACAGTTTGCGGAGCGCACCAAGTGTATCATCGCCGAGCTGACTCTTACCTACAAAGACGGTACAACGGAGACGGTTGTAACCGACGAGTCCTGGCAGGTTAAAAAGAGCAAGTCCTCCATGGTGGATATTTACGACGGCGAGCACTACGATGCGAATTTTGAGGATTCCTTTGTGCCCGTCGCGGTTTTGGACTACGATAAGTCGATTCTTGTGCCTCAGCAGGGCGTGGACGTAATCGAGCATGAGACTGTACGTCCCATCGAGATCATCAAAACCCCCGCCGGCGAGACCGTTATTGACTTTGGTCAGGAGGTAACCGGCTACTTTACCTTGACCGTGGATGCAAAAAAGGGCGACTTGGTTCATTTGGAATTCGGCGAGGTGCTGGACAAGCACGGCAACTTCTACCGTGAGAATTACCGCACCGCCAAGGCAGAGTTCAAGTACGTTTGCAGAGACGGCGTGCAGACCCACAAGCCCAAGCTGACCTTCTGGGGATACCGTTACATCCGCGTCAATGCCTTCCCGGGTGAGCTTACCCTTGACAGCATTCACGCCATTGTGGTCCACTCCGACATTAAGCGCACGGGCTATCTTGACTCCTCGAACCCCATGCTGAACCGTCTCTTCAAGAACATTATCTGGGGTCAGAAGGGCAACTTCCTTGACATCCCCACCGACTGCCCCCAGCGCGATGAGCGTATGGGCTGGACCGGTGACGCGCAGGTGTTCTGCCGCACCGCCTCCTACAACTTTGACGTCGAACAGTTCTTTGCCAAGTGGCTGACCGACGTTTGGATGGAGCAGAAGGAGATCGGCTTTGTGCCCCACATTATCCCTCAGGTATGGGGTACGGACTCCCCCAGCGCGGCGTGGGCCGATGCGGCCACCATCTGCCCCTGGCAGATCTATCTGACCTACGGAAATAAGAAGATCCTGAAGGATCAGTTTGCCTCCATGTGCGGCCACGTGGACTCCATCGGACGGATCACCAAGCGTCCCAGCCTTTGGTACGGCTGTGGTCACTTTGGTGACTGGCTGGGTCTGGATGCTCCGGCAGGTAGCTACAAGGGCTCCTCGAACGAGGACTTTATCGCCTCCGTCTTCTACGCTTACTCTACCCTGCTTGTGGTAAAGGCCGGACGGGTGCTGGGCCGCAACGTGACCAAGTATGAGAATCTTTACAACCGCATTGTTGCAAAGATCCGCAAGACCTTTAAGAAATACAAGACTCAGACCGAGTGCGTGCTTGCCCTGTACTTTGACATTGCCACCGACAAGGCGGCCGTTGCTAAGCAGCTGGCAGACATGATCGAGGCCAACGGCAAGCGCCTCAAGACCGGATTTGTCGGCACGCCCTATCTGCTTCACGCCCTGTCTCAGAATGGATACACCGAGCTGGCCTACGACCTTCTCCTGCAGGATCAGTTCCCCTCCTGGCTCTACTCCGTTAAGTGCGGTGCCACCACCATCTGGGAGCACTGGGACGGACGGAATGAGGAGGGTGAGTTCTGGTCGAGAGACATGAACTCCTTCAACCACTACGCCTACGGCTCCGTGGCCGACTGGGTATACGGCGTTGCCTGCGGCATTCAGACCGTGGAAGAGCAGCCCGGCTTTGCGGCCATCCGCATTGCCCCCCAGCCCACCGACAAGCTGGATCATCTGAGCGCCTCCATTGAGACCCGCCACGGCTTGGTTTCCTCTCGCTGGTACCACGAAAACGGCAAGGTTCGCTATGAGATCACCACGCCCGTCAAGTCCACCGTTGTTATCGACGGCAAGGAATTTGAGGTCGAGGCAGGCTCGTATCTGTTCTAAAAAACAAAAGCGCTTCCCAACGCCTGCAAAATCAGCGGTAAAATTGAAAAGCCTTCCCCCATCGGGGAAGGCTTTTTGATACGCTAAGGGCAAAGAAAAGCCCGCACTTGAAGCGCGCCCCGTCAAGCACACCAGTAACAAACAAAACTATTTGCAATTCAGAAATAAAAGGGGCATTTATGACAAGGGAATCCGGTCGAGCACTTAATTTCAGGCGCACAAAAGGAGCTCTTCCAACTTTTGTTGGAAGAGCTCCTTTATATTAGCCTTATTGCCAACTGGACATGAAGCAATCGATTACCGTCAAACGTAAGAACTTACCATTTTCGGACAGAAAACCGATTGAAATCGATCCTTTCATAACTGCTTTGTGATGGTTCAAAAGCAACAAACAGATCCAGGTGATGAGTAGGTACTACAGCAACCGTCAAGTCACAATTACTCCTTGCATATTCCTTCCATAAACTGCATTGCATCGTTGATCGCTTCCGCTGTATCAACGGGATGCCAATGCATATAGCTTCCATCGGCTTTTTCCACGTCAAAAACAATATCCAAGCCATTATCGTAAAGGAAAAATTTTCCAACCGAGGACTCGCCGCAAACAATTGGAAAATTCTCCTCCCAATCTTCTCTTCCGTCTTCCAGCGCGTAAGTGCTTGTTAAAACGACCGGATATCTGCAGTTGATTTTCTCATATACCTCATTTGTGTCCAGTTTTATTCGTTCTGCCATATAACAATTCATTCTTTCCTGAAAAGCAGTGGCGTCAGCATCTATATTACCCATATATCCTGCTCCTTGAAATTTCTTTGTCATTAGTCAGAAATATTATATCACAAAATATCGATTGTATCAACACGTTTTGCGAAGCAAGCATAGCACGTGGCGTCCGTACACCGTCGGTCAGAAGCCCGAACCCACGATCTGCCGATAAAAACGGTATAACAAAGGCTCCCTTGTGTAAAGGGAGCTGTCACCGAAGGTGACTGAGGGATTGTTTTTGGATGAAATTTTTGCTTCTTACAATCCCTCCGGCTCGCTTGTGCGAGCTACCTCCCTTTACACAAGGGAGGCTTTGCCAAGTTGTCGCTGACAAAAAAACACCACCAAAGAGATTTCTTTGGCGGTGTTCGTGTTTTTCACTAAAGTTGCAGAGAGAAGTGGAAGCGCTTTTTCTTATTCGTTGGTAGTCAGGCGCACGGTATGAAGATCGATTTTTCCTGTGACGCAGATCCAGATGGGTTTTGCACCCACGGTTGGCTTCAATGTGAGCGTAAGTGTGTCGCCACGGAACGAGCCTTTTGCCAAGACCTCGTTCCCCTCCGTATGTACGGTGATCTCTCCTGCACCCTCGCCCGTCAGAGCCAGGCTTTTCGCATGGGTCAGATCGAAGGAACGGTATTCCACCCATTCGGGGCGGACAGGAACGCCGCCCAGATTTCGAACGGTTTCTCCCTCCACGTAGGCGTCGCCCCACATACGGGCGGCCATGGCGGCGGGGAGCGTGGTATCCATGGGCAAAACGGGCTCTCCTCCCACGGAGGTGGGGATGACCTCGGCGATCCTGCCCTCCGCATCAAAGAAGATCTCCTCCGCCGAGACGCGGCGGGAATAGAAGCCGTTCCGTGAGGAGCGGTGGTAGAACACAAACCAGCGGTCGCCGTAGGGCTCCATAGAGCCGTGGTTGTTCCACGATTGGGGGTCGCATCCGGTATTATCGATGATCACGCCCTGCTTCGTATAGGGGCCGAGGGGCGAGGTGGCGGTGGCATAGGAAATGCAGGTAGCACGTCCGCGGGAAACGTCCGTATAGAGCATATAGTAGAGATCCCCACGGCGGCGGATGGAGGCACCCTCGTGGAAGCCGTGCTCCCGCTCGTTGAGGATCGACGGGCAATGGGTACTCTCGTCGATGGAGCGCATATCGTCGTTTAGCTTGGCGCCGTGAAGGTCAAACTGTCCCCAGAAATAATAGGCCTGGCCGTCCTCGTCCACAAATACGGCGGGGTCGATGGCGTTATGGGGCAAACGAAGCTCGGTGGCATCGGTAAACGGGCCCTCGGGGCGGCCGGATACGGCTACGCCCTCCCGGTTATCGGAGGTGCAGAAATAGAGCCAATACTTGCCGTTACGGTACACGCAATCGGGAGCAAAAAGCGCCGTGCGGGGGTTAAAGCCTCCTTTGGCCGCCTCTTCGATGGTGAAGGACACGCCGTGGTCGCAAAAATCGGTCAGATCGCTCTTGTCGGTGGAGAACACGTGATACCGATCGGAGCAATAGGTGGTTTTGCCGGGGATATCGAAGGAGCCGTAAAGATACAGGCGCCCGTCCGGCATGGCACGCGCCTCGGCGTCGGGAATGCAGTAGCGTGCTGGAAGTAAGGGATTCATAGGATCCTCCTTTGCTTTACTTACTTTGATTTAACCACAATTTTCCCCCTTCTGTCAAGAGAAAAGCCCGAGCGGAATCCGCTCGGGCTGAAGCATCTTATTCCTCTTCGGTTGCGAAGGGCTTGTTGCAAGCGGGGCAGATCAGATCCTCGGGATCGATGTCCTCGTCGTCGTAGCAAACAGTCTCGTTGCAGTTGGGGCAGATTGCCTCACGGAAGTCGTTGGCGCAGTGGCAGCAGTCGCACTCTTCGTCGTCATCGCAGCACTCGCACTCGTCGCAATCATCCTCGCATCCGCAGCAGTCGTTCTCTTCGTCGTAGCACTCGCAATCAAGGCACTCGTCCTCGTCGCAATCGCAGCAATCGCAATCCTCGTCGTCGCAATCGCAATCGTCGTAAAGAACCTCCTCTACGTTGCCAAGATCCTCGTCGATCTCCTCAATGTAATCGCCAAGAGTAGCAACCTCATCGTCAAGGTCGGTCAGCTTCTCTGCCATTTCGGAAATAAGGTCCAGCATAGCGTTGATCAGCTTACCCTCTGCCTTCTCGGTATCCAAATTCAGGCCATCGGCCAAGCCCTTGATGTATGCGCTCTTTTCGGTAAGATTCATAGCTTTATTCCTTTCTTAAAACAAGTCTTAAAAAGCAAGGACGCATAGCGGTGCCGTATGCCGACCTCCCACCTGCGTCCTTATTGATTTTACTTATGCTCTCTCAAGATATTCGCCGGTTCTGGTGTCCACACGGATCATATCGCCGGTATTTACGAAGAGAGGAACACGGATGGTTGCACCGGTCTCAAGAGTTGCGGTCTTGGATGCACCGGTAGCAGTATCGCCTCTTACGCCGGGCTCGGTGTCAGAGATCTCAAGAACAACGAATGTGGGAGGCTCAACACCGAAGATGTCGCCCTGGTAGGAAACGATCTTGCACATTTCGTTCTCTTTTACGTACTTGAAGTTGTCGGAGAGCTTGCTGCCGTCAACGGGAAGCTGCTCGTAGGTCTCCATGTCCATGAAGTAGTAGAGACCGCCGTCCTCATAGAGGTACTGCATCTCCTTGCGCTCTACTCTTGCATCCTGGAACTTATCGGTGGGGTTGAACGTTCTTTCAATTACGGAACCGGTCTTAACGTTCTTGATCTTGGTTCTTACGAACGCTGCACCCTTACCGGGCTTAACGTGCTGGAACTCAACGACCTGCCATACCTGACCGTCGCCCATATCAAAGGTTATACCGTTTCTGAAATCGCCTGCTACTACCATAAAGTTTTTTACCCCGGTTTTATGCGAGGTATCTCCTTTCGATTAAATAAACATAATAATAACGAGTATATTTTATACTAAAAAACTCGGTTTTGCAATAGCGTTATGAAATTTTTTGCGCTTTTTTCAAGAATTCTATGAAAAAATTACAGCTCGATCAGCTCTTTCGGTGATTTAGTGAAGTTTTTGTACCCGTTTTCCGTCACCAGAACCATATCCTCAATGCGACAGCCGTACTGTCCGGCCAGATAAATGCCGGGCTCTACGGTGACCACGTTGCCGGGGCGGAGGGTGAGCGTGGGCGGGGCTACGTAGGAAAGGCGGGGAGACTCGTGGATCTCAAGGCCTACGCCGTGGCCGAGGCCGTGGCCGAAGCAGCCGGGGTAGTCACCCTCGATCAGGGCACGGGCAATGCCGTCGATGGCACGGTTGTTGGCGCCCGCGGTGATGGCCTCCAGCGAGCGGAGCTGGGCATCCAGCACCGTCTGATACAGAGCCTTCATCTCCGGGGTAGCGCGACCAATGCAAACAGTACGGGTCATATCGGAGTGGTAGCCGTTTACCAAGGCACCAAAGTCCATCGTAAGAAAGCCGGGGCGAAGCTTGACGTTCCCGGGGATACCGTGGGGCAAGGAGCTGGAGGGGCCGGAGACGCAGATGGTATCAAAGCTCTTATCCTCTGCCCCGTGGCGGCGCATATAGTATTCCAGCTCAAGAGCCACCTCGGTCTCCGTCATCTCAGGGGTCAGGACGGTCAGAATATGGGCAAAGGCATCGTCGGTGAGCTTTTGCGCCCGCTCCATTTGCTCGATCTCATAGGCATCCTTGATCTCCCGGAGCTCCTCCAGACGGCGGCCGAAGGGAGCGAGAGTACAGCCCTCGGGCAGGTCGTTTTCAAGGGCCTCCTTTGCAAAACAGGACAGCTGGTGATCCTCATAGCCCAGGCGGGCGACGCCGTCCCGGCGAAGGAGCTGGCCCAGGTAATCGGCACGGGGTGTTTCGGGCATGATGACCTCAAAAATGCCGTCCAGATCCCGATGGGCGACCTCAATGTAGCGGAAATCGGCAAAAACGTAAGCGTTTTCCCGTGTGATGAGGACGGAGCCGTCCTCGTTATCGTAGCCAGTAAAATAGCGGTGATTGTAGCGGGACGTAACGTAAATGGCGTCCACGTTAGCCGAGGCAAGAAGGCTCTTGGCACGGGCAATTCGGTTTTTCAGCATAGACTCCTCCCGGAAGTTGTTTTTTCTCTCTTATTTTACCACAAAAAGTGCCCGATAACAACCGGATTTTTGTACTTTTTTGCACCTTAAAAATCTTACAAAAATCAAAAAATTTGTCTTGACAAACATTCCGAAGTGTGCTATCATAGTTAGGCGATGTGAGCGCACGCAGTATGCGGGTGTAGTTCAATGGTAGAATTCCAGCCTTCCAAGCTGGTCGCGTGGGTTCGATTCCCATCACCCGCTCCATTTGTGCCTTTAGCTCAGCTGGATAGAGCAACTGCCTTCTAAGCAGTAGGTCGGGGGTTCGAGTCCCTCAAGGCACGCCATTTTGTCCCTTTTATTTCATATGGTGGGTATAGCTCAGCCGGTTAGAGCGCCAGATTGTGGCTCTGGAGGTCGAGGGTTCGAATCTCTTTACCCACCCCATAGAAAAAAACACATTTGTCTATTGGACAAATGTGTTCTTTTTTATCTAAATCCGCCCTTGGCGGAAGAACTCCCGCCTCGCGGGGACAGGGGAGGCGGAATTCATTTCATCTGAGGCCGCAAAGTATGCTTACAGCGAGGCTGAATACGCTCTTTGGTTCATGTTGCTAACGGCAATAATTCATACACAATAAAAAAGCGACTGGCCGCGCGGTCAGTCGCTTTTCTTTTTATTCATACTTGGTAATTTCCGTGATCTCGATGGTTTTCATGAGATACTGGGTGTGGACGTCGATGGTTTTATAGGGGGCAAGGTAGGTGTTGCCGTTGAGCATGAAGCCCTCCTCGCTCATGTAGCCCTCCACGATGATGCGGCCACGGATGAAAACGCTGTCGCCCACGGAATAGTCGATGTTCAGCTGGCCGTTTTCGTCAATGACGTTGACTTGCTTGGGGGATACGATGGGCTCGCCGTCCAGCGTGCCGAAGATGGCGTTGGTGGTATCCAGATAGAACACGTCGCCGGAGGTAAGTGCATCGGCATCCGTATCAATGGCTTCCCGAATGAGGAAGCTGACAACGTATTTTTCGTTGGGAGTGACGTTTTCCCCGTTTTCTCCCATAAACATCCGGAGGCCTGCGCCCACAAGGCACAGAAGCACCACCAGAATAATAAAGGCATCCAGCGCGTTGAAGCCGGTTTTCTTTTTTGCCGTATCGTGATGAATTGCCATAACGATCCTTTCCTTATACGCTTATTTCTTTTTTCCCTTGGCGAACAGTCTTTGAAGCAGGTCATCCGCCCGTTTGGCGGCAGAGGCGGTCGCCTCTTGGTCGACGGTGCCGGACAAAAGGGCGCTTTCGCTCCATTCGGCCGTGACAATGTCGCCCTGGCGGAGAGAATCGACCAGATCACAGGGCATTTGCGAAGCGGCAAACGAGAAGAAACGGATGGAGCCAGCCTCCCCCTCATATTCAAACACAAAGACCTTTTCCCCGTTTTCGCGGCGCTCCGTACGGTCAAGGATAAGCTTTCCCTTCATACGATCCTCCCAACACAAATCAGGCATTTTTGTCATTATACCATATTTTTTCCGTCTTGAAAAGAGTTTTTCCAAAAAACCTTGGTTTTAAGCGTATTTACCCCCATTTAAAGGCGTTCGAGGATGGCGTGAAGGGTGGGCTCTATGACGGCGGCCATCTTGGCAAAGCCCAGGTCGTTTGGGTGAATGGTGTCGATAAAGCAAAGCTCGCGGTCGGGGTCATCAAGGAAAAAGCGCTCTCCGTCAATAAAATAGACGTTTTGGTCGCCCTCAGCCACAGCACGGTCGTAGGTTGCCTTGACCACGGCGCGGCGGGCGATCTCATCCTCGCCGTAGGTGGCGTGGGGACGGGTCAGCATAATGACGGGGACGGTGGGATGCTTTTCCCGGATGCGGCGGAAGAAGGGCTCGTGGGTGGCGGCCAGATGCTCGACGGTGGGGGCGTTATGGTCGTAATCGTATACGAAAACGGAAAAATCGATGGTATTGATGTAATCCGCCATGGCCAGCTCGCCCTTGGCGCTGCCGGAGAAGCCGAAGTTATAATAATCCACGTCCAAATGGCGGGAGAGAATGGCATTATAGCCGTTGGCGGGGCTATTGGCGATGCCACCCTCCGTAATGGAGGAGCCGTAATAGAGCACGGGGTGAGAATGACGGTAAGGGGTGGGGGGCGCCACCGTTGCACCGTCCTCCACCAACACGGTCAGGTCGGACAGGATCTCGTTGCGGGGGAGGAAGATGGTTACATCCTCCATTTTCCCGTTGGTTTTGAAGGTTTTTTCAAAGATTTTCGACTCATAGTTCGAAGGGTTGACCTGCCCAAGGAACACGGAATCCGTATGACCGCCCAAGAACACGTGGGCAGACTGACAGGCGTAGATGGACATACCGATATCCACCGACAGGGTTTCAAGGGTGAGGCGAACCGTCAAGGTAGGCGAGTCCGTACGGAAGCAAACACGTCCACCCGGAGGGCGCTTGCCGAGGAAGTCGAGGGACGGAATTTGCCGGAGAACCTCATCCGGTACACGGCGGAATTCCTTGGTTTTTTCAAAATTGGGGATACCAAAAACGCGGAGCGGGGCTTGTTTTGCCGAATATTCCTTCATTTTGCCACCTCCAAATCGCGGATCAGGCGCGCAATGGCCCAATCCTCCTTATAAAATTCGTGGGTGCCGTCAAAGACGGTCAGATCGATCCAATCGGTACCGCGAGAACCGGCCAGCTCCTTGACGCGGGCAAAGGAAGCTTCCCCGCCCCGATAGTCGAAGAGGTCATCCTTATCGCCGATCTGAATGGACAGGCGACGGGGGTAGACGAGGCAAGCAATCTCCGCATCGTCAAAGCGGAAGGCAGAATTCCGCCAGACCCAATCGGGCCAGGGGTAGCGATTCCGCTCGTTAAAGTAAGAGTCAGAGATGGCAGAGCGGATACGGGTATCGACAGCGGTGGTATACAGGGTATAGAAGCCACCGTAGGAAAGGCCTACCATGCCAAAGCCGCTGACGTAATCCGTGCTTTCATAGTAATCCAGCACACGCATGATTCCATAAACCTCAAGGGCGGTGATGGAGCTGCCCACTCGCTTCAGCTTGGCGTCAATGGCGTTGCGGTCAAAGGGGGCATCGTAGGAATAGACGCTCCAGATCATAAGAGAGGGGGCAAACACGTGCACGCCCTGCTTTAAGACCCGATGGAGCATATCGTTGTAGTTATGGGTGGAGCCGAACATACCGGCCAGCAGCTCCGGCGTACCACTGCCGCCGTGCTGAGCAATGACCATGGGGCGCTTACCTGCCCCGTTTTGCTTAAAGAGCAGGCCTTGGAGCGGAAGCCCCTCCAGAACCTCGATCTGCACCCGGTAGATGGTATAACCGTCCTCCTCCGACATCAGCTCCTCCGTTACCTTCGGGGGCTCGGCAGGGCGAGGGTCGGTCAAGGGCCAGCCGAGGGTGGCGCAAAGGTCCTTGCGGTAGTCCTCGGGGCGATCGAAGATCTCAGCGGCATAGGCGGCGCGGGCGGTGGCGGCCTCCTTCTGACGGCGCTCAATGACGGTATCAATTCCCTTTAAATAAGCCAGCTTATAGGGGGTGGCGGTTTTTAATTCTTCTTGATAATTCATAGGTTTCCTTCCTTTCCGACGTCAGAGAAGCAAAAGAGAGGCGATCCAGCCCATAAGGGCGACGGCGGCAGAGGCGATCAGCACGGTGCGATCCTCCAGGGCGGCCTTAGGGCTTTCCTGTCCGCGACGAGCACGCTTTACCCGCATAAAAATATAGGCAAGAACAAAGGCAAGAGCGGAGGCGGCAAAGAGCAGCAGGATCCACTTACTGAAGCGCATGACGCCGAGGCCGTTTTCACTGATAATCAGAGTAACGCGGGTTGCCTCGGAAACGAAAAGATACAGGCCGTTGCCCACCAGATTCAGGGCGGCCACGGTTGCCGCAAGGGCGGCGTAACGGATCTTCACAGATAAAACTCCTTTCTGAAAAGGACACGCCGCCGCAGGGCGGAGGCGTGTAACGGATTAAAGCTTGAGCTCGGCAGCCTCAAGGCCTTCGGCCTCGGCGCGGAGGGTGATGGCGCCCGTGCCCTTGGCCTGCAGGACAACCAAGGCGTGGCCGAGGTAAGTGGTACGGGTGTTGCCCACATACATTTCCTCGTTATCGACCTTACCCGTTCCTACCGCAAGGATCTCTGCGCCCTGGCAGGTGAAGGTCACCAGCTTTTCGGCGCGGTCGCAAAGGGCGCCGTTCCGGTCGAGGACGTCTACGTCCACGTAAATGAGACGCTCCTCTGCGGCGGGGGCGTAGTTGGGCTCGGCGGTAAGCGCCAGCTTAGCGGGCTCGGCGGTGGTTACAAGAGACCACTGGCCGGTCAGCTTGCCTTCCACGTAGGATTTTGCGGTCAAAGTGCCGGCGTGATATTCGGTCTTGAACAAATAAACGGCGTTTTCGGTGCGAGCCATTCGGCCGGCCTCCTTGCCGTTGCACTCCAGAACCACCTCGTCGGCCTCGGCAAAGACGTAAACCTCAATGGGTGCGCCTTCCTTTTCCCAGGTCCAGGAGGGGATACCGTCGTAGAAGCCCCAGCCGCTGATCTTATAGGGCTGATCGTAGCGCTCAGGGGAGCGGACGGTAATATAGGGATCGGTGCGCTTGCCAAAGGCAATCTCACGGTAGAAGGACTGGGGCTTGCGGAAGCCGCAGATATCGATATCACCGCAATCGGCAATATGGTTCGGATAGGTAAGCAAGCCGTGGGGCTCCTGTCCGTCGTAGCGGACATGGCCGATGGAGGTCTCACCGAAGTAATCCCAAGCGGTCCATACGCAGTCGCCCAGCATACGGGGGGTACGGTCTACGCGCTTTACGGTATCGTAGGAGCGGATGGCAAAGGACTCGGTAATGAGGATCAGACGGTCGGGGAAGCGGATCAGGTCGTTCTCTACCCGATCCTCCATGTAGTTGCATCCGGCGATATCCAGCGTATCGGCGGTAACCTTGGTCTTATCGGACCAGAAGTCCAGGCGGTCGGCGCCGTAATGGTTGGTGGCCGTCTCCTGCTTGGCCCAGGCGGGCTTATCCCAGAAGCCGCAGAGGGCGTGGGTTACGGGACGGCTGGTATCCAGAGCGCGGATGCCCTCGGCCAGACGGGAGGCAATGCCGTAGCCATCGGAGAGACCGCCCTTTTCGGGAATCTCATTGCCGGTGCTCCACATAACGATGGAGGGGTGGGGACGGTCGCGGCGGACGATGGTGTCAAGATATTCCAAATAATGGTCGCCGAAGAACAGGTGGAAGTCGTCAGGACGCTTGCCGTCGTTCCAGTAGTCGTACAGCTCGTCGATAACCAGCATACCAAGGCGGTCGCAGGCCTCGTAGAACAGAGAGCTCTGCGGGTTATGGGTGCAACGGATGGTATTGAAGCCAACGGCCTTCAGCTTGGCTACCCGACGGAACTCGGCCTCGGGATACACGCAAGCGCCGATGGGTCCGTGGTCATGGTGCACGCAGGCACCGCGGATCTTGAGCTCCCGGCCGTTTAAGATGAAGCCGCGGCGGCGGTCGGCGTAGACGGTGCGCACGCCGAAGGCAGTCTCATCCGTATCGGTTTCGCCGTGGAGGGTGAGGGTCACCTTCGCGCTGTAGAGGTTGGGTGTATCCAAATCCCAGATTTCGGGCTTGTCCAGCTCGAAGCGGGTGGCGTAACGGTTTTTGCCTGCCTCTGCCCAGATGTAACGGGTAAAGGTATGGACGGGGGTATCGGTGCCGTCCTTGAAAATTTCATAGCGGAGCTCGCCGGCGCCCTTTTTGGCGGCGTGGTACACTACCTCGGCCGACATGCGGGCGGTATCCTCTACCACCTCGTTCGTCCAGAAGAACAGGCCGTAGGGATCGATATAGCTGGAGGTACTCTCGCAAAGGTATACGTCGCGGTACAGACCGGAGCCGGTATACCAGCGGGCGTTGGGCTGCCATTTGTTGTTGACACGGACGTTCAGACGGTTCTCTGCCCCGTCCACCAGATACTCGCTCAGATCCGCCTCAAAGCCGTTGTAGCCGTAGCGGTTGATGGTAACCAGGTTATCGTTGACGTACACCTCGGTAACACCGAAGGAGCCGTCGAACAGAAGGGATGTGCGCTTAGCGGGAGCGGCAGTAAGGATCTTATTGTACTCGCCGTAGCCGCCAGGGAAATAACCGCCGTCCGGGCCGGAGGGGGCATCGGCCGAGCGGGGCTGATCGATGGAAAAGTCGTGGGGAAGGTCTACCTTACCCTTGTACGCGCCATTGAGGACAAAGTCCCAGCCTTGGTTAAACCGTGTTTTTTTCATGATAGCACCTCACAGATTTTTTAAATATGCACATGAGCTTATCCATATTATAAGGGCTTTCTCGGTAAAATGCAACAAGAACCTCACTTTTTTCGAAAGAAGTTTTTTCGCCCGAAATCCGTGGCGTACAAATGCGAAAAATCCCGCCGTCGGGCGAGCCGATGGCGGGATTTTATGGCTTTTTACTGCATTTTTGCCTCGGCGCGGAGGGCGCGAAGGCGCTTCATTACGTTGTTTTCGCCGCGTCCGAAATACTCGTGGAGAAGATCGTACTCGACGTAAAGACGGTCGTAGATTGTTTGGTTCTCGGGGCACGGGCGGTAGATCCGCTCCGACAGCTTGCCCATCCTCTTGGCGGCGTCAAACACGTCCGCGTATCCACCGGCCTCCTCGCCGGCGGCCGCCGCCGCGAAGATGGCGCTACCGAGGGCGGGGGCCTGCTTTGATCCGCTGATGCGGATCTCCATGCCGGTTACGTCCGCGTAGATCTGCATAGTGAAGGGGTCCTTCTGAGAAATGCCGCCGGCGGCGTAAAGCTCGTTTACCGGCACGCCGTTTGAACGGAAGGTCTCAATGATCTTACGGGTACCAAAGGCAGTTGCCTCCACCAAGGCACGGAACATTTCCTCCGGGCGGGTCTGGAGACTCATACCGAGGAACAGACCGGACAGGGCGGCATCCACCAAAACGCTTCGGTTGCCGTTCCACCAATCCAGCGCCAGAATGCCGCTCTCGCCGGGCTTGAGAGCGGCGGCCTTCTCCACCATAAGCTGCATGGGAAAAATGCCGCGTGCCTCCGCCTCAGATACGTAGGTGGCGGGAGTAAAACGATCCACAAACCAAGCAAAATGATCGCCCACACAGCTCTGTCCGGCCTCATAGCCGAAGAATCCGGGGAGAATGCCGCCCTCTACCATGCCACACATACCGGGCACGGTGTGCGCGGTACGATCCATAAGCATATGGCAGGTGGACGTGCCCATAATAGCCAGCATTTTGCCGGGGCCGTCGATGCCAAGGGCGGGGACGGTTACGTGAGCGTCCACATTGGCAACGGCAACGGCCGTGCCGACCTTCAATCCGGTCAAGGCTGAGGCCGCCTCCGTTACGTAGCCGGCGCATCCGCCAATGGAGCGAACGGGAGCGTTCATTTTATCCTCAATGACACCGCCAAGGCGGGGATCCAGCGCGCGGAAAAAGTCCTTGGAGGGATAGCCCTCACCCTTACAGTAGAAGGCCTTATAGCCGGCGGAGCAGGAATTGCGAGTGGACTCGCCGCAGAGCTGCCAGACGATCCAGTCGGCGGCCTCCACAAAGGCATCTGCCTCCCGATAGACCTCCGGCGCCTCGTCCAGGGTCTGCCAGATCTTCGGGAAGGTCCATTCGCTTGAAATCTTGCCACCGTAACGGTTCAGCCACATCTCGCCCCGTTCCTTGGCAATATCCGTCATACGGTTGGCGTAGGACTGGGCGGCATGGTGCTTCCAGAGCTTGACGTAAGCGTGGGGCTCGTTTTTGTATCGCTCGGTCAGGCACAGAGGGGTACCGTGGCGGTATACGGGCATGAGAGTGCTGGCGGTAAAATCGATGCCCACACCGATCACGTCATCGGGAGAAACACCCGTTTCCGCAAGCACGGCCGGGATGGTGGTGCTCAGCACGTCAAGGTAGTCCTGCGGGTGCTGGAGCGCCCAATCCGGCGGCAGGGGGGTAACGCCGTCGGGCATAAAGGCATCCATAACGGCGTGGGGATAATTCAGGGTGGAGGAGGCAAGCTCTTCCCCGTTTGCCACGTCCACAAGAACGGCGCGGCCGGAGAGGGTGCCAAAATCCACACCGACGGTATATTTCTTGTCTGTCATAGGTCTTTACTGCTTAGGAGCAAGAAGGGGCTCAAGGGCGTTGACACGGCGGATGAACCAATCCTTCAGATAACCGATGGTGGTAGCGTCGGTCAGATCCGTGCCGTCAGAGTATACGGGGCGGAAGGTGAACATACCGCCGGGGACGTTGGACCAGGTATCGTAATGGATGAAGTTGAAGATCGCACCGTAAAGAGGCCACTGAGACTTATCGTAGGTTTTCCAGCGGGACTGATCCATGGCAACAGAGGAGCCAAGCTCCTTGACGAACTGATCCACGTCTCCGCCGGGAGCGGTCATGGCAAGGGCAATGGCCTTGGCATCGGCAAACTTTTCGGCAACGATAGCCTTGAAGTCGTCGTGCTGCATAAGCATCTTGAAGATGCTTCGGCTGGCAGTCTTCAATTCGGAGATCTTAGCCGCGTCATCGGCCTTGTTGCAGTTGCCGAGGGTGTTGTCGCAGTCCCACAGAGGGCCCATGAAGATCTTGCCGGTCACGCCGTCCACGTCCTTATCCTTATAGAAGTAGTGGCTGGAGCTGCCGGCGTCCCAGTTCTTGCTGATCTCAGACACCAGGTAGCCGAGGGCGAAGGACTCCATATCGATGTATTCCGAATAGTGCTTGCCCTGAGAGTTATAGCCGTCCGATGCGTTCATAGCCTCTACCATGTCGGCAAACAGGCCGGAGATGTAGATCATCTGCGCCTCAGAGGTATATTCCGGGCTCTTGACAACCCAGGTAGAGCCATCCTTGGTGTAGAACACGGAGGGCTCGTCCTTGCCGTAGTTGTTGTCCAGCTCGATCAGGTAGCCGCCGGTGATATCCGCGGGATCGCTGAGGGTTGCGCAGTACTTATAGCTCTTTAAATACTTGCCGTTTACCTGGCTCGTGCCGCGGGGATAGAGGCGGTCAAAGTTTACGTTGGGGTTAGCGGCCTCCACCAGCTTTTCAAGCTCGGTGATATTGACGCGGTTGGTCTGGATCTCCACCTTTTCGGTCAAAAGGTACACACCGCGGTACTCGCCGTCCACGTAAAGCTCCACGCTTTGGAACTCCATGGTGGCAAAGCCCAGCTTCTCGGCAAAGGTAAAGATCACGGAATTGCGAAGAAGGGACTGGTCGTCGTAGTTGGGGATCAGGATCCAGTTTTTGCCCTCCTCCATATGGAAGAGCGGGGTTTTGGCCGAGAGCTTCAGCTGGTAGGATTTTTTAGCCAGATTCATGCTTCCATTGCCGCGAACCTTCAGCTCGCTGTTCATATCGGAGGCATCCACGTATGCCAAGGCTCCGTCGGCGTCATAGATCAGGGCGAAGGAGCCCTTATCGCGGTTTTCTTTCTCTTTTTCAATCCAGGTCAGTCCCTTTTCCGTAGTAACGAACACGGTGGGGATCTGGCCGCCTACGTAGAAGGTATAGGTCTTGGCGGTTGCGCCCACTTTAAGGGTTGCCCGATAGCAGGCATTTCCCCGCTCGTCGGTAGCGGTCATGGCCGTAAGATCCACGGTATCGCCGTTTTTCGCCTCGGTGAGGGAGGTTGCATCCTTACCGTAGAAGAGAGAGGCGCTCGCGTCGCTCAGTGCCACCTTGAGGGCGGACAGGTTCGTAAAAGACGGCAGATAGAAAATGCCGTCTGCCTCCTCGACGATTCCCACTTTTTTAGCGGAATCGATCTCCGCGGAGCGCAAATCGATGTAAAGGCCGTTTGCGTCACCGCCGAGGATGGGGTTCTGGGAGGCGGTGACCACGGGCTCAGCCGGGGTGGTTTCGACCGGAGTGGTACCGGCAGGGGTGCTGTCCGCCGGAGTGGTCTCGGAGGGGGTGGTGCCGCAGGCCACAGCAGAGAGGGCCATAAGGCAGATAAGCACAAGTGCAAGGGCTTTTTTCAGTCGTTGCATGGTTGTATCCTTTCTTTTACCCGGAGGTAAAAACCAAAGGGCGGGATGCAAAAAGATCGTGCATCCCGCCACGGTATTTAAAATGATTAAATCAGGCGGTCGCCGTATACGCCCGCTTCGTGAAGGGCGCGGAAGGATTCCACAACGGTTTCCTTGTCCTCGCGGTAGGTGACGCCAAACCACTTATCGCGGCTGGAGAGCACCTTGACGGCGGCAAGGCCCGCGGAGACCAAAGCATCTACCGCAGAGGGCAGATAGTACTCGGCCTTGATATTGTCGGGTGCAAGACCCCGAAGGAAGTCAGCAAAGCCCGCTTCCAGCTTCGGGAAGATGTCGGGTGTCAGACCCCACATATTCATGGAAACGATGCTCTCACCGCTGAGGGTGATTTTTTCACCGTTTTCGCCGTCAGCCGCCACCGACGCTTCGTCGATGCGGATCAGGCCGCCGGTTTCCGTTACCTTGGAGAGATAGCCATCCGCATCCACGCGGCAGATGCCGCGGGTAACGGCGCCGTTATCGCTGAGGGTATTCTTCAGAATGAAGCCTACCATGCAGAAATCAAAGGGCTTGCCGCTACGCTGGCCGGACACCAGCTGCTCGTGGGCGATTTTGTAGGCCTCCTTGCCGTAATAGTCGTCCGCGTTGATTACAAGGAAGGGCTCCTTGACGGCATCCTTACAGCAAAGAATAGCCTGGGCCGTACCAAAGGGCTTTTTGCGCTCAGCGGGAACGGTATACCAGGCAGGAATATTATCTCCGGTCTGGTACACGTAGGCAACCTCGCATTTTTTGCGAAGGCGGTCGCCGATCATTTCGTTAAAATACTGCTCAAGCTCCGGGCGGATGATAAATACCACCTTATTGAAGCCGGCCTCCAGTGCATCGTGCACGGAATACTCGAGGATGATCTCCCCGTGAGGGCCAACGGGCTCAAGCTGCTTGATGCCGCCGCCGAAGCGAGAGCCGATGCCGGCGGCAAGAATAACTAAGCTGGTTTTCATGGTTTGATTCTCCAAAATTACTTATAGAGAGGGCCGTAGGTTGCGCATGCGCGATAGTCCTGGCCTTCCTTATCCATACCGAATGCGTTCCAGCAAGCGGGACGGTAGATCTGATCCTCGGGAACGTTATGCATGCAAACGGGAATGCGGAGCATGGAGCACATAGTGATCAGGTCGGCGCCGATGTGGCCGTAGGAGATGGCACCGTGGTTTGCGCCCCAGTTCATCATAACCTCATAAGCGGTCTTGAAGGCACTGCCCTCCTTGCCGTCGCAACGGGGTGCGAACCAAGTGCAGGGCCAAGTGGGGTTGGTGCGCTCCATCAGTGCGTCAGAAACCTCGTCGGGAAGGTTTACAGTCCAGCCCTCTGCGATCTGCAGAACGGGGCCGATGCCCTTAACAAGGTTCAAACGGATCATGGTGCAGGGCATTTCCGCCTTGGTGGTGTAGTGGCTGGAGAATCCGCCGCCACGGAAGTTATCGAAGCCGGCCTCGCACCATACGGTGGCGTCGGTCATCTTCTTGATATCCTCCTCGGTAACCTCCCACCACTTCTTCATGGTGGCGTTGCCGTTTTCGTCGGTGCAGACACCGGAAGCGTCAAGACAAGCGGCACCGGAGTTCAGAAGGTGGATGATACCGTTGGACTCAGCGGCCTTGCCCTCCAGCTTATAGCCGGTTACACGCTCAGTTGCCTCGCCGGACCAGTAGGTACGAACGTCCGCAAAGATCTGGGCGCGGTGGGTAAGGAGACGCATCATCAGCATACCCATGCCGTTGAGAATATCGTTTTCGGTTGCAAGTGTGTAGGGCTCGCGGGCACCCTCGTAGTCGAAGGTGGAGCTGAGCAGAGCCTCGGGATAGTCGCAGTTGGGCCAATGGTCGGTCCACTGTCTCTGGCCCTGGAAGCCGCCGGCAATGGCGTTGTGGCCAACCTTCTCCTCCTCAAACTGGTCGGGAAGGTTCTTGTTTCCTGCCATCAGGTCCTTGATGATGCAGTACATCTTAACGGTGAATTCCCACTGCTTTTCCTTTTCCTCATCGGTGAACTTGATGCGGCGCTCCTCGCCGAGGAAGTTCACGGACTCGGGGTTATCGTCACGGCCTTCCTTGCAGTGCTCCTTGGTCCAGGCAAGAGCCTTCTGATAGTCCTCCTCGCAGTAGATGCCCTCTTCCATACGGCGAAGGATCTCTACCTCGTCAACGGACTCAACACGCATGCCGAAGTAGGTTTCCAGCATGTCCTGATCCATAATGGAGCCGGCAATACCCATGCACTGGGAGCCGATCTGAAGATAGGACTTGCCTCTCATGGTGGCAACCGCTACGGCGGCACGGCCGAAGCGAAGAAGCTTTTCCTTTACGTCCTCGGGGATCTCGGTGATCTGGTCGCGATCCTGAACCTCATGTCCATAGATACCGAAGGCGGGCAGGCCCTTCTGTGCGTGGCCGGCCAGAACAGCGGCAAGGTAAACGGCGCCGGGACGCTCCGTACCGTTGAAGCCCCATACGCCCTTAATGGTGTGGGGATCCATATCCATGGTTTCAGAGCCGTAGCACCAGCAGGGGGTAACGGAAAGGGTAATGGATACGCCTTCCTTTTTAAACTTGTTTGCGCAGGCAGCAGCCTCGGGCACACGACCGATGGTGGTGTCGGCCATAACGACCTTTACGGGCTCACCGTTGGAGTAGAACAGGTTCTCCTCGAACAGTTTTTTTGCCGCCTCTGCCATGGACCATACCAAGGGATCCAGGGATTCACGAAGCATCATGGGGCCACGGCGGCCGTCAACGATGGGGCGAATACCGATTACCGGATAATCACCAATGTATCTGTTTGCCATAATAAAACCTCCTTGCCTCCCTCGCCGCATCCGCTTTGGGATAATCGACGAACGGAGTCATTTTTTTAATATTTCTCTACCCTAAATTATACAATCAAATCCGTCCTCTGTCAATAATTTCCCCAAACTCTTATCTCTTTTCCCCAAAATAAATTTTCGGGCGCGGGATTTTCCTTTTGCCGACAGAGTTACCGACGGAAGCGGATTTTACTTGCCGGATGGGGGTAAAAACCCGTGGGAGGGACGCTTTTTCCGTTTGTTTTCCGTTTTTTCCGTCGAACGGTTTTTCTTGCCAGAAGGTTCTAAAAATGTATAATTGTAGTTACAAAACCAAATTTTAGGAGGTATAAAAATGAAGAAGTACATATCATTTTCGGTTTTGCTTTGCATCTGTATTGGAGTGGTAGGACTGCTCCTATGGCAATTTCGGGACTTTGTGGGAGGTGACGGCACGGGCACCGACCCGGAGGGAACGGAGGACGTGGCCGCCGTGGCTACCGGGGACACGACCCCTGTAGTCACGACTCCGGCCGACACCACGGCACCGGTGGTAACGACCCCTCCGCCGGTTGTGACTCCCGCCATTGCTCTGGACATGGCAGGAACCTGCTACAGCCGCCACATTACGTCCCTGACCCTTCGCATGGAGTGGGCTATTTACAGGGGAACGGACAATGCGGACGTATATCTCAGTGCGGAGCTGTATTTGGACGGTGATGCCTTGACCTTGCCCGCCGGACGGAGTGGATACGTGACGGTGGCGGGGCAGACCGCTTCCTTTGCCGCGCCGGCCATTCAGCTGGGTGAAGGTGGCTCCGTGCGCTTGGGCACGGTGACCTTCCATCTGCCGGAGGAGGAGCGGGAGGACGTGGAGCTGCCCGTGTTCGTCCGTTTTGAGATCAATGCCGCCCACGGGGGAATTTCCTACCAGACACTGGAGCTGAAGGGCTCAGTTCACGTAACGGATGCCTATGGCGCAATGGAAGATCAGGTGGAGCTTGCTCTGCCCGCTGTAGATGCAACCGCCCTTCCCTCCGGCACGGCGGTGCTTTCCCTTACTTCCCTTTTAAATTACTACGGGCTTGAAGCCGATGCGGTGGCCATCAGCGACACGTATCTTGACAAGATGCCAGCCGGCTTTACTTCTCCCGAGGAGGCAAACGTGGGCAATCCCAAAAACAAATTCAACTCCTACGAATGCCACGCGCCGGTATTGGCGGAGTGCAGCCAGCGGTATCTCCGAGCTCGGGGCTCTGCCCTGACGGCGGAGGATCGGACAGGATGCAATCTGTCCGCTCTGCTCCTTTGTCTTTCCGAGGGCGACCCCTTGGTTGTATGGATGCCGGCAGACCCGGAGGCAGGGCCCGTTCTGGCACACACGTGGAGCGTGGAGGGCAAGACCGTCCACATGAACGCCATCCGATGTGCGATCCTCAGCGGCTACGATCTAATCAACGGCACGGTCACCCTTGTGTATCCCGGTGAAGAGCCCGCCCTGATGGATATGAGTCTCTTCTGGGAGCTGTTTGCCCGTATGGGTGCCCAGTGCATCGTCTTGCGCTAAGAACTCCTCGGCGACCATTTCCTTTACGTAGCCGACCAGCGTATCCCTTGTAAAATCGGCGTACAAGGTGGCGCCGTGACGGGAGGCCAGCTCCTCCGTATACTGCGAAAGCGGATAGACCGCAAGGCCGGATCGGGTTTTCAAGGTTTTTCCGTCGGTGGCGGCGGACACGGCGCGTTCATAATGACACACGGTGGGGACGAACACAACGTCCTTTACCGTGTGTTCTTTTTTGTTCAGGGTAAAGGCCAGCATTCCGCCCACCATATAACGCGGGTAGAGCATGGCTGAGAGGAAATTGCCGAGTGAATAGGCCACCAGCGTTCGCCCGCCGTCGGGACGGTCAAGCCATTCGATGGGCTGGAGGACATGGGGATGGTGGCCGAGGATCACATCGGCACCCAGCTCTGCCAGCAGTCGCGCGGCGGAGCGCTGGGATTCGTTTGGGTCGGTCGCGCCCTCCTCGCCCCAATGGACGGAGACGACCGTGAAATCTGCCTGCTCACGAGCCTCGGACATCTGGGAGCGGACGAGTGCCTCCTCCCAAAGCTGAACGCCCCACGGAGCGTCCTTGGGAGCTGAGAGGCCGTTTGTAAAGAAGGTGTAGGCGAGAAACGCCGTGCGGACGCCGTTTGCCTCCACCACCCGGACGGTTTGCTTCTCCTCCCGGGTAGCGTACGCGCCCACGGAAGCAAGGCCGGAGGCGTGGAGGATGGAGAGGGTTTCCGCAAGACCGGAGGACTGATCCAAGGCGTGATTGTTGGCCAGGTTTACCACGTCGAAGCCTGTGGCCGCAAGAGCTTTGGCAAGCTGGGGCGGGGCGTTGAAGCGGGGATAGCCCGAGGGCGGACGGGAGGTTACGGGACCCTCTTGGTTGAGAATGGCCACGTCCGCGGCGGCCACGGCGTTTGCCACGTGGGCATACATGGAATCAAAGGAATAGGCCGGATGTTCGCCGTCCGTTGAGACCAGGGCGGCGGCGTTTCGCTTGGCGTCGGTATAGACGGCGCCGTGGACGATGTTATCCCCCACAGCCAGCATACGTACCCGTCCTTTCGGGTTCAGACGGTCCTGTGCAACACTCGGAAAAAGCAGGATCAGAGACAGAACAATACTCAGAATTTGTTTCATAACAACCTCGGAAGTGTGCTTGATTTACGGAGTTAGTATATCCCGAAAATGCGTTTCCTTTCTCTTTTTGCGGCGCGGGCGGAGGTTCGTTGCGGTTCTTGATTGACAGATTTCCCTTTTTATGGTAAAATATCTGTATGCAATTTTCATTTACAAAGAAAGGAACGATGAATATGGATACAAAATACGAGGCTTTATTTACCCCGTGGAAGATCGGAAACGTAGAGATCAAAAACCGCATCGTTTTGTGCCCCATGGGTGGAACGTCGCTGTTTGGCTGGTTTGAGCTGACCGGTTGCAAGTTCGACCGGGAAGCGGCTAATTTCTTCCTCGAGCGCGCCAAAAACAACGTTGGTCTGATCATCCCCGGCATTGCGCCCCTGCGCGATACCTTCTGGGGTAAGTGGCTGTGGCAGAACGAAAAGATGTTCAAGGATCTGAAGGTCTTTATGGACGAGATCCACAAGACGGGCGCCAAGCTGTTTATCCAGCTGACGGCCGGCATGGGACGCTCCTGGGCCATTACCGAGCTGGTCGGCCCCTTGCACAAGAATAAGCTTACCCGGGCGATTTTAAAGCCCATTCTCGATACCGGCCACGAGCTGGCCTGCCCCTCTCCCCAGCCTGCCCGTTGGGCACCTGACATCATCTGCCCCGAGATGACCAAGGAGCAGATCCACGAGATCATTGAGGCCTTTGCCAAGACCGCCAAGCTTTGCCGCGATGCAGGCGTAGACGGTGTGGAGGTGCATGCGGTGCACGAGGGCTATCTCCTTGACCAGTTCTCCATTGAATTCTACAACAAGCGTACCGATGAATACGGCGGAAGCTTTGAAAACCGTTACCGCTTTGCCGCTGAGGTAGTGCACGCCATTAAGGAAGCGTGCGGTGAGGATTTCCCCGTTTCCCTTCGCTATTCCGTAGAATCCAAGCTGAAGGGCTTTGCCGAAGGTGCCATGCCCGGCGAGGACTACGTAGAGGTCGGACGCGGCATGGCCGAGTCCGAGCGTGCCGCCAAGTACCTGCAGGATGCGGGCTACGACATGCTGAATGCCGACAACGGCACCTACGACTCCTGGTACTGGGCACATCCCCCCATGTATATGCCTCAAAACTGCAATCTGGATGACGTTTCTCACATCAAGAAATTTGTGGATATTCCCGTGGTTTGCGCCGGCCGTATGGAGCCCGACGTGGGTGCACAAGCCATTGCGGAGGGACGCATTGACGCCATGGGCGTGGCCCGTCAATTCCTGACCGACCCGGAGTGGGTGACCAAGATGATCGAGGAGCGGATGGAGGACATCAAGCCCTGCATCTGCTGTCACAGCGGTTGCTTTAACTTCTCCTCCTCCAAGGGTCACTACAACACCCAGGATCTGACCGATACCATGGGTCTGGCACGGTGTGCCCTGAACCCCAAGACCATGCAGTCGAAGAAATACAAGCTGGAGCCGGCGAAAAAGGCCAAGAAGATCGCCGTGATCGGCGGCGGCATCGGCGGTATGGAGGCGGCGCTGGTTTGCGCGCAGCGCGGACACACCGTTACCCTTTACGAAAAGACCGACAAGCTGGGCGGCGTATTTATTGCGGCGGCGGCTCCAGACTTTAAGGAAAAGGACAAGATGCTGATTGCCTGGTACGAGCGGGAGATCGCCCGCCAGGCCGGCGTTACCGTGGAGCTGAACACCGAAATTACCGATCTGAAGGCTTTGAATGCCGACGAGATCATCGTAGCGACGGGCGCGAAGGCCAAGAATCTGCCCGTGACCGGTGCGGACAAGGCCATTGAGGCCATCGACTACCTGCTTGGCAACAAGGAGGTTGGTGAGCGCGTGGTTGTAATCGGCGGCGGTCTGACCGGATGCGAGATCGCTTACGATCTCTACCGCAAGGGCAAACAGCCCGTGGTTGTGGAGATGCAGGACGACCTGATCACAACACCCGGCATTTGCCTTGCCAATACCTCCTTCCTGCGTGATTTCTTCAAGGCGAACCAGGTGCCCGTACATCTGGAGACCGCTCTTTGCGAGGTCGGAGACGGACAGGTCACCTTGAAAAACGCGGATGGCGTCTTTACCGTTCCCGCAGACTCTGTGATCCTTTCCGTTGGCTACCGTCCGGCACCCGTTGCCAAGAAGGGTGGCAAGGTACACGTGATCGGTGATGCGGCTACCGTTGGAAACCTTCGCACCGTAATCTGGGGCGCGTGGGACGTGGCAATGAAGCTCTGATGCGCTTCTTTCCCTTAAAACAATCGTAAGAAAGGCATGGATATGATACTGACAAACGAACAGCAAGCAATCTTGGACGGCGCGCAGGGCGAGACCTTGGCTAAGGTTATGAAGACCCTGATCCGCTACGGTGAGGTTTTTGGAGCAGACAAGATGGTGCCCGTGACCGGAGCGCACAACCATCTGGTGACCTCCTTCGGTCTGAAGGCCCTTGGCCCGGTTTACGATCTGATGAACCAGCTGATCGAAGCGGGCAACGTATCGAAGCAGACCTTCTCCGTTGACCCCCGTCCTCTGGACAAAAAGGTACCGGCTAACTTTTTGCAGAACTTTATCTTCCACAACTTTATGTACTCCCGTCAGGACTTTTATGAGGAGCAGCTGAACAAGCTGGGTCTGATGGAAAAGGACGCGTTTACCTGCACCTGCTACATGGACGAGGTGGGCAACAAGCCGAAGAAGGGTGACGTTCTCTCCTGGGCAGAGTCCTCTGCCGTGGTTTACGCCAACTCCGTTCTGGGCGCCCGTTGCAACCGGAACTCCGGTATTATGGATATTATGGGCTCGGTGGTGGGCTACGTTCCCCACTTTGGTCTTCTGACCGACGAGGGTCGCAAGGCTACGTGGGTCATTGAGATCAAGACCACCAAGAAGCCCGAGGCTCAGCTTCTCGGCTCGGCCATCGGCATGAAGGTGATGGAGGAGGTTCCCTACATCGTAGGCCTTGACCAGTGGCTTGGCACAGAACTGGACGATGCCACCTGCACGTATCTGAAGGACTTTGGCGCCGCAACGGCCTCTAACGGTGCGGTTGGCCTTTACCACATTGAAAATCTGACCCCCGAGGCGGTGGAATCCGGCAAGGCGCTGATCGCTGAGGATGCCAAAACCTACGTGATCGACGATGCGGAGCTGGAGCGGGTATACCGCGAGTATCCCGTGATCTGGAAGAATCCCGATGCAAAGCCCAAGCTTTGCTTTATGGGCTGTCCCCATATGTCCCTGCAGCAGCTGAAGGACTGGACCGACAAGGTAGAGGCCGGGCTGAAGGCCGCCGGCAACAAGAAGGTGGTTATCCCCACGGTATTTACTGCCGCGCCTGCGGTTTTGAAGGAGTTTGAAGCAACCGAGTATGCGGAGAGACTTCGCCGCACGGGCGTAATTACCTCCTACATTTGCCCGCTGATGTACATGAACAATCCCCTGTCCGGCAAGATGCCCGTGATTACCTCCAGCAACAAGCTGCGCACCTACACCACGGCGCGCTATTACACCGATGACGAAATTCTTATGGAGATCACCAAGGGAGGTAAAAAGAAATGAGAGAATTTAAGGGTAGAATCATTGCCCCCGGATGCGTGACCGCCGAGGCGGTGGTATCCCACGGAGGTCTTAACACCTTGGCTTCCTTCCAGAAAGCGTTGCAGTTTGGCGACAAGACTGCCACCTGCGGTGACCAGAACAACAAGGATCTGTACGGCAAGCAGATGGCCGGCAAGGCTCTTTGCCTGCCCCAGACCATCGGCTCCACCACCGGCGGACTGGTACTGTACTGCGCGTGCTCCATGGGTCGACAGCCGGCCTGCATGCTGTTCTCCAAGCCCATTGACTCCCTGGCCGCCGCCGGCGCCATTTTGGCCGACGTATGGCTGGAGAGCTCCTCCATGCCCGTTATCGACTCCTTGGGTGAGGAATTCCTCGACTACGTGAAGGACGGCATGTCCGTTACCGTAAAGGACGACGGCGTGGTTGTTGTAGAATAAAAACAAACAAAAAAGGCAGAAACGTTTACTCTGTTATCCTTAACGGAGAATATGCAAGCACATGATTTCGGCAGAGAACTTGTTTTCTCTGCCGATTTGCGTTATAATGATACAGGTGATGTAAATGGACGAACTGAAAAATCGCAAGGCCACTCGGTTGAAAGGTGCGGACTATAATCGGAATCAAGCTGTGTTTCTCACGATATGCACGAAAGAAAGGCGCTGCGTTCTTTCTCGTATTGTAGGGACCGGCGTCCTCGACGGTCCGCAAATCGAATTGACAAAATACGGACAAATCGCTGATAAATACATCCGTCAATTGAACGACTTTTACGATGATCTATCCGTTGAAAGTTATGTGATCATGCCCAATCATATCCACATTATGCTGTGGGTAAAAGGCGCTGGAAACGGACCGTCGAGGACGCCGGTCACAGACGGACCGTCGAGGACGCCGGTCACAGACGGACCGTCGAGGACGCCGGTCCCTACAGTACAGAATTCCGTTCCGTCGCGGTTCGTATCTACGTTCAAACGATTTTGTAACAAGGAATACGGCGTGAATATATGGCAATATCGCTCCAATGATCACATCATTCGCAACCGTCAGGACTATGATGAGCATTTGCGATATATTTATGAAAACCCTATACGGTGGTATTACGACGAATTATACGCCGAAGAATAGGGGTATGGGCTTTGCCCAAAGCATTTGTAATACAAATGCGAAACTGGCGCGATAAAAAGGAAGGAATATTCATGATAGACAAATACATACGTATCTATACCAAACGTAACTGTTTGTTAGCTTTATTCTGTGCAAGTATTGCATTCATACCTTTGTTTATCGTATCACTGATATATGATGTCATTCCCGAAGATACCTTAATTGCATTTGCCCCTTTTGTATTTGCAGCTATATGTGTTGCAATAGCATCTTTATCCACTATACGTTTCAAGAAAATGATAAAAATGCAAGAACAGCAATATGGAGTTCGATTTGATGACTATAATGTTATTCATTTAGAAACGACATTGTATCTTTCGGAAAACTGGCTTATATGGGCTGGTATTAGTTCAATATACAAAAATCACATTAAATCCATACATTCTAAATTAGTACACGGTAGAAGTGGCTCTTCAAATAAAGTGACCATAAAAACAGTAGACAATAAGAAATACATAATTTGGTGTTTAAGTTCCTCGAACATCAATAAAATCAGAAAATGGAAAAACAATAATATAAACTAAATTGTTTATGTAATAGCAAACCCCAACAGACCTTGAAAATCTGTTGGGGTTAATTATTTGTTTTCTGCGAACCATTTTTATATCCGTAGGGGAGACCTGCGGTCTCCCGCGGGCGAACACAGTTCGCCCCTACCGTGTATTAGATGATTTCTCCGATAAGAACATCACGCATTTCGTTCTCTGCCTTTTTTTATTTAGAGCCAATCGTCATCATCGTCATCATCGTCCTCGTCATCGTCGTCGAGGAACTCGGTAAAGAGGATGTCGCCTGCGTCCTCTTCGTCGTCCTCATCCTCGTCGTCAAGGATGGGTGCGGCGTTCATGGGGCGGGGATCGGTTTGGGGAATTTCAAAGGGCTGGATCACGCGGGCTTCCTCCTCCTGTTTTTGTCCGAGGAGGCTGGCGTAGTACTCTTTTTTGCGGTTCTGTCCGGCGGCCACGAAGATCATGATCAGGGTGATCACGCCCATGACGGCAATGGCAATACCCAGATACAGGAAACCGTAGGCCGGATCGTTTACCCGCTCAAGGGCGATACCGCAAACGGTACAATGGGTTTCGTAAACGCCGTTATTCGTAAAGGTGCGTTGACTGAGAATAACCCAATCGGAGGCGGTATGCCCGTTGGGAGTCACCTCGTCGGCTACGTGATACTCGCCGCAAACCGTACAGGTATATTCCGTATAACCGCCGGCAATGCAGGTGGGGGCGGTTACCTTGGTGCTGTAGCTGTGACCCTTGGCTACCACCTCGTCGGTGCGGTAGCTGTCACCGCAGAAAATACAGGTGTGCTCCGTATAGCCAACCTCAGTGCACTGGGGCTCGATCACCTTGGCGTCGTAGGCATGCACCACGGTGGGAACGGTTTCGTCCTCCCGATGATCGCAGAGCTGGCAGGTGCGGTATCGCGCACCCGTCTCCGTACAAGTGGCAACCTTGGTGGTAACCCACGCCTGCATGGTATGGGGCGCCTTGGTGCCGAAGGGAGTGCGGTAGGAATTCTCACACACGATACAGGTATACGTATAGAATCCGGTTTTGGTGCAAGTGGGCTCCTCGGTTTTGGTCAGCACGTAATCGTGGCCGCCGGCTATGCTCTCGGAGGCGGTTACCGCGCCGCAAACGGTACAAACCGTCTGATAAGCGCCGTCCTCCTCACAGGTGCAGGGCGTTTCCACCACTACGGTCGAGGTGTGGGAGCAGGTAAAGGTAAAGTCCAGCTCCTTGAGAATGGGATAGGGGTAACGGCTGGGACCCATGGTCCAGACGCCGGAAAAATCAAAATCGGTATAGATGGATATCAGCTTCATCTGGGAGCGGGAGAGACCGCGGGTGCCGGAAGAATCCTTCATTCCGTAGAGATCCAAGTAGAAGCAGCTTTCCACTGTGCCGTCACTTCGCTTGCCCACTACGGCGCAGGCGCTGTCCGTTCCTTTGACGGCGCCGATGCTGTAGGAGGTGGTAAGCGTACCGGCATTTTCACCCACGATGCCGCCGGCAATCACGTCCGTTACGGCCACGGGGCCCATGTTATAGGAGTTCTGAACCGTGCCGCTGTTATAGCCAACGATGCCGCCGGCCATGCTGATGGCGTAGGTCTGACCCATGTTATAGCAACGGTCCACGGTGCCCGTGTTTTTGCCCACGATACCGCCGGAAATGGCGGTGGGACCGCTGGCAGAGCCGGTAGCATAGCTGAGTGACACCGTTGCGCCCTCATTTACGCCCACAAGGCCGCCCACGGCAAAGCGCTCGGCGGATACGTCCGCACGGCCGATGCATTCCGTCACGTTCACGTCAGTATAGCCCACAAGGCCGCCCACGTAGCGGGAGCCGTGAACGTAGCCCTCTACGGTGCAGGATTGGATCGCGGCGGTTTTTTCGGCAAAGTAGACCGTCTCCGTCACATAGCCGGAAAGTGCGCCCACATAGTCAGCGCCGCTGACGTAAGCCGCCTCCAGATGGAGGTTGGAAATGCTTCCGCCGTTTACGTAACCAAACAGACCGGCGTAAGGAATGTAAGTGGACAGATACAGGCCCTTGACGGTATGATTCTTGCCGTCAAAGCTTCCGCGGAAGGGAGTAGCGGAGGAGAAGCCGATGGGAGTCCATCGGTTAGCAGGTGCGCGGGTGCCCCAACGGGCAAAATCCGACGTTTCGTTCAAAACGATGTCGGCGGTCAGGACGAAATAAACACCCTCGTAGCCCATGCCGTCGTTGACGTTGGCCGCAAGCTGGGCCAGATCCTCGGCGGTGGCAATGCGATAAGGGGAATCGGCCGTTCCGTTACCGCCGCTGAAGGTGAATGCGACGGCTGGGTCGGGCTCTTTGCCGTTCCAGACGGCGGCGGATGCATATACGGTAAAGGCGGTTAACGCCAAAATAATACTCAGTACAACGGTCAGTAATCGTTTCACTGGGATCTCCATTCTCTGTGGGAGGGCATACCTCCGCATATTAACATTTCAATTATACACGATTCGACAGAAAAACACAAGTAGCAATTGCAACTTTGCGCCGCAAGATATAAAAAAACGGGGCATTGCCCCGTTTTTATTGCTCTGGATCACGATGCGATCTCCTCCTGCTTCTTTCTTTGGAGGAGTTTGAGGCCCCTTTCTTTTTGCAAAGAAAGGGGCCTCAAGGTATTTATTCTTGTTCTACTTATGCCCAACGCATGCCGCAGGGTTTTTCTTCCTTGATCATGACACGGTTCAGAACCTCAACGGCCTTGCTGAGACCTTCGTCGATGGTCATAAGGCTATCCTCGTGCTCAATGCTCAGCACGCGGTCGTAGCCAACCAAGCGGAGGTTGCTGACAAAGTCACGCCAGAAGCTCTCGTCGTGGCCGTAGCCAACGGTACGGAAGATCCAGGAGCGGTGAATTTCATCGCCGTAGTGCTTGCAATCCAACACGCCGTTTACACCGGTGTTGTAGGGATCGATCTTGGTATCCTTTGCGTGTACGTGGTAGATGGCAGGGCCAAGGGCACGTACAACAGCGGGGATATCGGCACCCTGCCAGATCAGGTGAGAGGGGTCAAGGTTGGCGCCGATTACGTCGCCAACGGCGGCTCTCAGCTTGAGCAAGGTCTCTGCGTTGTATACGCAGAAGCCGGGGTGCATCTCGAATGCGATGTGGGGTACGTTGTGTGCCTTAGCAAAGGCGGCCGCTTCCTTCCAGTAGGGGATCAGAACCTCGTTCCACTGATATTCAAGGGTGGTGAGGAACTCATCGGGCCAGGGGCAGGTTACCCAGCTGGGGAGCTTGGCGTCGGGGTCGGAGCCGGGACAGCCGGAGAAGGTTACGATGGTATCAACACCCAGCTTTTCCGCCAGAAGAACGGCGTTGCGGAAGTCCGCGTCAAACTGAGCGGCGATTTCCTTGTTCGGATGTACGGCATTACCGTGGCAGGCAATGGCGCAGATCTCGGTGTCGTACTTCTTCAGAGTTGCAACAAACTCATTGTATTTTGCTTCATCGGCCAAAAGCTCGGCAGGATTACAATGATCCTTGCCGGGGTATCCGCCGCCACCGATCTCGATGGTGTGAACGCCGAGGCCGGAAAGAATGGAGAGCGCTTCGTCCAGAGGCTTAGAGCCGTAAAGGTTCGCAAGTACACTTAACTTCATACTGATTTACCTCTCTCAATTATTCAAAGTAGTAGGGCTTGCCGGTCTTGGCAGACTCGTAGATACCCTCAAGAATGCGGGTTACCGTGTAGGCCTGCTCAGGAAGAACGGTCATAGGAGTGCCGTCGGTGATGGCACGGATCCACTGCTTGGCTTCCTCGTATGCGGGATCGTAGGAGCCGGCATCGTAGAAGGGTACGCCCTTACCGTCAAGGTTGGGACGGGTCTCGTACATATTGCCGTGCTTAACGCCATTGATTTCAAGAACGCCCTGATCGAACATTCTGGCGCCGGCTTTGGTGCCGCAGATGGTGGTGCAGGCTTCCTTGGTCTCGGTCATGTTGATGGCCCAGGAGGACTCCAGCACGATGGTTGCACCGTTTTCCATTACGATGAAGCCGAAGGCGCTATCCTCAACGGTGAACTCCTCGGGCTTCCAGTCGCCGAATACGTTTGCAGTCTCGGTCTGCTGGTTCAGCTTGTGGTAGGTGGTACCTACACAGTACTTGGGCTTGTAGTTGTTCATGGTCCACAGGGTAAGGTCAAGAGCGTGGGTTCCGATGTCGATCAAGGGACCGCCACCCTGCTCATACTCGTTGATGAATACGCCCCAGGTGGGAACGGCGCGGCGGCGAAGAGCCGTTGCCTTTGCGTAGTAGATATCGCCGAATACACCGTCATCGGCCTCGGCCTTCAGATATTTTGCATCCTTTCTCTGACGGTTCTGGTAACCGATGGTAAGGAGCTTGCCGGTGCGCTCAGCGGCATCCAGCATCTTCTTTGCTTCCTCTGCGTTGATGGCCATGGGCTTTTCGCACATAACGTGCTTGCCGGCCTCAAGTGCGTCCACGGTGATGAAGCTGTGGCTACGGTTGGGGGTACATACGTGAACTACGTCGATGGTCTCGTCCTTCAGGAGCTCCTTGTAGTCCTCATATACCTTTGCATCTGCCGTACCGAATTTTGCCTTTGCATTCTCGGCTCTTTCAAGGATGATGTCACAGAAGGCTACCATCTCTACGTTAGGCAGCTTCTTGAGAGAGGGCATATGCTTAGATCCAGCAATGCCACCGCATCCGATAATACCGATTCTTACCGTTTTTTCCATAATTTTAAACCCTTTCCTATATATTTTTTAAAATTTTTCAATTATTTTTGGGGTTTTACCACCTTATATGATACCATTCTTTTTCTGTTTTTTCAAGAGTCAATCAGGTTTTCCCCTCATTTAACATTTTGTTCACATCTTATCCCCGGACAGATCGGCATGGGAGCAGACCAGCACGCCCTTTACCGTTTGCAGAATGCCATAGCTCCGGCGGCCGTTTGCGTACTCGCCCACGCTACCGGGATTGAAGATGCGAACGTCGCCGTCCACGTCGTCTGCCGGCAGGTGGGTATGGCCATACAGGAGAACGTTTGCCTCCTTGGCCTTTGCATAGGCAATTGCCGTTTCTAAGCCGGATTTGACGTGAAAGCGGTGGCCGTGCATGAGGAGAAAGCGGAAGCCGTCGAGGGAAACAATCCTCTCATAAACCATGGGTTCGCCCATAACGCCGAAGTCGCAATTGCCAAGAACACCGTAAAAGGCAATTGTAGAAAACTCGTCGCGCACGCGGACAAAATCCCGATAGCCGTCTCCGAGGAAGAACACGGCGTCTGTGGTGGCGGCGTGGCGGGCAATGGCGTCGCGCATTTCCTTATAGTGAGCATGGGAATCCGAAAAAACGAGGATCTTCATAAACCAAAATCACCTCCGAACATATACTGGTACTGAAAAATTTGAGAAAGGAACGTTGACCGATGAAAATAGACAAAAAGACCATCGACCTGCTCCTTGCCATGGATGACGACCGCCTGTGGCAGACCATTTGCGCAGTTGCCGCCGCCTCCGGGGTCAAGGGGATCGCCGCCATGCAACGCCCCAAGGATTTATCCCGCCTTCGGGCGATTTTATCCTCCATGACGGAGGCGGATCTGACCCGCGCCCTTGAATTGATCGGGGGCAAGGGTCGCGCGGGCGGGTGAGGTGTGCCGTGGCAGAACACAACATGGAGGGCTTGGGGGCGCTTTTAAACACGGTAATGGCGAACCCTGCCCTGATGCAATCGGCGCTTTCGCTTTTGGGCGGCGCCGGGGAGGGCGGACTGGATCTGAGCCGCCTTTCCGGTGTGTTGAGTGGGGGTAAGACCGCCGCCGATCGGGAAGAGCGCAAGGATGAGGGAGAAGCAGAGAAGGCACCGGGGCCGGAGCTATCCTCCGTTCTTAAAGCGCTTGTTCCCGAGGAATCTTTTTCAGATGTCGAAAACAGAAAAAGCAGTGAGTCTGCAATTCCCGCCAACCTGCCCGTACCGATGCCGGGGCACCGGAGGCACGCCGATGCAGACGCGGCTCTGCTTTCTGCCTTGCGCCCTTATTTAAGTCGGGAGCGCCGGGAGGTTATCGACAATATAATCCGAATCCGCCGTCTGCTTGCCATCCTGCGCAAGCTGGATCTTAAGGACGGGTGGATGAACTTGCTGAAATAGGAGGCGCCATGTACAGTCGAAACACGAAAAACACCGTAGACGGTCGGGAATATCCCTTTACCCTGCCGGAACGGTATGGGGGAAGCCGCTTTCGTCCCATAAAGGAGCCGCCAACGCGGGTACACACGGCAACGGCCGCGCCGGATATCCCGGCACCCACGCGCCACTCTCCGCCCGTTGAGCCTCCCCGCAGTGAGCAAAGAGCGGAGGACGCATTTGAGCCGGAGACGGAAATTTTGCGCACAGAAGAGCCGGATTCACCGGCTGAAGCCGAAAAAGAGACAACTGTAGAAAATCTGGAAAACACCTCCCAGGAATTGTCCGGCGGCACGCGAAGTGTGCTTGGAGGCTTGGGGATGGGGGATCTGCTTCTGATCGGCTTGATTCTGCTCCTGTCCGGGGAGCCAAACGAGGAAAGCGATCTGCCCGCGCTATTGGCGCTTTTATTATCTTACCGTGGATCCTCGCCGGAGAACAGATAAGAGAAATAGGTGCGACACAGGCCCTCCGTATCCCAATTGGCAAAGGGATCGGCCTTGAGGTACTGGAGGCCGCGACGGACGTGGGGCATATCCACCTCAAAAACAAAAATACCGTCCTTGTTGGCGCAAGTAGTGGTATAGCCGTAGGTCGTGCCAACCACGTCGCAAAGGTGCATACGCATCTGCAGCTCAGCCGGCAGGTGTGGGATCACGTGTCCGATGGGTCGGAGGTCAAAGTCCGGCATCGGGAGCCCGCTCTCCGTCCGCAGGGTCAGGTAAGCGCCGTTCAGGGTGGCACGGGCCTGCACCTCCACGGTATGAGTAACCGAGATGTCGTTCAGTATGGAAAGATATGCCATCAGGAGCATGGCGAAAGAGCTATCCTCATAGCATACCGGCAGGTTATCCGGGCAAGTTAGGCGGATGTCGATATCCACCTGACGCACCCAGCGACTAACGCATCCGGTGACGGTCTCAAGGAAGGGGCGCATATAGCGCATCTGCTTATCCTCGCTGTGGCCGAAGAAGAATTCACTGGTAAGAAGAAGGAGCATACTGCTCCGGTACATGGCATCCATAGCGGCGCCAAGCTGCTTTTCGTCGGTGGAATCGGCCGTGAGAAGTGCCGTGGCGGCAGACCGGGCGGAGGCTAAATCACGCTTGGCCGCACGGAAAAGCTCCGGACGAATGCCACGGGTCTCCGGCGCTAAATCTCCCTGGCGGCAGGCAAAATAGCAACGGAGCATCAGCCCAACCCGTTCCCCTGCCCGCTCCACCGTAACTGCGCCAAGGCCTCGGATGCCATGGACGGTAAAGGTGATATGAGAATCATAGCCCATGAGGAAGGTCTCAAGGCGGGTCTGATCCAAGGGATCCAGGAAATCCTTCAGGTTCGCGCCGTCCAAGGGGCGGTGGATCCGCCCCAGCATATCGGGAGTTACGTATAAAATCTTGCCATCTGAATTGCAGAGGGCATAGTTTTCTTCCGTCTGTCTTGTGTACATATGACAACGAAGGGATCGGCACCCGAAGGCGCCGATCCTTTCTCCTTTTATTATTTGTAGGTTTCGATCAGAGTGTTCCAGTCCTCTGCCGTCAGGTTACGGCTGACCATTACGGCACGGCCGCGGCCGTAGGTGACCTCCTTCGGGGTAGCGAAGTCGCCATCCTCCACAGGCAGATCGGGGGCAAGGCCAAACACCTCGGTGAGAAGCTTGGGCTGGGCTTCCAGATACGCGTTATCTGCATTCTTTTTGAAGATGTCCGTATCACACAGGAAGGTTCCGCCATTTTCCACAAACGCCAAAACGGATGCTTCAAAGGCTTTCGTCCACACGATGTGACGGGGGGCCACCAGCAGCTTATAGGGGGTGAAATCGGAAGCATCCTCTACAAAGGCAATTGTCTTAAAATGAGGATACATACCGGGATATACGTTATGCTCCAAATAGTTGGGGTAGGTCAACGCGCTGCCCTTGGGGCCAAAATCGTTGGGGAAGAGCATGCTCTTGGCGTGATAGGCCCAGGAGCAGTCAAAATCGTAGACCAAGGCGGCAGTGGGTGTCTCTACGGGAATCTTGCGGTCCGCACGGACGTAGTCCTGAACGGCATGATAGCCCACCGTGGGGCGTCCGAAGCGGTTAATCATAGCCTCCTCGGACTGCTCCTGACCCCAAGGATAGGGACGGAACTTATAAATCTCCATCCACTCGGAGCCCTTTTGCTCGGCTACGCGGAACAGTTCCACCGGGTCGGCCGGATGATCGGTAAACTCAAGAAACCAGAATTTGGGCAGGTTCGGCTTAACGCTACGCATAAAATCGGAATAGAAGCCGGTTTTGACGGGATCTCCGGTGTACACGTCGATACCGGCAATATCCAAGCGCTCAAAGAGCTTATACAGATTCAGCGTATCGCCGAAATAGAAATCGTCGGTGTTGGTGGTGATGGGCACGTTTGTATACTTGCGGATGATCTCGTACTGAGTATTGGAAAAACGGATGATGTTATCCGAGGAGAAGCGAACAAAGTCCAGATTGATGGCCGGGTTATGCCAGAGGGACAGGTCGCTGGCAAAATGCTTGGGCGTGGGAACCTGCTCAAAGCGCTGATAGGTCTGCGACCAGAACTGGGTACCCCAGCGGCGGTTCAGCTCGTCGATGGTGCCGTATTTTTCTTTTAGCCATTTGCCAAAATTCTCGCGGCAACGGGGGCAGTAGCACTTTTTCATCTCGCCGCAAAGCTCGTTATCGATCTGCCATGCCACAACGTGAGGATTGCCGGCAAAATGCTTGGCCATCTCCTCGACGATCCGGTAGGAGAAGCGAAGATAGTCCTTCGAGCTGTAGCAGCGTTGCTGGCGGGAGCCCGGGGAACTGATGTGCCCGTCGATGCTTTCCGGATAAATGGGATAGCCCTCGCTGAGCCAGATGGGCGGACAAGCGGTGGGTGTGCACAGGATGCTTTCCAGTCCGTAGGAGGCGGCTTTTTCTACAATTGCCTCAATTACGGAGAAATCGAACGTTCCTTCCTCCGGCTCCATCATGGCCCATGCAAACTCAGCAAATCGGATGCGCTGAATTCCCGCATCCCGGATCAAGGCAAGGTCCCGATCCCACGTGGACGGATCGTAGTATTCCGCGTTGTAAGCAACTGCAAATTTCATGAAAAATCCCCCTGCTTTTTATTGGAATCTTGACTCCACTATACCATATTGACAAAAAAAGTCAATATCCCATCTGCAAAATCGTGCAAAATATTTCTGCTTTCTATTGACGGTCCTTCAAAACCGTGGTACGATAAGGAAAATGCACGAAAAGGAGATTGGACATGAAACATTATTCTCTTGCCGACGGAGCACTTTCCGTCTCTGCCGTGGCGCTGGGTTGCATGCGTCTTGGCGGCAAAAGCCCGGCTGAGGCCGACCGGATTATAAAGACGGCTTTCGAGCACGGCATCCAGTTTTTTGACCATGCGGACATTTACGGAGGCGGCGCCTGCGAGGAGCTGTTCGGGCAGGTTCTGAAGGCCAACCCTTCCCTGCGCGACGGGATGATTTTGCAAAGCAAATGCGGTATCCGTAACGGACGCTACGATTCTTCCTACGAGCACATTGTGGCGTCTGCCGAGGGCTCTCTTGCCCGTCTGGGCGTGGACTGTCTGGACGTGCTTCTGATCCACCGTCCGGATGCTCTGGCGGAGCCGGAGGAGATGGCGCGGGCCTTTGAAAAGCTCCATCGCGACGGCAAGGTCAAGCATTTTGGCGTATCCAACCACAACCCCGACCAAATTGAGCTTTTGCGCAGGGAATGCCCCTTCCCCATCCTCTTCAATCAGCTTCAGTTCAGCCCCACAAACTCCACCATGATCGACCGTGGCATCAACGTAAACACCGCCTTTGACGGTGCCGTTGACCGGGATGGCGGCGTGCTGGATTATTGCCGCCTGCACGGAATTACCATTCAGCCCTGGTCACCCTTCCAGCACGGATTCTTCGGCGGCGTCTTTCTCGGTGACGAGCGGTATGCCCAGCTGAACCGAGCTCTTGAAGAGGTGGCCGATGCCCACGGCATTACGCCCACCGGAGCGGTTATTGCGTGGATCCTGCGCCACCCCGCCAAAATGCAACCCATTGTCGGCACCATGAACCCCGACCGTATCCGTGAAATCGCCGATGCCGCGAACGTAACCATCTCCCGTGAGGAATGGTACGCCATTTACCGCAGCGCATCCCACACTCTTCCGTAAAGCAGGTGAACCATATGAACCAACTGAACATACGCATTCTCTCCTCCGCTGAAAAATGCTTTTGGAATGAAAAAGCATGGGACAAGCCCGAATACACCGCCGATGCGGCACTCCTGGGAGAGCGCTTCCAGCTTGAACTGGCCATTCAGGGGGATGGAATGCCCCGCACCCATTATCTCAGTGCCTCCACGCCTTTGGGCGCTTGTCTAAAAATTCTTTCCATTGAGGACGTTCCGGTCAAGAGCCCCCGTCCGGACATGGAAGAGACGGATTTTGCCCGCAACGAGCCCGGCCTTTATCCCGATCCCCTTCTGCCCCTGCCGGAGGATGGAGAAATTTGGCTGAGAAACAACATTCTTTCCTCTTATCTTGTGGATGTGGACGTGCCGGCAAGCGCGCAAGCCGGCGTTTACCCCATCACCTTTACCCTTAAAAATGAGGCCGGCGAGGTGGAGACCGAATCCACCTTCCACTTGGAGGTACTGGGCGCTAAGCTTCCCGACCAGAAGCTGATCTATGCCCACTGGGTACACTACGACTGTCTGGCTGACTGGTACGAGGTGCCGGTTTTCTCGGAAAAACACTGGAAAATCATCAAAAACTATCTGCAGTGTGCCAAAGAAAACGGCGTAACGGCCGCCTTTGTTCCTCTGTTTACACCGCCCTTGGACACAAAGATCGGAGGCGAACGTCCCACTGTGCAGCTGGTGGACGTTACGCTGGAAAGCGGAGAATATCGCTTTGGCTACAAGCGTCTCAGACGTTTTATACGAATGTGTAAAACCATCGGATTCACCCATTTTGAGCTGTCTCATCTGTTCACCCAGTGGGGTGCCAAGCACGCGCCCAAGATCATGGTGACGGAGGATGGGGTTTGCCGCAAGAAGTTCGGTTGGGAAACGGACGCTACCTCCCCGGAATACGTAACCTTCCTGCGCACTCTTCTGCCCGATCTGATGGCAGAGCTGGAGCATCTTGGGGTGCTGGATCGGTGCCTGTTCCACATTTCCGACGAGCCAAACGAAGACAATCTTGAATCTTACACAAACGCCAAAAACGTGGTGGCCGATCTTTTGGCCGGCCGCCATATCTGCGATGCTCTCTCCCACTTCCCTCTTTATCAACAGGGCGCGGTGGAGCGTCCCATCGTCGCCATTGACGCCATGGAGCCCTTCCTTGAGGCTGAGGTTCCCCACCTTTGGGGCTACCACTGCATTGCTCAGTGGAAAAAGGTCTCCAACCGCTTTATTGCCATGCCCATGAGCCGCACACGAATCGTTGGTGCGCAGATGTACAAGTACCGTCTGGAGGGCTTCCTTCAGTGGGGCTTCAACTTCTGGTACTCCCAGTACTCCACTCAGCGGATCAATCCCTTCTTAAGCCCCAGCGGCGGATTCTTTACCTATGACGGTGACACCTGCGGCGTTTATCCCGGTCCCCACGGCATGCCCATTGAGTCCCTGCACATGCGCGCCTTTACCCAGGCCTTAACAGACCTCCGCGCTATGGAGCTGGCCGAATCCCTTTGCGGACGGGAGGCCGTGCTGGCCGCCATTGAGGCGGATATGCCCATTACCTTTAAGGAATATCCTCGCAACACAGACAGTGCTCTGACGATCCGTCAGCGTGTAAACCAGCTGATCGCACAGGCATTAAAATAAGAACAAGGCGGCAAAGGGCAAAGCTCTTTACCGCCTTGTTTACGAAAAAAAGCATCCCAAAAAGGGATGCCTTTTAAAATTACATAAAGTATCTTGCAATAATATACAGAATAACGCTAAGCGGTGCGCCGACTACAACCACAAGGATGGCGATCATCTGAATATCTTCCTTATACTTTTTTAACCAAGCTTTCGCTTTCGACCAAAATTCTTTCATGGCTTCCTCCGCACACATCTTTATATGAATATTATAGCCCTTTTTTCCCCTTTTGTCAAGGCGACCTTTCCATTTTTTCATGACGCAGGCATAAAAAATCCCCCCCTTCCTTTGTATATTCTGCCGACAAGGCGGGCGCAAAAAATAGGAAAGACGCGCCCGCCGCTGCGTTGACAGGGGGCAAAAAATGTGATATCATGAAAAAAATCAATCGCAGAGGAGACTGTTTTCCATGACCTTCGGACTGAAAACGCTGAAAAAACAAATCAAGGGAGCATGCTATTTTGAGGAACGCGGGCGCTATCTTTCTTGCTTTCACTTCACAAAAGAGCAGCTGAATTACTTTGCTTCGGCCGACCGCGGATGGAATATGCGGGCCCATTTCAGCTGCAGCGTGAGGATGGAGCTCCGAACCGATGCCACCAAGCTCTCCTTTGAATGCCATGTGGGCTACGCTTGGTCTGCGGACGCGACCGTGGACGCTTACTGCGACGGATTGGCCGTAGGCGTGCACCATTTGCCGGGTGACGGCACCCACAAGGTGGTCTTTGACCTGCCGGCGGGCGATAAGCTCCTTACCGTGTACTTCCCTACCGACTGTCGCTTTGAGATCCGGGACGTTACCATCAACGGCTCCTACAAGACAGTTGCCGAAAAAGGCACAAGGCTGCTGGTGCTCAGCGATTCCATCTCCCAAGGCTACGGAACGATGATGTCCGGTGCCACCTACGTAAACACCATCCAGCGCCGCACGGGTTACTCGGTTCTCAACCAGTCCATCGGTGGCTATCGATACGACGCCGGAAGTCTGATGCCCATTGAGGGATTTTCTCCCGACAAGATCCTCGTCTCCCTTGGCAGCAACTATTACAACGCAAAGGACTACGATTATGAGGGCGACGTAGTGAAATTCTACAAGCGTCTAAATGAGCTTTACGGAGATCGCCCGATCCTGTCCGTAACGCCCTACTGGCGGGCTACGGAGGATTTTGACCCGGAGCGATTCGAATGGTGCATCGACGTCATCAAGCGGGAGTGCGCCAAGTACCCCAATATCACGGTGATCGAGGGATACCACATTCTGCCCCACGTGCCGGACGTATTTTACGACGGACTCCATCCCACCGCGTACGGCGCTTCCCTCATTGCGGATGCGCTGACTCCTGCACTGAAGAGGCTGAAATAAAACAAAACAGACGGAGAAAATCTCCGTCTGTTTTGCTTTTATCCAAGAATCGCACGGTCGGAGGCGAATTCGGCTCCGCTGGCGCGGGTAAACATTTCGAGCAGGGTCTCTACCGTCAGGTTCTTTTTCTCCTCGCCGGAGACGTCCAAAATCACGCGGCCTGCATTCATCATGATCAATCGGTTGCCATGGGCGATGGCGTCCTTCATGTTGTGAGTTACCATCAGAGCGGTCAGGTGGTTTTCCGTGATCAGCTTATCGGTGATCTCCAAAACCTTGGCCGCCGTTTTGGGGTCAAGGGCGGCGGTGTGCTCGTCTAGGAGCAACAGCTTCGGCTTTTTCATAGCGGCCATCAAAAGAGTGACGGCCTGGCGCTGTCCGCCGGAGAGAAGGCCCATCTTGGTGGAAAGACGATCTTCCAGTCCCAGATCCAAAAGAGCAAGCTGCTTTTTGTAACGCTCCCGATCCTTTTGAGTGATGGCCCACCGGAGGCCGCGGCGCATACCGCGACGATCGGCCACGGCCATGTTTTCCTCCACCCACATATCGGTTGCCGTGCCCATTCTGGGGTCCTGGAATACGCGGCCGATGTACTTGGCCCGCTTATGCTCCGGAAGATGGGTCACGTCAACGCCGTCGATGGTAACGGTTCCGCTGTCGGGCATATAAGCACCGGATACTACGTTCAGCATGGTGGATTTTCCGGCGCCGTTGCCGCCGATTACGGTGACGAAGTCGCCTTCCTTCAAGGTCAGATTCAGATCCTCAAAGACACGCTTTTCATTTACCGTTCCTTCGTTGAAGGTTTTACAAATATTCTTGATCTCAAGCATCCCGCTTCACCTTCCTTTTCGTAAAATACGTCCGCTTCAGATACGGAACACCGAGGAAGAGCGCAACCACCAAGGCGGAAAGCATTTTCAGCAATTCGCTGGGCAGGCCAAGGAATACGACGGTCTGGAATACGAACCAATAGATGATCGCTCCGCCGACAATACAAAGCAGGCGAACGGCGAAGTTGGTCACCAGCTTGGGACAAAGCGCCTCACCGACGATAACGGCTGCAAGGCCGATGACGATAGCACCGCGACCCTGGTTGATCTCCGCCTGACCCTGCTGCTGTGCTAAGAGCGAGCCGGCCAAGGCTACGATACCGTTGGAAAGAGAAAGGCCGAGAACCTTGGTGAAATTGGTGTTAATGCCCTGCGCGCGGCTCATGGCCAGGTTATTACCGGTGGCGCGGAGCGCGGCTCCCAAGGCCGTACCGAAGAACCAATACAGAAGTGCTATGATCGCCGCAACAAACACGGCAAGAATGACGATGGTGCGGTAAATATCGCTGACGCTGGAGGAGATCAAAACCTTATCGGCATACTTCAATCGGGTGATCGCCACCGTTGCACGTCCGCTCATAACCAGAAGGTTGACCGACCATAGCATAAGCTGAGTGAGGATTCCCGACAAGATCGCCGGAATACCGAAGGTGGTATGGAAAACACCGGTAACAAGGCCGGCCAGCATGCCGGCAAGAAGAGCACAAAACATGGCCAACCAGATATTGACACCGTTGGTCAGTAGCACCGCGCACACAGCAGAACCGGTACAGATGGAGCCGTCCACCGTCAGATCTGCAATATCCAATATTTTGTAGGTGATATAGAGGCCGATGGCCATCAATCCCCACACAAGTCCCTGCCCTGCCGCACCGGGTAAGGTGCCGAGCCAGTTAAGAATCATCTCCATTTGAAGGTCCCTTTCATAAGACTGTCCGCTACCGGAACAAGGCGTACCGGTAGCGGCAGAATTCATTCGATCGTTTGAATCGGATTATTCTCCGATGGCAACGTATCCGGCATCCTTAAGAGCCTGGATATCAATGCCCAATTCCTCGCAACGCTCAGCGTTGTATTTCTTGGTGAAGTTGTCTGCATACTGAACCTTCATCTCGGAGATGTCCGCTTTACCCGTCAGGATCTTAGCGGCCATCTTACCGGTGGTAACGCCGAGGTCGTAGTAGCTGATGGTAAGGGTTGCTACGCCGCAACCGGAGCAGATGCCCTCCTCGCCTGCGAAGACGGGAGTATCGCCGATTACACCGCCGATGGTGGTTGCACATCCGGCCGCCGTGTTGTCGGTGGGGATGTAAATAACGTCTGCCTCAGCAGCGGCGGAGGCCGCTACGACGGAAACGTCGTTGGTATCGGTGAAGGCTTTCTTAATTACGGTGATGCCGTTCTTTTCAAGGTATTCGGTCACAACCTTTACCTGGTAGCCGGAATTGGCCTCGCCCATGCAGTAGAGCATAGCCACGGTTTCAGCCTCGGGGAAGAGATCCAGAATCATCTGTGCCTGGGTCTCAAGGGGTGCAAGGTCAGAGGTTCCGGATACGTTGCCGCCAACCAAGCCGGTAAAGGTATCGGGATCCAGTCCCAGTGCGGTTGCGTACTCCGTGATGGAGGTGCCAAGCACGGGGATCACGTCCGTACCGTTTACAGCGGCGGTAAGAGCGGGAGTTGCGTTTGCCATGATCAGGTCAACCTTCTTGTTAACCAGATTGGTAATGATGGTGGTACATACGGTTGCCTCGTTACCTGCGTTTTCATTGAGGAAGGTAACGTTTTCCTCGCCGAGCTCAGCCTTCAGAGCGTCCATGAAGCCTTGGGTTGCGGCATCCAGTGCGGGATGGGGCATAAGCTGGCAGATACCAACGGTATAGGTGCCGTCAGTCTCTCCGCAGGAGGCAAACAGAACGGCGCCGGTAAGCAGCATTGCTGCAACAATTACGAATGATAGAATCTTTTTCATGATGCTTTACTTCCATATTCTAAAATTTTATTTTTGACAAAGCGGCCGGCCGTGCCGCCCCGAGAAAAAACGAAAATAAAAAAATCTCCGCATTTCGCACCTTATGCGAAATACAGAGACGATTGCGGTCGTGTTACCACTCTGCTTTATTCCACCCTTACGGAATGGAACCTCTACGGCCACCCAACAGTGCCCTACGATATGACGGTCGCACCCGGCGCGGCTTTTTCCCGCGCGGCTCCCGAAATGTATTTCTCCGCTCTACTTGCCACGGCCTTACACCAACCGGCCGCTCTCTTCGCGCGTTCAAACGGGTACTTCTTTTCGATCCTCGCCTTTAGTATGGTAGCATTGTAGCACACCGAAATACAATTGTCAACCATGTTTTTGAATATTTTTTCAGCCATTTTCAAGGCATTTTTCAAAAAATATCCTTTCTATTATAATAGAAAAATTGAAATCGGCGATTCGCACAAAAATAGAGGGGCGATTTTCGGCAACTGTAACAAACAGGGGTGCCAACGGTTGCATTGGCACGCCTGCTTTACGAACTCTTGCGTTACGTTTTCAGCTCCTGCTGGGCCTGTCGGTAATCGGGCATATACTGCGCCACGATCTGCCAGAAGCGGGCAGAATGGTTGTGCTCAAGGGTATGAGCCAGCTCATGAATGATCACGTAGTCCACGGCCCGCGGAGAATACTGCATAAGACGGGCGGAAAAATTCAAGCTGTTTTTCCCGCTGCAGCTGCCGAAGCGGGTTTTGGCAAAATTGATCTTCACACCGGCATAGGTCACGCTCATGCGGCGGGCCAGCTCAGCAACCCGGGGCGGGATCACCTCCTTGGCACGGCGGCGAAGGGCGGCCTCCTCCTCGGGGGTGGGGTTGGGATGACACAGATTCCGTTCTTCTACAATTGCCAAATGTGTCTCCAGCCATTCACGGTGCTGATCGACAAACCGGCGGATCGATTCCTCCGGCATACGCATGGGAGCACGAACCACGGCCTCTCCCGCCCTCGTCACCGTAAGAGACACCGTTTTGCGCTTACTGCGAATGATTTTAACTTCCATTATTTGATTTCCGCAAAGGGATGCTGATCATAAGCGTCGTAATACTGCAGATCCGCGTGCGTCTTGGCATCCTCCAAAAGGCGGTTGAACTGGTAGAGGCTGTACTGCTCGGTGAAGGTCTTCTTATCCTTTTCAAAGGCGGCGGGGTCCTTTTCGTAGCGGACGAAAACACTATAGCCTGCCGCCGTCTCCGTCAAGGGAGCCAGCTGGCCGACGGTCAAGGCAAAGGCGGCATCCTCAAAGGACTCATAGGTTTCCCCGCGGGCCATGTAGCGATCCTCGGTGTAGATTCCGCTATCGCGATACAGCTTATACACGGTATCGAAATTCTCGGCGGCCAGAGCCTTTTTATAAGCAATATCCGCCATTTCTTTGGCATTTGTAAAAATGGACGGCTGGATCAGAATATGCTTGACGCGGATCAGCTCGTCCGACTCAAAAAAGGCACGAACGCTTGCTTCGTCCTGAAGAATCGTTCCGTTCTCTCGGGCGCGCTGATAGGCTTCATTTTCAATGTAACTGGCGCCATATACCAGCATAACTACGCTCTTATTCATGTAAGCGGCCTTCATATCGGTGCGGAAGGCGGATTCGGATTCATAGGAATCCTTCAGCGAATTAAAATAAGACTCTGCCTCATAGACCACGTTTTTGTCGTCAATGTGGAAGCCCAGCTTCTCTCCCACGGAAAGGGCGGCGTAAAGGTTATAAATGGACTCCATGGCAGCTTTTTCGGCATTTGCCAAAAGCCCTGCGTCGTCGGTTCTGGTATTGCCGTCCTCGTCCAAGAGACCGTAGCTGGCCTTGGCGGACATGGCGTAAAATCGGTAGACCTCATAGGGAACGTCGTAGCCCATGAGGGAAAATACGGGCTCGCTCTCCTCTCTGGTGCTGGCGTATCCACAACCGGTTAGAAGCATCAGTAGCGTTGCGCCGAGCAAAAGAAATGACAGTAGTTTTTTCACCGGAATACTCCTAAGTTTTTTCTTTTATTGTACCACGCTAAAATGAATAAAGTATGAATTTCCCAACAAAATACGGGGATGTGGGCAAAATCCTTGCTTTTCCGGGAAGAATGTGATAGAATAAACCCAAAGACTTACAAAGGAGACTACGGTTATGGATGAAAGAAACACCGTTCTGCTGAAAAAAGTAATTGATGAATTTAAGCTTGAGGTGCTCTATGCCCCGGAAAATCTGGAGGAAATTCTGGTTTCCTGCGCGGATATTACCCGTCCCGGACTGCCCCTTGCCGGATTTTTTGACCACTTTGACCCGGAGCGCATGGAGATCCTTGGAAACATGGAGCACATCTTCCTGTCCAAGCTCACCTCTGAGGAGCGTACAGCGCGGCTGACGGAGCTGTTCTCCCACCACCCCGTTGCCTTGATTCTGGCGCGCGGCTTGCCGGCTCACCCCGAAATGCTGGCCATGGCAGAAAAATTCGGTATCCCGATCCTTTCGACATCCCAGACCACCAGTGCCTTTGTTGCGGCGCTGATCGCCTCCTTGAATCTGTCCCTGGCGCCTCGCGTAACCCGGCACGGCGTACTGGTTGAGGTATACGGCGAAGGTATTCTGATGCTGGGCGACTCCGGTGTTGGTAAAAGCGAGACGGCTATTGAGCTGATCAAACGCGGACATCGTCTGATTGCGGACGACGCCGTGGAGATCAAGCGGGTCTCTGCCAAGACTCTGGTCGGTACGGCACCTGAGATCATCCGCCATTACGTAGAGCTGCGCGGCATTGGCATTATTGACGTGCGCCGTATTTTTGGTATGGGTGCCGTTAAGGAAAGCGAGAAGATCGACCTTGTTTTGAACATGGAGCAGTGGGTCGAGGGTAAGATGTACGACCGGTTCGGGCTGGATTCTGAGACGATCAACATTCTCGGAAACGAGGTTCCTGCCATTACTATCCCCGTGCGCCCCGGACGTAACCTGGCCGTTATCGTTGAGATCGCCGCCATGAACAACCGCTTGAAGAAGACCGGCTACAACACCGCCGAGGAATTTAACAAAAAGCTGATGGCGATGATGCAGTAAGGGAGGCACCACTTTGGCAAATAAACCAACCGAACGAAAGACCATTGCACAAAACAAAAAGGCCTTTCACGATTATTTTGTGGACGAACGGTTTGAGGCCGGCATTGCCCTGTACGGCACGGAGGTAAAATCCGTCCGAGCGGGAGCGGTAAATCTGAAGGACTCCTTCTGCCGGATCTACAACGGCGAGCTGTTCGTGCTCGGCATGCACATCAGCCCCTACGAGCAGGGCAATATTTTCAACCGCGATCCCTTGCGGGAGAAAAAGCTGTTGATGCACAAAAAGGAGATCATGAAGCTGCTCGGCAAGGTGAACGCCGACGGGTACGCGCTGATTCCCCTTTCCCTCTATTTTTCCGGCTCCCATATTAAGGTGGAGCTTGGCCTTTGCCGAGGCAAAAAGCTGTACGACAAACGTGAGACAGATGCCAAAAAGCAGGCAAAGCGCGAGATGGAGCGCACCTTCAAGGAGCGCAACGCCTGATCGCTTGCTCGGTTTTAGACAAAAGCAAAACGTCCGTGCCATGGCACGGACGTTTTTTGTTTTAGCTGTTCGGCTCCTCTGGGAATAAGTGGGGGTGGTACTGCCGGAACGCCCGCGCGTTGTGGATTGCGTCCTCCAGCTCCTGCAGGCCCTTCTCATCAAGGGAGGCTTTCGGCAATCGCGTCATAACGGTATAGGCATGGCGGTAAAACTCGGCCTTCTGTTCGTCACGGTAGGAAACCTGCGCCACCATCCGGAATCGACGGGCCAATTGAATATGTGCTTGAGGGGTGTTCTTTTTATGTGCCTTTTCGATCCAATAATCAAACTCTTGATTCAGTCGTTTTTGGCTTATGCACGTTTTGAAATATTCCTCGGCGCAGTACAGATCCTCCGGATTATATTCATGCAGTTCACGAAGCACCCGAAGCACTCCGTCCCGATATCCGGCGGCAAACTCCGGATAGTAATAAGCATACCGCGAATACGCCTTAGCCAGTCGCTTGCCCGACTCGATATCCTTGCGGGCTTCATACAGCATTGCATAAGTTGCAATTGCACGGTGGCACGCAGCCTTGGCCGCCTCCCTGTCGCGATAATTCTTCCGGTATGCATTTTCGATCACGACGTATACCTCGCCCAAAATCTCTTTTACGTCCGGATGGAATTCCATTTTGTCCAATTCGTCAGCCATCTTCAAGGCCACATCAAGGCATTGCTTAAAGCCGGGATCGTCGCTCCGGAAGGAGGAGTTGAATCGTCCGGCGTCGAGACAGGCCTCAATAAGATCGATTTTAGACTGAACGGACGGTTTTATGTCGTCATGCACATGACGGAATATCTTCACGGCGTTTAAACGAGCCTCTTGACATAGGAGAGCATCCTTCATTTTCTGACCGAGAATGGACTGGATCGTTCCTGCCATACGCAAGGAATCCACGTCGTCCTTTCCCTCTAACAGGGCAAGAGCGGAACGGTAGAATTCAAAGGCCTTTTGGGGCTCTGCCTCAAATGCTTCGTTGGGATCGTACCGGAAGCGCGCGCCCACCTCAACCGGAGGTTGTATGGTACGATCAATTTTCGGAAGGGCAAATTCCGACAGATCCAAATCGATATCGGCAATGGCAAGAAACGCATCGCCACACTTTTTCAAAAGCCGGATCTCATCGTTAGAGGCACCTTCCGCCGGCAAGGCTTGTGCCAGGCGCACGGCCTCAGTATAGCAATCGCGAGGTGCCTGAGCACAGCCGCATCGGAGGTATACGTCGCCTCGCAGCTCAAGGGCCTGCATCGCAAGGTGGCGCATCATCTCGTCCGGACGGTTTTCCGCAAGCTCCTGTGCCTTCAGGCAATAAAACTCCGCTTGCTCGGATTTGCCCCAATAATATTTCAGCTGCGCCAAGGACAGGGCCAGATGGGCTTGCTCAGCAGGATCTTCGGCAAACGCCAATCTTGCCGCAAGATCGGTTTCTACCGCCTCAGCAATGGGATCAAAGCTGCTTCCGCCGGGCTTCCAGCGGTTGTTTAAATACTTATACTCAAGCGAGGCCTTATGACAAAGCTGCAAGTAGGCCAAGCACTCCTCGGAGGTGCTGGAAACGGAACCGTAAATGCCCATTTCTTTATCGTACTGCGCCAACAGATCCTGACACGCAGACACGCTTTCCTCCGTCCGGTACTGACGGTCGCATATGGCGATGCCGGTTCGGATAGGATCCTGTGCCTCCTGCCTGCGACCGGAGGACAAATAAACGTGGCCCAGCTTATTATAGGCATCCGCCAAAATCGACAAATAGCCTTTTGCAGGCAATTGACTTGACAAATCCTCCAAAACCCGGATGCTCTTTTTGTAATATTCATCCACCTTATCGTAGGCCGCGGGAGCTTGATCGTAAGGGAGGAAATTCCAAGGGTCAGCAGGATCTGCTGCTTGCTTTTGGTACTCCTTGGCTAATTTTTGATAGACGCTGTATAACGCGCGCCCCGATGCCTCCGTGTTCCGCTCGTGCACCAGCTCCTCACGCAGCTTGGCCGCGCGGAGAAGGGTGGGCAGAAAATCGCCCTTGCCGTAACAAGACCACGCCAGGACATAGGCAAGATCCTCCTTTGCCCGGGCAGTGGGTGAGGCATCGTATACCTCCTCGAGCAGTCGAATGGCCTCCTCACAAAGAGAGGGATCGTATCCCTCAAAGGTTGCCGTAACCTCTGCAAGCTGCTGACAGCCGATGGAAAGGGCTCGCTTATAGGACGGTGAGGGGCTTTCGTTGCAGACCTCTTTGGTGAGCTCGTAGCTTCGTTGGCACGCGTTCTTCCGGTCCTCAAAATAGTCCAGCATAACTGCTCGGGGAGCGTATTCATAGACGTCTCCCAGGCGGGAATAGGCTGCCGCCAAATTATATTTGGCAGTTGTCGTTTTCTTTTCCGCGGCATCTTTTTCGCTGTAAGCCAGGTTTTCCTTTGCATACTCCAGCGCCTTCTCCCAAAGATCCTTGCGCTTATAGTAGAGGAGGCAGAGGGTATCGCGTGCCGCCATGAGGCAAAAGAGATCGTCCGGATTTTTGGTTTCCTGATAAAGCTCGGAAAACAGCTTTTCGCTCTCCTCCGTGCAATTTCGGGCACTGACCGCATCCCTGGCCGTACGGCAGAGATTTCCCAGCATTTGCAGGCCGGTGGCGAGAGAGCGCTTGGAACGCTCCGTTCCCTGCTCCTGCCAGATCCGGCGGCTGATCGCCACGGAATCCTCCGCGAGGGCTCGGGCACGGTGGACATCGACCTCTACGGACTGGTAATAATATCCCATGGAGTGCAGGGCGGCGGCCTCCTGATAGGCAGACGCCGGATACAAGGGCTGGCGACTGAGTGCCAAGGCTTCTTCATAGGAGGTTTTGCATCGGGAAGGGTTAGCGGTTTCCATATAGCTGTCACCGCACTGCAAAAGCTCGCGGGTGAGAGCTTCAAAGGTATCCTCGGTGGGGTTGGCTTCATGACGGTGACGCAGGGTATCGATCTTTCGTTCCTGCCAACGGAGCGCTTCCTCCAGATCCACCGTCACACCAAGACCGGTGCGGTACATACGCATCAGCTGATCCATGGCCTCCACAAGGCCAGCCTCGGCCGACTCAGTGATCAGGCGGAGGGCACGGTTGTGGTCAGTTTCCACATCGATACCGGAAAGGTAGGCAAGGCCGATAAAAAAGTTATGCTCCGCGTCCCCGTCGTTTTCCCGCACGGCAACGCCTGCAAGCGCTGCAAGGAGCGTCTCCGCCATCTGGGCATCGTCGTGGGCATCGGTGCAGGCCGGAAGATCTGCAAAGATCTCCGAAAGCTGAGTCCGATCCGTTGCCACCAGCTCGGCGGGAAGGATCGTTTTGTGCTCACTTCTGGCTAAAGGATATTCTGTCGTGACGATATAGTTCAGCTCGTTTACCAGATTGGGCGTTACGGTCAGGACGAAAAGCTCACTTTTGCGAAGCGCATCTCGGATGGCCTCGTTGAAATTCTCACCCGGGGTGAGGAATTCATCGTACCAGATCGCGATATCCCGACAAAACTCGTTTTTATGGATCAGATGCATCAGCTCCTTGGCGTGGACGCGGTCCTTTTTGCGGTAGCTGAGGAAGACGTACGCGTCAAAGGCGGCGCGAACCTTGGTCGCCAGCTCATCCCCCACCAACACGGAAGCAAGGAATTTTTCCAGCTTTTCCTCGTATCGGATGGCGGTATCATCCACCTTGTGGCGATCCAGGTATTGCAGCTCGCCAAAAATCTGGTTAAAGGGCTCGCTGAGGTCATCCTCCATCATAATGGGCAGAACGGGGATGTGCTTTGCAATGGCCAGATCAAACTCTCGCTTAGCACAGCCGCTGGGACGGAAGATCAGATTGGAGGTAACGGGGATCACAAACAGCTGCATGTCGCAAAGATCATCGAGGTAATCCGCCTCCGACCGGTCGGTTTCCGGCGAGGGATACCAGATACAGCAGTTCTGATTTTTCAGAATTTCTTCGCCGATCAAATCAAGATAGGGGGCTAAGTCGGCGCTCTCTGCGCAAAAATACACCTTCGGCTTGCCTTGAATATCCTGACTTCTGGCCTTGAATAACAATCCCATATTTGATCCTCCGCAATGCGTACTTACGCTTCTATTTTTACATAAATAAAGGCAGATTGTCAATATGCGAGGAAGGAAATCGACCAAACGGGTTGCTTTTTGGAAAAGAAGGGGGTATAATGGCAAGGACTTCAGACGAACGGAGGCACCTATGAAGCTTACTTACAAAACCACCATCGTTGCCTGCTTTATCGGCTACATCGTTCAGGCGATCGTGAATAATTTCATTCCCCTTCTCTTTATTACCTTTCAGGATTCTTATACCATTCCTCTATCGCAGATCACACTGCTGGTTACCATCAACTTTGGCGTTCAGCTGACGGTGGATCTTTTGGCCACTCTGTTTGTGGATCGGATCGGCTACCGCGTTTCCATTGTGCTGGCGCAGGTCTTTGCCGCCGCGGGCCTGATTTTGCTTACGGTACTGCCGGAGGTTTTGCCGCCCTTTACGGGAATTCTGATCGCGGTGATCGTGTACGCCATCGGCGGCGGTATTATTGAGGTTTTGATCAGCCCCATTATGGAAAGCTGTCCCACGGACAACAAGGCCAAGGCCATGAGCCTGCTCCACTCCTTCTACTGCTGGGGTCACGTGGGTGTGGTTTTGCTGTCCACGGCCTTTTTCGGCATTTGTGGAATAACTAACTGGCGCATTCTTGCCTGCGTTTGGGCGATTGTCCCCATTGCAAATGCTTTTATCTTCCTGAAAACGCCCATTGCACCCCTGATTGCCGAGGGTGAGCGGGGCATGACCATTCCGGAGCTGTTCAAAAACAAGATTTTCTGGATGATGGTGATTATGATGATCTGCTCCGGCGCATCGGAGCTGGCCGTGAGCCAATGGGCTTCGGCGTTTGCCGAAAACGGTCTCGGCATCTCCAAAACCGCCGGAGATCTGGCCGGACCCATGACCTTTGCCGTCCTGATGGGTACTGCCCGCGCCATTTACGGCAAGTATGGCGATAAGATCGATCTAAACAAATTTATGATCGGCAGTACCGCCCTTTGCGTGGTATCGTATCTGATAACGGCCCTCTCCCCCATCCCTGCCCTCAGCCTGATCGGATGCGCCGTCTGCGGCTTTGCGGTGGGCATTATGTGGCCGGGTACCTTCAGCCAGGCGGCCGCCGCGTTGCCCAGAGGCGGAACAGCCATGTTTGCACTCTTTGCCTTGGCAGGCGACCTTGGATGCTCTTCCGGCCCCACGCTGGTTGGCTTTGTGTCCGACGCGCTGGACGGCAATCTGAGCATGGGCATTCTGGCGGCGGTTCTCTTCCCTGCTATTTTGCTGGTCTGCCTGCTGGTAAACAAGAAAAGAACGGTAAAAAGCTGAGGTCACCTCAGCTTTTTCTCTTTTCCGACGGCAGGGTTTGTGATATAATAAAGAAAAACGAAAACGGAGGAATCCACATGAACATTGCTGTAATTACCGGCGCCTCCAGCGGCATCGGTCGGGAATTCTTTCTTTCTCTCAAAAGCCGTTCCGAGAGCTTGGACGAAATTTGGGTCATTGCCCGAAGCAGGGGCAAGTTAGAGGAGCTACAAGGCTTAACGGACGTACCCGTCCGCGTGATCCCCTTGGATCTTTCCCTCTCCGACTCTTATCACGCCTATGAGGCGCTGTTAGCCGAGCACAAGCCGGAGATCCGATACCTCATTTGCGCCAGCGGATTCGGTCGCTTCAATGCGGCGGAGGACGATTCCCTTGACACGCTGACGAACATGGTAGATCTGAACTGTAACGGTGTGGTAGGTATCACACAGCCCTCCATTCCCTACATGGGCAAGGGCGGGCTGATGCTGGTAATCGCCAGCGTGGCGGCCTTCCAGCCCATTCCCTATATTGCTACCTACGGGGCTACCAAGGCCTTTGTGCTTTCCTACTGTCGGGCGCTGAATCGGGAGCTTAAGAAGCACGGCGCCCGTTGTCTGGCCGTTTGCCCCTTCTGGACCAAGACTGCCTTCTTTGACCGGGCCGTCAGCGAAAATAACGTGGTCAAGCATTATGCCGCCATGTACGAGCCCACGGACATCGTGCGCCACGCATGGAAGGCGGCAAAGAATCCCCGTCGGGATTATTGCATCTACGGCACAATCGCTAAGGCGCAGACGCTACTGACCAAGCTTCTGCCCCACCGTCTGGTAATGCGAGTATGGATGTCACAGCAAAAGCTGAAATAATTTTTCTGAAATCGCGAATCCGCCCTTTCTGCGCACAACTAAATGGGTGAAAACAGCCCGGAAGGGCAGAAAGGAGAACCCTCTATGATCCAATCCAATCAGGCGCTGGAGGCTGAGTACGGCGAATATCTTTCCTATCTCTATCGCACGGCAGAGCACAAATACCGGGATTGCACGGAAATCGATGCAATCATTCAGGAGACCGTGCTGGCCTTTTTTGAGAAAAAGCGTGCCGGCGAGGGGATCGAGCACCCCAAGGGGCTTCTGTCCGCGATCCTGCAGAACAAGTACAACGCTTACCTTCGGGAAAAATATCGGAATCGCGTGATATCCTACGAATACCTTGACACAACAGAGGCAGAGGACGACTGGTCCGTGGCCGAGGAAAATGAAGAACGCCGAGAAGAATATGAGGCAACCCGTCGGGAGATCGGACGGCTGATCCGCATTTACCGGGAGGTGACGGTACGGCATTACGTGCACGGACATTCCGTTGACAAGATCGCCGCGGAATTGGATATTCCGCGAGGCACGGTGCTATCCCGCCTGTCCAGCGCAAGGGAGCAGATCCGGGAGGGATTAAAAAACATGGAAAAATATACGTCCATCAGCTACGAGCCCAAAAGTGTGTATCTGAGCATTTGGGGAAGCGACGGCATAAACGGAGAACCGTTTTCCCTGCTCCGCACAAAAATCGAACAAAATGCCCTGGTTTTAGCCTATGAAAAGCCCATATCCATCCGGGAGATTGCCGGAGCGATCGGAATGCCGTGTGCCTACCTTGAGCCAATGATCGAAGACCTTGTGCGGGGCGAGCTTATGGGACGAACCCCGTCGGGGCTTGTGTACACCCGTTGCTGCCTTTTGACAAGCAAGGAGCGATTTGGCGACATTCCGGCGCAAGAGGATCTGGCAAACCGTATGGCGGAGACGGTATGGCAAATCGCGTGGAAGCATTTTGAACCGCTTACCAAGCGAGAGGAATACCGCGCCCTATCGGAAAAGCAAAAGGCCACACTGTGTCTGGCCATGCTGAATCAGGCGTTAAGCGGTGCCGCCTACGAATGCACGCCCACCCGGGAGGATCGACCCAAGTATCCGCCGGAGCGTCCCAACGGCGGGCGGTGGCTGGCAACGGCTCTTGTGTACGAGCACGGCGAGTCCGTCCATGCGAAATATGAGGTTTCCGGTCCGGTGCAGGTTGGCGGGCGTTCCCTGGGATGTCAGATGTTTGACTGTCAGACGGTGTTTGGAGATGCCCATTACGCCTACGGCGGCATGAAATACACGTTCCGTTATCCGGAAATTCTCCGCTTTTACGCCTCGATGCTTCCCTGCGGAATTACGGTGGAAAGCACGCGGATCTATGAAGCCGTGCCGGAATTTGAGCGGCTTTGTATTGTAAAGCGGGACGAGGACGGAACACTGCATCTGGATATTCCCGCCCTGACCTTTGACGAACTGGAGGGGCACTGGATGCCGGCCAAGGAGGCCGCAAAGCGGGAGATCATCGAAGCCTTGGGCGAGGAGCTACGCACCATTGCCTTGGCCACCCGTCGCACCGTGCCGGCTCACGTGGATCATCGCGAGCTCTTTGCCTACGACCGCGCACTCAGCGCGTATCCCCGCGCACAGCTTTTGGCAATTGTAGAAAAAGGCTTACTGCCTTATTCCGTAACCGTCGGCAAAACACCGCTGATTTATTTGGCGTATGAACCCAAAAAAGCTATAGAATGAAAACAATTTTTTCTTAAAATAGTGAACCGGCGGGTAAATCCCGCGTCTAATAAATCAGAGGGCGATACTTCTTGTAAGTATCGCCCCTATCATTCTACGCGGAGGTTTACATTATGAACAAAGAGAACAAAAGCCCCACCGGGCGTGCGTTCCGGAATACGGGCCAGATTCTTGGAACAGTATTTCGTTTGGCCCCCTTTGCGATCCCCGTTAAGCTGGTGCTGGCTATGCTTGGGCGCGTGGGGTACTTTTATTACAGCACCTACATATTAAAATTTGTTGTATCTACCTTTGAACACGGCCTGGCATTCGGTGCAGTGATAATTGGAGTCGTTCTGATCGTGGGAGGGCATCGGCTGTTTGCGCTAATCCAACAAGCGGGGGAGGTCTTTGTAACTCCCTATATATCTGCAGCATTAGACCGCGGATTTATGGGAATGATCTACGATCAGGCACGGCGCGTGGAGCTATCCTGCTATGAAGATCCTAAGTTTTACGACCAGTACGTAAAGGTGCAGGAAAATGCGCTGGAAAGTGTAACTCAAGTCATAAATAACTTCGTTTCCTTTTGCTCCTCCCTGTTACAGCTAATTCTGTTCGGTACGTTTTTAACGAAAATCGATCCCATCTTTATTTTATTCGCCCTCCTCCCTCTGCTGACTGTATTCGTGCGGAAAAAGAGAGCCGCACTGGAATACAAGCACCATGCAGAGGACGTGGAACACAATCGACACCGCAAATACGCGCAACGTGTGTTTTACATGAGCGAATACGCAAAAGAAATGCGCCTAACCAACGCCAAAAGCTTTATGATGGATCGCTACGATCGAGCCTGCGAGGGACGCAAGGATGTAATTCGCAAATACGGCAAGCGAGAAATGCTCTGCGATTATTTCCTCAGCGCCTTTCTTGACGCACTTCTGAATCCTCTAACCTTGATCTACGCCGTTTACCGCACCTTTATGCTTGGGGTAATGACAGTAGCCGACTGCGTGGTTATTATCAACTCCGTTTCCTCCATCACTTATGCGTTCACTGCCTTTCTCCAACAATGGCAGACCATGCACAAGCTGTCTCATTTTGTTGACGATCTGAATGTCTTTCTGCAGTATGAGCCTAAAATCGTCGGAGGAGATGAAAAGCCTCTGATAGGAGAGCTTTGCCTTAATAACGTTTCCTTTACATACGAGGGCAGTGAGACGCCTACCCTTCGAAATATAAGCATTCGAGTAGGACACGGAGAAAAAATTGCACTTGTCGGACACAACGGAGCCGGAAAAAGCACCTTAATCAAGCTACTGCTCCGCTTGTATGACCCCACAGAGGGTACGGTAACGCTAAATGGGCAGGATGTGCGTCAGTTAAAGCTGGAAGAATATCGGGCTCAATACGCAACTGTCTTTCAAGACTGTAAGCCTGTAGCGCTGACCGTTATGGAAAATGTACTGATGCGTCCGGTTCAGGATAGCGACGAAGAAAAGGTGATTGAGGCGCTGAAACTGGCCGACGTATATGATCGGATTGCCGCGTTGCCACACGGGATCCACACTGTTATGACCAAGGAATTTGATGAAAACGGCGCCGTTTTGTCCGGAGGTGAGGCGCAAAAACTGGCGCTGGCTCACGCGTACTTCCAAAATGCACCCATTCTGGTTTTGGACGAGCCCACCAGCGCGCTGGACCCTATTGCAGAACATAAAATGTATCAACGAATGATGGCCATAAGTGAGAATAAAAGTGTCATCTTTATTTCTCATCGTCTATCTAGTGCCGTGGTAGCCGACCGCATCTATATGCTGGAGCAGGGTGCTGTCATTGAATCCGGAACACACAGTGAATTAATGAAAAAAAACGGAAAATACGCAGATATGTTCCGCAAGCAGGCAGAAAACTATCGGAAGGAGGAAAACGCCGTATGAACAAGAATAGGGTTACTCTGATCAATTCCATAAAAAACAGCGGACATATTTTGTCCTTAGCTTTTAAAACCTCGCCCGGTTATGTGATCTGTCGAGCACTGATGGGACTTGTTACCGGTATGAAGCATGGCTTTGAAATTTATTTTACCAGCATGGTTCTAAATGCCATCGATCGGGGAGAAAGCCTTGCACAAATTCTACAGCCTATTTGTCTTATGGCACTCTTTTGGGCACTGTATTATTTAATTTACCACCTCTATTGGAATTTGCTAAATGCCAGACAAAAGCTGGATTTCCAGCACAGAGTGCACAAAAAATTCTTTCACAAGGCGGGAGAATTGGATCTTGCTGCCTACGACTCTCCGGAGTTTTACAACGACTTTATCTACGCCATGCGCAATTGCGAGGCAGTTATGGTGCGCACAAATGACTGCCTTGGAGATATGATCCGATCCATCGCCGGTTCGACCTCCGTATTTGCAGTACTGTTGACCATCAAACCCATGATTGCCGCGTTGATTCTTGGCGTAGCGGCGATAAACATGGTATTTCGCTACTTCAAAAATTTGATCGACTACAAATATCATCAACTCCTGCAGGAGCAATACCGAAAAAGCTGGTATATTGACCGATTCTTCTCCCTTGCCGACTTTGCAAAAGAGATCCGACTGACGGGAGTTGCGGACAATTTACGCCAAGAGCACAGACGGGTTGTTGATGACACCCGTCGGCTAACTGTAAAGGGCAACCAAGCCGGCTTTGCATTTACCTTTATTGTGGACTTGCTTTCCTTCGTATCGGAGTCCTTTATCATTCTGTATATGTCCAAGCTTCTCTTTGACGGGTCCATTTTGGTAGGCGCCTTTGCCATCACAATCCAGTCAATTTGGAAAATGAACAATATGATTTCTGATATTACCGCGCAGTTTACCAAACTGGGGCGGGACGCTCTGTATATTGATAAGGTCCGCACCTTTTTTGCCACCGAGCCCACCATTCGTTCAGGCGAGCGAGTTCCCGAGCCGTTCCGCTCTTTAGAGTTAAAAAACGTATCTTTTGCCTATCAGGACAAGCCGGTATTGAAGAACGTTTCTCTCCGCATTGAGCAAGGCGATCGGATCGCTATTGTAGGCTACAATGGGGCCGGAAAAACCACCCTAATCAAACTGATCCTACGGTTATACGATGTAGACGGAGGCGAGATTCTCTATAACGGTCACAACATAAAGGAATACCGGCTGGATCTATTGCGTCAGCGAATGGGCGCGGTTTTCCAGGATTACCGAATCTTTGCGGCTACTGTGGCGGAAAATGTTTTAGCCGATCGATACACTTCGGATCAAGAGGCACTTGTGCTACAGGCGCTGAGCGATAGTACCTTTAGCGAAAAATTAGAAACTCTACCGAACGGTATTCATACAGAACTGACTCGGGAATTTTACAAAGACGGAACAGATCTTTCCGGAGGCGAGGCTCAAAAAATAGCCATTGCCCGAGTATTTGCTCATAAAAACGACCTGATTATTATGGATGAGCCCTCCAGCGCACTGGATCCTATGGCGGAATATCAGCTAAATCAAAGCATTGCCAAAAATGCCAAGGAAAAAACGGTAATTTTCATTTCCCATCGTCTATCCACCACTCGCCGTTCTGATCGAATCTACATGTTTGAGAATGGCACCCTGACAGAGCAAGGTTCCCACAACCAGCTAATTGAACAGAACGGTAGCTACGCAAAAATGTTTAATCTTCAAGCAGAAAACTATCGCAGCAACGTCAACCAATGAAAGGAGTGATCGTACGATGCACAACACAAATCAAGCGCAAGAGGCAGAATACACAGAATATCTTTCCTATCTCTATCGGGTAGCCGCTTATAAATATCCCGATTGCGAGGAAATCGATACGGTCATTCAGGAAACGATTCTTGCCTTTCTTGCCAAACATCAAAAGGGTGAGCCTATTGACCATCCCAAGGGCTTTCTTTGCACAATCCTGCAAAATCGGTATAACTCCTACTTGAGACGAAAGCATAAGGACCGGGTTCTGATCCATGAGTATCTGGATGGACTGGAAGCAGAGGACACCATCCAACAGGCCGAAGAGCATTGGGAGCGGGATGAGGAATATGAAAGCATACGGCGGGAGATCAGCCGGCTAATCCGGATCCATCGGGAGGTAACAGTCCGTCACTATATGCACGGGCATTCCGTGGAGCGTATCGCCAAGGAACTGGGTATTCCTAGGGGAACGGTGCTTTCCCGATTGTCTGGTGCAAGAAAACAAATCAAGGAGGGTCTGAACACCATGAAAAAATACACATCCGCCAGCTACGAGCCTAAGCAAGTGCTTCTTGGCACCCGTGGATATCAAGGAATGAGCGGTGAGCCCCGCTCTCTGATTCACTCCTCAATTGAGCAAAACATTTTGATTCTGGCCTATGAAAAGCCCCTCCCAGTTCGACAGATCGCAGATGCAATGGGGATTCCCTGTGCTTACCTTGAGCCTATGATTGATCGACTGATTCAAGGAGAGCTGATGGGAAAAACAACATCGGGGTTGGTGTACACCCGTTGCCTTCTGATTGATGGTAACAAGCAATACGGCGATATTCCGGCACAGGAGGAGTTGGCAAAGCAGATGGCTGAACTCGTATGGGGCATGGCACAGGAACACTTTAGAGAGGCGATGGAGCGCCCGCGCTTTATAAATTTTTCTGAAAAGCAAAAGGTTACGCTCCTTCTGGCTATTTTATATCAAGCGCTATTGATTACTGTAGAGCGGTGTGAAGCCCGTCCCTCAATCTACGACTGCTTGCCGGAGCGCCCCAATGGCGGACGGTGGTTTGCTACCGGCTTTGTTTATGATGCAGATGACCGAGGAAACCCCACCTATACATTTTCCGGTCCTACCCAGCATCGCAGAACGATCGGGACGGATGGCTCTGTCTGTCAGATGCTAGACTGCCAATCGGTGTTCGGTGATACGGCCTTTGCCTATCGCCGGTTTAAATATCAGCTCAGCTCCGATCGTATCACAGCCTTCTACGCCTCTCTTTTACCCGGCGGTATAGTAATTGATGATTCCCGCATCTATGAGATGGTGCCAGACTTCGAGGCTATGCACACAGTAAAGCGAAGACGATGCGGAGCGCTCCAACTGACGATCCCTGCACTTCCCTTCGAGGAGCTGGAGAAGTATTGGTATCCAGCAAGAACGGCTTTGGCGGATGCCTTGGCCGAGGTGCTGGGCACCGAGCTTGCACAAATCATGCTACGAAACAAGAGGCAAATTCCTCGGCACGTGGATGGGCGGGAGTACCATAAATATGCCTATTCCCTGCAGGCTTATCCTGTCGCACAGCTTTTGGCGATTGTAGAAAAAGGCTTGCTGCCTTATTCCGTAACCGTCGGCAAAACACCGCTGATTTATTTGGCGTATCAGCCGACGGATCAATAAAACGTGCGGACGCCCAGCGTTATATCCTTACGGGTACAACGGGAGGGCGTCCGCATATTTTTTATAGGTATGCTCTGGATGCTTGCTTTCGGGCGGATTTTATGATAACATGAGGAAAATCCACGTTTTGGGAGATTTGATATGAAGCACTACTGCAATCCGCTGAACCTTTCTTATCGCTACCAGCGCCACTTCTGCGAGGGCAAGTTCATTACCTGCCGGGAGGCGGCCGATCCAAGCGCCATCTTTTTCCGGGGAAAGTACTATCTCTTTCCTTCCATGACCGACGGCTTTTTTGTAAGTAACGATCTGGCAACGTGGGAGTTCCGTGCCTTTCTTGGTAAGATGCCCACCTACGACTATGCGCCTGACGTATGCGAGGTAAACGGAGAGCTGGTTCTGTGCGCCTCCGCCCTTACGGAGAACTGCAATTTCTATCGCACATCCGATCCGGAAACGGTGCCCTTTGAGGTGATTCCCGGCACGTTTGCCTTTTGGGATCCCCACCTCTACTTTGAGGACGGACGGTTGTATCTTTACTGGGGCTGCTCCAACGACCATCCCATTTATGGGGTGGAGCTGAACCCCGACACCTTTGCGCCCATGGGTGAGCCTAAGGCGCTGATCTGGGGCGATCCCGTTCGCTTCGGCTATGAGCGCACCGACTATGACAACAACGCACCGGAGAGCTGTCCTCCCTACATTGAGGGTGCATGGCTCAACAAGTACGGGGGCAAATACTATCTGCAATATGCCGCGCCCGGCACACAGTTCAACATCTACTGCGATGGCGTTTATGTATCCGACGATCCTCTTGGCCCCTACGTACCGCAGAAAAACAATCCCTTCTCCCTTTCGCCCGGCGGATTTGTAACCGGCGCAGGACACGGCTCTACCTTCGAGGACCGAGAGGGACGGCTTTGGCATATGGCCACCACACAGATCAGCGTGAACCATCCCTTTGAGCGGCGGCTTGGCCTTTGGCGTGCCGGATACGACGAGGATGGCGAGCTGTTCTGCGATCAGCGCTTTGGCGATTGGCCTAAGCGGGTGGATGGCGAATGCTTTGCCGACCCGGATTGGATGCTCCTCTCCTATAATAAGCCGGTAACGGCCGGCGGCACCTGCCCGGAGGCGGTGGCGGACGAAAACTGCCGCGCGTGGTGGACGGCTGATCCGGATGAGGCGAATCCTACCCTGACGTTGGATCTCACCAAGGTCTGCTCCGTTTATGCGGTGCAGGTTCACTTTGCTGACTTTGGGCTCTCCATAGCCTTTGGCGAGGATGAGCTGGCGGAGAAGAACCCCGGCGGAGATCGGGTCTTCGAATACGCTCCCCTTCGGACCCGCTGGCTTCTTGAGGGATCAGCGGACGGCGTGAACTACTTTATTCTGAGCGACAAACGCCAGGCAGAAACGGATCTGCCCGGCGATACGGTATTCTTTGACGGTGAGGCGGTGCGATACCTTCGTCTGACCGTGACGGAGCTTCCCTATCGGCAGACCCCCAAGGTATCCGGCTTGCGGGTATTCGGTCGGAGCGAGGGGCTTGCACCCCAAGCGGTAACGGCCTCGGCCCGGCGTACCGGACCTTGCAACATGGAGGTTACCTGGGCATCCGACGGTGCCGAGGGTGCCTGCATTCTTTGGGGACACGCGCCCGACAAGCTTTACCATGCCCGTACCACCTTCCTCCCGACCCAGACCATCGGCTCCCTTATGGCGGGCGATCCGGTTTACCTTCGGGTCGACGCCTTCAATTCCCATGGCATCACGAGGGGACAGGTATTTGCGTTAGAGGAAAAGTAAGCACCAAGCAACAAAAACCGTACGCGCCCCGGATTCATTTTCTGGGGGATGCAGGGGGGCTCTTTTTTGCAAAAGAGACCCCCTGCTTGTTTTTATTGTCGTTACTCCTGATCTGCGTCGATGGCGATGGTGGCAAGGAGGCCGCCCCAGTGGTAGAAGGCGTCGCTGGCGCCGTGGCCACCGCAACCGAGACCGGTGTCAGCGTTATAGTTCTCGTGGACGTGACCGTGCAGGCGCCATTCCTTGAGGAGGAGGCGCTCCGAGGCTTCGGCCAGATCCTTGGCGGCATCGGCACAGCCCCGGCGGCGGAAGGCCATATAGACCAGATAATTCATAGGGGCCCAAATGCGGCCGCGCCAATAGTTCTGGTCGGGGTAGGCAGGGTCCGAGCGGGAAATGGAGGGCATTCGGTATTCTCCGTGGAAGTGCTCCGGCGCAAAATAGTACCGGCGGCACATACTTTCCACCTGCTCGTCCGTAACACGGTCGCTGAAGAGAGCGTAGAAGTTGGTGGGAGAAATGCGACCCGAAAGCTCGCCCGTGGCCAGATTTCGGTTTTCAAAGATGCCGTCCTCCTCGTTCCAAAGCGTTTGAAGCGCTTGATCCACGGCCTCCATGCGGGCAGTCAGCTCCGCGTCGGCTTGGTGGCGTCCGAGAATCTCGCCAATGGCAAGGAGCGCGCGGCAATCATCCACGTAAAGTCCCATCAGACCCACGTCGGCCATTTGCATCAAATGCGTCTCCGGATCATAGGGCACGCCGTCGTACATAGGGGAGTTATCAAGGCCAGACTCGTAGGCTGCACCCTGCCAGCACTCCACATTGTTCTTTTCCAGTCCCTGTCCGCAGACGGGGGTATAGGCGTCCGAGCCCCAGCAGAGGTAGCCCTCGCCCACCCGCCGACATTCAAAGTTCCAGCGGTTCCAGGAAAGCAGGGTGTCATACACCTGAGAGAGGAACCAGTCGCCGCCGTATCGGCGATAGATCTCAAGGCAGATCATCGAGCCCACGGGCGGCTCGGAGCGGTCCCTGCTCTTTACGTTATGGGCACAGGCGAAGTTTGGCACAAAGCCGCGCTCCGTGGCCTCCTCCGTAATGGCAATGGCATTGGCGTAAGCCAGCTCCGGGCAGTCGATGGCGGCCATGATGGCCGCAAAGTAAGAATCCCAGCAGAACATGACGTATCCGCCCCAGCTTTTGCTCCAGCTCCGGCTGACGGGGGAGCAGAGACGGTCGTGCTCACAATCGTAGAAGGTATCCCACGCAAGGCAGGATTTCATGGCGGTGTAGGCCTCCGCGTGCTTGCCGTAACGGGCGGCCTCGGCCTCGGTTTTCGCCTTGCCGCGAGCGATAACGGCCATGCCCTCCTCCAAGGAGCAGGCCTTGGTAGAGATCACCGTGGGGCCGTACAGATACACGCCCATGGCGGGCGAGAGGGAGTGGGCATAGTCCAGCCGCTCCGGGGGAGTGGTGGAATGGAGCTCAATGCGGTGGCCGTCCGGGAATTCTCCGTAAAGGCGACCGTTTTTCTTACCGATCACGCCCTCCTTACCCCAAAGCAGACAAGCCTCCACGGACAGGGCGGGGGTGCGGTAGCCGGTTTTCTCCGGGGTCACCAAAATATATTGGTCATCCCCCTCCACGGCGCTTTCCACCGTGAAAACGCTCTCCAAATACTCCACCCGCAGAGAGGTGTACGTACCGTCCCAGGAGCGGAGACCGGGGGTAACGTGCTCATCCCAAGGGTTTTTGCGGCCGATAAAGGCCTCCCGAAGCACCCCTCCGTCGGAAAAATCCTTGAAGGCCAGATGGATGGCAAAGCCGTAGGGGAGCTTTACGTGGGAAAGGAGACTGAGGACGTTATACGTGCCCCAGCCCTGATGGATTTTGGTGTAGAATTCGGTTTTGTTCATGGTACACCGCCTTATAGCCTTTTTTTCCTCATTGTAGCATAGGGAAGCAACCTTAGCAACAGTTTTTTTGTGCAATTTCGCCCACTTTCTTGCATTCCACCTCAGTCTTTGCTATAATGGAGAAAAGATTTTATGCCATTACGGAGGATCCTATGACGAAAGAACAGATCATCAAGCTTTTTGAAGATACCGCCTACGTCCGCACCGGCGGAAGCGAGGCCGAGAGAAAATGCGCCGAGCAGCTTTGCCGCGTGGCCGCGACCATGGGCTTTGAGGCTTCCCTTGAGCCCTTTGAGGTCGACGTGGCCACCATCAAAAGCGCACACCTGTACGTTGACGGACAGGAAATTTCCTGCAAGGGATATCTGCTGTGCGGCTCCGGCGAGGTGGAAGCGCCCCTCTACTACCTGCCCTCTACCGATCCCTATTCTCTCTCCCAATGCAAGGGTAAGATCGTTATGATCGACGGTTATCTTGGCTACTGGATGTACAAGGATCTTCTTGCAAACGGTGCCGTTGGCTTTATTACCTACGACGGAAATGCCAATTACGCCGACGAGGATATGGATCAGCGCGAGCTGCGCCCCTACGTCAGCGAGGGCAACAAGATCCTCGGCGTGAACATCAACGCCAAGACCGCCATCGCGCTCATTCGCGACGGTGCCTCCACCGCCCGCATTGTCATTGAGCAGGAGGAGAGCAAGGGAATGTCCCACAACGTGGTATTTACCCTGCCCGGTGAAATTGAGGATTCCATTGTGCTGACCGCGCACTACGACTCCACCTCCCTCTCCCAGGGCTCCTACGACAATATGTCCGGCTGTGTAGGTCTGTTTGGTATTGCAGAGCACTTTAAGGACGTAACCCACCGCTACACCCTTCGCTTTGTCTTCTGCGGCAGCGAGGAGCGGGGTCTGCTTGGCTCGAAGGCTTACGTGATCGCCCACGAGGACGAGCTTGCTTCCTTTGCCCTGAACATCAATCTGGATATGATCGGCTGCATTATGGGTAAGTTTATTGCCTGCTGCTCGGCGGAGGAGGCTCTGGTACAGTACATTACTTACCTCGGCTCCGAGCGGGGCTTTGGTATTTCCGCAAGACAGGACGTGTACTCCAGCGATTCCACCCCCTTTGCCGACAAGGGCGTGCCTTCCCTTTCCTTCGCGCGGCTGGCACCGCCGAACACGGCTACCATTCACAACCGCTATGATACGCCTGCCGTCATGAAGGCGGAGCACATGCTGGCGGATATCGAATTCATTACCGCCTTTACCGACCGGATGGCCAATGCCGTGCGTTGCCCCGTGGGACGGGATATTCCGGAAAAGGTAAAGGAAAAGCTGGACACCTACCTCTGCCGCAAGAGAGCGCCTAAGTAAGGAGGCTATTATGAATTTTAAGAGCTTGGACCAGTTTATCGACACCTTGGAGCCCATGGGCATTCCCGGCGGCGACATCAAGGTGATTCACAAGGGACGGGAGATCTACCGTCGCGCCTTCGGCTATGCCGATCGGGAGAACAACATTCCCATAAGCTCCTCCACCCTGTACTTCCTCTATTCCGCCTCCAAGGTGGCAACGGTGGTGGCCGGTATGCAGATGCTGGAAAAGGGCAAGTTCCTCCTGAACGACGAGCTTTACTACTATCTGCCGGAATTCAAGGATATGCAGGTTTGCCATTGGGATCGGGAAAAGGAGGCCTTTGACCGTCATCCGGCGCGCCGTCCCATTACCGTGCAGGACCTCTTCACCATGTCCGCCGGCTTGAACTACAATCTGAACACGGATGCCATCCGTCAGATTGTGGCGGACACCGAGGGCCGCGCCCCCACCCGCGAGGTGGTTCGTGCCATTGCCAAGGGCACCTTGGAGTTTGATCCCCACGAGCACTTTGGCTATAGCCTTTGCCACGACGTGCTGGCGTGTCTGGTTGAGGTGGTGTCCGGCCAGCGCTTTGCCGACTACATGAAGGAAAATATCTTTGATCCCCTCGGGATGACCGAGTCCTACTACCACGTGACACCGGAGATCGAGGGACGGATCGCTCAGCTCTACCGCTACAATTACGAAACCAAGACGGCCGAACGGATCGCCAAGAAGAACGATTACGTGATCGGCCCGGAATACGACAGCGGCGGTGCCGGCATCATTTCCTCCGTTAACGACTACAGCAAGTTCGTCTATGCCTTATCAAACGGCGGTGTGGGCAAGACCGGCGAAAAGATCCTCAGCCGCAGAGCCATTGATCTGCTTCGCACCAATCAATACGACGAGCAGAGACTGAAGGACTTTCATACCTGGCATCAGATGGCTGAGTACGGCTACGGCCTTGGCGTGCGCACCATGATGCAGCCCTTTGCCGGCGGTTCCCTCGGCAACGTGGGCGAATTCGGTTGGGGCGGCGCGGCCGGCGCGTACGTTATGGTGGACCCTGACGCGGAGCTGGCGGTGTTCTACGCCCAGCATATGCTGAACAATCTGGAGCCCCATACCCATCCCCGCTTCCGCAACATCATATACGGAATCCTTGACAAATAACGTCATTCCATAACAAAAAACAGCACCCGCGGGTGCTGTTTTTCTTTTTATAAGATATGACAAAGCTCTGATAGACACGTAACGGTGTAATCTGCCCGCTCTGCCTCACATGTAACACTCCAATACTGTCCCCAGCCCTGCTTAACCCAAACGGTACGCATGCCCAAGGCCTTGGCGGGGACGATATCGTTGTCCACCCGGTCACCAATCATGACGGCTTTTTGGGAAGGACACCCGCTACGTTCCAAGGCGAGCCGAAAAATCTCCGGGCTCGGCTTGGCCACGCCCTCCTCAGCGGAAGCAATCACCAGATCGATATAGCGTAAAATCCCCCACTCTGCCAGTCGCGCCTTCGTGCCGGGGGATTGGTTGGCAATAATGCCAATCTTATAGCGGCGGCTCAACGCTTGCAAAACCTCAACGGTGTCTCCGTAAAGGCGTTCGGCCTCCTTGTGCCAAGGGGGAAACGGTGTACCCAGGTAATCCGCAGCCGCCCGGTCTCCCTTTTTGTTTTGCTTATAAAAGCCAAGAGCAAGCCCGTATGCGGCCGCATACGTTGTATTTGCCGCCTCGGCCATTTCCCGCAAGCGGCGCTCATAGGCCAATCCCTCATCTACAAGGGTAGAGCCCACATCGAAAAAAAGCCATTGGACGTCTTTCATTTGGCTCATCGCTTTGCCTTCTTGCTGTTTTCAATCTTTTCAATATCCTCACGGTCGATCCATTCCTCCGTGAAGCCACACTGACAGCAGACGTACCGATTGACGTTAACGGCAGAAAATACGGTATTACCCGTGATCACATTATTACCAACACCGTAAGCGCCGGTGTATCCGTCGATACGGACAATATTCGTGCTTTTGCATTTGGGACACAGCTTTGTATTTTTCATAGGTGCTCCTCCCTGTGAATTTCTGCTCCTATTATATCACAAGACGGCAAATGCGTAAATAGAGAAAAGGAAAAACGGCATCTGTCAAAAACCACAGATGCCATTTGACTTTATTCTTCGTCTTTGGTCAAGACCTTTTTCTGCCATGAGCGCTTGCCGCACTTGGGGCACTTCATATAGCGGGTTCGCCCAAAGTGCATAGCCCACAGGACACTACCGTATTTAGGAACGTAGCGGTGTCCGCACACGCCACACCGATAGTAACCGGCCGTCTGCTCAATCCGAAGAGCAAACAAAAGGCCGGTAAAGCCGATTACAAAGCCGGCCACAATCAGACAGATCCGCGCCCACTCCACCATGGAAACAAAGGCGGCGGTAAATGTACGGCCGAACAGAATAACGGCAGATAAAATGCCGATCACGTTCTCAAAGACCAGATTCCGACGGTTGGCCTCCTCCTTTTCCTTAATCATTTCAATTAAATTTTGTTCCAACTGCTTATTGTAAAGCTCCATTGTAACAACCTCCCCACTTAATAAATCATTTACGGTAATTTTGAGAATGCCACACAGCTCCAGCATGATGGAGGAGTCGGGCATGGACTTTCCGTTTTCCCATTTGGATACCGCCCGATCGGTGACGTTCAGCTTTTCGGCCAGATGCATTTGCGTCAGGCCCTGATTTTTTCTGCGCTCGGCGATAAATTTGCCGATTTTGATTTGATCCATCGTTTTTTCCTCCTTCTGAGCAAAGGGTACACCGTATAATCGCAAAAATCCACACACCGCCGGTTGATGGGGGAGACATCAACCGGCGGTGGAGTTGTTTTTAGCTATTTAAGATCCTCCATTCAATGAATTTTGCCACGCCGTCGGCATCGTTGGCCTCCGCCACGTAGTCTGCCACGGCCTTTACCTCATCGAGGCCGTTTGACACCGCAACACCGATGCCGCATTGGCGGATGGGCTCAAGGTCATCGTTGTCGTCGCCAAAATACGCAACCTCCGCCGGAGTATAGCCGCCAATTTCCAGCATGGCTTGGATGCCGTTCCACTTGGTGGCCTTTCGGCTCATGATCTGCAACAAATATCCATGGGCGACCGTGTAATACAGATCCTCGGTCAATGCGTTTTCGACAATTGACAAAGTTTCCTTTTGATCCAGATGAACCAAAAGTTTCAGAACGCCTTCCCGTCGAGCGACGGATATCAAATCATCGCAAATTACGGTCTCATAGTCCTCAATTGGCTGGTTTGAATAGGCTTGATCCCCCGTTTCCAGGGTGATTCGCAGGCTCGGGTGGCTCTGCAGCGCCCGAAGAAGGGGCTCGGCGGTTGTTAGACAAATGCCGTAATTCGCCCGGCGGCCGTCTAAAATCACACGGACGCCGTTGGAAACCGTCATGGCATCAAAGTCCACCGTTGCACAATAGGGCATCGCCGTCCGCTCCGGACGTGCCGTCGCCATCATAACCGAGATGTCCCGCTCCCGGCATGTGCGCAAAACCTCCGTCGTATACGGAGATACCGTCTTGTCCGAGCGCAACAGCGTGCGGTCCAAATCGACGATAATTGCTTTCACATTCATTGGATTTCCTCCTAATCTGACATGTAATCGACGTGTATCACATCCCTCGGATCAAAAGAACGGAACCTCCTGCCCCGACTCGTACTGGCACGGAATGATCTCGGCGTAGGACATGCGTTCCGCCCGTGCCAAGACCTTGCAAACCATGCCGTGGGCGACAAAAATAACCTTGTTGTACGTTGCGTACTTATCCGCAACCCGGCGGACACGCGCCTGCAGGGAGGCTACGGTTTCCCAGCACTTTTCCTCGCCGTCGGGATACACACCTTTGTTTTCCTTAAACTCCCGGAAAAGTCGTGCCGCCTCCTCGTCGGAGGAGAGCGTATTGGTTTTGTCGTTGATCCACTCATGCAACTCCGGCTCTACCACGATCTCTTTGTGAAGTGCGTCGGCCAGGATCGCCGCCGTTTGCAGAGCACGGGTATACGGAGAGCTTACGATAAGCTCCGCCTCCAAAAGTCGGGGGTCCGCCGCCGTCTGTTTTGCTTGTCGGATTCCGGCCTCCGACAAAGGTGCAAAATTCAGGCCGAAGCCATAAAATCCAAGTCTTGCCACCGCGTCATAATCCGGCTCACCATGTCGAACAAGATAAAATAAAGCCATGGTATCCCTTTCTATGGTTAATCATAGAGAATTTCATAATCGGGTAATGCTTTCCATTCCTTGGTTGCGGTCAACCGATTGCAAATTGCTTCACACACGGAAAGAAAAGCCTGCCCTTTTTCATCTTCCGACGTAAAGGAAAGGGCGATGTTCTTTGCTTGGATGGTTTTCTGCGTTCCGTTGCAATACACCGTCAAAATAAGAGTCATGGACGGACTGGAGATGCCATTTTGCGGGTCGTATACCTCCGGATATGTGTGCACCTCCAGGGGAGCAATCAACTGATAGATGTATTCTTTGTCTTGCTCGGTGAGTTCATAACAAGTCACGTAATCGTCCGGATTTGTCGCATCGGTCGTTTTAACCAGCTTGCCTGTCTGGCTGTCATACGAGCTGATACCATAACAGCCCCACGTGAGGGAAAAAGCAAAATCTTCCGGTACAACCGAAGGATTGTCGGGCTCTTGTTCGTTGCACCCCGCTACAGACAAAGCACAAACGAGGACCAAAATCAATGCCATCATCTTTCTCATAAAACTGCACTCCTTTATCAAATCAAATTTATTTTTCCGATACTTAAAGAGCCCAAGGCTCCCCTTGTCAGGGAAGCTGTCAGCTGAACCGGCTGACTGAGGGGGTAGTAGTGTTCTCTCCCCCAGTCACCCTCGGTGACAGCCCCTCGTCAGAAGGGACCCTCGTGCCGTGCGTAGTTGTTCGACAAATTGGAATTTGTTTAATTGTTTTCGGAAATCCGTTTCTTTGCCCAAGAAAACAATGTTTCGGACATTGAATTGAAATCTATCGGTGCCCCATTTTTTAAACTCAAAAAGATTTCCACGATGGCTCGTTCATCGTAAGATACAACTTGGAGCAATTCTTTTTGATGCTTGACGTATTTTCCCGTCTGCTTAAAGACAATCGCCTGCACAACGAAAGAAGCGGATTTATAAAGCCCTCGCAAAATATCCTCGCTTTTCTCGTGTAACATATTATGAACACAACCGTGATAGATATTGCAAGCCCCGATTTTAATTGCTCTATCAACATCACTTTTGTCAACAATAGCCAACACTTCATCA
>JAGARU010000097.1 GCA_017622085.1 Clostridia bacterium | reverse complement strand
TGTGCAAAGCTAATTTCTTAGCTTCGTCGTTGTTCAATTTTCAAAGATCCGTCGCTTCCCTCTCGCGAGGTCAGCCTTGTTAGTATATCACTTCTTGCCCCCTTTGTCAACACCTTTTTTTAAGTTTTTTAAAACTTTTTTTGAGGTGTGCCTGAGGCTTTCGCCGTGATGCTTTATCATTATACTCATTTCCCCTTTATTTGTCAATAAGAAATTTGCAAAAAATTGCATTTTGTGACAAGTGACGGGAAAACTACGAAAAAGGAGGGCGTTATGCTGACATTATTGACACGAACGATGATTATATACATTCTTTTACTGATTACTATGCGGATTTTAGGCAAACGTCAGCTTGGAGAGCTGCAGGCCTCGGAGCTGGTGATCACTTTTATGCTGTCGGAGCTGGCGGTAACGCCGATCCAAAACCAGAGCATTCCGCTATCCCACGCAGTAGCGCCCGTGGTACTGCTCGTATCCGTCGAGGTGATTCTTTCCTACCTTTTACTGCACTGCGCGCCTCTGAAACGGTTGCTGTGTGAGAAGCCAAGCATTCTTGTGCGCGGCGGGGTGATCGACGAAAAAGAACTAAAACGGCAACGAATCAGTGTGACGGAGCTGCTTTCCGAGCTGAGGCAAAAGGACGTGGCGGAGCTTCGGGACGTGGAATATGCCATTCTTGAGGAAAACGGGAAGCTTTCCGTATTTTTGAAGGCGGAAAAGCGGCCGGCCACGGTGGAGGAGCTTGGGGTGGAGCCTTCGGACAGCGGACTCGCTCATCCCGTCATTATTGACGGAGTAATAAGCGCGGTGAACATGGAGCTTTCCCACACCAGCGACAAGGAAATTGAGCGCGAACTGGCCAAAAGAAAGCTACGTGTAAAGCAGGTGCTCCTTATGACGGTGGATGATAAAAAAGAATTTCACGTTATCAAACGGGGGGCGGAATAGAGCACGCTTTCGCCATCCGTTCGTTTTGCGGCCGTAAAAACAAAGCCCCGCACAAAGCGGGGCAAAAATCAAAGCGCGTATTCGCTGATGCGGTCTTCCACCAAACGATATTCGATACCGTTGACGATCAATTTCGGGCTGTTAACCGTGCTTTGCTTCAATTCATCGGTGTACCATTCGGTTTGTTCGATCCAGTCAGCCGACTCATACCAACGCATAAAAACAAGTCTTCCCTTTGCATCCACATAATTTTCAGTAACATTGGTATTGTTCTGAACGCGGATAAATTTGATTGTCTCAAACGTCCGTTCTCCAATGGTCACATCAAAGGTTCCCATGGTGTACCGAATATTATATTCGTCAATGTAGATCTTGCCGTCAACCATTTTGGGCGGGTTCTCTTTGATAAGCAAGGGTCTGCCATGAACTCGGTCATTTCCGTTGACGATGACGTCGTAGTCCTCCTCCAAAAAAGTGTATATGGACGTAGGCAGATCGTTGTCTTCGTTGCCATCGCAATCAATGGTTGCAAGATCACGAACGTATTCATCTGTAAGCTGCGTAAACCATATTTTTTCATTTTTATAGAGCTTTCCGGCTTTTATGTTGTAGGTGTCTCTGCAAACTTTAACACCGGCAACCTCGTGTATCATAGCAGCCTTGGGAACGTAGCAGGTAGATACCAACGCAAGCTTCCCGCAGCGGTACGTCCCTTCCGAATTTTTATTTCCAATCACGGGGACAATAAAAGATTCATCGGCACATTTCACCTCAAAAAACGGGCGGGGGCTTTCCTTTATAATGAGAGTTGGCATATTTGCGGGAAAACCGCAGGTATAATCTTTTTTTGCCATAAGTCTTCTTCCTTTCTCAAACATCAAAATCTGATCTGGGGTACACATAGAACGGAACTGCTTTCGAGCGTAATGCAAGCGACTTTTAACAGTGCCAATCGGAATATCAAATCGTTTTGCAATATCCTTTTGCTTATATCCCTGCATAGTCAGCTTTAGCAGCTCCGCTGATTCTCGGGGGATCAGGCTCAGAATGCGTTGTGCGTCGTCATCCTCCGCGGCATCGGCTTCTGCTATCTCAGGAATTGCATCAATCGAAATCCATTCGCTGCCATATTTTTTGCGAAACCACAAATTACATTGATTTCGTGCGATCGCCAATATCCAGGACTTGAACCATTCCTTGTTGCGAAGCTTTTCATAACCAACGTAAGCCGCGTAGTATGTTTCTTGTATGACATCGTCGGCGTCAAAGCTGCTTGGCAATCTGAAATTGATATATCGTTCCACAACAATGCGATGCTTTTTTAGCAATGCCTCAAAAGACACTTCCTGTTCCATACGTTCTCCTTTCATGCGATTAAAACCGGTTTCGCATATTAAGTTGACTTTTGATGCAAAAAGGTTCAAAGAGAAAGAAAAATATTCAAAATAATTATATCATGTAGCCTTTGACTATGCAATACAAAAGGCGCGTCCGCTCTACAGCAGACGCGCCAACAGGGTGCTTGCTTTGTTTGGTCAGAATTGTACTTTTATAAAATAGGCGGTTGACATTTCTTTGGTGTAGTCCGGGCTATAGGTGCTGCTGTAGGTAACGGAAAAATACAGGTAGAGGGTTCGGCCGAACCATTCGGTTTGGCCGCGGGAGACGACCTCCTCCCACGAGATGCGGTTTGCCAGCTGAGAATAATCCTCCCCATAGACGGAGACGGCTTGTCCGCCGCGGGCGGTTTCCGTATCGTTCGTTACGATGCGTACGGTGGGAACGCCGTTCAGGGTCACCGAGGGAATCTGCGCGGCAATGGCCGGCAGGCGGCTTGAAACCGATTGGAACATCAACATTCCGTCACCCACCAACGTGCCGTCCATTATCCAGATGAGCTCGCTGTACGCAGGCAGAACGTTCCCCTCTCCGTCGAGGAGCTCCACCTGACCGGTCAGGGGTGGAACATCGGTTCGGGACGAGGTAACGTCCGGCGTTGTGGGGGCCGGCGTGGTAATGGCGCAAGGGGTTGTGTCAGACGGAACGCGGTCACCGGGTGGGCCTACCAAAGGCTCCTCCGGGGCAGAGCCGCATGCGGTCAAGGCCAGACAGGCCAGCAAGAGAATTGCAATTTTTTTCATAAGAATACCTCCCTTTCACGTTGCTTTGACCTTTAGTCGCGCGAAAGGGAGGCAAGCCTCACGAAATTTTCATTTTTATGCAAAAACGGTGACGCCGTCGGCCAGATACACCTCGGTACGGGTGAGCTCACAGGATTCCTCCATGGGGTTGCCGCAAAGGAGGCTCAAGTGGGTCTGCATGGCGGAGATCAAAAGCTCCGGGTTGATGTACTGGTCGTTCGAGGCGGGCAGGACGGTGGCAATTTTCAGAACGCCATCCTCAAAGCGCGCATCAAGCGACAAAATGGTAGCGGAAAGATCCAGCGTTTTGCTGCCGCGCTTGGTTTCCTTTTCGATCATCAGCTCGTGGGAGAACAGCGCCTTTACCTTTTCGGGAGTCTCCGCGTCCACGCCGGCGGAGCGGATCTCCATGGAATAGCCGGCCGAGCCGATGGTATTGTACTTGGTTTCCGGATGATAGACCTTGACCACATGCATCTCGCGGGGAAAGGCTCCCGACAGGCGGGCGGCCACCTCCTCGCAGGAGAGGAGTCGGGTCAGGCGGATGTCGATGTATTCACAAACGCTTTCGCATCCCACGGACAGGGGGAGACCAAAGGAAAGCTTGGGCTGGGGGTTAAAGCCCTCCGTATACCAGAGAGGAAGCTCGGCGCGGAGAAGAATCCGCTGCATGGTGCGGAGCAGATCCAAATGGGAAATGTACTTCAGATTTCCCGTTTTGGTATAACGGATGCGGTACGTGACGTAATGCGTCTGGTTGGGGGTTGTAATCATTTCGCCTGCGGGCACCATCGGCAGTCACCTCCTAATTTATTTGCGCCACAGCCGGAGCAGGTCTCCTTACAGTTGGGGGTCGTGCGGCTTTCGTGGGCTTTGTGCATTTCACGCAGCATGAATTCCTTGGACACGCCGATATCGATCACGTCCCAAGGGAGAATCTCATCCTCGCCGAAGCGGCGGTTGGCGTAGAAAGCGGGGTCGATTCCGGTGTCGCGGAACACGGATTCCCACTTATCGTAGTCGAAGTACTCGTCCCAGGCGTCAAAGCGCATGCCGCGGGAAACGGCAAGAGCGATGGCGGGGGCAAGGCGGCGGTCGCCGCGGGCAAACACGGCTTCTACTCGGGAAACCTTAGCGTCGTGCCAATTATAGCGAACCCGTCGGTCGGTGATCTTTTCCGCCAAGAACATCTGCTTATGCATAAGGGACTCCAGACTGTCCTGCGGCTCCCACTGGAAGGGTGTATGAGGCTTGGGAATGAAGCAGGAAACGCTGACCGTCACGGTGACTCCCCTGCCCTTGGGCTTGCCATTACGATAAAACTCGTGAACCACACGCTGGGCAAGCTCCGCAATGCCGGCGATATCCTCGTAGGTCTCGGTGGGCAGGCCGTTCATGAAATAGAGCTTGACCAGATTTTTGCCGGCGTCAAAGGCCACGCGGACGGCGTTCATCAGGTCGGACTCGTCAAGATTCTTATTGATGGCGTCCCGGAGGCGCTGGGTGCCGGCCTCGGGGGCGAAGGTAAGGCTACTGGTGCGGACGGTGGAGATTTTATCCATCAGCTCCTTGGTAAAGCTATCGGCACGAAGGGACGGAAGGGACAGGTTGATCTTTTTCTCATTGGTCCATGCAAGCAGGTCGTCCGTCAGGGTATCAAGGCAGGAATAGTCGCTGATGCTCAGCGAGGTCATGGAAATCTCGCCGTATCCGGTGTTTTTGCACATGGCCTTGGCCTGCTCGTTCAAGACCTCGGGGGATTTTTCACGGACGGGGCGGTAGACCATGCCGGCCTGACAGAAGCGACAGCCGCGAATGCATCCACGGAAGACCTCCAGCATGACGCGGTCGTGGACGGTGTCCACGTAAGGCACCACGGGGCGCTCCGGGAAGTAGGATGTGTTAAGATCCTTGACGATGCGCTTGACCACGCGGCGGGGCACGTCGGGATATTTGGGCTCGAAGGAGGCAATGGTGCCGTCCTCCTTATAAGTTACCTCATAGAGAGAGGGAACGTAGAAGCCCTCCAGATGGGAGGCGGCGCGGAGGAAGGCGGATTTGGTGTAGGTTCCGCTCTCCTTCATTTCCATATAAAGGCTTGCCAGTTCCTGCCAAGCGTCCTCTCCTTCTCCGATGGAGAAGATATCAAAGAAATCAGCCACGGGCTCGGCGTTATAGGCACAGGGTCCGCCGGCCACAAGGACGGGCATATCCTCGCCGCGATCCTTGGAATAGATGGGCAAACCGGCCAGATCGATCATATTGACAGCAGTGGTATAGCAAAGCTCATACTGCAAGGAGAAGGCAGCGATGTCAAAGTCGCGGACAGCGTCTCCGCTTTCCTGAGCAAAAAGAGACACGCCGTGCTCCCGCATTTTTTCTTCCATATCCGTCCAAGGCGCGTAAACGCGCTCGCACCACACGTCCTCCATTTGGTTAAGGACGCCGTAGAGGATGCGGACGCCTAAGTTGGACATACCGATCTCATAGGTATCCGGGAAGCAAAAGGCCACCCGCAGTTTGATTTTATTCTTATCCTTAATTACCTCGCCAAACTCGCCGCCGGTATAGCGGCCGGGCTTGGAGACGGTCTTTAAAATTCCGGAAATTTTTTCTCTCACAATTTTTCTCCATCAATCACAGAGCCGCCGGACGGTAAATCCGGCAGCTCTGGTGTTATTAAGGCAAATAAAGCTTGGTTGCGATGCCCATGGGAATCAGCCATGCCAGCTGATAGAGCACCAGGAACAGGGAGGTTACGCTACTTACGGTGCCGGAGGCCACTACGATGCACATAATGGCAAGGCCAACCACGGAAGCGGCGATCTTGATGCAGGTGCCGATGCGGCGAACGCGAAGAACGTCCTCGCATACGGTAAGAATCTTAAGCAGGGACTTGGAGTCGCCACGGGATACGATACCGCTGTTTGCGTGCTCCTTCGCCTTGGGCTTTTCCTCAAGGGTCGTCAGGCGAACCACCTTGAGCGGGTACTTGTCGGGCTTGATGCGGAGAGCAAGCATTGCTTCGGTAATGTTGGGGTCAAAGGTCTTAACGGCAACGCACATACCGCGCTCAGCCAAGGTCTCAACGATCTGCTCGAACTCGGAGTCGATCCGGTACTTGATATACATCTTAGCCATCAGCTTACCGTCGCAGGCCATGTACATAATGCTGACCTCGGGATCAGTCTGGCCATCAAAGCCGTAGATATCGGAGGACATGGGCACGCCGCGATCCAGAAGTGCCTTAGCGGTACCGCAGATCAGCTCGGAGCCGTCCACGCGGGTTACAAGATAGCCCTCGCCGGCCTCAACGAATTCAACGTCCTCGCTACGGCCGATCTCCATGGTGGCAACCTCAAAGACGTCTGCCAAAGGGCCGCCCACGCAAGCAAAGCCGCTTGCGGCATAGTGAAGAGCGGTATCGATGCGGTAGTTATCGTACACGTTGATGCTCTGGATCTTCACGCCGTAAGGGGGGAAGACGCCGGTATCGTCAACGGATACGATGGAGGAGTAGGAATACTCGCAAAGAGCTTCCTCGCCGATGATGGCAGTATCAATGTTCCGGCCAAACTTGTTGGCGCGGTAGAAGGGGATACTGTAAGTAAAGAAGATGGTAAGAGGAAGGCCGAACAGAACGGTTTCATACGCACCGGTCAGCGCGTTCAAGCCGCCCTTGCCGCCGTGGTAGAGCACGATGAACATTACCAGTGCCACGACAAACACAGCTGCCGCCACGATACCGAGGTACATGCGAAGGTCGGGCATTACGTTGGTTCTCTTGAAGTAATTATCGGAGAAGTTGGTGCGCTCCACGCGGAGAACATCGGGGTTCTCGTCGGAGATACCGTTGAAGGCGGTTGCCTCCAGCTCAGCGCCGGTTTCCTTCTTTCTCTCAAGAACGAACTTGGAGTGCTTGGAGGACACCACGCGGAAGCCAAGCATTTCACGCTTGATATTGAAGAGCGTATAGCCGAGGGTAAGAAGCACGCACAGGGCTACGGCAAAGTTGAAGAGGGTGGGGATCTGGCCGGGCTTAGCAAAGATTGCAGTCAGCACGGTGTGAATAAATCCGGAGAACACGACCACAGCCGTAACGCTCTCGGGGGTGGGGTCAAGGGCAATGATGGACTTAACGCCCTGGAAGAGCTCGTCGTAGGCAAGAGCACAGCAGATAACCATGATCTGAAGGTTGATGAGAACGTAGATCAGGGGATGCTGAGCACCGTCCAGCACACCGGCCAGCTTAAGGCCAAACAGGCCAAGGTTCTCGTAGAAGAACAGGAAGGCCATAAGCACAGTAGCAACGATCATCTTGATGCCGGTAAGCTTATGGGCATACTTATACATACCGATGATCTCCGGGCGCTGGGCACGGTCCGTATATTCAAGAGTCTTCGCACGCACGTCGCCGCGGACGGACTGGATCTCCTCCGTGGGGATCTCCTCCGTGGGAGCGTTATCGGCAACGCCCTCTGCTACGGGGGAAAGTTCAGGCTCCGCGTCAAAGGCATAGATCGTATCGCCTTCATTTACAGAGGACTCACGGTCCACCTCGCCGTTACCGAAATCAATCACCATGGATGCAGAGGTATCGTGCTTCGGACGGGGACGAACGCAATACTCACTGGTAGCGCTCTTCATATCGTCCTCGGCAAAGCTGTTGCCGGCCTCCAGCTCGCTGGATGCCTCGTCAAACAGGGATGCGTCCGGGGCCTGAAGGCTCTCATCTGCGGCTTCTCCCGAAACCACGCCCTCATCCTCCGGCATGTACTTGGTCATAAGACGGTCGATGCTCGCCGTATCGTCGGGAACATCGGAGGTGTTTCCGCCCTTTTTCTCTGCTTCCGCCACCTCGTTCTTCAGGCGCTCCAGCAGGAACTCGGCAGAATCGCCGTTTTGGTTTCTCTTTTCTCTTTCATTCATAATAAGATACCGGATCCTTACGGATTTGTCCTTATACAGATTTTTTGTAATTTATTTCTTTTCTCGCTGCATCCTTGCCGCGTGACACAGAATAACCGATGCGGCGGTGGATACGTTGAGAGAATTTACCTTGCCGTACATAGGAATGGAGACAATAAAATCGCTACGCTCCTTAATCAGGCGGCCGACACCGTTGCCCTCACTGCCGAAAACGATGGCGGCGGGGGTATCAAAGTCGGTCTCGTAGTAGGCGGTGCCTCCCGCCTCGCTGGCGAAGACCCACAAGCCCTTCTTTTTCAGATCCTCAATAGTGGTTGCGATATTGGAAACCTTGGCAATGGCCATATGCTCAATAGCACCGGCAGAGGCCTTGGTTACGGCCGGAGTAAGACCTACAGCGTGACGCTTGGGAACAATAATTCCATGTGCGCCGGCACACTCCGCGCAACGGATCAGTGCGCCTAAATTATAGGGATCCTCAATGCAGTCCGCAATGACGATCAGCGGTTTTTCTCCCCGCTCCTCGGCAATGGCCAGAATATCGTCCACGCTGACGTACTCCTTCTCGGCGGCCATGGCAACGATGCCCTGATGGTTTTCCGAGCCGGAGAGGCTGTCCAGCTTTGCGGCGTCCGTTTCAATGACGGGAATTCCCTTTTTGATAGCTTCCGCCACGAGGACGACGATCGATCCCTCACGGTCTCCCCGTCGAACCAAAATTTTATCAATCGCCCGGTCGGATTTAAGCAACTCACGGACGGCATTGCGTCCTACGATGATTCCTGCGGCAGGACCACTCTCCTCCCGACGGATCGGCGGGCGACCCTCATAGGACGGCTTACCGGACGAGAACTTTTTGGGTGCGCGGTCGCTCCGCTTACCCTTCTCGGCAGAGCCGGCCGGAAGATCGTAATTCTTCTTCATGGTATAACCTCAATTTCTATCTGGTTAAAGCGCATAATACTACATATTACTGCTTTACTACTCCATTATAACACACACTTTCCCTTTTGTACACAAGAATTTTCGATTTTTTTACATTTTCACGCAAAAAAAGATGCGACACCGCAGTGTCGCATCTTTTTATATGCATAAATTACAACTCTTTTATGGAAGCAACTCCGTAAAACGGAAAAATTACTTCTGATCCTTCATTGCAGCAAAGCACTCGCTGCAGTATACAGGTCTGTCGTTGTTGGGCTGGAAGGGAACCTTTGCTTCCTTACCGCAATTTGCGCATACGGCGTCGAACATTTCTCTCTGAGCCTTGCCGGCGTTCTTTCTTGCATCTCTGCACGCCTTGCATCTCTGAGGCTCGTTCTGGAAGCCCTTCTCTGCGTAGAATTCCTGCTCACCTGCAGTGAAAACGAACTCTGCTCCGCACTCTTTGCACTTCAATGTCTTGTCCTGGTACATCTTTTCTTCCTCGCTTTGTAAAATAGGATTGGATTTTGCCCTCAGGCGGATTTCAACCGCCACCTTTGATAACAACGCTCTTTTTTAAGCTATATGGGCTTATATGATCAAAACGCATTGCGTTTTAATACCAAGTTAACTCAGTAACCCTTTGATTTTGACTCTGATCCGATAAATGGCGTTGCTAACCGATTTCTTTGTTTTGCCAACCGACAAAGCGATTTCATCCGATGTTCTGCCAAGCATGTAGAGTGAAAATATCTTTTTCTCGTAAGGGGATAATTCATTGTTGACGATCGCCAGCATGCGGGATACGTCTTCCCTTTGCAGGATGCCCTCCAAGGGATCCGGGGAGCTACCGTTCAAGCGGGATTCCAGCTCGCTAAGCTCTGAAAAGTTCTTGCGATCGGGCATACGCCGCCAGAAGGAGATCAGTCGATTGCGGATGCAGACCTTGGCGTAAAGGCCGAAGGTGACCTCCGTAGAGGCAAGGTCATAGCGAAGGCTGGCGCGGTAGAAGGCAACCATTGCCTCCTGAAGGATGTCCTCCTTTTCCGTCTCGTCGGCCTCGCACAGGGAGCTGTAGAGCTGGGTCATACTGAGGATCAAGGGAGAATAATGCTTTGATAAGGCTTCAAAAGCTGCTTGGTCGCCGCCTCTTACCTTCTTGATCAATTCCGAAACATGACTCATTTTGCCTCACAAATGACGATTGACAACCTACAAAATCTCACAATCGCACAAGATCATTATAGCACGATTTTGAAGGTTGTCAATAGCCTTTTCTATATTTTCTCAAAAAAATCCAAGTTTAGCGCGGATATTTTGTCGGTTTTTTACAATTCCACACGAAAAACTCAGGGTTCAAAGATGTAATTGACGTCTCCGGACAAGAGAGCCAGAGTGCCACGGTACACAACGTCCGGTCGACGCTTGAAATTAAGCATCATCCGATCCCGGTTTTGCTTGGAATCTGCCATAACGGAAATACGGAAATCGCCGCCGTCCTTCTGTCGGATCTCGAAGGTCACGCGGTATTTTCCGTCTCCTACGTCCTCGCTGTGGCAATCCACCGAGGCGCCGATGCGCTGGAAGGAAAGGTGCCGCTTGGCGTTCTGGAGAGAGATCTCCCGGATGTTAGACAGAATCGAGCTGGAAAGCTCATCCGCCACCTCAGCACCGGTGGGGGATACGCGGTACATCTCTACCCCGTTTTCGTTCTTGTCCACCAACACGTGGCCGGCCTCAACCAACTCAGCAAAGCAGATTGCAAAATCGAAGTAGCTCACCACATTGTCCTGAATGACGATATCGCTCACATTGTTGAAATCCAGCTCCATACCGACGTTTTTCATCAGATAGAGCACGAATATCTTTATTTCATTTTTATCTGTAATTGGGATCTGCATATTTACGCCCCTTTCGACATATTTAGGATGCATGTGGGGAAAAATTCCGGGACTGCCAAGGGCAGCCCCGGAATTTACTAACTCCGAAAATTATTCTGCAGGGGTCTCCTCACCTGCTGCGTCCTCTGCGGGAGTGGTCTCAACGGGCTTAACCTCAGCCGGGGGCTCCCAGGTGGTGAGCTCGGTAGCGGTGAAGAACACGGTGCCGAAGGGATTGACAACTACGTTGTCCAGATCCTTGTGAACGATGTAAGCATCCTCAAGGAATACAAGGGGAACGATGGGCATATCCGCCATCAACTGCTTCTCTGCCTCGATCATGATCGCGTCACGGGCATCGGCATCACCGGTTGCATAGGCACGGTTGATGATCGCGGTGTAAGCATCGCTTACGTAGCCGGACTCATGAGGAAGAAGCGGGAAGGCAGGATCATCCATGTTCACGCCGTTGCCGGAGTAACCGGTTGCAAAGGGAGCAAGCATGGAGGATGCATTGGTGCCGAGCGCGCTGTAGTCGAAGAGAACGACGTCGAACTCGCCGTTTTCATGCATTTCGGTAAAGGTATCTGCGAAGTAGTTGGACTGGGGATCCTCGATCTCAACGGGATCAACCGCCTTAACGGTTACGGTAAAGCCAAGTGCGCCCCAAGCGGAAGCAAGGTAGTTTGCTACCGCAACATCCTCTGCGCGGTTACGAACGGCAAGAGTGAAGGAGCCGCCGTTCACGCCGGCCTGCTGAAGAAGAGACTGAGCCTCCGGTACGTTAGGAGTGGTAGCGATCAGCGCGCCGCTCTTATCACGGAAGGACTTCTTGGTGGAGCCGTACTTCACTGCGGTGGGAACCAGACCGGTAGCGGCCTCACCCATAAGGAGAACCTGCTTTGCAATGTACTCACGGTCAACGGCAAGAGAAAGCGCACGGCGAACGTTTGCGTTTGCGAAGAGAGCGTTGTTCAGGTTGAACTCAAGAGACATGGTGTTGTAGGTAGAAACGGTCTCTGCGTTTGCAAGGTAAGCGGCACGGTTTTCCATGGGAAGCTCACCGATGAAGTAGATCTCATTGTTTGCCAGCATAGCGGCCAGGTCAAGGCCCTGAGCAAACTTGAAGGAGATGCGGTAAGGAGTTACGTAGGTATCAACAGCGGGAGCCTCGTCGGAATCGGCAAGCTCGGGATCGTAACGGTAGTTGGGGTTACGCTCGAATACGAAGCCTTCCTGATAGTCGAGGGTTCTTACCATGAAGGGACCGTTGGTAAGCAGAGAGAAGGGCTGCTTTGCCCAGTGGTCGGTATTAACCGCCTTATTGGAGCGAACGGGAACCAGTGCGGGAGAAGCAAGGGTCGCAAGGAACTGATCCACGTCCACGTCGTTGTGCTGGAATACGATCTTAACGATGTCGGTAGAGGGGGAGCTGATACCAACCTTGTCGATGGAAATGTCACCGTTCTTAGCGGCGTATGCATTCTCAACATCATAGAGAAGTGCTGCGGCACCGTAGCTGGCCGAAGGATCCAGAATACGCTTCCAAGCGAAGGCGAAGTCGGCAGACTGTACGGCCTTACCGTCGCTCCACCAGCTCTCGGCCAAGGTGATCTCCAAGGTGAGCTTGTCGGTGATGGGATCTATGTAGGTCTCGTAGCTTTCCATCAATGCCTTTTCCACTTTACCCTTTGCATTGATCTTGGTAGCACCCTCAAAGAGGAGAGGGATGATCTTCATAAGAGATGCATCGTCATATGCACGAGCGGGGTCAAGGTCATAAATGGCCTCGGTCAAGTAAACCTCGATCGTTGCGCCACCGGACGTAAGCTTGGAACAGCCAACGAATGCGCCCATGACCATGACAAGGCAAAGGATAAGCGATAGCATTTTTTTCATAATTTGATGTCCTCCTGGCAGGATATTTTCACCAAACGGCAGAAATATCACATATTATTCTTTATGTATTATAACACTAAGTTTGTTCACAATCAACAATTTTTCAAAAACCAAAATAAACTTTAACACTTTGACCAAAATAAGAAAAATATTTTGGACATTCTGCCATCACAAAGGAGCGAGAATCATGAAAAAAAGCTACGACAAAACGGACCTTGCCTGTGAAATGCGAAGTCCCGTACGAGGCGAGGGAGTACCCGGGGTCCGAACGGAGGAAAAGACCGTGCATGGGACGGAGATTTTGCTGACCGAGGTATCGCCGGGCGAGGGAGAGCGGCGCTCAGGTCGGGCGGCAGGTCAGTACGTAACGGTGTTTACAGGACAGTTTTGGCTAAAGGGAGCAGAGGAATACGAGGCCACTCTACAGGCCTTGGCGGAGCACCTACGAAAAATGGCGGAATGTGCCCTGCCTCACAAGCCAATTCGCGACCTGAAGCTGCTGGTAGCGGGGCTTGGGAACCGGTTTATCACCTCCGATGCTCTCGGGCCCTTGACGGTGGATCGTCTGATTGCCACGCGGCACATCCGGGAGGCTGACCAGCGGCTGTTCCGACTGATCGGCCATGCGGAGCTCTCTCTCATTGCCCCGGGTGTGGTGGGACAAACCGGATTTGAGGCGGCAGAGATGGTGCTGGGAGCGGCGAGATGCGCAAAGCCGGACTTGATCTTAGTCATCGACGCGCTGGCGGCGCGCTCCTGCCATCGGCTGGGAACGACGGTTCAGCTTTCCAACCGCGGGATCATGCCGGGCTCCGGCATTGGCAACCACAGGCAGAGCATTGATCGGGAAACCATGGGAGTGCCCGTATTCTCTCTCGGCATTCCCACGGTGGTCAGCGCCTCAGCGCTAATTCACGAAGCGCTGACGGAGGCAGAGCTACCAACAGAGGGAGAGGCGCTGACAACGCTATTGAACGACGGAGAGAGCTTTTTCGTCTCCCCAAAAGACTGCGACACGGTGGTGGCGGAAGGTGCACGGCTTTTTGCTGACGCCATCGGGCTTGCCTTTCGCTCATAAGCAAAGCCGCCCCAGGGACTGGAGGCGGCTTTGAGTATAAAAATGAAAGGAGAAAACCTCTGGGTTTTTAAGAATCAGTTCTCTTCCCCATCCTCGTCCATGTGACGGGTGAGGAACAGATATCCAATACCAATGGATACACAGATCACCACGCCAGCGCCGAGAGAAACGAGGCCCGACTCCATCGCGGCAACCACGCTGAGAAGGAAAACGAAGGAGGCGGCAACAAGGGCATAGCGGAAGGCGCTGACGGTTTTGTCCGCGGAGAAAATTCCGGCCAAAAATCTGGCCGCGCGAGCAAGGCGGGCGGGGGCAGTACGCACGCTTCGGCGAGTGCCTCCGTAGGTTGTATTTTTGCGGTTTCCTGCGCGATATCCATCCATTTTTTCATCCTCCGTTTTTACCGTTTTCGGTAATCTGTGACACCATATTACCACCATTTTCGGTAATTGTCAAGAGGTTTTTTACCATTTTCGGTAATTTTTTTAAATTTTCCTCTTTACAAACCGGCGGGCGTGTGCTATAATAAAGCCGTAACGAAAAAACCGTGCCGAGGAGTGGCTGATTATATGACATTTATCAAAAGGATAAAGGCGGAAAAGGCAAAGAAAAAATGGACCAACGAACGGCTGGCGGAGGCCTCCGACGTATCCGTTGGCACCCTAAACAAGGTGCTGAGTGGAGACAGTGCGGACCCCAAGCTTTCCACCGCTGTGGCGGTTTGTCGGGCGCTTTCCGTTTCCCTTGACGAGGCCTGTGGGCTGACGGAGGCCTCGGAGATCAGCGTAGAGGAGCGCCGTTTTCTGGAGCTGCTCCGTGCCTGCGACCGTCGGGGACAAAAGGCGGTTCTGGCGCTGTTAGAGAAGGAATGCGAGCTCAGTGCAGACGAGGCTTATTACGAGGGCGTGGCGGCCTCTTCCAAGGCAACCGCCAAGGTTCTCTCCCCCGTTCGTCTGGTGGAAAAGCAGACGGGCAAGCGAAGCATCCGCTTGTACGATCTGCCGGTTTCCGCCGGTGTGGGCGTGTTTCTTGAAAACGCAGGCTACGAGGAGATCACCGTGCCGGCATCGGTGGATGCGGACTTTACCCTTCGCATCCGAGGCAACAGTATGGAGCCCGTTTATCACGAGGGCGACATTCTGCTCATTAAGCAGGGTGCCGAGGTGCGCGTGGGCGAGCTTGGTATTTTCGCGCTGGACGGCGACGGATATTTCAAAAAATTCGGCGGCGATCGTCTGATTTCTCTGAACCCCGATTACTCGGATATTCTCTTGAAGGATCATCAGGACGTTTCCTGCATCGGTGCCGTAGTCGGTCGGCTTAAGAAAAAGAAGAATTAAGAAAAACGGATGCCCTCGGCGCACGCCGAGGGCACTTTGATTCGAGGGAGGCACGTATGGCACTGGAGCAATCGGTTTTAACGGCGGACATCATCCGCACGCTTTTGGGAGAATACTACGGTCTGCAGGTGCGTAGCGCAGAGCGGCTTCCTTTGGGCTCGGCCAACTGCTACCGGGTTCAGACAGAGAGCGGCACGGTCTTTTTGAAGGAGTTCCAAAGCGGATTTAGCCGGGAAAATCTTCTCCGCGAGGCGGAGCTTGTCTGCCATCTTAAGGAAAATGGCATCCCGACCGCGCAGTTTTTGCATACGCAGGATGGCGAGCCCTATCTGACTTACGAGGGACATCTTATTTGTCTGCAGGAATATGTAGAAGGAGAGGCCTCCGGCTATGAGAGCTTTCCGCCGGAGCATTTGACGGCGCTTGCGCGCATGCTGGGTCGCTTGCACCGTGTGCTGAAGGATGATTCCCTGCCCGTTGATATGGGCGCGGAATGGCTGGCGGCTTACTCGGCCGAGGGCGCGGCGGCGCACTACGACCGAATGATGCGGCTGGCCGGCGAGCGTGCGGACGATCCCAACACGCTGCAGCTGTTATCCGAGCTCCAATATAAAAAGGAGTTGGCCTACCGATGTGGAGATTACGCAAAATATTTCGACGGCATCACGTACTGTGCCACCCACGGCGATTATCAGGGGTGCCAGGTGATTTGCGGGGCGGATGGAATCCGGGCGGTCATTGATTTTTCATCGGCACGCACGCTTCCCGCGGTGTGGGAGGTCATGCGCTCCTTTGTACAGTCCTCCGTCCGGTGTCGGCGCGATTGCACCATCGATTGGTCGGAGTTGTGCCAGTACGTAAGCGCCTACATGGAGGAGTTTTCTTTAAGTGAGCAGGATCTGGCGGCCATGCCATACGTGTATCTTTATCAATTGGCGCGAAGCAAGTACGGGTTCGCGCAATATCTGTCGGGAGAGTCGGAGGATCGGGAGGCGCTTTTGCGCTTTGCCCTTTGGCGCACCGAAATGTGCCGCTATTTAGAAGAGCACGGGGAGGAAATCTCCCGGCGCCTGCTTGAGTTACGGTAATCAAGGGGGGCCTATGGATAACAGAATCAAAAAATTAGTTGGCGGGAACATGGACATTGACTTCAGCAATAAAAATTGGGGCAATTCCGTATGCCCGTGGAACATGGCCGATGGGACAAGCGAGCACAAATGCGCCGTCAAGGACACCTCGATCTGCAAATATTTTTGCGGAGTCCAGTATTTGGACAGCGTTTTGTGCAGCTATCCCTATGAGAATCTTTCCGTGCTGGCGCAAGAGGATATGGATCGGGTGATAACACCAAAAAGTGAAAGCGAGGGTACTGAAATTGGAAAAACAAATTGAAGCATACATAGACGAAAATCTTGACGGAGCGGCCAAAGCAGTTGCGACCGAGTTTGTGTCCTTCTTACGGGAAATCGGCATCGAATTTTACAAGGACAACTGCCCCTGCTGGCGGGACAAAATCTACTACTGGCTGAAATGTGGAGATGCTTGCGTAGGATTTCTTGCGATCAAAGACCCGGAGGAGCCACAAAATCTTTGGACGGTGTGGTGCGATGACGGTAACACCGATTGGGCCAAGACCCATGGGATGGACGATGCGCTGATCCGCATCGGTCACGCAAGCATCGACTACTGCGGCTTTTGCGGTGCTTGCGGCGGCGGACGGACGCGGGTGATTCTCGGCCGTTCCTTTGACAACGTATGCAACTGCACCTTCCGTTTTGATAATCCGAAGGAAAGGGACCTTCCCTTCATGATGCGGATGGTGGAAATACGGAAAAACGATATTTTAAATGGCCAAGGAGGACTCGCATGATTACTCGATCGGAAGAAAAGGCCAAAGACTTTATTCGTCGGAATGCACGGCCGCTTGACTTGGCACGCTGGCAATACCACTTTGAAAATGGAACAAAAGACGCGGTTCTGGCCGAGCTGGCACGTTACCAAAACGAGGATGGAGGCTTTGGGCATGGCCTTGAGGCAGATTGCTTCAATCCCAACTCCTCGCCCATTCAGACGTGGGCGGCAACGGAACTTTTGCGTGAGATTGGCTGTACGGACAGCTCCCACCCAATGATCCAAGGCATTTTGCGCTATTTAGCGTCGGGCATGCATTTTGACGCAGAGAAACGTCAATGGCTGAACACCGTACCCAGCAACAACGATTATCCCCACGCTATTTGGTGGACGTACAAGGAAGGCGAGGTAGAGTTCAAATACAATCCTACCGCTTGCCTTGCCGGGTTCTTTCTCCGATACGGTGACAGGCAAAGCTCCTTCTACGGCATGGCAATGCAGATCGCACAGGAGGCCTACAAATTTTGGGTTGCCAGTCGGCCGTACGCAGAGCAGCACGTGACCTCTTGCTTTATACGGCTGTATGAATACTGCACAGAGGCAAGTATTGCAATCACAGACATGAGCATCTTCAAGCAACGGCTTATGGAGCAAGTACAATACGAGCTGAACGGTGTTGCCGAGAAATGGGACACCGAGTACGTGTGCATGCCCTCAAATTTTATTGAAACGCGCGACAGTATTTTCTACAAGGACAACCAAGAGCTGGTGGAAAAGGAATGTGCCCGCATTTTAAGCCACCAATTGCCGGACGGATCCTTCGATGTTCTGTGGCAATGGTGGACGGACTATCCGGAATTTGAAACCTCAAAAATCTGGTGGAAGGCCGATTTTTGTATTAAAAATCTGAGGTTTCTGAGAGAATTCAAGCAATGATATAGCAACGGGGGATTCGATATGAAAAAATGGATTGTGGAAGATTGGGGCTTTGAGCTGACAGTCATCGACGGCAAGGCCGGAAATTGCAGGCTCGGCTTAGAGAAGGGTGACAAATTTACATTTACATATGCATGCCCGGAGGGAATGTGCCCCAGAGTAATGACACAGGTATATACCTGGTGTGAGGTTATTCGGTGCGGCGGAAATTTCACGTACCGGGGATCGAAGGAACCGCATGAAATGAATTTGATCTGCCCCTGTAAGAGCATCCATTTTCATCTCAAAGCATCGCCTATCAATCGGGATGAAGACGGAAAGGCCCTACCTAACCGTCCAAGGCCCGAAGCTTAAACGCATCAATGCGAGCCTTTCCAATAAAATGTGTTGAATAAAAAAGCCTCCCTTGTGTAAAGGGAGGTGGCAGCCGAAGGCTGACGGAAGGATTGTAAAGCATACATTTCAAGAAAAATCGCTCCGTCACCTGCGGTGACAGCTCCCAATGCGCAATTGGGAGCTTTTTTAATCATTGTTCTTTATTTGCGGGGATCTCAATCTCACCCTCGGTCGTCTCAAACTCTTTGATCGCTTGCCGAATGAGGTACAAAATCTGGCCGTTGGCCGAACGTCCATAATATTTGGCAATATAATGTAATTTATAATGCAGTTCCGGCGGGACCTCAATGCCAAAATGTTTGTTGTTCTTATTTCTCATAGTTTCCCTCAATAATCTTGATTTAAGTATATTTTAAGATTATTTTGTGGTACAATGGCGTTAGTATACTTACATTAAGTACACTAAATTTTGTGAGAGGGTCATTGTATGAGAATTGCCATCATTGGGTCAAGGGGCACCGTGCCAACGAATCTTGCCGAATACCTTGCGGACTGCGATGAAATTGTTTCGGGCGGTGCAAAAGGGGTTGATGCATACGCCGCCAAGTATGCGAAGGAGCACAACATTCCGCTAAAAGAATTTATGCCGGAATACAAACGCTACGGACGCGGTGCACCCATTGTTCGCAACCGGCAAATCGTAGATTATGCCGATCATATCCTTGCTTTTTGGGATGGAAAATCAAAAGGAACCCAATGGGTCATAAAGTATGCCGAAATGTGCGGAAAGCCCTGCACGGTTATAAGATGCGAGTCGGACTGCCCATAACTGCAAAAAAAAACATCGCAAGAGCAAAAACTGCTCTTGCGATGAATTGTTTATAGGACAGCTGATCAGATGGACTCAACGGCCAATTTTTCTACGGCGAGCATCTTTTTGTACTCTGCGATGTAGGTATTGAAGCCGGAGACCTCGACGGGGTCGGGTGCAAGGGTGGTGCTCTTGGCGCTGGCAAAGACCTTGGCGTTCAGGTACGCCTCCAGCGTTTCGCCCTCAGACTTATTCATCATATATGCCGCAAGGAGGGCCATGCCGTAGGGGCCGCCTTCACCGGCGGTCTCCATGCAGGTAACGGGGGCGTTGCAAGCCGCCGCCATATATCTCTGGCCAACGCCGGGGGTCTTGAAGAGGCCGCCGTGTCCGGTCAGGCTATCGATGGCAACCTTCTCCTCCGCCAGGATATCCATACCAAGCTTCAAGGTGGACATGGTGGAATAGAGCTGAGCGCGGAAGAAGTTGGCGAGGGTGAATTTACTGTCGGGACGGCGAAGCACCATGGGACGTCCTGCGTCCATGTGGGTTACGCCCTCACCTGCCATATAGTTGCAAACGAGGATACCGCCGCAATCGGGGTCGCCCTCGAGGGATTTATAGTAAAGGTTATCGTAAAGCTCGGGCTTTGTGGGGCTTGCGCCGTAGAGGCCTGCGATCTCGCCGATAACGGAAACCCAAGCATTGATATCATTGGTGCAGTTATTGCAATGCACCATGGCAACGGGCTTACCGGTGGGAGTGGTTACGAGGTCGATCTCCTCATAAACCTTAGCAAGGGGCTTTTCCAAAACGATCATCGAGAAGATGGAGGTGCCGGCGGACACGTTGCCGGTTCGGGGGGCAACGGCGTTGGTGGCTGTCATACCGGTGCCGGCGTCACCCTCGGCGGGAGCGAAGGGAATGCCGGGCGTGAGAAGATGATCCAGCATGGCGGCGCCGCTTTCCGTAAGTGTACCGGCCTGAGCGCCTGCAGGAAGCACGGCGGGAAGAATGTCGATCAGCTGCCAAGGCAGGTTGCGGGGAGCAACGAGGGAGTTGAATGTTTCGATCATAGCCGCGTCGTAGCCCAGTGTTTCACTGTCGATGGGGAACATACCGGAGGCCTCGCCCACGCCGATGGCGTTGACGCCGGTGAGCATATAGTGCACGTAGCCGGCCAAGGTGGTGATATGGGCGATTTTGGAAATGTGCTCTTCCCCGTTCAGCACGGCCTGATAGAGGTGGGCAATGCTCCAGCGCTGGGGGATGTTAAAGCCGAGGAGCTCCGTCAGCTCGGCGGCAGCTTGGCCTGTAATGGTGTTCTGCCAGGTGCGGAAGGGTACCAGCAGGTTCCAATCCTTGTCGAAGGCGAGATAGCCGTGCATCATAGCGGAAACGCCCATAGCGGAAACGGATTCCCGATCGGAAACACCGCTCAGGGCGGCTTTCAGGCCAGTCCACACCTCGCCGAGGTCGTAGGTCCAGATTCCGTTTTCGTAGGTGCTCTTCCAGGTATAGTCACCGGAGGATGCGGTTGCGTGGGTTTCGTCAATGGCTACTGCCTTGATGCGGGTAGAGCCGAGTTCAATGCCGAGATAGTTCTTTTTCATATCCGTCACCTTTTCTTATTTTTGTTTGCGGGCGTTTGCTCGCAGTACCGTTTTTTATAGTTTAGCATAGTTGAAGAAATTTTGCAAGAGAAAAGGAGCGGATCATTCCCCTCAATTCATTGAAATGAAAGAAAACCCATCGCAAGGGCCGGATATCGGCTCCGCGATGGGTTTCATTGCAGATATGAAATTACTGATGGTTGGTGTTATCCTTAACGAGAACGTCGTGTGCGCCACCTTCTACGATGGACACGGCGCTGACAAGGGTCAGCTTCGCCTTCTGCTGGAGCTCCTCGATGGTGAGAGAGCCGCAGTTGCACATGGTATGACGAACCTTGCTGAGAGTTACAGCCAGGTTATCGTGAAGGGATCCGGCATAGGGAACGTAGCAGTCAACTCCCTCAACGAAGGAGAGCTTGGACGCGCCGCCCATATCGTATCTCTGCCAGTTGCGGGCACGGGCACTTCCCTCGCCCCAATATTCCTTCATGTAGCTGCCGTTTACCATAACCTTGTTTGTGGGGCTCTCGTCAAAGCGGGAGAAGTAACGACCCAGCATACAGAAATCACAACCCATGGCAAGTGCAAGGGTGATATGGTAGTCAAGAACGATACCGCCGTCGGAGCAAATCGGCACGTAAACGCCGGTCTCCTTGAAGTACTCGTCTCTTGCCTTGGCAACCTCGATGACTGCGGTAGCCTGTCCGCGGCCGATACCCTTGGTCTCACGGGTGATACAGATGGAGCCGCCGCCGATACCGATCTTAATGAAATCAGCGCCTGCCTCGGCGAGGAAACGGAAGCCATCGCGGTCTACCACGTTACCGGCGCCAACCTTAACGGTGTCGCCGTACTTGGAACGGATCCAGCTGATGGTGCGGGACTGCCACTCGGTAAAGCCTTCGCTTGAGTCGATGCAAAGCACATCAGCACCGGCCTCTACCAGAGCGGGAACGCGCTCCTCGTAGTCGCGGGTATTGATACCGGCGCCTACTACGTATCTCTTATCCTTATCGAGAAGCTCGGTGGGGTTTTCCTTATGCTGATCGTAGTCCTTGCGGAATACGAAGGCAACCAGGTTACCCTCCTTGCTGACAATGGGGAGAGAATTGAGCTTGTGGTCCCAAATAATATTGTTGGCTTCCTTAAGGGAGGTTCCCTCGGGAGCAGTTACCAGCTTTTCTAAGGGAGTCATGAAGGTGGAAACCTTTTCGTCAAGGCTCATGCGGCTGACACGGTAGTCACGGCTGGTGACAATACCGAGGAGCTTACCGTTGGCCGTACCGTCATCGGTAACGGCAATGGTGGAGAAGCCAAGCTTTTCCTTCAGCGCAATAACGTCCGCCAGAGTCTGGTCGGGGCGGATGTTGGAGGCGGAGGTGACAAAGCCTGCCTTGTAGTTCTTAACACGGCGAACCATGTTTGCCTCGTTCTCAATGGTCTGAGAGCCGTAAATGAAGGATACGCCGCCCTCCTTTGCCAAAGCAATGGCCATTTTGTCATCCGAAACGGCCTGCATGATAGCGGATACCAAAGGAATGTTCATAGAAAGTGCGGGCTCTTCTTCACCCTTTCTGTACTTAACGAGAGGGGTCTTCAAGGATACATTGGCAGGAATATGGGTGGAATCGGAATAACCGGGGACCAGCAAATACTCCGCAAAGGTATGAGAAGGTTCATCGTAATAAAAAGCCATTGTCGTTACTCCCTGTTAGTTATGTAATGAATTGTTACCTAATATAATATCACATTTCGCGCTATCTGTCAATCGGGTAATCTGCACAGAAACACTCGTTTTTATTACAATTATTTTTGCGGATCGGGGAAGTCCGATCCATTTGCATGGTTCTCTGCATTCCTCCTGTGATGCATTTGTCTTCTTTGGAAAAGAAGCACAAGGATGCCTGCGGCAAGAAGAACCAAGCTCATAAGCTGAGATGGCGAAAGAAAAATGCCGGTACTTCCTCGGTTATCTCCGCGCCAAAACTCCAGAACAAAGCGAAAAACGCTGTAAAAAATGAGATAAACGGCCAGATTTTTATGCTTAAGCTTTCGGTAAGTGCACAGCATCACCGTGAACAAGGCCAACTCAAAAATTGCTTCAAACAGCTGTGTGGGAAGCACCGGGAAGCTTCCCTCTCCTGTCAGGGTGTTGGGATATTGGTCCGCCGCAGCCGTTCCGGCAGGAAATACCACGCCCAAGGGGCCTTCCGTAATACGGCCAAAGCAACATCCGCCAAGAAAGCATCCGACCCGCCCCAGCGCGTGTGCCAAAACCACGCCGGGCATGACAAGCGAAAACAGTTCAAGCTCCCTGCCGCGCTCGCGCTTTACAAGAAAATGCGCCAAAAGGAGAAATGCTGCGAATCCTCCAATAACACCGCCCTCCCAAGTGATGCCGCCCACCACAAGACGACCCGCCTTAAGCGAGTGGAAAAGTGCATTGAAAAAATAGGCGGACAGAAACATAACGCCGAAGGAAAGCAATGCGGTCAGAAGCGTTTGCATAACTACGTCGCGGCTCTTATGCTCAAGTTTGATCAGAACGATCAAAGAAAAAATCAGAAAAGCGGTGCCACCCAGAAAAACCATCAAAGCATAGGAAGGAATGGACAACGGTCCTATTTCAATTCGTTGCAGCATGATTCGATCAAGATCGGCCGTACACGGCGATTACGTCTGCCTCTACGGTATAGTCCTCTCGGTTTTCAAACCGCTGTTCTTTGGTTTCATAGGCAAAGAAGAAGGAGGCCTCCGCGGACTTTCGATTGTTGGAGCCAACCTCGACCTCTTCCGCAATGTACAAATAGGCATCGTTCAGGCGGTTTCCGTTGGAGTCGGTCAGGCGGAAGCGGACGACCACGTCCTTCAGCGGCACGTAGGCTCTGACGAGGATCTTTACGTTAATTACGTAGTAAGAATCCAGATAATCTGCGTCGCGCTTGTCAAGGACAAACTCCACCGCATAATCCTCTTCGCTTAACACTTCCATATCCTCGGAAACGTTGGTGCACATCATGCAGTCATCGTTGCCGCAGGTGCGGATACAGCCTCCGCACATATACCAGGGCGCAATGCTCATACACTCAACGCATTCGTCCCGATAGCCGAACATGGAATCCCAGCAAACACCGTTTACACAGCCGGGAGCCTCCACTACACAGGCAATGCAGTCCCAAAAGGACGCATCGACGCAGTGGGAGCAGCTAAGAACCGTACAACCGCTTCCGAACACGCACATGGATAGAAGAGCAATCAGCAGAAGCAAGGAACCAATTCTCTTTCTCATTTTATCTTCCTCCGCAAATTGTCATTTAACATCGAACAGAAGCTCGTCGGCCTCAGCAAGGGAGGGCAAGACGGCATCGGGGCGGTCGGCCTCAGCACAGGCAGCAAGGGCGGCCTCATCGGTCTCGCCGCTGAGGACGAGAATGGCGGAAATTCCGTGACGTCGGCCAACGGCAATATCCGTATAGAGCCGGTCGCCAAAAATGCACATATCGTCAAAGGACATTCCCGTAGCCTCGGCGATCATCTCTACCGTGAAGCGGTGGGGCTTACCGAAATAGCGGGGCTCCTTGCCGGTGGAGGCGGTGATCAGAGCGGCGATGGCACCGCTGTCGGGAATAAAGCCGTCCTCGGTGGGGCAATTGAAGTCCGGGTGGGTGCAAAGGTATTCGGCGCCGTTCCGGATCAGGCGGCAGGCGTCGTTGAGCTTTTCATAGGTAAGCGAGGTATCAAAGCTGCTGACCACGATATCGGCCTCCTTAGCGCCCATGGGGAGGGGCTGAATACCGCGCGCACAGAAGGAGCGATGGAGCTGCTCCGTGCCCACAAGGTACACGCTTTTGCCCGGGCGGTGACGGAGAAGGAACTCAATGGTTACGTCTCCGGCAGTCATAACCTCGCCGGGTCGGGGATCAAAGCCCATTTTTGCGAGCTTTTCGTAATAAAAGATCGGGTCGTGGGATGCGTTATTCGTAAAGAACAGCACCCGGCGGCCGCTGGCCCGCAGGCGGTTAATGAAGGACACCGCGTAGGGAAATACGCGGGCACCCAGGTAGATCGTTCCGTCCATGTCAAAAATATAAAGCTTTTTATCCCGGAGCATCGAGCCGATTGCCCCATTTTCCTTTCCGTACGTCAGCATAGCGCCTCCCTGAGCCTAAAAATGGCGTTTTTTCTAAAAATCATTATAGCACAGTGTTGCTTTTTTTTCAACAAAATGTTATACTGAGAAAAATAAATTCGGAGGTGTTTCCCCATGGGTGTTATTATTGGAATCGACATTGGCGGCAGTACGACCAAAATTGTGGGCTTTAACGCCGAGTCGCAGAGCAAGGAGCCGACTCTGATCGAGCCGATCTTTGTCAAGGCGACGGACCCTATTACATCCATCTACGGTGCATTCGGCAAGTTTACCTCCCAGAACAATCTGGGACTTTCAGACATCGAAAAGATCATGATTACGGGCGTTGGTGCGTCCTTCCTTGCACAGCCTATTTACGGCTGTGACTGCGAGGTCACCCCGGAGTTTAAGTCCATCGGCATTGGAGGACTGTATCTTTCCGGACTGAACGAGGCAATTATCGGAAGCCTTGGTACCGGTACGGCCTTTGTGCACGCCAAGCGCGGATTTGAGCCTGATTATCTGGGCGGCACCGGCATGGGCGGCGGCACGCTGATGGGTCTGGCACGTAAAATTCTGAATCTGGACTCCATCGAGCACATTGAGGCGCTGGCCAACGACGGAAACATCCACAACGTGGATCTGAAAATCAAGGATATTACCAAAAACGATATCATTCCCGGCTTTGCCGATCTGATGACGGCCTCCAACTTCGGCAATCTCAGCGACATTGCCTCCAAGAGCGACATTGCGCTGGGCCTTTTGAACATGGTGTTTGAGACCATCGGCATGGTGGGCGTTTTTGCGGCGCGGAACCATGATCTGAAGGACATTGTGCTGACCGGAAACCTGACCCAGGTGCGTCAGGCCAAGGAGGTATTTGACACCTTGAACAAGATGTTTGAGATGAACTTTACCATCCCAAAGTACGCGCAGTATGCCACCGTAATCGGCGCGGCACTGTCCCACTTTTCCTGATAACAGAAAAGATCCCGACGGCTTGGCCGTCGGGATCTTTTTTATTTTTCCTCACCCAAAAGGATGCGGTGGAGATCCGCATCGATCAGGTCGGGGGTGCGGCATTCGGCAATCAAGGGCAAAATCTCCTCGCGACTTTCTCTTGCGTGGGGCAATCGAGAAGCGGCGCGGTGTGCTTTGTCAAGCTGTCCACTCCGCAGGTACAAAAAGCACAAAGCTGCACGCATGGTGGCGTTTTGCTTTTCATTTTCCGAGCGGACAAGCCCTTTCTCCGCCCATCGAATTGCGTCCGCATACTTCCCGCCTAACGCAAGGGCACCGGCCAGGCCTAACATCATATCCGGGCGGTTGGGGTACACCAGCAAAGCCTCTCGGTAGAGGGCGGCGGCCGCGGCGTAATCGCCTCGGTGCTGTGCCGCGTTGGCCTTTTGATGGATGGTATAATAGGTTTCATCCGCACGGATGACATCCATGCCGATCAACATATCCACGCTGATCTCAAACAGGTTGGCAAGAGCGGGCAAAAACAGGATATCCGGACAACATTCGCCCCGCTCCCAGCGCGACACGCTTTGGGGCGTAATGCCCAGCGCCTCAGCGACATCCTCTTGGGTTAAACCCTTTTCTGTGCGATACTTTTTTAAATTTTCCGTTAAATAAAGCATTCTGTCTTTTCCTTTCGTTTAATCTTTGCTCCGAAGCATCTACAGTATACACCTTGCTCCTCCGCGATTCCACGACGCAACGGTTGTTGCCGGGTCAACACTTATGTATGCACAGAGCCGCAAGGGCAATGCCCTTGCGGCTCTTAAAAATTATCCGATCAGATCGTAGATGGCCTCGGGGGCGAGGGGGGCTACCTTCGCAAGGAAGGAGGCCTCGGTCTCGGCGACGCAGAGGAACTCGGTGGGAGAAAGCTTGGTGGCATCCGCAAAAAGCTTATTCGCCTCGGCGGCAACGTCAGCGGGTACGCGGAGATAACGCTCGGTCACGCAGGCGTCGGCCGGAGCAATATAATCGGCCTCGGCACGGGTCCAAGGGGTCAGGCGCTGGTCGGCGCCGGTCAGAACGTTGATCACGTCAGAGACAACGGCGCTTGCGGTGGGGAATTTACCGGCACCGCGGCCGTAGAACATCAAGTCACCGGTCAGCGCGGTCTTTACGTAAATGCCGTTGTATACGTCCCGGATGGTGGCCAAGGGGTTGGACTTACGAACCATACTGGGCTTAGCGGAAAGGTTGACCTTCCCATCCTCGCGAACGGTGGCGCGGCCGATGAGCTTAATTACGGCATCGGCCTTTTCTGCACCGGCAATATCGTCGGTGGAGACGTTACGCAGGGTCTTGGTATGGATATTTTCCGGGTTTACCAGCTGTCCGGTGGCAAGAGCGCAGAGGATGCAGGTCTTACGCTGGGTGTCGATGGCGTCAATATCCGCCGAGGGATCGGGCTCGGCATAGCCTAAGCGCTGTGCCTCTGCCAGGGCATCGGCGAAGGGAGTGCCATTTTCCTTCATCTGAGTAAGGATATAGTTGGTGGTTCCGTTGAGAATACCGCAGATATCCACTACGCCGTCGGAGAGAAGGCTGGTTTTGAAGGCGCGGATAATGGGAATACCGCCGCCTACACTGGCCTCAAAGCAGTAGCTGACGCCGTTCTTCCCGGCGGCCGCCAAAAGCTCGGTACCAAAGTTGGCCACAACCTCCTTGTTGGAGGTAACGACGCTCTTCCCTGCCTCCATAATGGCAAGGCTGAATTCATAGGCGGGATGGGAGCCGCCCATGGTCTCCACTACAACGGACACCTCCGGGTCGGACAGGACGGGGGTAAGATCGTGAACGATCTTATCCGCATACGGCGAATCGGGGAAATCCCTCAAATCCACCAAATATTTAATTTCTACCGTGTCGGAAACGGCCTTTTCGATAATGGATTTATTTTTCTCGATCAGGTCGGCCACACCGCTGCCGATGTTTCCGAAGCCTAAAATTGCGATTCCTTTCATATTGCCTCCAATGCCCCTCGGGCGCAAAACTTTACCAAGGTAAAATGGTAAATATGAATCATTATACATCATTCCGCGCAACAAATCAACCACTATCCGCGAGAAAAAAAGAATTTTTACAAAAATAAAAAAAACTCTTGAAATATCCCGTGCGGTATGATATAATCATTTCCGTCGGTACGCCGGTGTGATGGAATTGGCAGACGTGCTGGACTCAAAATCCTGTGGTAGTGATACCGTATCGGTTCGACCCCGATCACCGGCACCAAAAAAAAGAAGCACTTGCTTTTGCAAGTGCTTCTTTTTTGTTTTCGGACAGGGAGATCTCTCCCGTTTCTCTTTGAATACCCTTATTCCATTTGGGCAAGCGCTTGCTTTACCGCAAGGAGGCCGCGTGAAAACATCACGTTTTCCGGGTTGCGGCGCACCAGATCCTCCCAGATAGAGAGCGCTTTACAAAAAAGCTCCCGCTGTCGTTCCCCCGATTCAACGGAGGCCATATTATAGCAGGCGATGGCTAAATCATGGAGCGATTCCACGGTGCTCGCCCGTTCGGCCAGCATTTCGCTGAGCTTCAAGCACTCTGCATAATAGTCCGATGCCTCGCTCATCTCGTTTTCCATCTCGGAAAGGTTACCCAGTCGGCTGAGAATGGCAAAGCAATCCCGATAAGATTCCAAGGTCTCGGTCTCCTTGGACAGCTCCCTTCGAATGGCCAAGCTTTTCAGGTAATACTCCCTCGCTTCTGTTCGATTGCTTCTCTGATCGGCAATGTCGCCCATTTTTTCGTAGTCAACGGACAAATTCCGGCGGACGGGCGCGGTTTTCAACTCCGCGGCCAAGGTTTCGTTTATAGCTAAGCCTTTTGTCTGATACGGTTCCGCCGCATCGGCGCGGCCTTGCATAAGATAAAGCTCGGTTATCCGGCTGTAGGCTGTCGAAAGGTCTCTGCGCGCCTCAGGCGTTTTCTTTTCCTTTGCCAAATCCTCCCGGATCGCAATGGCCTTCCGAAGGTAGTCCTCAGCCTCGGCAAAGTCGCCCCGCACCATGGAGAGATCGGCCAGCGCCAAGCAGTCGGAAGAATCATCCCGCCGGAACACGGTGCCGGTAAATCCACCCACATTCTCCAAGGGTTCAACAGTTACCAGAGCTTTTAAATAACACTCTTTTGCCATCTCCGATCTGCCCTCAGCGGCAGAAACCTGACCCAGCAGGTGGTATGCCCTCGCCAGCTGCCGTCGGCTCCATGGGTGGTCAAAGCGATCGACCAGGTCGGTAGCGATCCTCACCGTCTGCTCACATACCATCCGTGCGTCCCCGTATGTGTGCAAAGCGAGCAGGGCCTCGACCAGATTCCACAGCTCCTCCACGTAGTACCAGGTGTTATCCTCCGAGGTGCACGCTGCGTATGCTTCTCTGCGATACTCCACCAACCGCTTTTGCCATTGAACGGACGTATTGTAGTCCCGTACAACGCCTTCTCCGGTGCGGTACATATTGATCAGCTTACTCATGGCCTCGGGCAGGCCGGCTTCCGCCGCGCCGGTAAGGAGCGATACGGCTCTTTTGTGATTAACCTCCACGTCGATGCCGCTCAGATAAGCTAATCCGATGAAGAAATTATGCTTGGGATCGTTGTTGTTTTCTCGCAGAGCAATGGATTCCAGTGCGTAATGCAACGTGGAGGCCAAATCCTCCGGATCGTAGGCGTTCGTACATGCGGGAATGCCCGGATAGCTTTCACGCAGGGCATCCGCATCGGTGGAGACCAGCTCCATCGGGAGAATCGTCTTATCGACCTTTACCGCCTCCGGATATTCCACGGTCATAACGTAGTTTTTCTCGTTGACCAGATTTGGGGTAACGGCAAGAGCAAAGAGCTTACTTTTTTTGAGGGCTTCGGCAATGGAATCGTTGAAATTTTCGCCGGGGGTAAGAAATTCATCGTACCAGATGGCAATATCCCGACAAAAATCGTTTTCATGAATCAGGCGCATCAGCTCTTGGGCGTATTTACGATCCTTTTTGCGATAACTGAGGAAAATATAAGCGTCAAAGGCCGCACGGACCTTCTCTGCCAGCTCGTCACTGACCAAAACGGAGGCGAGGTATTTCTCCAGCTTTTCGTCATAGCTGATCGCAGTTTCGTCCCGCTGATTTTTATCAAGAAACTGGAGGTCGCCGCAGGCTTCGTTGAAGCGGGACTCCAGCCCTTGCTCCTGCATGAGGGGCAGGACGGGAATATGATGCTCCACGGCATAGGCAAACTCTACGTCCAGAGCCCGATTTTTTGTTGTGAGCAATCGGGCGGTTACAGGCATGACGAACAGATTGATCTGAGAAAGCTCCGAAAGAAGCTTTTCCGTATCACAAGGCTGAAGGGAGGCTTTCTCGTAATAAAAAGCGCAGTTTTGTTTTGCGAGGATTTCCTCGGAAACAGGCTCGAGGTAGAATGCGTAATCCTCCGGATGTGCGCAGAACCAGACGCGAGGCTTGCCTTGGGGCGAGGAGCTTCCTCTTGTTTTAACCGATATTTCAGTCATAAAGCCTCCTTCTACTTTTTTCTCTATTATATCACAAACCGATACCGTCTTCAAGGAAAAACGGAGCTGTCGCAGGACAGCTCCGTTTGTTTAGTCCATATTTTTGCAGGCGATGAGGGAGATGCCCTCTTCGGTGAAGTTTTCGAGGATCACGTCGCCGCGCTTGATGGGAAGCTTGACGGTGACGGTTTTTAAAATCTCCATTGCCTCGGCCATGGCGTCCTTCCGGATGCCCTTGTCGGTACGGACGGGCAGCATGGCCAGCTCCCGGCCCTCCAGCTTAACGGTGCTGGTAAGGGTGCGGCGGGGATCGGTCAGCTCTTCCTTTGCGTAAATCTCGCCGCGGCGGCAGGTATTGCCGGTAACGGAAACGACTACGCCGTCCTCATCCAGCTCGACGGTAAGCGGACAGCCGGCGGGACATACAATACAGGTAAATTCCTTTTTCACAGTGTCCTCCTTACACTTCGGCCAAGGAAAGAATGGCTTCCTTTGCCTGATACAGCTTTTTCAGGGCGTCGCCCTTGACCTCAAGGCTCTCCATCTCGCCGGGGGCTACGACCATGCGCTTTTTGGACGCGATCACCACGCCGTCCGCGGTGAGAACGGTTTTTACGTTGCGGTAGTTATTATCCACGCGGAAGAGAATGCGCACCTTTTCGTCCGGGGTCTCATAGGCACGGACGGATTGGGGCACGGAATAGCGCACGTGATTCTGCACCTTGATGGGGCAGACGTTTTGTGCCTCCTCGGCACCGTTAAGCACCAGGCGGGCGGCGGAGGCACCGGCGTTTTCTGCTTCGGTTGAAACGAAGTCCACCAGGTCGTGCACGTGGAGCACGTTGCCGCAGGCAAAGATGCCGGGCTTTTCCGTCTCGCAGTGCTGATCCACCACGGCACCGCCGCTGACGGGATCCAGGCGGATGTTGGCGCCACGGGTTAGCTCATTCTCGGGAATGAGACCAACGGAAAGCAGAAGAGTGTCGCAGGAAACGAATTCCTCCGTGCCGGGAATGGGACGGCGGTTTTCATCCACCTGAGAAATGGTTACGCCCTCGACGCGCTCCCGTCCGTGGATCTTGGTTACGGTATGGGAAAGGTAGAGCGGAATATCAAAATCGTTCAGACACTGGGCAATGTTACGGGCAAGGCCGCCGGAATAGGGCATCAGCTCACATACGCGCTTGACCTTAGCTCCCTCCAGAGTAAGGCGGCGTGCCATAATAAGGCCGATGTCGCCGGAGCCGAGGATGACCACCTCGCGGCCGGGGAGATAGCCGTCAATGTTGACGTAGCGCTGTGCCGTGCCGGCAGAATAGATACCGGCCGGACGGGTGCCGGGGATATTCAGGGCACCGCGGGTGCGCTCCCGACAGCCCATAGCCAAAATAACGGCCTCGGCCTCTACGGTACAGAAGCCGTATTTAGGAGAGACGAAGGTAACGGTACGGTCCTCAGCAAGGGAGAGAACCATGCTATCGGTAGCATACTCGATCTCCGCCGCCTGAACCTGTTCCACAAAGCGGGAGGCATACTCCGGGCCGGTCAGCTCCTCGCCGAAGTAGTGGAGGCCGAAGCCGGCGTGGATGCATTGGTTGAGAATGCCGCCCAGCTCACGGTCGCGCTCCAGGATCAGAATATCCGAGGGGGAAACACCGTGTTTTGCGGCAGACAGAGCGGCCGCAAGGCCGGCGGGGCCGCCGCCGATGACTACGATCTTCTTTTTCACTGTCGTTTCCTCCTTACTTGGTCTTTTCGGTCAGCAGATAGGATCCGCCGCCGGTTTTGGTGATGGTACTGAGGGGAACCTTAAGCTCCGAGGCCAACAGCTCCGCAACGCGGGGGGAGCAGAAGCCGCCCTGACAGCGGCCCATGCCGGCGCGGACGCGGCGCTTGACCATATCCAGATTCCGCGCACCCACGGGGCGGCGGATGGCATCTAAAATATCACCCTCGGTGATGGTCTCGCAACGGCAGACGATCTTGCCGTAGGCGGGGTCTTCCTTAATACGCGCCTGCTTTTCCGCCTCGCTGAGGTCACGGAAGAGGGGGCGGTTGCCGCCGGGGCGGCGCTCCTTAACGTACGTCTCCTTCTCGCGCAGGACCACGCCGTCCTTGGCAAGGAGGGATACGATGTACTCGCCAACGGCAGGAGAGGAAGCAAGTCCGGGGGATTCAATGCCGACCGCGTGGATCACGTGGGGGCACTGCTCGGAAATTTCAAGATAGAAGTCGCCGGTGGAGGGGGTAGAGCGAACGCCGGCGAAGGAGGTGATAACGGCGCGAAGATTTACGCCGGGAGCAATGCGTCTGGCACCGGCGGTGATCTCCGCAAGGCCGGCATCGGTGGTGGCGCGATCCTCACGATCCTCAACCAGTTGGGCATTGGGGCCCACGATCAGATTGCCGTCCACGGTGGGGGAGATCAAAATTCCCTTGCCGCGCTCATCGGGCAGGACGAACATGGTAGCGGAAACGAAGGCTCCCTCGGCGCGATCCAAAAGCATATACTCGCCGCGGCGGGGCAAAATAGTGACGGGGAAATTCTCCTCGCCCAAAAGAGTTGCCATATCCGCCGAGGCAAGACCTGCGGCGTTGACGATATAGCGTGCCTCTACTTCCCTGCCGTTTCCTTCAAGGACGTAGGTCTCGCCTGCGCGGCGAACCGCGCAAACGGGAAAATCAAAATAGAAATCCACACCGTTGGAGGCAGCGTTTTCCGCCAAGGCAAGAGTCAAGTCGTAGGGACAGACGATGCCCGCGGTTGGAGCACTGAGGGCCCATTTGACCTCCGGGGAGAGGTTGGGTTCCTTTTTTCTCAGCTCCTCACCCGAAAGGATGGAAAGCTCCGGTACGCCGTTCTGCTCACCACGCGCCTTCAGTTCTTCAAGGCGGTCCTTATCTCCGTCGGAGAAGCCGAGAACGTAGGAGCCGCATTTTTTATAGTGGACACCCAAGGTCTCGGTCAAGGTCTCCATCATGGCACAGCCCTTCACGTTGAGGGCAGCCTTTTTGGTGCCGGGCTTGGCATCAAAGCCGGCGTGAACAATGGCGGAATTGGCCTTGGTAGTACCGGACGCTACGTCCGAGTTCTTTTCAAGGACGGCTACGTGAAGATCGTACTTTGCTAAATAGTACGCAGTCATGGCACCGGTTACACCGGCACCGATTATTGCAATGTCGTATATCATAATTCCCTCCGCTACAGATGGTTTCCTCTTTTATTCTACCACAGCTGGCCTAAGATTTCAAGTTTTTATGTTGCTATTCCTGCTTTTTTATGGTATACTTGTTAAGAATTCCGCCGTACTCGGGTCTGTGACCCGCGGGACGGTCAACGGGCAGAAAGGGTGGTAGTATGGACGCTTATCAGATGACATCCCAGGCACTGGCCTATCTTGGGGATGCGGTGCTTGAGGTTAAGGTGCGAGAGTATCTTGTGACCCATCGGCTGACCCGATCGGCCGCCCTGAACCGTGTGGCGCTTTCCTTTGTCACCGCCCAACGGCAAAGCGAGGCGGTCAAGGTGATCCTTCCCCTTCTGACGGAGGAGGAGACCGACGTATTCAAGCGGGGAAAAAATTCCCACCTGACCCCGCCGAAGAGCGCGACCTTAAACGAATACAAGCGTGCCACGGGCTTTGAGTGCCTGTTTGGCTATTTACATTTGAAAAACGACATCCAACGGATCGACGAGCTGTTCCGCGCCGCGTACGGCGAGGAGATCGCCCGTCTGGCCGAGCAACAGGAGGAGCTATGAAGAAGCTGAAAGTAATGAGCGTATACGGTACCCGTCCGGAGGCCATTAAAATGTGCCCCTTGGTTCGGGAGCTGGAGGCGCGGGAGGACATTGAGAGCATTGTACTCTTAACTGCTCAGCACCGGGAACTTTTGGACGGTGTAAATGAATTTTTCGGGGTTAAGGCAGACTACGATCTGAACATTATGAAGCCCTCCCAGACCCTTTCCTCCATTACCTCCGACATTCTCCTCGGTATGGATAAGATTCTGAACGAATGCGCACCCGACGTTTTGCTGGTACACGGCGACACCTCCACCAGCTTTGCCGCCGCGCTTTCTGCCTTTTACCACAAGATCCCCGTGGGTCACGTAGAGGCCGGTCTGCGCACCTACGACCGCTACTCCCCTTATCCCGAGGAGATGAACCGCAATCTGACCGGAAAGCTGGCCACCTATCACTTTGCCCCCACGGAAAAGAACCGTCGGAATCTGGCGGCAGAGGGCGTTACGGAAAACGTATACGTAACGGGAAACACGGTGCTGGACACCTTCCGGTATACGGTAAGTGAGAATTATGCGTTCCACAGCGAGGATCTGCGCGCACTGGACTTCAGCGACGGACGGCGTTACATTGCCATGACCGCTCACCGCAGAGAAAATCAGAACGGCGGCATTGAGCGGATCTGCCGTGCGGTGCTGGCGCTCCGCGACAAGTATCCGGACGTGGTGTTCATCTACCCGGTGCATCCCTCCCCCGCCGTTCGCAACACGGTGATCCCGCTGCTGGCGGGACAGGAGCGGATCGTGCTGACCGACCCGGTGGACTTGACGGATATGCACAATCTGATGCAGCGCTCTTACTGCATTCTGACGGATTCCGGCGGAATTCAGGAGGAGGCTCCCTCCCTTGGCAAGCCGGTGCTGGTGCTCCGCGAGGAGACGGAACGGCCGGAGGCGGTGGAGGCCGGCACGGTAAAGATCGTGGGAACGGACATCGACACGGTCGTGCGGGAGACCGCCCGACTCCTCGACGATGCCGAGGTCTACGGCACCATGGCACGGGCAGTCAACCCTTACGGCGACGGCCATGCCAGCGAGCGGATCGCGGACATTCTTGCATCCTTAGCAAAATAAAACGCCATGCGGCGACCCTATTCGGGGTCGCCGCTTTTTCTTTTGGCATGGAGGCTGTCGGGTGCATATAATGGAACAAACACCATGGAGGAGGTTTTTGTTTTGGAAGCACAGAATGAACATTTTGGGCGGCTTTTGGTAACAGTTACCACCGCTCTTGGCGCTTTACCCTTAGAGGGGGCGCAAGTACTGATCTACGGCACGGAGGGGGAAGCAGAGAATCAATACGTGCTGTATTCCCTACGGACCGATGCCACCGGGCAGACACCGCGTGTACTTTTGCCCACGGTGGCAGAGGGACTGTCCGAGGTGCCGGGACAGCTGACACCCTACACCACCTATTCCGTAACGGTGCGAAAAGACGGATACTATTATGCGGAGGAGAACGAGGTGCCGATTTTTGAAGGAGTCACCTCCATTCAGCCCATGGATCTGATTCCTTTGGCTGAGTACGGCAGCCCGGATTCCGCCACACCGGAATTTCCGCCACGGGTGCAGACCACGCCGAAGAACGGCGAGCTTTAAGGAGGAGGCATGCCACCACTGACACCGATTATACCGGAGGCCATCACCGTTCACCTGGGACCGCCCGATACGGCGGCGCAGAATGTGACCGTTCCCTTTGCGGACTACATAAAAAATGTGGCCTCCAGCGAAATTTATCCCACCTGGCCGGAGAGTGCCCTCCGTGCCAACATTTACGCCCAGGTCTCCTATGCCCTCAATCGGGTCTACACAGAGTTTTACCGCTCCCGCGGATATAATTTTGACATTACAAACTCCACCGCCACCGACCAATCCTTTGTGTACGGGCGTGATATTTTTGAAAACATAAGCCAAATCGTAGATGAGATCTTTGATAACTATCTGACCCAGGGCAACGCCGTAGAGCCGTATTTTGCCCAATACTGCGACGGCGTGCGCACCACCTGCGGGGGGCTCTCCCAATGGGGAAGCGTTTCCCTTGCGCGGCAGGGCTACACGCCCTACGAGATTTTGCGCTATTACTATGGCGACAACATTCGTATTGTGCGCAACGCTCCCGTAGGAGAGCCGGGAGAGAGCTATCCCGGGCGGTTGCTTGACCTTGGGGTGGTGGGAGATGACGTACGGCAGGTTCAGATCCGACTGAATCGCATCTCCAAAAACTACCCGTCCATTCCCAAGATCCGTAACGCGGACGGTATTTTTGGACCGGAAACTGAGGAAGCGGTGCGGGAATTCCAGCGGATATTCTCCTTGGATCCCGACGGCATTGTGGGCAAGGCCACGTGGTACAGCATCCAGCGGATCTACTTTGCGGTAAAAAAAATCAGCGACCTCTCCTCGGAGGGAATTTCCGTCACCGACGTAACGCCGATTTTCGATACGGAGCTATCGGAGGGAAGTACCTCCGATGGGGTACGGGAGCTGCAGTTTTTCCTGAGCTTTCTGTCTCTTTACAACAGCGCCATCCCCGCCCTGATCATTGACGGGATCTTCGGGCCGGCAACGGAACGGGCCGTGCGGGTCTTTCAGAACATTTACGCCCTGCCCGAGACGGGGGTGGTGGACACCCGCACGTGGGACACTCTGTATCGGGCGTACCGGGGCATTGTGGATTCCCTGCCCCCGGGCTATTTGGATGGGGTGACGGAGGTCTACCCCGGTTATCCCTTGCGGAACGGCTCCCGGGGCGAGCCGGTGCGCACCCTGCAGACGTATCTGAACTTTATTTCAAACACCTACACCCAGATCCCAAAGGTGGAGGTGGACGGGGTATTCGGGCCGGCAACGGAGCGAGCGGTATCGGCTTACGAATCCGTCTTCGGCCTGACGCCCACCGGCTTTGTGGGCTCCACCCTCTGGAACTCCATTGCCGCCACCTATCGGGATCTTTACGGGGGCGCGCAGACCTCCACGGGACAATATCCCGGCTACGACATTCGGTAAGGAGGAGCTATGGCCTATTTTTTATTCAGCGACGAGGGGGCGGCGGTACGGCAGGTGCAAGAGATTCTGCGGGATCGCGCCTATTATCTGTCCGGGGCTGCTTTGATTCCCGTGGACGGAATTTACGGCACAAACACCCGCACAGCGGTTCGGGAGTTCCAGACGGACTTTGGCCTTGAGCCCGACGGGGTGGTTGATCTGAGAACATGGGTGCTTTTGCAAGGAGAAGGAGCCGTTCTGACGGATTTTATCCACCCGACAGTCTCATCCCAACTGCATCCGCCGGTGTATGAATACGTCTCCTCCGGACTGGAGGACTCTTACATCCGCATTTTGCAGATCATGCTCTCTGCTTTGGGGGGCAATTACGGGTTATCCGACGGGCTTGCAGTGACCGGGCAGTACGACGAGCCCACCCGCGCGGCGGTGGTAGAGTTTCAGGAAAAGGCGGGATTTACACCCGACGGGCGGCTGACTCTACCCGTGCGGCGACGGATCGCCGAGGACTACGAAAAATTGCTCCGCGACAGCAAATAGAGAATAAAACCCCATTCCTTGGGATATGATGGAAAGGAATCTTGATGCGGGCGGTATAGTATGGCAGTAAAATTTACACAAAAAGCACAAAATGCTCTGAGCGCTTCCCTTACCTCGGCCAAGGCGCTTGGGCACTCCTACGTGGGCTCGGAGCATTTGCTCCTGGGGCTTTTGGCCGACACGGGCACGACGGCGGGCAAATTTCTCCTCGCCCACGGAATTTCCTGCGATGGGGTCACAAAAAAGCTGACGGAGGCCTACGGCAAGGGGGTTCCCAGCACAGTTTCAGCCTCGGATATGACGCCGAGGCTGAAAAAGATCATTGAGCATGCCGGGGTGTCGGCCTTGGAGCAAGGACGGGCAACCATTGGGACGGAGCATTTACTGGATGCAATGCTGGATGAGTTTGACTGCATGGCCGTCCGTCTGCTTTCTGCCTTGGGGGCGGATATACCGGAGCTATGCGCCGACCTCACAGCCCTTCTCCGGGCGACCACAGAGAAGGCGCCGGGCGGACGTGTAAGCAAAAGCAAGCCCGGCATGGAATTGGCTGTTCCAAATGCACCCCTTCTCTCCCAATACGGACGGAACCTTCGGGCGCTGGCCGCGCAAGGGCGGCTGGATCCGGTGACAGGGCGGGAACGGGAGACGGAGCGGCTGATCCAGATTCTATCCCGCCGAACCAAAAACAATCCCTGTCTGATCGGTGCGGCAGGAGTTGGTAAGACGGCGGTGGTGGAGGGCTTGGCTGAGCGGATCGTCCGGGGACGAGTGCCGGAGAATTTGCGCGGATGTGTTTTGGTGGCTCTGGACATTTCCTCCATGGTGGCCGGGGCAAAGTATCGGGGCGAATTTGAGGATCGGTTGAAGGGCATTTTGACGGAGGTTCGAAAAAACCCGGAGGTCGTTTTGTTTGTGGATGAGCTCCACACCATTGTGGGAGCCGGTGCGGCAGAGGGTGCCATTGATGCGGCCAACATTTTAAAGCCGGCGCTGGCGCGAAGCGAGGTACAGATGATCGGTGCCACCACCGTGGAGGAATATCGGCGGTACATTGAAAAGGATCCGGCACTGGAGCGTCGGTTCCAGCCCATTACGGTGGATGAGCCGGATGAGGCGGGTGCGTGTGCGATCCTGACGGAACTACGCCCCCGGTATGAGGCGCATCACGGGCTGAGGATCACCGATGAGGCCATCCGGGCGGCGGTCTCCCTTTCGGCGCGATACATCCCCGACCGATTTTTGCCCGACAAGGCCATTGATCTGATGGACGAGGCGGCATCCCGCTGTCGCCTGCGCGCTCACGGAGAGGACTCCAGCCTTTTTGTGCTGGAGCAGCAGATCGACGCGGCCACGCGGGAAAAGGAAGCGGCCATTCTGGCACAGGACTTTGAGCTGGCGGCCATTCTTAGAGACAAGGAAAAAGCCCTCCGGGAGGAACGGCGGGGCAAGGATGATGAGAGCTGTAAAATGCCGACGGTGGAGGAAACGGATATTGAGGCGGTGGTGGCTCAATGGACCGGGATTCCCGTACGGCATGGAGGTGCGGGAGAGGATGTGGCTCTGCTCACCTTGGGCGAGCGACTGAAGGAGCGAATCATCGGTCAGGATGAGGCGGTGGACGCGGTGGTTTACGCCATCCGACGGGGGTGGGCTGGGCTGAAGGATGTCCGTCGGCCTGTGGGCTCTTTTCTGTTCCTCGGCCGGAGCGGTGTAGGCAAGACGGAGCTGGCCTGTGCTTTGGCGGAGGCCATGTATCGAAAGGGCTCGCTGATCCGGCTGGATATGTCCGAATACACTGAGCCCCACAGCGTGGCAAAGCTGATCGGTGCGCCGCCCGGATACGTGGGGTACGAGGACGGCGGACGGCTGACGGAGCAGGTGCGGCGTCACCCGTACGCTGTAGTACTGTTTGACGAAATTGAGAAGGCACACGGAGATCTTTTCAGTTTGCTTTTGCAGATTCTGGAAGACGGGCGGCTGACCGATGCGCAAGGACGGGTGGTGGACTTTAAAAACACCGTACTGATTCTGACGTCGAATCTTGGGGCGGATCGGGCGGGCGGTCTTTCGCCCGGGTTTGGCGCAGGGAGTGAAATTCACCTGCGAGAGCGGGAGGATGAGGCGGTAAGGCAAGCGCTGAAGCGTACCTTTCGGCCGGAGTTTTTGAATCGGATCGACGAAACCGTGATCTTTCAGCCGCTGGGGCGGGAGGCTCTGCAGAAAATTGCCCGACGGCTACTGGCGGAGACGGAAGAGAAGCTGCAGCGCGTGGGAATTCAGGTACAATTTGAGGACTCTGCCGTAGATCTGCTCATAAGCGAGGGCACCGATCGGGACAACGGAGCGCGTCCCTTGCGGCGTGCCATTGTGCGGCGGGTGGAAAATCCGCTCTCGGACGGGATCCTTTCGGGGCAGATCCGGGCGGGAGACGTGGTGAAAATTGTGGCGGAGGGCAAAAAGATCCGCATCCGTTGCGGTGAATTCGCGTTTTAATCTTGCGCTTTGCCCCCGAATTGTGGTATGATGAGTACAGAAGAACGCTTGTTTTGCTCGGCTCAGGTCGACGGAAAGGACTCTTATGGAAAAAATCATACTGACATCCCGCGCGGAATCCCGCGAACTATACGGCTCGCTTTGCCTGCCGAAGGGTGATCCCGTTGCCATCGTACAGATCGTACACGGCATGGCGGAGCACAAGGAACGGTACTTTGCCTTTATGGAGCATCTGGCGGAGCATGGCATCGCGTCCCTTATTTTTGACACCCGCGGACACGGCGAGAGCATTTTATCAAAGGATGAGCTTGGCTATATGGAGGGCGGCTACCCTGCCCTGCGGCGGGATCTTCTGGCGATCTGTGATTTTATCAAAGAGCGCTTTCCCTCCCTGCCCTACGTATTGATGGGGCACAGCATGGGCTCCCTTGAGGTGCGCCGCTTTGCGGAGGAATACGACCAGCTGATCGACCGGTTGATCGTTTGCGGCTCTCCCTCCTCCAATCCGGCGGCCGGCGCAGGTATTCTGCTGGCGGATCTGATCGGCTTGTTCAAGGGCAAAAAGCATCCCTCGCCCTTCCTTGACAAAATGGCCTTTTCCTCCTACGGGCCCAATTTCTCCTGGCTTTCTACCGTGGAGGAGTCAAACGAGGCCTATCGCAACGATCCCCTGTGCGGCTTCTGCTTTACGGCCGGGGGCTTTGGTACTCTGTTCCGGCTGATGCGTGACGTATACCGTCCTGGCCTTTGGAACGTGAAGCACAAGACCATGCCCGTTTTGTTTATTGCGGGCGAGAAGGACCCCTGCATTGTCTCACCCAAGAAATTCCATGATGCCGTTCGGTTTATGAAGGACATGGGCTACCGCGACGTGCGATCCATCCTCTACCCGGAGATGCGACACGAGATCCTTAACGAGGCCGACAAGGAATCCGTCTACCGGGACGTGGTCTCCTTCGTTCTTGAGGCCTGCCCTGCACCGGTTGAAACAGTTGAAGAATAAGAAAAAACACGGAAGCGAATCTGCTTCCGTGTTCTTATTTTACTTTGCTTCTCTTTGGGCGATAAACTCCAGCGCATTCTGGAGGATGCGGCGGTCGTTATCAAAAGAAATGGCCTCGGCGGCGTTCTTAACGTCAACCCAATTGTAAGCGGAGATCTCCTGGTACTGAATCTTTACGTGAAGGGTCTCGGAGAAGGCCAAAAAATAAACCACCAGCTTTTCCGTATTGCGACCGATCCGATACGTGGACTCCTCCCGGAAACCATCCTCAAGAACGACGGAGAGAGAGGTCTCCTCCTTTACCTCGCGAAGGGCGGTCTCGTATTCGGTTTCACCCTTTTCCACATGACCCTTGGGGAAGGACCAGTTGCCGGAGCGGTTTTTGATCAAAAGAACCTTCATGCTGTTTCCGCTACGATGCAAAATGACTGCACCGCAAGATTTTTCATGTCGCACGGACCGTATCACCACCGTTCTCAAAAATCCATTCAAAACTATAATAACACACTTTTCTGCAAAATAAAACACTTTAGGCCAAATTTGTGGCAATTGAAGGGAAAATTGGTTTATTTTGCACAATTTATGCAACAAGCAATCTCCATAAACAGTGCAAACGGACAACGGCGCATGTGTCACACAGGACCGAACAAATGCGGTTGAGCTATGCCTGAGCCCCATACAAGCAGAACGAGCAAGAGTAAAAGGAGATAAGCCTTCCACTCTTGCTCTGTTTGTTTTTATGAGATCAGCTCCGGCTCCTTCTCTTCCGTCAAGGAGGAGAGGTCGTCGGGCAGGCAACCGAGGTTGGGTGCATACACCAGCGCGGTAGGCTCTACGGTGACCGTGAGGGATTGGGCGGGCAGGATCTCACCGTCGGCACAGACGTGCTCCAATCGGTCAATATAGACGGATCGGCACTTTTCATACAAAAGCCTGTCCTCAAATTTTTTTGCCGGCCGTCCGGTTTCCGGATCGATATGGGTGCCATTCCGGTAATCAGCCACCAGCTTGACAAAGTCCCGACGATTCATATCATGCACCAGCAATACGTCAAGGAGGCCGTCGTCGGTGGAGGCAACGGGCGCACCCTTAAAGCCGCCGCCGCAGAACTGGCCGTTAGCAATGGCAATGAACAGAAAGGCATGGTTGTTCAGGGTTTTGACCGTACCGTCTGCCAGCTCCAGCCGCACGGAGGTAATCAGGGGCTTTTTGTGTGCAAGCTCGCTGACCACGCCCAGAATATACGCCATGCTTCCGCTGACGATGGGGCTCTTTTTAAACTGGTGCGAGCGCATGGCCACGGAGCAGTCGAAGCCGATGTTCAGCATATTGGCGCTGTAGCGACCGTTGAATTTGATCAAATCGATGGGACGGGGCTCGTCTCCCGCAAAGCTGCGGGCAAAATCGTTGCCGCTACCCATGCGGGTAACGCCAAAGGACACGTTTTTACGGTCTTCGGCTGCCATGATGCCGTTTACCGTATCGTACACGGTGCCGTCACCGCCGTAAACCTGGAAGTGAACGTTTTCCTCCTCCGCGGCTCGCTTGGCAATATAAGCAGAAAAGTCCTCGGACGATTTGGGCACGTAGATTTCGTCTGCCGTACCGCTTTCCTTCAGCTTTTCGAGGATTTTTTTGCCCTTACCGTGGCCGGCGCAGGGGTTGATCAGGTGAATTTTTTTCACGGGCGTTCTCCTTACCGTTCCAGTCTTTGAATTGTTGTACTCATTCTACCATAAAAACCGAGCGCCGTCAACCACGCAAATGGCGGCTGTCTCACTTTTTTACACAAAAATCCCCACGCACCCTGAGGGGCGTGGGGATTTCATTTTTATTCAAGTCAGTCCTTCGGGAAGTCGTAGGGGTCGTGCTCCATGCGGTTTCTGGCCGCCTCTTCACGCTGGCGGGCCTCCTCCTCACGGTTGAGACGCTCCTCCTCTTCCTTCTGCTCTCTGTGGCGGATATCGTTCTCCTCGCGGCTCTTGCGGCGCTTGGCATTTGCCATCTCCTCAAGCTCCTCAAAGGTGGGCTCACCGTCCATGGCAGCCTTGAACTGCTCGCCGTCCATAACCTCGTTACGAACCAGGAACTCAGCAACAAAGTGAAGCTTATCCATGTTCTCACGGAGAACGGTCTTGGCGGTCTCATAGGCCTCGCTGATGATACGGTGGATCTCGTTATCGATCTTAGCCGCCGTCTCGTCGGAATAATCCTGAGAGTTGGAGAAGTCGCGGCCGAGGAAGACCTCCTCGCCGTCGCCGCTACCGAAGGAGCGGAGACCGATGACCTCACTCATACCCAGCTTAATAACCATCTGCTTTGCGGTAGCAGTGGCGCGCTGGATATCGTTGGAGGCGCCGCCGGATACGTCCTCAAAGATCAGCTCCTCTGCGGCACGGCCGGCAAGAAGCATGGCAATGCGCTCCTTAAGCTCCTGCTTGTAAACGCTCTGCCGATCCTCCACGGGAGGATTGAGAGTGTAGCCCAAGGCATTGCCGCTGGGGATAATGGAGATCTGCTGTACGGGGTCCTGGGTGGGAAGCACGTGAGCGAGGATGGCGTGACCGGCCTCGTGATAGGCGGTCTTTTTCTTTTCGCTTTCCTTGCGAACCATGGACTTCTTCTGGGGGCCGGCCAGCACCTTAATGAAGGCGTCCTCCATATCGTCCATACCGACCAGGCTCTTGCCGCGTCTTGCGGCCAGCAGGGCGGCCTCGTTCAAGAGGTTTGCCAGATCCGCACCGGTGAAGCCGGCGGTGGTCTTGGCGATGGACTTCAGATCCACGCCGGCCTCAAGAGGCTTATTTCTTGCGTGAACCTTAAGAATCTCTTCGCGTCCGGCAATATCGGGATAGTTGACCGTAACCTGACGGTCAAAGCGGCCGGGACGAAGAAGGGCGGGGTCAAGAATGTCGGGACGGTTGGTGGCGGCAATCACGATAACGCCGTCGCCGGACTCAAAGCCGTCCATTTCAACCAGCAGCTGGTTGAGGGTCTGCTCACGCTCGTCGTGTCCGCCGCCGAGGCCTGCACCTCTGTGGCGACCTACGGCGTCGATCTCATCAATGAAGATGATGCTGGAGGGAGAGCGCTTTGCGGTTTCAAACAGATCGCGAACGCGGGAGGCACCCACACCTACGTACATCTCAACGAAATCCGAGCCGGAGATGGAGTAAAAGGGCACGCCGGCCTCGCCGGCAACGGCCTTGGCAAGGAGGGTCTTACCCGTACCGGGAGGGCCCATCAGCAATACGCCGTGGGGGATCTTTGCGCCCAGCTTCTGGAACTTGGTGGGATTCTTCAAGAACTCTACGATCTCACGGAGCTCCTCCTTTTCCTCGTCGGCACCGGCCACGTCGGTGAAGAGGACCTTCTTCTGATCCGCCGAGGGAGTCTTGACCTTAGCACGGCCGAAGGAGTTCATCTTGCCGTTGCGTCCGGAGGCCTGATTCATCATGAAGATCCAAAGCAGGATAAAGAGCACGCCCATGATGATGTAGGGCAAAATGCTTACCCAGAAGGGAATCTCCGTGGGAGCAGGATAATCGTAGCTTTCAATAATGCCGGCCTGGTGCTGACTGCGAATCATTTCGTTCAGGTCGTTATAGAAGATGGAGAGATCCCGCATCTTATACGACACATACGTGTACTCGCCCTCTTTGTCGGTGTAAAGCTCCATTACCAGCTGGTTCTTTTCATCAACGACAAATTTGTGGACTTGTTCATTCTCAAAATATTTTACAATATCACTGTATCCCTTTTCCTCATAGGTATCCTTAAAAAGGGATGTGGCGGCGATAATGATAACCAGGATCAACACCGCATAAAAAATAATTACCTTTAAATTTTTCTTCATTACCATCCTCGTGCCGCGTGCGGAGCGGCGAAACATAAATTATTCGGAATAAACTTCCCGCTTGAGAATACCCACAAAGGGCAGAGTGCGGTACCGCTCGTCATAGTCGAGGCCGTAGCCGATCACGAACTCGTCGGGGATCTCCTTACCGATGTAGTCGGGCGTAAAGTCCACCTGGCGGCGGGAGGGCTTATCAAGAAGCGTGCAGGTCTTGACGCTATGGGCACCGTTCAGCTTCAGATACTCGATCAGATAGGAGAGGGTGCGGCCACTGTCAATAATATCCTCGATCACCAGCACGTCACAACTGGCAAGATCGTCGCAGTGGAGGTCAAGAATGATCTTGATACGTCCGCTGGATTCCGTTCCGCTACCGTAGGAGGAAACGCGCATAAAGTCGATCTCCACCTGGCGACGAATCTTCTTCATCAAGTCAGCCATGAAGACCACACTTCCCTTTAAAATACCGATGAGAACCAGCTTGCGGTCGGTATCGGCATAATCCCGGTCGATCTCAGCGGCAATTCTCGCGTTGATGGCGTCCAGTTCTTTTTCGTCGATGAGTATTCTTTCTACGTCGTTATGCATAGTCGTCTCCTTAATATGGATCTTTTTCAAGCAGATACAGGTGCAGAATCCTACAGCCCTCCACGGTCTTCAGGTCGTCCCTGAGTCCCATGCCGCGCACGTAGGCGATGCCGGCCCCGTCACAAAACAGGGGTACCGCATCCCGGCGCCAACGGGGAATGTGGGTGTCGCACATCCATCGCTTGACACTTTTCGTCATATTCTTTGTAACGTATCGGTCACCATTTTGCCTTGAGCGGATGAAAACCTTATTTTTTATTGTATCAAAATTGATGGGCTGGTATGTTGATAATTTGTAAATATTTTCATCATATTCAGGTTTCTTTCCGTCAAAAGACAGGTACACCGTCAGATTCAGGCGGTCAAAGCGGTTTTCGCCCAAGGTCAGAGGGTACTGAAACGGAGAGGTCTCCTCTCCCTGGCGGAAGCAAGCGACGTCTCGCGAGAGCGAAAAGATAATTCCACCCGGCAGATCGATGTCAAGATCCGTGCGCACCCCGTGCAGGGCTTCAACCAAGGCGGTTACGTGAACGTAAGCCAGCTCGCCCTTACCCATCTTTCGGTACATTCGCCGCAAAACCCGGGAGAGGATGGGCGGGGGCATGGCGGTCAGCGCATGGATTTTGGCCGCATCACCGGTCACGCAGGTGCGGTACGCTTCCTCAGCCAACTGCTCAAGATAGATGCCGTCCTCCGCCACAGTCTGTCCCATCCGCAACATGGCGCCTGCATAATCCGGGTTGATCTCCTCAAAGGCAGGCAGAATGCGGTGGCGAATATGATTTCTTGTATAACGGGTATCCCCGTTGGTTTCGTCCTCCGTATAAGTGATAGTATTGCCCTTACAGTACGCAATTATTTCTTCCCTGCGGCAATGAAGCAGGGGGCGGATGACGTTTTGGGGTGTGACGGGCGGAATGCCGCACAAGCCGGCAAGCCCGCATCCCCGCGCCAGATGAAACAGCACGGTCTCTGCGTGATCCTCTGCGTTATGAGCAGTGGCTACGGCAGTAATCGTAGGGTCGTCCGCCATGGCGCGGTAAAAGGCTTCGTAGCGGGCGTTGCGGGCGGCCTCCTCAAGACCGATTCCCTGCTCCTTTGCCAAAGAGGGAACGTCCACGCGGACAACGGTGAGGGGAATGCCCCAGCTCTGACAGACGGAGCGGCAATGCTCCTCGTCCCGAAGGGCGGTCTCGCCGCGGATGCCGTGATTAACGTGGATGGCAGACACGCGGGTGCCGTGTACGCGGCTACGGTTCATCAGATAATGCAGAAGTGCCGAGGAATCCGCGCCGCCGGAAAAGCCAACCAGCACGTGACTGAGCTTGGGGATCATATCCGCTTCGCGCATGAGCGCTTCTATTTTTTCTTTCAAGACGCGGTCTCCTTTCATGCAAAAATGATTTGGTTACGCCCGGACGTTGCCGTCGCGGTCGGCCTGAATGGCACCTCGGGCATACAAGATCCACTTGGCGCGATCCAGAGGATTGACGCCCCGACGCTTGGCGGTGGCGCCCAATTCAAGAGGGCACTCCCGGTAGCCGTCGAAGGTGGCGCTATAGATGGCCTTTCCGCCGGACATGGCGGCAAGGCGCACGGGAAAATCAAGAGAGGTAGCAACGGGCAGGCGGCAAAGAACGGTACAGCTACCGCGATGGAGGGTGGGGCCGTCAAATTCGCCGCGCATGACGGTAATATCCGACAGGAGCTTACCGAGGAGCTCCTCGGAGGCGATGATCTTAACCCGAAGCATGGGCTCAAGAAGTGTAGTACCCGTCCGGTTGATGCCGTCCATGATGGCCATGGGGGTAGCGACGAAAAAGTCCAAGGGGTGGGTATGGATGGTATGGTGCTCGCCGTCCAGCAGCGTCACCTTCATATCCGTCAGCTCCCAGCCGTAATTTCCCTGCTCCAAGGAGGAGTGGAAGGAGGCACGGATGTGGCTCTGGTACTTATAGAACAGCTTATTGTGGGGCACGTTACCGCCGTCGTAGACGATTCCGCTTCCCCGAGGCAGGGGTTCGATGCCCAGCTTGACCACTGCCCAGCAGGGCTTGGGCATGGTATAGGCTTCAAAACCGATGCCGGAGGTAGCAGGGGTCTCCTTGTAAATAACGGAGGGATCGGAAAAGACGGTTTCCAACCCGTAGCGCTCCTTTAGGAGCACCTCCAGAATCTCGCGCTGGATCTCGCCGGTAATGTTGACGTGGATCTCCCGCTCGGTGCGTTCCCATTTATAGTTGATGAGGGGATCCTCGTCGGAGAGCTCCTTGACGGCGGCCACCAAACGGGTCAGATCCGCGGCGTTTTTGGGGGCAATGCGAACGGTTAAATAGGGGTTGGCCAGGCGATAAACGTCGCTTAATCGATATTCACCGATGGTATCAAAGGCGCGGGCCCGATCAAGGCCGCAGAGGGCGGCGATGTCGCCGGCGCGGACGGAGCCGATATCCATGTAGCGAGAGCCGTTGAATTTTCGGATCTGGGTGACCTTTTCCGGCGGGAGAGAATTGCCGTCCGCGTCCTTATCCTCGTTCAGGACGACGGCGTCCCGGTTGCGGATCTCGCCGCCGAAGAGACGGACGTGAGCGATCTTGCCCATGGCTTTGTCGTGCTCGATCTTGAAAACAAGGCCGGACAGGGCTTCGGTTTCCCGACAGTCGGCGTGGGGCAACAGCGCTACGGTGGCATCCAACAGCTCCGCAATGCCCACGGTAACAAGGGACGAGCCGCAGAGGACGGGGGTCAACGTTCGATTCCCGGTCAGGTGTCGGAGCGTTGCGTATAATGTCTCGGCGGCAATGGGCGTACCGGAAAGATAAGCCTCCGCCACGGTATCGTCGTAATCCGCCAACCGTTCCGTCAGCTCCTCCCCGACGGGGGCAACGGAGCAGTTGCGGTCGCCTTCAGACAGGGGGCGGTTGAGGGGACACGGAGTACAGCTCTCCATATCCGCCAACTCCTCCAGAACCCGGGAGACAGAGCTACCGACGCGGTCAATCTTATTGATAAAAACAATACAAGGAATGTGCATTTCCGTAAAGGCGCGCCACAGGTTCTCCGTATGAGACTGGACGCCCTCCACGGCGGAAACCACCAAAATGGCCGCGTCCAGAGCGATCATGGCGCGCTCCGCTTCCCCGGCGAAATCCACGTGGCCGGGGGTGTCCAGAATGTTGATGGAATGGTTCTTCCACGTAAGGTTGGTGGCGGCTGCGGCAACCGAGATTCCCCGCTCGCGCTCAATGGGCAAAAAGTCCGTTTGAGCAGTACCGGAATCCACGCTGCCCGCCTGGCGAAGCTTGCCGCAGACGGTGAGAAGTTGCTCGGTCAAGGTAGTCTTGCCGGCATCTACGTGGGCAAAAATGCCCAGATTGATCATCTGGCTTCCTTTTTCCTCCATAGGCACCTCCGTGATTGGTCGTTTTCGGTTATTGTACCATATTTTTTCGATCGGAACAACCGGTTTCCGAATTTATATAAGAAAAAACGCTCCCGCGGGAGCGTTTTTTCATTTATCTCAAAAATTAATAGCGCTTGGTGAACTGGCTGGTATTGCCGGTGGGACGGGGTCTCTTAAGGATGTCAAGAATCTCGTCGTAATCGGGATCCTGAGATACCTCCTGCTGAACGGGCTTTTCTGCTACAGGAGCAACGGGAGCCTCTTCTACGGGAGCTTCCTTGGGAGTCTCAATCTTAGCGGCAAGAGCCTGCTCTTCCTTCTTAGCAAAACCGGTAGCGATGATGGTAACCTTCATCTTGTCCTCGAGAGAGGGATCGAAGGCAGCACCCCAGATGATGTTTGCATCGGGAGCAGCCTCCTGCGCGATCATGGTGGATGCGCGGTCTACGTCCTCAAGTCCGATGTCGGGAGAAGCGGTGATGCTTACAAGGATACCGTGTGCGCCGCCGATGGAGGTCTCAAGAAGCGGGCTGGAGATTGCAGCCTTAGCGGCAGCCTCTGCCTTGTCGCGTCCGGTAGCCTCACCTACGCCCATGTGTGCGTAGCCTGCGTTGCTCATTACGGAAGTAACGTCTGCAAAGTCAAGGTTTACAAAGCCGGGAACGTTGATCAGCTCGGAGATGCTCTGTACACCGTGGCGAAGAACGTCGTCAGCAATTGCAAAGGCGTTGAGAAGAGTGATTCTGGTCTCGGATGCCTGCTTCAGTCTTTCGTTAGGGATAATAACGAGGGAGTCAACGTGCTCTCTCAGATTAGCGATACCGAGCTCTGCCTGCTCCATACGCTTCTTGCCCTCGAATGCGAAGGGCTTGGTTACGATACCGATGGTAAGGATGCCCATTTCCTTGGCAACCTTAGCAACAACGGGAGCCGCACCGGTACCGGTACCGCCACCCATACCGGTGGTGATGAATACCATGTCTGCTCCGGTGATAACCTTCTTGATCTCCTCAAGGCTCTCCTCAGCGGCTCTTGCACCAACCTCAGGGTTTGCGCCTGCGCCGTGACCCTTGGTGATACGCTCACCAATGGAGATCTTGTGGGTTGCACCGGAAAGAAGCAGTGCCTGCTTGTCCGTGTTGATTGCAACAAACTCTACACCCTTAATATCCGATTCGATCATTCGGTTTACTGCATTGTTTCCGCCGCCGCCGACGCCGATAACCTTAATGTTCACGCCGGAATCGTAGCTCTTATCAATTTCAAATGCCATTTTCTTTCAATCCTCCGATTTTATGTATTTCGGTCGATAATACACGTTACACTGTATATGATAGCGGGTTTTTGCTTTTTTTGCAAGTGCTTTTGGAAATTTTTTTGCTGCTTTTCAGAAAATTTTCTTGGTTTTTTGCGTTTTCTCTTCACTTTTCGACGAAAATGGCGTTTTATGCAAATGCATAACACCAAAAACGGCATCTTACACAGATGCATAAGATGCCGAAATTCGTTGAAAACGCCCTTATTCAAAAAGTCAGTTTCCAAATTCTGTAAATTTTACAACTGCCTTATTTCCGCTGGAAACGTCAATCACCGCCGCGGCCTCCGGGTTGAATCCGGGAGAATCCAGGATACCGCGAGCCAATTTTACCTTTTGCTCCAATTGCTTTTTATCGCCAAAAAGCAATTTATATTTGCTTTCGCAAAGAACCGAAATGGAAAATTTGTTCTCCATGTTGATGGAATTTACGGTCATATCGGACAGCAAATCACGGAGCTCCGAGGTGACCTCAAGGACGGTTTCATAGTCGTATTCACCCTCGAAGGTGACAAATTTTCCCACCTCACAGGTGCTCACACGGCCGAGAATCAGCTCCGGCAAATGAGCGGTGGAGGAGTCCGCGGGCATCAAAACCTTCAGCTCGGCGGAAAGGATGTAGGTCGTATTTTTATAAGTAAAACGATAAGAGGGGGCGGCCTGCAGGGGGATCAGAACGATCTTGCCGGGAAACGATTTAACCACCTTGACACCGTCAAGGGAAGCAATGGATTCTGCCACGCGGTCGGACACAGCGACGGCATCTACCTTCCACATGGCGACGCCTGCGGGGATTCCGGCGGCGCGGAGAAGCTCCTCCTCCGTCCACGTGCGGAGCAGATCCGCCTCGGATGAGACGGTAACGGATCGGACGGTCAGGAGTGCCTTGGCACCAAATCCGACGGTGCCGAGGATCAGCAGTATCACGAGGATCAGCAATGCCAGCCGTCCAAAATGGAGACGGGGGATGCGGCTTGTCCGAGCAGGCGTGTTTTCTTCCTCCTCCGGCTCGTCAAGGGGGGTGTTTTGCCACGAAGCCTGTTCCTCCTCTTTCGGTCGGACAGGTGCCGGCGGAGGCGCATATCGCTCTCTGCGGGGGATAGGGGGCTCAGCCGGAACGGGGGGACGGGATATCCCTCCCTCCTCCGACGGGCGGGCGGGAGCTCCCTGCGTGTCGGCAGGCGCTCGGTGATTGGGCATTTGTCGGACGGGACGGGGGCGCTCCCTTGTAAAGGAGGGACTGAGATCCTCGTCCGGCGGATCCACGGGGCGGTATTCGTTTTCGTTCACGGAGCATCGCCCCTTTCTTTTACATTATTTCTTCTGGCGGTTTTCCTCCACCATACGGGCAACCTCCCGATAGATGCGTTCGTTTGCGTCGGGAACGGAGAAGGTGCGGATGGCGGCGGACATCTTCTGACGCGCCTTGTCGTCGGAGAGCAGTTCGCGGACGGCATCCAGAAGCGCGCCGTCGGGCAGATCCTTCTCCTCAATGAGGCGGGCGGCGCCCTTGTCAGAGAGAACCTTGGCGTTTTTGTACTGGTGATTATCCGTTACGTTAGGGGACGGAATGAGAATGGCGCACTTGCCCATGGCGGCCAGCTCAGATACGGTCATAGCACCGGCACGGCTGATGACCACGTCTGCCGCAGCCATCTGGACGGGCATATTATAAAGGTATTCCTCCATGTGGAGATTAGGAAGCTGATCCAGTCCGGCCTCCTCAAAGAGGGCGCGGTACTCCGGATAGGCGCGGGAGCCCGTGGCGTGGATGTAGCAGATCTCCGGGTGGTCATTAACGTAATCCTGCATCAGCGCCAGTGCGGCATCGTTTACGTTGCGGGCACCAAGGCTACCGCCGAAGGAAAGAAGGACATGGGCGTTTTCGTCAATGCCCAGTGCGCGTCGCGCCTCTGCCTTATCCGCCACGGAAAAGCCGGAACGAAGGGGATTGCCCACGTGCATGGTTTTGCTCTTGGCGTGGATCATATCGGCGGTTTCCTTGAAGTTGAGGAAAATGCGATCCACCGAGCCCTGAAGCATACGCACGGCAACGCCGGGGAGGGCGTTGGACTCGTGGAGCGCGGTAGGGATGCCCATCTGCGCGGCAGCCTTCATGATCGGCCAGCAGACGTAGCCTCCCGTGCCGATGACCACGTCCGGCTTGAACTCCCGAAGGATCTTTTTAGCCTTGCCGGGGGAGGTCAGGGCGTAATAAATGGTTTTCAGATTGGAAAGGGTCAGCTTTCGCTGAAAGCCCTGAATTTTCACGTGATAGAGCGGGTATCCGGCGGCAGGAACCAAGGTGTTCTCAAGACCGCGGGACGTGCCGACAAAGGCTATTTCTGCATCGGGGTGATGTGCTTTTATGGTGCTTGCAATCGCCAGCGCGGGGTTTACGTGGCCGCCCGTGCCGCCTCCTGTCATAAGTACTCTCATTGGATTCCTCCGTGTTTTTCTACATTCGTTTATGGGAATAGCGGGATATGGATAGGACAATGCCCATCTCCGTCAGCAGAAGCACCAGAGAGCTGCCGCCGTAGGAGAAGAACGGGAGGGAGATGCCGGTATTGGGGATCAGATCGGTTACTACCGCCATATTGAGGAGGGCCTGGATGCCCACTTGGCTGGTGATACCGAAAACGGTGAGGGCAGAAAAGGTATCCGGCGCGTGCATGGCGATCACGTAGCCTCTCCAAAGCAAAAGAATGAAGAGGGTAACCACGAGGAAAGCACCGAGGAAGCCGGTCTCCTCACACCAAATGGTAAAGACAAAGTCGTTTTGGGGCTGGGATACGTAGCTATATTTCTGGCGGCTGTTGCCGATTCCCATACCGAAGAAGCCGCCGGAGCCGATGGCGTACAGGCCTTGGGTGGTCTGCCAATCGGCACCCAGAATATCCTCCACAGGGCTGAGGAAGGTTTTAATACGCGCGAGGGCGTAGCTGTTAGTCATAAGAAAGACGGTGGCACCCGTAATGCCGATGGTGCCGTAGATCAGCGCCGTCCAGCCGATATGTACGCCGCCGATGAGCAGGACGATCATACCGATGGCTGCTAAAATAATAGTGCCGGACAGATGCTTTTCCAGTAGCACAAGGCCGCAGGCGGCGCCGAGGATCAGTCCGGGGAGAAGAACGCCGCGGACGATCATTTCCCTTTTATTGCGTCTCTCCTGCACCGATTTCTGGTATCGGTCAAGGTACCAGGCCAGCATGAGCACCAGCGCCAGCTTCATGATCTCGGAGGGCTGTACGGTGATGCTTCCCACGCCGATCCAGCGCTTGGCAGAGCCCTCCGTCAGACCGATAAAGAGAACGGCCACCAAAAGAAGGAGCGCAACGCCATAGGAAGGAACGGCAAGCCGCTGGTAGAGCTTATAGGGAAAGCGGGCGGCAATGATCATAAAGAACAGGCCCAGCATCAAAAAGATGACCTGCCGCTTGATGTAGTACATACTATCTCCCGTTTTGGCGAGAGCATACGGATAGCTTGCGCTGAAAACAATAATGGAGCCGAGGCTTACAAGAAGCAAAACGAGGATCAAGAAAAAGCGGTCCGGCGTGCCCTTGAATACCGATTTGGTCAAGCGTGCCGCCGTGTTTTCTTCCTCCTGCACCACCTCCTCATTCTCCATGAGGTCGGTGTCATGCTCCTTCTCTGCCTCGCGGATGGGACGGCCTTGAGAGACTGTATTGATTCTTTTATAGCGGTTCTCCGATTCCATACAGCCTCCTTCGACTACGGTAAATTAAAGACCGAACCACGCGGCAACGCCGCCGAGTACGGTGATTGCGGTAAACAGAATAACGACGCCGATCTCCGAGAAGCCGCACTGCTCAAAATGGTGATGAATGGGTGCCATTTTGAAGATGCGCTTGCCGTGGGTCAGCTTGAAACAGGAAACCTGCAGAATAACCGATGCGGTTTCCATAAGATAAGCAAAGCCGATGACCAGAACGATCAAAGGATTGTTCATAAGGAAGGCCGTGCCTACCACAAGGCCGCCGAGGAACAGCGATCCTGTATCACCCATAAATACGCGGGCGGGATAGAAATTATACACAAGGAAGCCAAGGGTGCCGCCGATAAGAAGGGAAGCGACCAGAGACACGGCGGATTCGTTGGCATCTGCGCGGCCAAAAAAGGCGGCGAGTGCAAAGAACACGCCCACCACGGCGGTTACCGAGGAGGCGAGGCCGTCGATGCCGTCCGTCAGATTGACGCTGTTGACGATTCCTGTGAGAAGAAGCAGGGCAACGATATAGTAAGCAATCCCCAGCTCCAGCGTGATATCAAAGTAAGGGATATAGAGGGCGGTGGTGATGCTCTCCGTCAGAGCCATGGCCGCCAGATACGCACCGGCTACGATGAGCTGGAGGAGGTATTTTTGCTTGGCGGTGAGGCCTTCGTTTTTCTTATGGCGGAGCTTGGCCTTGTCGTCAATGATGCCCACGAGGCCGTTTAAAATGGCATAGCACAGGGTGATGGCACCGGGAATCACGGATTTGATACCGTCCCGCACGCCGATCAAAGCAAAGCCTGCTATAGCCGCCACGGCAATGGCGACAATGAAGGACAGGCCGCCCATGGTGGGAGTGCCCTCCTTATTTTTATGCCAGCGAGGACCGATCTCCAAGATCTTCTGTCCCATTTTGTGGCTCTTCAGCACGGGAATCAGCCATTTTAAAATAAAAACGGTAATAATAAAGGTAACGGCCAGGGACAGAATAAAAATGCGTGTATCAGACATACCGGCTCCTCATTCCTTGTTTTGTTATTTTTTCAGCTCTTTTATATGCTTCAGTACGTTTTCGGCCGCAACGCCGCGGCTGGCCTTGACCAAAAGGACGTCGTTCTCCCGCAAAGTGGCAAGAATCGCTTGCGCCATGGAGAGAGGATCGTTTTTATCCCTTTGCCGGTGGATGGCCGTCGGAGCAAGGCCACCTGCGCCTGCACCGCGTGCCAGATCCTCGGCACGGTCGCCGTAGGCGAACAAAAGCTCCACGCCGTGCTGTGCGGCGTATTCTCCCACTGCCACGTGGTACTCGGCCGAGCGCTCACCCAGCTCCAGCATATCGCCGAGGAGTGCGGCATAGCGTCCGCCCTCAGCCCGCTCCATGGCTGTGAGCACGTCAATGGAGGCTCGCATGGATTCGGGGCTGGCGTTGTAGCAGTCCTCAATAATTCGTATTCCGCCGACGGAATACACGTTCTGGCGCATGGCCGCGCCGCGGAAGCGGAGGAGACCGCGACAGATGGCGTCATCCTCCATGCCAAGCTGACGGCCTACGGCGTAGGCAACCAGCGAATTATAGACGTTATGGGCACCCGGAACGGGCAAACGGACGGGGATGCTTGCCTTTCCCTGCTCCGTCAGCTCATAGCTTACGGAGTCGGCGCAAAGAATCTCCTTTGCGGCCGAAAAATCGGCGGCGGAATTGGTACGGGAGAAGGTCTTTACGCGGGGAAAACGGGCGCAGGCGGGCTGAAGCAAGGGCTCGTCACCGTTGATCAGCAGCAATCCGTCGTGGGACAGTCCCTCGATGATCTCCATTTTAGCCTCAGCGATGTTTTCCCGCGTGCCGAGGTGCTCAAGGTGGGAGGTGCCCACGTTTGTGATCACGGCAACGTCGGGACGCGCCAGACGAGTCAGATAGGCGATCTCTCCCCGGGCGCTCATGCCCATTTCAAGAACCGCCGCCCGATGATGAGGGGCCAGGGCAAAGAGGGTCAGGGGGAGGCCGATGTGGTTGTTGAAGTTTCCTTCCGTTTTATGGGTAGGATAGGTCTCGGACAGGACGCTGTAGATAAACTCCTTGGTGGTGGTCTTTCCGACGCTTCCCGTCACGGCCACCAGACAAACGTCCGCCAAGGAGCGGTAATAGGAGGCGAGCGCGCCCAGCGCGCGGGTGGTATCCTCCACCAAAATCACGGTGCAGTCCAGCGCCTTTACGTCCTCGGGCAAGGTAGAGCAAATGAGGCAGGTCGCGCCGCCTTTGACGGCGGTGGCGGCGAAGGTATGGCCATCAAAGCGCTCGCCGCGGAGGGCAAAGAACAAAATATCCTCGCCCGTATCCCGGGAATCGGTGCTGATATAGCGCACGGGACGGGGGCTTTGCGCGGTTTTCACAAGGCTTCCCTGCACCGCGCGGGCGATCTCGTCGAGGTTAAGCGGACGGATCTTCAGCTCAATGCTCATGCTTTACTCCTTACCCCGGCGGGTTTATTTGCCCGCCAGATTTTTATATCCGTCGAGAACAATCTGCTTCTCGTCAAAGGGAAGCTTGCCCTCAGCGGTAATTTCGTATTTTTCGTGACCCTTGCCAAGAAGAAGGAGGATGTCTCCTGCTTTTGCCAAATCCATGGCGTATCGGATGGCCTCGCCGCGGTCACAGATGACCACGTAGTTCTTGGCGTCGCCCACGCCCATAAGGATATCCGACAGGATGGCATGGGGAGATTCCGTGCGGCAATTATCCGAGGTGATGATGGCAAAATCCGATTCCTCAACGGCGATCCTGCCCATTTTGGGGCGCTTGGTGGCATCCCGGTCACCGCCGCAGCCAAAGAGGGTCATAACTCTTCCCTTTTTGCGTGTGCCGAGGCAGGCGATGGCGTTATGCATGGCCTCCGGGGTGTGGGCGTAGTCGATAATGACCGTAAAGTCGCAATGACCGTCGGGGTCGGCCACCCGTTCCATCCGTCCCTCCACACCGCCAAAGGTGGCGAGGGCGTGCTGAACGGATGTTCCCTTGGCGCCCAGTGCCAGGGCGGCCGCGGCGGCAAGGAAGGTATTATACTGGTTGAACGCGCCGATAATGGGCGAGCGGATGGGCAGGCAGACACCGTCTGCGGTCAGGGTATATTCGATGCCATTTTCGTTATGGTTGACAAAGCACTCCGCCCGATAGACGACTTCCTCAGCGCCGGACTCGGCCGAGCAGAAGAGAATGGGCGCGGTGGCCTCCTCTGCGAGGCGGCGGCCGTAGGGATCGTCATAGTTTACGATTCCCTTTTTGCACTGCGTAAATAACGCAGACTTGGATTTAAAATAATTTTCCTTTGTCCGATGGAAGTCCAGATGATCCTCACCGAGATTCAAAAAGACGGCAACGTCAAAGCAGATGGGAGAAACCTTTTTTTGCGCCAAGGCGTGGGAGGATACCTCCATAACCACGGTATCCACACCGGAATCCTTCATTGTGCGAAGGAGGCGATAGAGAATCTCCGGGTCGGGGGTGGTCATAGCCGCGCCGGCAAAGACCATATCCGAGCCGCCATTGGGCAAGCTCTCGGCGCGGGTGCCCACCATGGTACCAAGTGTTCCGATGACGCCCACCCGTCGGCCGTCGGCCTCAAGAATGGACTTAATGGCGTAGGAGGTAGTGGTTTTTCCGTTGGTGCCGGTAATACCCACACAGGTAAGCCCCTCTGTAGGGTGGCCGAAGTGAGTATCCCACATATGGGCAAGTGCCTCACGGGTGTCGGACACCTGAGCCAACGTAACGTCCGAGGAGGAAAGTACCACGGGGTGCTCCGCAACAATCGCGGCGGCGCCCGCCTGAATGGCGGCCTCCACAAAATCGTGTCCGTCGTGCTTGCCGCCCTTAATGCACACAAAGGCACAGCCGGGGCACAGCTTACGGGAGTCGGAGACGATGGCGGTGATTTCTTTTTCACAGTCGCCGGTATATACGGCGGGAATTTTTTCAAGTAGTGCTGAAAGCTTCATTTAATTCCTTTCTGAGGAGGTGACGATGCGTATTTATGGTCAATCGTCACCGTCCAAGTACATAAAGCGCACGGTTACTACGTCCGAGGGAGCTAAAACGGTGCCGGGGGCAGGGCTTTGGCTGACCACAGTAGCACCTTCACCCTCGTCGTAGTTGATGGTTCCTTCAATACAGATGTTTAAGCCGCTATCGATGAGCAGCTTGTTGGCGGCCTCTGCCGTTTTGCCGACCAGATTCGGCACGGTGACCGTCGCCTTGGGGGTCTCGCCGCCGGTATACAGGATGATCTTGCCGGTACTACTGGAGATCTTACTGCCGGAGGCGGGGAGCTGGGAGGTAACAAATTCGCCGGTGCCCACGATCTCGTAGCGCAAGCCCTTGGATTTCAATGCATTTTCTGCCACGGAGGTAGCGGCACCCACGTAACTGCCGATGGTAACCTGTACCTTAGCCAGCTCCTCGGGGGAATAATCCGGCTCTACTCCGAGATAAGGCAGAACGTCGGAGAGAAGATTGGCTACGTAGGGGGCGGCAACGGTACTGCCGTAGCGGCTACCCTTGGTGGGCTCGTCGACCATGAGGATCACGGCCACCTGAGGATCGTCGTAGGGAGCGAAGGCTACGCAGGAGCCCACGCGGTAGGTGGTGTTGCCGGAGGCATCGTATTTATCCTTCTTTTCCGAGGTACCCGTTTTGGCGGCTACCTTATAGCCGGCCACGTAGGCGTTTTTCGCACCGCCGTTGCCGGATACACCCTCCTCAAGAATTTTCGCAATGGCCGCACAGCTCTCGGAGCTGAGCACCTGTCGCTTGACGTTGGTCTCATAGGAAAGTACGGTATTGCCGTCGTCGTCCACGATCTCCTTCATAAAATGAGGGGTGACCAGATAGCCGCCGTTGGCAACGGAGCAAATGGCCATAAGCTGTTGGATGGGGGTGGTCTTAAAGGTCTGGCCGAAGGAATAAACGGCCAAGGACACGTTTGAAAAGTCCTTGTAGGTATGGTAGTAGCTCTTGGACTCGCCGGGGACGTCCACGCCGGTTTTTTCAGAGTAACCGAGATCCAGGAAATAGTCGTAGAACACCTGACGGCCGATGCGGGCGGCAATGGTCATCATGGCCGGGTTGCAGGACTGCTGAAGGGCCTCGGCAAAGGACAAATTGCCGTGTCCGGTGTTTTTGTGACAGCTGATGGGGCGTCCGTAGCCCTCAATTTTTTTGGAGCCGGTGCAGTAGAAGGAATCCTGGAGGGATGCCATGCCCTCGTCAAGAGAAATGGCGGTGGTGAGGATCTTGAAGGTGGAGCCGGGCTCGTAAAGCTCGGTTACGGCCTTATTGTTCCACATGGTATACACAAGCTCGAAGTATTTTTCCGTGTAGTCCTCTCCTGTCAGATCCAGTTCGTCCAGCATACTCTGAGACCAGGAATCCAAGGTATAGGGAGAGTTCAGATCGAAGGGGGGATAGGTGGCCATGGCGTAGATCTCGCCGGTTTTAGGATTGACCACGATGCCGCAGGCGCGGTTGGCGGCGGCGGAATCGAGGGCGGCGGCCTTGACTTGATTTTCAAGCTCATACTGGATGTAAATATCCAGAGTAGTCATTAGGTTATAGCCGTTTTTGGCCTCCACGTAGGTTTCGTACTCAAAGGCCATATCGTCGCCCTTGGCGTCCTGGGCGGTGACGTATTTGCCTTCCGTTCCTTCAAGAATGTTGTTATAGTATCGCTCGAGGCCGTAAATGCCGACGCCGTCGGAATTTACGAAGCCCAGCGCGTGGCTGGCTAAGGTAGAGTAGGGATAATAGCGGGTGGCAGAGGCGGTGAGATAGATCTGAGAGGTCAGGTCGTACTGGTCAATGAAGGCACGGATCTGATCCGCCAGCTCCTTCTCCACTCCGGCCTTGATCACCTCGTAGCGGCGACCGACCTTGGCAGCTTTTTCGAGGATCTTGCTATAGTCCACCCCAAGGATCTCCGAGAGGCGGCGGGCGATCAGCTCATTCATGGGGACGGTGGCCTCCGTGCCGTCGGTATTGGCTACGGTATAGACCTCCGCGTCCTCCTCGGCCATGGCGTCAATGATATCCTGGGGAGAAATAAACACAAGCCAGACGGTGGTGTTGGTGGCAAGGGTCTTGCCGTTTCGGTCGTAGATGGCGCCGCGCTCGGCGTTGACCTTGGTCTCAATGGTGATCTGGTCAAGGACACTTTGCTGGTATTGATCGTACTTCAGCACCTGCAGATCAAACAGGGTGCCGACAACAATGAGGGCAAAGACCAAGAATAAAGCAAGAAGCACGACGCTGCGGCGCGCCATCATTCCGTTTATTTTATTTTGGTTCATGCGGGGGAATCCTCCTCAAGGCTCTTTCAAAAAAGCTCCTAAAATAGAGAGAAAGGGTGCATGCAAATCACCCTTCTCCATGCGAGGGCGATGCCTCGCGAATCGTTATATTCTATTCGGCTCTCACTGCCCGTATTCCCCGAGGTTGCCAAAATTGATTCCTATTGCACTAAGAATCGTGGCAAACACACCGGGATTGCTGGTTTCCGCCTCCAGGCTACGAACGTAATCGGAGGTAGACAGGCTGAGATAACGCTTGGGGAGCTCCTCCTCGCCGACCATGCCGTACTCGTTACGGGCAAGCTGCTCGATTAAGGTAAGGTTGTCCTTTTCCTCAAGAGCCAGCGAAAGCTCCTTATTCTCTGCGCTGAGCTGGGCAACCGTCGCCTGCAGGGCGGCCAGGTCTGCCGTAGCCTCGTGCTTCTGGGTAAAGCTGTACACCATGATCATGGCAAGCAAAGTGCAGATGATGGTGAGGGTGATCGTTGCAATGGGGAAGGACGCCTTGGCGTTGCGGAGGCGGGTTGCTTCCTCTCTTGTAGCGGCCTTGACCCGCGGGATCGACGCAGTGGTCGCACGTTCCTTTACGGCAGGCATTTCCGCTGTGCGGGTCTGCGCCACACGAGCGGTCTTGGGCGCCTCCACGTTCAGGTAACGGGTTCCGTCTGCCTCCACGGTCTTGCAAGGATCCACCATCTCCGAGAGATAGCTGCGAACCTTGGTGCGCTGGGCAGAGCCGCTGTAGTCAAGCTCAGAATCAAAAATAGAATCCCGATTACGAGTGCGCAACTGAGAATTATTCATATTGGTACGGGAGCGATTTTCCGTTCTCACTGCATCTTCGTACATGGTCGGTATTCCTCCATCCTTTAGATTTTTTCACATATTCTCAGCTTGGCGCTGGCCGCGCGAGAATTTCTTTTCAGTTCCTCTGCCCCGGGCAGGATCGGCTTGCGGCTGACCAAGTGAACTCTGGGCTTATTGCCGCAGACGCAAACGGGAAAGTCGGGGGGGCAGGTACAGCCCTTGGCGAGATCGGCAAAGGCATTTTTTACAATTCGGTCCTCCAGCGAGTGGAAGGTGATGATGGCGATTCTTCCACCGGGGTTCAGGTGAGCCTCCGCCGCCTGAATGGCCGGAGTGATCACGTCAAGCTCATGATTGACCTCGATGCGGATCGCCTGGAAGGTACGCTTGGCCGGGTGCTGGGCTTCCTTACGGATGGCCTTTTCCGGCATGGCCTGGCGGACAACGTCGGCCAAGGCGAAGGTGGTCTTTATGGGAGCGATGGCACGCTGCTCCACGATGCGCCGGGCAATCTGAGGGGCGAACTTCTCTTCTCCGTAAGCGTAAAGGATCTCCTTGATCCTCTCCTGGGGATACTCGTTTACTACGTGATAGGCACTGAGCGGCATACTGCGATCCATACGCATGTCCAGCTCCGCGTCATAGCGGAGGGAAAAGCCGCGCTCTCCTTCATCAATCTGATAGGAGGAGATGCCAAGGTCCATTAAAACTCCGTCCACCCGGTCGATGCCAAGGTCCTTCAGCACCTGATCCAGCATGGAGAAATTGGATTTTACAAGAATGGAGCGCTCACCGAATACGGAGAGCCGTTCCCGACAAACATCAATGGCGTCCTGATCCTGATCGAGTGAGATCAGCTTGCCGGTGGTGAGCCGCTTGGCAATCTCGGAGGAATGGCCTCCGCCGCCGGCGGTACAGTCCACGTAGATTCCCGCAGGATCGATCTTCAAGCCCTCGATACACTCATCGAGGAGGACGGGCACGTGTGCAAATTCAATACTCATATTAAAGTCCCAGCTCGATCATCTGCTCGGTGAGAGCCGCAAGATCCAGCGAATCGTTGAGAGCGCTCCAGCGCTCCTTGGCCCAGATCTCGGCGTGGTCGCCGGCACCGTTGATGACTGCATCCTTTTCAATTCCCGCATAGGCCTTCAGGTCGTTGGGAATGACCACACGTCCCTGGCTGTCCGGCTGGACCTCCACGGCGTTGGAATAAATAAAGCGGATGATGTTTCTCGACTGAGTGTTGGGAAGCGCATCCAGCTTTTCGGAGTACTTCTGCCAATCCTCAAAAGAATACACGGATAGACATTTATCGACATTGAGGGTGATAATAAAAGAGGCGCCCAGCTTTTCTCTGTGTTTGGCGGGAATAAAAATACGGTTTTTCGCATCAATGGAATGCTCAAACTTTCCAAACAGCATGCCGCGTCCTCCTTTCTTATGCATTTATTGTGGTATTTTAAACCACAATGAACCACTTTTACCCACTTTTGTGTTTCCATTATACAACACTCACCCAAAAATAGCAATAGGGAATTTTGCATTTTTTCTAATTTTTGTCGATTTTTTTAAGCGTTATGAGCATTTTTCCGAGGGTATTTCTAATTTTTAACAATTTTATTTAGTAATTGTTGGTAATGATGGATATTTTTTACATTTACGCACAAAAGAAACAGCCTCCTCGCCGGGAAAGCGAAGAGGCTGTCGGTTATGGGTTCATGGGTTCACAAGGCGCCGGATATAGTCGGCCACCTTCGGGGGGAGAAGTGGGGAGAGATCGTCGCCCTGCTCGATGGCCTCGCGGGCGGAGGTGGAGCTGATCTCCTCCATTCCCTCGCCTGCCGGAAGCAATACGGTCTCAAAGGCGGGGTCAAACTCCCGCATACGCTCGGCCACGTACTGCTCGTAGGCGCGATCGTCCTCGCCCCGCACGCCGCGAACGATGGTGGTGATGCCGTGGGCGTGCATATAATCTGCCGTCATGCCCTCATAAGCATCCACGGTCACGCCCGGAATCTCCTCCATGGCCAAACGGAGCATTTCCTTGCGCTCGGCGGAAGTGAAGCGGTGTTGCTTCTCCCGGTTTGAGAGGGCGACCACGTAGACGCGGTCAAACATGGTGGCGGCACGGCGCACGATCTCCACATGGCCTACCGTTACAGGGTCAAAGCTCCCCGTAACGATGGCAACGGGCCTTTTATTCACGGTCTTCCCCCACTTCCTCCTCCGCATTCTCCACCGCAGGGGTCAAGAGCGTGATGTAGGAGATGGAGTAGCGGTTTTTCTTGAGCACACGGTATTTGGCGGCCAGCGCTTCGTCACCGCCGAACACGTCCTCCTTGCCGGACTCGCACACCACAATAGCACCCGGTGCGCAGACGTCGGCCTCCGCCAAGCGGCGGAGCACCTCCGGGCAAAGATCCATAGCGTAGGGGGGATCAATGAAGATCAGGTTGTATTTTTCCCTTTTGGCCATAGAGCGAATGGCGGTGGCGTAATCGTTTACGCCGATGCGGCAACGGTCAAAGAGACGGGTCTTTTTGGCGTTGCGGATCACCACGTCCACCGCCTCACGGGAGTTATCGCAGAAGGTGGCACGGGCGGCGCCGCGGCTGAGAGCCTCAAGACCCAGCTGGCCGGAGCCGGCAAACAGATCCAGCACGGTCCTTCCCTCGATCTCAAACTGGATCATGGAGAACACGGCCTCCTTGACTCTTTGGCTGGTGGGGCGGGTCGCCTCGCCCTCTAAGGTTTCAAGATTAGCGCCTCGGGCGCTTCCGGTAATGATTCTCATATCGTATCCTTTCCCGTCGGTGACGGTCAATTTTTCTCTTCAAAATAGCGGAGCAGGTTGTCTGCATCCTTTTCCGTGACGCCGGGCACCTCCCGGAACTGCTCCCAGGTGGCTGTGCGCATGGCGGCGACGGTGCCGAAATGGCGGTGGAGCGCCTTGGCCTTGGCGGGGCCGATGCCGGGGATGCTCTCAAGGGCGGAGCGGCGCAGGGTCTTGCGCTTGGCAGAATCCATGCGGGACACCGTGTAGCGGTGCACCTCCTCCTGGAGCTTATAAACGAACACGAACACCGCCTGGTCGTTGGCAATGCTCAGCTCCTCCGCTTCGGTAACGATGGTTCGGGTCTTATGGTGCTCGTCCTTAACCATACCGAAGGTGGGGATGGCCAGTCCAAGCTCTCCCAAAACCTCCTTGACGGCGGCTACGTGGGTCATGCCTCCGTCCAGAAGGATCAGATCGGGCATTTCCGAGAAGCTTCCCTCTCCGTCAGCCAAATGGGCAAAGCGACGGCGGATGGTCTCCCGCATGGCGCCGTAATCGTCGGGGGCGCCGTTGCCCTTGATCTTGAAGGTGCGGTAATCGCCCCGCTTCAAGCTTCCGTTTTGCGAGACGATCATGCCGGCGGTAATATGCTCGGCACCCAGGTTGGAGATATCGTAGGCCTCGATCCGCTCCGGCACCACCTCAAGGGACAGCAGATCTGCCAGACGAACCAGCACCTTGACGTCATTTTCGGCCTTACGGCGAAACTCGGAGGCCACGTGCATAGCGTTTTCCATGACCATGCGGCAGAGCTGGCGGCGTTCGCCGCGCTCCGGGGTGCGCACCTCCACCTTACGTCCGGCCAGCGAGGTAAGATAGGCCGTTAAGGTTTCCCTCTCGCCATCACCGGGGTCGAAGCTTAAAAGCACCTCTTTGGGGATGTATTCCCTACCCGCGTACAGGCGGCTGATCAGGGAGCTCATAAAGGAATAGTCGCCCTCCTCCGACGCGGTTACCTCGCCGGCGCCGAAGGTAAAGCTTTCGCTATCAAACACGATGCCGCTCCGGATATAGAAAACGGAAACGCAGGTGGAAACGTCATCGGTATATTCAGCAATGATATCATACTCCGCATCGGGTGAGGCTACGACCTTTTGGGATTCGCCCAGCTTTTTGATGGCCATGAGCCGATCCCGATAACGGGCAGCCTCCTCAAAGGCTTCCCTCTCTGCGGCCTCGTACATTTTAGTCTCCGTCTCGGCAATAGCGGCGCGGGTATTGCCGCGGAGAATGCCGGAGGCGCACTGCATGATCTCGTAGTAATCCTTCTGCCCGATGCTGTTGTCACAGGGGGCAACGCACCGACCCAGCTGCTTATAGAGGCAGGGGCGCTCCTTGCCGATATCCCGGGGGAACTCCCGGTGGCAGGTGGGGATTTTCAGATACTTTTCCAGCGTTTTCATCACCTCATAAACGGTAGAGGTGCCGGAATAGGGGCCAAAATATTTGGCGCCGTCCGCCGCCCGCTGGCGGGTCATCTGCATGCGGGGGTAGGCCTCCTGCATGGTCAGCTTGATATAGGGGTAGGATTTGGCATCCTTCAGCTTGATGTTGTATTTGGGGGCGTACTGCTTGATCTTGCTGTTTTCAAGGGTCAGCGCCTCAATTTCCGTATCGCACAAAAGGAAATCGAAGTCGTATACGCAGGACACCATGCGGCGGGTCTTGACGTTGGCGTCCTTGCCGAGATGGAAATACTGAGACACACGGTCACGCAGGGAGCGGGATTTGCCCACGTAGATCACACGGCCGTTTACGTCCTTCATAAGATACACGCCGGGGCGGCGGGGCAATGCCGCCGATTTTTCCCTGAGGGCCATCAAGGTCTCCTCCGTCACAAACTCACCTCCTAAAAAACATAGCGATGGCTCTGTAAAACCATCGCTATCCATAATTATTTCCGGTTATGCCGAATTTAGCGCGCTTACACAGCGTTATTCTGCATCAATGAAGCCTGTGTCGATCAGCTCGGACAGACCCTTCAGCGCGGCATCCTCGTCCTCGCCGTCTGCCAAAAGGGTAACGGTCATTCCCTTTACGATGCCCATGGAAAGGACACCCAGAAGGCTCTTGGCGTTTACTCTTCTTTCATCACGCTCAACCCAGATCGAGCTCTTATAGGAATTGGCCTTCTGAATGAAGAAGGTAGCAGGACGGGCATGAAGACCCACGTTATTTTTTATTGTAATTTCACATGATACCATAGCAGTAAACTCCAATCAACGATTATCTAAGGGACGAGATCCTACGGGCTCTCTTATATTGTCACTATTATAGCAGACTTTTTTTTCAAAATCAATAGGTTTAATATAGAATTTTTTCACAGAATTCAAGAATATTCCGCCCTTTTTGCCGATTTTGGCGAATGTTCCAAAAACAGAGGGCAGAAATCCCATTATTTCTTTATCCCCGGTATTGAAATTTGAAAAAAACTATTATATAATGGAAAGAAAGATGAAGATTGCAAGGGAGGAGATGCTATGAAGGGCCAAGTTCGCACGGTTCTCGCGGTCTTTTGCGCGGTAGCCGCTGTTCTGGCGCTGGGGTTCTTCCTTGTGGGACGGGTGCTGATCCCGGACACGGGTGAGCCGGTATCTCTGTCGGATGCACTTCGTCTTCTCTTTGAAAACGACCGTTCCCCGGCTCTTTTGCCCGAGAGCCCGCCGGTGTTCCCCGAGGAGGACACCACGGTGACGGTGCTTTTGATGGGTCTTGACTACCGTCCGGAGGAGTTTGACGACTACCGCATGGATGCGCCCGCTACCCCCGGTGCTCTTGGCACGCACAGCCGTAAAATCGAGGCCGATTTTATTGCGGTGCTTTGTGTGAACACCGAAAGCAAGGAAATTTCCGTCATTGCCATTCCCGAGGACAGCGTGATCTCTCTCAGCGGTACGGACACGCCTCTCCGGCAGGTATACGGCGACTATGGGGAGGACTACTTCTGCCGTCTGATCGCCGCCTTGGTTGGCTTTGAGATCGACTATCGGTTGGCCGTAAACGTATGCGACGTCGGCCGCATTGTGGAGCTGGCCGGCAACGCGGTGGTATCCGTGCCCTGCAATATGTATCTGGAAAACAAGCAGTACACCTCCGCGCCCAAGAGTGCGGGTGCGACCCTGCTGCTGGAGGCCGGTGACCGCTACATCACCAAGGAAAACGCCGTGTGGCTCCTCTCCTTTGACGATTATGAAAACGGCGGCAGCCGTGTCTCCACAGTGCTGACTTTTGCGAATGCCTTGATGGCTCGGTTTACGACCCTTGAGAATCTTTTGCGGATCGACGAGCTGTATACGGCCGTATCACGGGTCGTCTCCACAAACGTTACCATCGAGGACGTGCGGGATCACATTTCCATTTTGCTCTCCTATGCATCCTATTCCATCAAATCCCAAACCTATCCCGGCACCTATTCTGCCGACCGCGAGGTATTTTACCCCGATACTGAGGAGGCCTTGGCGGCCTTCACTCCCTACCGTTAAGTTTTTATTTGTTACCGAAAGGATAAATCAACATGCAGAACACAGAAAAGACAATGGACAAAATCGTCGCTCTTTGCAAGAACCGCGGCTTTATCTTCCCCGGCTCCGAGATCTACGGCGGTCTTGCCAACTCCTGGGACTACGGCCCCCTTGGCGTAGAGTTCAAGAACAACGTGAAGCGCGCTTGGTGGAAGAAGTTTGTACAGGAGTGCAAATATAACGTGGGCCTTGACAGCGCCATCATTATGAACCCCCAGACCTGGGTTGCCTCCGGCCACGTAGGCGGCTTCTCCGACCCCCTTATGGACTGTAAGGTTTGCCGTGGACGCCACCGTGCGGACAAGCTGATTGAGGAATACGCCTTTGAGAACGGCACCGACGACAATCCCGCCGGCTGGGACTTTGACCAGATGGCTGCCTTCATCAAGGAAAAGGGCATCTGTTGCCCCGACTGCGGCTCCCGTGACTTTACCGAGATCCGTAAGTTCAACCTGATGTTCAAAACCTACATGGGCGTTACCGAAAACAGCAAGAATGAGCTCTACCTTCGTCCCGAGACTGCGCAGGGTATCTTTGTTGACTTCAAGAACATTCAGCGTGCTTCCCGCAAGAAGGTTCCCTTCGGCGTAGCTCAGATCGGTAAGTCCTTCCGTAACGAGATCACCCCCGGCAACTTCGTGTTCCGTACCCGCGAGTTTGAGCAGATGGAGCTTGAGTTCTTCTGCAAGCCCGGCACTGACCTTGAGTGGTTCCACTTCTGGAAGAACTACTGCCATCAGTTCCTTCTGAACCTTGGCATGAGAGACGAAAACCTTCGTCTCCGCGACCACTCCCCCGAGGAGCTTTGCTTCTACTCCAAGGCTACCACGGACTTTGAGTTCCTCTTCCCCTTCGGATGGGGCGAGCTTTGGGGCGTAGCGGACCGTACCGATTACGACCTGACCCAGCACGCAAACCACTCCGGCGAGTCCATGGAATACTTCGATCCCGAAACCAACGAGAAGTACATCCCTTACGTCGTTGAGCCCTCTCTCGGTGCAGACCGCGTGGCACTTGCCTTCTTGGTTGACGCGTACGACGAGGAGGTTGTGGATGCGGAAAAGAACGACGTTCGCGTAGTTCTTCACCTTCATCCCGCCCTTGCCCCCTTCAAGGCAGCGGTTCTTCCCCTCTCCAAAAAGCTCTCCGACAAGGCTGAGGAGGTATTCTCCGACCTTGCGAAGTTCTTCAACGTGGACTTCGACGAGACCGGCTCCATCGGTAAGAGATACCGCCGCCAGGATGAGATCGGTACTCCCCTTTGCATCACCTACGACTTTGAGTCCGAGACCGACGGCTGCGTAACCGTACGTGACCGCGATACTATGGAGCAGGTTCGTATTCCGATCGATTCCCTTAAGGCTTATATTGAGGAAAAGATCGCTTTCTAAGACCCTTGACAGAATCCCTTTTCTGTGCTACAATTTGATCGAATACCATAAATGCGATGACAAAGACAGTAATCCGCCGCTAAAACCCAAAGAGAGTCGGGGCAAGGTGCGAGCCCGATGGAAGTAGGCGACGGAGGAAGATCACTTTCGAGCAGCCGGAGCGAAGATACCGTAGCCCCGGACGGTTCCCCCGTTACAGGGATACATATGAACGTATGGAACAGGTGGTAGCGAAGTGTTTTTTCAGTCCTTCGCCCTTTTCGGGCGGAGGACTGTTTGTTTTGTTATTTATTACGACGCAATTTGCGACGGAGGTATATGATGTACGAAAAAGTATCACCGAATCTCGATTTCGTCACCCGCGAAAAAGAGACGGAAAAATTCTGGCGGGAGCATCGCATCTTTGAAAAGAGCGTAGAGCTTCGCCGCGGATCGAAGGAATACACCTTCTACGATGGCCCTCCCACGGCCAACGGCAAGCCCCACATCGGTCACGTACTGACCCGTGTAATCAAGGACATGATTCCCCGTTACCGCACCATGAAGGGCTACATGGTTCCCCGCAAGGCCGGCTGGGATACCCACGGTCTTCCCGTTGAGCTGGAGGTAGAAAAGCTCCTCGGTCTTGACGGCAAGGAGCAGATCGAGCAGTACGGTCTCGACCCCTTCATTGACAAGTGTAAGGAAAGCGTTTGGAAGTACAAGGGCATGTGGGAGGACTTCTCCGGCACCGTTGGCTTCTGGGCGGATATGGACAATCCTTACGTTACCTATCACAATGACTTTATCGAGTCCGAATGGTGGGCACTGAAGCAGATCTTCGATAAGGGTCTCCTTTACAAGGGCTTCAAGATCGTGCCCTACTGCCCCCGTTGCGGCACTCCCCTGTCCTCCCACGAGGTAGCGCAGGGCTATAAGAGCGTAAAGGAACGCTCTGCTGTGGTTCGCTTTAAGGTTGTAGGCGAGGACGCTTACTTCCTTGCATGGACCACCACCCCCTGGACCTTGCCCTCAAACGTGGCTCTTTGCGTAAATCCCAGAGAGACCTACTGCAAGGTAAAGGCGGCTGACGGATACACCTACTACATGGCCGAGGCTCTGCTTGACAAGGTTCTTGGCGGTCTTGCCAAGGACGAGGCTCCCGCTTATGAGATCCTTGAGAAGTATACCGGTGCGGACCTTGAATACAAGGAATACGAGCCCCTCTTTGCCTGCGCCGGCGCTTCCGCCAAGAAGCAGAAAAAGAAGGCACACTACGTAACCTGCGCGGACTACGTTACCATGTCCGACGGTACCGGCATCGTACACATTGCGCCCGCCTTCGGTGAGGACGACTCTCAGGTTGGACGCCGCTACGATCTTCCCTTCGTGCAGTTTGTTGATGCCAAGGGCGAAATGACTGCGGACACGCCCTACGCCGGTGTGTTCGTTAAGAAGGCCGACCCCATGGTTCTCCGTGATTTGGAGGAGCAGGGACTTCTCTTTGACGCGCCCAAGTTTGAGCACGACTATCCCTTCTGCTGGCGTTGCGACACGCCCCTGATCTACTACGCAAGAGAATCCTGGTTCATTAAGATGACCGCTGTTCGCGAGGATCTGCTCAAGAACAACGCTACCATCAACTGGATTCCCGAATCCATCGGCAAGGGCCGCTTTGGCGACTGGCTGGAGAACGTACAGGACTGGGGTCTCAGCCGTAACCGGTATTGGGGTACTCCCCTGAACATCTGGGAGTGTGAGTGCGGACACCGTCACGCCATTGGCTCCATTGAGGAATTGAAGGCTATGTCCGATAACTGCCCCGACGACATTGAGCTCCACCGCCCCTACATCGATGCAGTTACCCTGAAGTGTCCCGAGTGCGGCGGACAGATGAAGCGTGTGCCCGAGGTAATTGACTGCTGGTTTGACTCCGGCTCCATGCCCTTTGCACAGCATCACTATCCCTTCGAGAACAAGGATCTGTTTGAGGCTCAGTTCCCGGCTGACTTTATCTCCGAGGCTGTAGACCAGACCCGCGGTTGGTTCTATTCCCTTCTTGCTATTTCCACCTTGATCTTCAACAAGGCTCCCTACAAGAACGTAATCGTGCTTGGCCACGTACAGGATGAAAACGGACAGAAGATGTCCAAGTCCAAGGGCAACGCCGTCGATCCCTTCGAGGCGCTGGAAACCTACGGTGCCGATGCCATCCGTTGGTACTTCTATACCAACTCCGCGCCCTGGCTGCCCAACCGCTTCCACGGTAAGGCCGTAATTGAGGGTCAGCGTAAGTTTATGGGTACTCTTTGGAACACCTACGCCTTCTACGTGCTGTACGCCAACATCGACAAGTTTGATCCCACCAAGCACACCCTTGACTACGATAAGCTTTCCGTTATGGATAAGTGGGCGCTCTCCAAGATGAACACCATGGTCAAGCTGGTGGACGAGCATCTGGAGAACTACCGCATTCCCGAGGCGGCTCGCGCTCTGGACGAGTTTGCCGACGATCTGAGTAACTGGTACGTGCGCCGCGGACGTGAGCGCTATTGGGCTCAGGGCATGGAGCAGGATAAGATCAACGCTTACATGACCCTGTACACCGCGCTTGTTACTCTGGCCAAGGCTTCCGCCCCCATGATTCCCTTCATGGCAGAATCCATTTACCGCAACCTGGTTTGCAGTGTGGATAAGAATGCGCCGGAGAGCGTACATCTGTGCGACTTCCCCGTAGTAAACGAGGCACACATTGACCGCGAGCTGGAGGCCAACATGGACAACGTGCTCAAGGCGGTTGTTCTGGCTCGTTCCGCGCGTAACGGCTCCACCATCAAGAACCGTCAGCCCTTGGCGGAAATGTTCATTAACGCTAAGTTCACCCTGAATGCGTTCTACACGCAGATCATTGAGGAAGAATTGAACGTAAAGAAGGTTACCTTTGTTGACAGCGTAGACGAATTTACCTCCTACAGCTTCAAGCCCCAGCTTAAAACCGTTGGTCCTAAGTACGGCAAGCTCCTTGGCAAGATCCGCACCGCGCTGGCTGAAGTAAACGGCAACGCGGCTAAGGCTACTCTGGATACGGAGGGTGCTTTGGTCTTCAACTTTGACGGCGACGAGGTTCGTCTGACACCTGAGGATCTTCTGATCGATATTCAGCAGAAGTCCGGTTACTTCACTGTGGCCGACAACGGCATTACCGTGGCGCTGGATACCAATCTGACCCCTGCCCTGATTGAAGAAGGCTTTGTAAACGAGATCGTCAGCAAGGTACAGACCATGCGTAAGGACTCCGACTTTAACGTAACCGACCACATCACCGTTTCCGTTTCCGGCAACGAAAAGCTGGAGGGCATCGTGCTTGCAAACAAGGACGAGATCTCCGCAACGGTTTTGGCCGATGCCATTGTGCCCGAGGCCCTTGAGGGTGCCCGCGAGTGGGACATCAACGGCGAAAAGGTTACCATTGGTGTAAAGAGAATTTAAGCAAAACAATCGGATCCCCCGAATGCCGCAAAGGCGTTCGGGGGATCTTTTCTTATGCAAACAGCTCTTCAAACGGAACCTGCTTGTAGCTTTCAGCATCGGCGGGCGGTTGGATGGTCAGCTCGCCGGGGTACTCGCAGGTGGCATCCACCGTCAGCATCAAGTGCACGGTATGATTGTCCGTTGCGCGAAGGGCATGGCCGACGGTCGTTCCCACGCTGCAATGCTCCTCCACGATGCGACCCTGAGCATCCAAAAGAAACACACACTCCACGGACTCTGCAACGTCGGTCATATCCATATTGACGGTGTTAAGAACTGCCTCCAGCTTTTCGGTCTCGCGGTCGGCAATGCCGTGGCACACGATCCGCGCGCCCCCGTCCTCCAGGCGCTGGCCGGTTACCTGAGAAAAGGAGGCAATATCCAGCGCGTCAAGGACGGATAAGGTGGCCGAGTACAAAACCTTGTTGTAGTCTGCCGCCTGAACGGTAGCCTTTTCCCGCAGGATGCTTCCAATGCGGACGTAGGCGGTGGAGCCCACCACCGTTACGTCGCTGGTGTCCGCGCCGGAATCGGTGTGGGCGTAAAAATCATTGCCGGTACGCTCAAAGCGAAAGGAGGTCACGCTCTCGTTGGTGGTGCCGTCCACGGTGGCGCCGGAGGTAATTCGACCCAGGCGCACGGTGGGCTCACCGCGAAAAAGGCGGATACCCTCCTCCAACAGCTCGGCGGCGTTCTCCAAGGTCGCACCGGGGAGCACACCGCTGTCTGCGGGGGCAGTATCGTTGCCGGGGGCATCACCGCCGGGCGTGTCGCCGGAGGTGGTATCCGTAGGATTTGTGTCCATGGGAGTGGTATCCATAGAAGTAGAGTCGCCCGGGAGCATGGGATCCGTGCCGGGGTTGGTATCCGAAGGAGTAGAATCGCCGGGGCGCAGGGGGTCGTCCCCGCCCGGAGTGGTCATTTTTGGGGTAGTGGTGGCCGGCGTGGTCATCTCATCACCGCCGCAGGCAGCAAGGCTTGCGAGGGTCAGCAAAACAAGAAGCACGGCCATACCTTTTATGAGTATTTTCATGGTTTCCTCCAAATAAATCATTGGTAAAACGGATTGTCTCCACTACCATTATCCCCAATTATCTGCCGTTCGTCCGTGGAAATTGTTGCAAAGCAAAAAATCGAGAGTCGTTCGTCCGAAAAACGTATCAAAAGAAAAATAAGTCATCACAAATCGGAAATTTTTCCGATTTGTGATGACTTTTATCAGGTTTCACTCTCCGTATACTGGTACTTCTCCGACTGAAGGCGGAACATTTCGGCGTATTTGCCGCCGGAGGCAAGGAGCGCGGTGTGGCTTCCCTGCTCGATGAGGCGTCCCTTCTCAAACATATAAATCGTATCGGCGATACGGGTAGTGGACAGGCGGTGGGAAATGAAAATCACCGTTTTGCCCTCCGTGTTATGGAGAATGGACTGGTTAAGGTTGTATTCTGCCATAGGGTCAAGGGCACTGGAGGGCTCATCCATGATGACAATGGGATACGCCCGGGCAAAGACGCGGGCGATGGCTACCTTTTGTGCCTCGCCGCCGGAAAGGTTGGTACCCTCGTCGTTGAACTCACGGGTCAGATGGGTGTCAATTCCGTGGGACAGCTTGGAAAGCTTTTCCGTAAAGTCCGCCGCCTCCAAAGCACGGTGAACCGTGGCCTGCTCCTCCGCCGTTCCGCTATACTCCCCGTTCATAACGTTCTCCGCCACGGAGGTAGCGAAGATCTTGAAATCCTGGAACACCGTACCGATCTGCTGACGGTAGGCCACGGGATCGTACTCCCGGATATCCACGCCGTTATAGAGGATCTTACCCTCCGTTGGGTCGTACAGGCGCATCATCAGCTTGATGAGGGTGGTTTTGCCGGCACCGTTATAGCCGACGATGGCAATTTTATCCCCGGCGTTGATGCGGAGATTCACGTGGCGGAGGGCGTCCTTGCCGTCCGTCGCGGCGGGAGGGGTATAATCCTCCTCATGGTAACGGTATTTTGCATGGTCGGAAAAATCGTAGGAGAAGCTGACGTCGCAGAGCTCCAAGGACCGGAAGGGGGGAATTTCCGTCTCTCCGGCACGAATCTTGGCCTCGGCACGCATGAACTCCAGATACTTTTCGGTATACAGGGAGTGCTTGGTGTATTTGGTTAAACGGTCCATCAGGTCGGACAGCATCCAACGGACGTTCCAGATGACGCCAACTGAGGCGGCAAAGCCGCCCACCTCGATCTTACCTATGCTGAGCAGATGGATCATATAGAGAACGATCGCAAAAAAGGTAACCGTTCCCATGCCGTTCCACTCAAGGCCGTACAGGATAAAATAGAGCTTGCCGTACTTTTTATCAACAGCGATCATTTTTTCCGTATTCTCATCGTACTCTGCCATCAAAAGCTCATCCGCACGGCGCACGCGGATCTCCTTGGCATAATCCGACAGGTGAAAGACGCGGTTGATGTATGCCTTTTTTCGATCCAGCGGGGTCAGCTCCTTACTGTTCTTGAAGCTGACCTTATTGCCAATCAGGTCGCAGGTGACGGTGACGGCAGAGGACAGGAGCAAAATAAGAGCAATGATCGGATCTACGGTAAGCAGAATTCCGAAAAGGGTAACGGATGCCACCACCCGATTGATCAGCTTGCCCGTATCCTCCACCACCTCGATGGCGCGGGCGTCGGACTCGTTCATGGCCCAGACAAAATCGTTGTAGAACTCCGGGTCATCAAAGCAGGCCAAATCCAGGGACAGGGCCTTGGCGAACAGCTCCTCGTGCATTTTCAGATGCAGCTTTTTGCGCATGAGGGGGTTGTGGATACACCAATACCATTTATCAAAGGCATAGGCAAGGAGATAAAAGGCGGCCATCATCAGAATGATCCTTGCGGCATACGCAAAATCCGCACCGGTGTCCACGGCGTTGAGCAGATTGTACTGAAAGACAGACACGGCGGAGTTGAGGCATCCCCAGATGATGCCCTCGGCGATCATCAGAAGAAAGTAATCCGGGGTATGGCGCGCCACGGCACGGAGCATGATAAAGTTGTTTTTAAAGATGGTGCGGAGAGATTGCTTGGGTGTCTTACTCATGGTTACGCACCTCCTCTCCCAAGTAATTTTCCGCCTGGCGGTGGAACATTTCCGCGTAGAGGCCTCCGCGGCGGAGGAGCTCCTCGTGGGTTCCGGTTTCGGCAATGGTGCCATCGGCCATCAAAATGACCCGATCCGCAAGGACGGCGGAGGACAGGCGGTGGGAAATGAAGATGACGCCGCGGCCCTCGGTTGCGCGCATCATATTCTCAAACATGGTGTATTCCGCAATGGGATCCAGCGCACTGGAGGGCTCGTCCAGAAGGACGAAGGGGGTACGGTCAGCAAACACGCGGGCAAGAGACAGCTTTTGCTGCTCGCCGACGGAGAGGTTTTCCCCCTTGTCATCAAACTCGCGGGTAAGGATGGTATGGACGCCGCTCGGCATTCGCTCGATCCGATCGGCGGCACCGCTTTCCCGCAGGGCAGCCTCCACCAAGGCCTCGTCCCCTTCCCTTGCCGGGCGGAGAAGAACGTTATCCTTGACGCTCATAGAGAACATCTTGAAATCCTGAAACACGGTGCTGAAGCTGTCCCGATACGCGGAAAGCGAATATTCCTTGGCCGGGATGCCGTCTAAGAGAAGCTCACCCTCACTTGGGTCGTACAGGCGGAGGAGTAGCTTGACCAAGGTGGTCTTTCCGGAGCCGTTACTGCCCACCAGAGCGATACGCTCGCCCCGATGCCATGTGAAGCTTATGTCCTTCAACGTATCCGTTTCGCTACCCTCGTAGCGGAAGCGGAGATTTCTTACCTCCAGCTTATCCACGCGCACAGGCACGGGGGTATCCCCGCCCACCACCTTGGGAGAATAATCGAGGAAATAACGGACGTCCTCCAAGAACAAGGCGTGCTCCCCGAACTCGGCAAAATTCTGAACCAGGTTGTTTAAGCAATAGGAGATCGTACCAATGGAGCCGAGGACGACGATGCAATCCCCCACGCTCATGCCGCCGGCCTCGGCGCCGATGCACAAGGCGCTCCAAACGGAATAGAGGGTGGCGCCAAGGACGGTGATGACCTCCAGACCGATGCGCTGAACGTAGCCGTAGATGGCCTTTTTGCGGCCGTATTTCCGGATGACGGCCCGGTAATCCCGATAGCTTTCCCGCAGATCCCGGAGCATATTGCGGTACATGCCGCCGATGCGCATTTCCTTAGCGTATTCGCCGAGATAGAAGGTTCGCTTTACGTAATCGGCGCGGCGGTTGATGGGCTTTTGGGCGGTTTCCTGATCGTGACCCGCTACGTTTTCCAGCCGGCGGAAGAAGCCCAGCAACAAGGGAAATAGGCCGAACAGGATCAGCCACGGGTCAATCACAAAGAGCAGCATGGAGTTGGCAAGCAAGGCAATGACGCGGGCGATCAGATCATCCAGCGTATACATTACCTTTAAAATGCGGTTATAGGCCTCGTCCATAGCTTTGACGTATTTATCGTAAAACGCCGGATTTTCATAGCATGCCAGCTCCACCTCCGACGCGCGGCGGAACAGGATCTTTTCAACGTACGCGCCCACGCGGCGGACCTGGATGGGAGAAATCACGTTCCAGAACCAGCTGAGCGGCACGTAACAAAGCAAGGATACCAGCCCGAGAATCGCAACAAATCGCACGATGCTCGCAAGATCCTCCCCTTGGTTCAGTCCGTTGACGATCCGTCGGAGCAGGTAGCCCTCCGAGAGAAAGTCTAAGATTCCGTATACAAAGGAGGAGCCCAGGTACACGGCCAAATAAATGGGAGAGGCCCGCCCAATGGCGGAGAGAGCGAAGGCATTGTTGGCTACCGTTCGGGCAAACGGAAGCTTTTTCTTCTTTTCTTTCTTTTCTGACTTCATTTTGCCTCCTGTATTTTTTGCCTGCAAAACACAAAAAAGCACCCCTAAGGGTGCTTTTGATACCATTGACGCAATAAAAAAACACACCCTCTCGGATGTGATTCCTATCCACGCAATATGCCTATATTACATGCTTGCAGGCGAAAAAATGACATCCGAATTGATTCGATTGACTTGATTTTTGATGATGTTGGTCATGTTTTCGCCTCCTTTCATAAAATTTTTTCGTGACCGTGGCGGTGATCACGACTTCTACAGTATAGCACTCTCACCAAATATTGTCAAGGCCGTTTGGGGATTTTTCACTCTACTATAAAGTGAGTTCCCCTCCACCGTACGTTTAGCGGTGGAGGGGAACGTATTTTTTATTCTTCGCCGAACTCACAGAGTTCAAGACCTTCGTTTGCCTCCAGCACGTGGCGGATATGCCACTCACTGGAGAACAGAAGGTAGTTGTTCTCGCGGAAGTCCTGTACCCACTTTACCTCAAAGAGGCGGAGCTTTTTGGGGTCGGAGTCACTCTTGATGCGACGGATGTGCTGATATTCCAAGGGGTAGGTGCGGTATTCTACACCGTACTCGTTCTTCATACGGGATTCCAGCACCTCAAACTGGAGCTCGCCAACGACGCCGACGATGACGCGCTCAAGACCGGAGCCGGGCTCAATAAACATCTGGATAGCACCCTCCTGGGCAATCTGATTCATGCCCTTGGAGAACTGCTTGCGCTTCATACTGTCCAACTGCTCCACCATGCGGAAGCACTCCGGCGCGAAGGTGGGGATGCCCTCAAATTTAACCTTATGGTTGGGGGCGCAGACGGTATCGCCAATGGCGAATATGCCGGGATCGAATACGCCGATGATGTCGCCGGCGTAAGCCTCGTCAATGATGGAGCGCTCCTGCGCCATCATCTGCTGGGGCTGAGAGAGCTTGACGTTTTTGCCCTGCTGAACGTGGAAGTATTCCGTGCCGCGCTCAAACTTACCGGAGCAGATGCGCATGAAGGCGATGCGGTCCCGGTGAGCCTTGTTCATATTGGCCTGGATCTTGAACACGAAGGCGGAAAAATCATCATCCATGGGATCAATGGTCTCGCCCTCTGTCTTACGAGGCAGGGGGGATGTAGTCATCTTGAGGAAGTTCTCAAGGAAGGTCTCAATACCGAAGTTGTTCAGCGCAGAGCCGAAGAACACGGGAGAGAGCTTGCCGTGGCGAACCTTATCGATATCAAAGTCGAAGCTGGCACCGTCCAGAAGCTCGATCTGGTCTACCAGCTCCCTTCTCTCATACTCGCCGATCAGCTGATCCAGCTTATCCGTATCGGTAATGTCACACTCGATGGCGCTGAGGCGCTCGCGTCCGCGATGTGCGTCGCTATAGGTGAGGATGGCACGCTTCACGCGGTCAAACACGCCCTTAAAGCCGACGCCGCAGCCGATGGGCCAGTTCATGGGGTAGGTGCCGATGCCGAACTCCTTTTCCAGCTCCTCGATCAGGTCGAAGGGATCTCTGGCCTCGTGATCCAGCTTATTGATAAAGGTAAAGATGGGAATATCCCGCATGGCACAGACCTTGAAGAGCTTTCTTGTCTGGGGCTCGATGCCCTTGGCCGCATCGATTACCATGACGGCGCTGTCCGCTGCCATGAGGGTGCGGTAGGTATCCTCCGAGAAGTCCTGGTGGCCGGGGGTATCCAGAATATTGATGCAATAGCCGTCGTACTCAAACTGCATAACAGAGGAGGTGATAGAGATACCTCTCTTCTTCTCCATCTCCATCCAGTCGGACACGGCGTGGCGGTCGGCCGCCTTACCCTTTACGGCACCGGCGGACTGAATGGCACCGCCGTACAGCAGAAATTTCTCGGTTAAGGTCGTTTTACCCGCGTCGGGGTGAGAAATGATGGCAAACGTACGTCTGCGCTCAATTTCTTTACGGTAACTGTTCACGTCTTTTACCTCTTTGCTTCACTTATAAATTCACAATTTTGTATTTTACCACATCTTTGGAAATTTCTCAATAGGTTTTTCCAAATTTTGCGGCAATTTACAGGGCTTCGCGGCGGTAGACCTCGCCGGACAGAGTTTTATAGAGGATCTCCTCCTCGGTAATCACCATGTAGGCGTGGGGAGAGCCCTCCTTGGGGATGGAAACGGAGCCGGGGTTGATGTAGCGGTAATTCTCATACAGAGTATGGGCCGGGACGTGGGTATGGCCGCAGAGGAGGATGTCATCTCCGTGGAGCTTAGGGGGATTCTTTTCTCCATACAGGTGGCCGTGGGTTGCAAAGATCATTTTTCCGCCTACGTAGAACACGGCGTAATCAGCCAGCACGGGAAAATCCAGCACCATCTGGTCAACCTCTGCCTCACAGTTGCCGCGGACGCAAAAAAGCTCTCCGGCCAAGGGATTGAGCATGGCAATGACCTCCTTGGGGGCATATTCCTCCGGCAGGTCGTTGCGGGGACCGTGGTAGAGAATATCGCCGAGGAGGATCAGCTTATGGGGCTTTTCCGCCCGATAGGCCTCCAGCATCTGGCGGCAATATTTGGCGGAGCCGTGGATATCGGATGCGATCATGTATTTCATCTGCGTGTTTCCTTTCGTACTCAAAAGCAGCGGCTGTATACACAGCCGCTACGTTTTTATCCTTCTCTGGTTTGGTCGAGGGTAATAAACTTGGTGTACTGACCCTGCCAGCCCATATCCACCTTGCCGGTTGAGCCGTGGCGGTTTTTGGCAATGATGACGTGAGCCAGATTGGCCTTGTCCGGGTCGTCGTTATAGTAATCCTCACGGTGGAGGAACATAACGATATCCGCGTCCTGCTCGATAGCACCGGAGTCACGGAGGTCGGACAGCATGGGGGTCTTGTCGGTACGGGATTCTACGCTACGGGAAAGCTGGGCGCAGGTTACGACCGGCACCTTCAATTCCTTAGCCAAAAGCTTGAGGTTACGGGAAATATCGGCAACCTCCTGCACGCGGTTATCGGTCTTGATATCACTCTTCATCAGCTGAAGATAGTCGATTACCACAAGCCCCAGATTTTTGACGCGGCGGAGCTTAGCCTTCATACCGGTGGCAGAGATACCCGTAGAGTCGTCGATATAAATGTCCGTCTCCGACAGGCGGGAGGAAGCCACAGCCAAGCTCTCCCAGTTCTCCGGGGTCAGCTCACCGGAGCGCATGCTATGGCTATCCACCAAGGCTTCACTTGACAGCAGACGCTGAACCAGCTGCTCGGCGGACATTTCAAGGGAGAAGATACAAACGGCCTTTTTGGTAAGGAGGGCGGCCTGGGTCGCCACGTTCAGGGTAAAACTGGTTTTACCCATACCGGGGCGGGCGCCAACCAGCACAAGGTCGCTGTTACCCATGGTAACCAGCACGCGGTCGAGGGCGGAGAAGCCGGTGGGAACACCGGGAAGCTGTCCTTTGTTCTGTTGGTTGCGGTTCAGCTCGTCAAGGGAGGTCAGGAGCACGTCCCGGATATGGACGAAATCCTTAGTCTCCTTCTCCTGGGCGATATCAAAGATCTTCTGCTCCGCAGAGTTGATAACGTCCATGACCTCCTCCTGCTCGCTGTAAGCGATCTCGGAGATCTCCTCCGTTGCTGAGATGAGGCGGCGAAGAAGGCATTTTTCGTGGACGATGCGGGCATATTCCTTGACGTTAGCGGAGCTGGGCACGATCTCGGCAATGATCTTGATGTAATTTTTGCCGCCGGCCTCGTCGTAAACGCCCTTACGGACCAAGGTATCGATCAAGGTAATCAGATCGATGTCACGGCTCTGCAAAAACAGCTCCTGCATGGCAAGATAGATGTTTTTGTGCTCCTCCAGATAGAAATCCGCGCTGGTGATGATCTGTGCCACCTCCGTAAAGCAGGGAGGATCGATCAGGATCGCACCGAGAACCGATTGCTCTGCCTCCAAGGAAAACGGAAGCTTACGGATGGATAGATCACTCATGGCAATTGTTTGCCTCGTCTTTCTCGTTTATTTTGCGTCGGTAACAACAACGGTCAGCTTACCCACGATCTCGGGGTAGAGCTTAACGTCCAGCTGATAGGTGCCGTAGGCCTTGATGGGGGCGTCCAGCTGGATCTTTCTCTTATCGATGTCAACGCCATAGGCGCGCTTCAGCTCCTCGGCGATGTCCTTGGAGGTGATAGAGCCGTAGAGGCGGCCGTCGCCGCCGGCCTGGCAGGTCAGCTTGACGGGGGATGCGGCAAGCTTGGCCGCCGTTGCGTTGGCCTCTGCCTTTTCCACCTCGATCTTATGGAGGCGAGCCTCCTCCTTGCCTCTGGCCTCGTTCAAGGCCTTGGCATCTGCAGGAACGGCAAGCTTTTTGGGGAACAGGAAGTTCCGCGCATAGCCGTCCGATACCTCAATGATCTGGTCCTTTTTTCCCTGGGACTTTACGTCCGCCAGCAATAATACTTTCATGATACAGTTTCCTTTCGATGGGTAGTGTTGATTTAGTCCTCGGCGTCGGGCATTAAGTAGCTGTCGATGGCGCTCTTTAAGCGGACAACGGCATCGTGCATATTGCCGTCGGAGACCTGTGCGCCGGCGGAGTCAAAGTGACCGCCGCCGCCCACGCGCTCAAGGATCAGCTGCACGTTGACGGTTCCGCCCGAACGGGCCGAGATATGGATGGAATTGCCGATGCGCACAAGAGCAAAGGAGGCGGCCACGCCCTCCACAGTCAGGAGCTTATCCGCAACCTTGGCGGCGGAGATACGGTCGGAGCCGGTTCCCTCTCCGTCGTTTTGAGAAATGGCCATACAATCCCGATAGATCGATACGTTGGTGCCGAATTTTGCCTCGCGCATATACTCGTCAAGAGTCGTCTTGAAGAGATCCTGCACGTCGGAAGGCGATGCACCGGCGTCACGCAGGTACAAGGCGGCGGAGAAGGTTTTGGTTCCCGTTGCCTTGGTAAACTGCTTGGTATCCAGAAGAATACCGGCAAGGAGAGCATTGGCGTCCTCGGCCTTCAGCATGCCGGTGGGCACCACCTGCTCAAGCATTTCCGCCACAAGCTCCGAGGCGCTGGAGGCAGAGGGCTCGATATAAGAAATAATGGGGGGCTTTTTGAATTCCGCCGTTTTTCTGTGGTGGTCGATGATGACTACGTCCTCCACGTGGTCGGCCAGCTCCGGGCATTCAAACACGGCGGCGTTGTTTACGTCCACGATGACCAAGAGGGTATCGGAGCGAACCAGATCCATTCCGCGGGAGCCGTCCACCAAAAGCTCCTTATAGGGAGAGTCGTCGGAGAACAGGCTCATCATACGGCGGACGTTCATATCCTGGGTGTTTGTAACGATATTGACCTTGGCGCCGCAATGGATGGCCAGCCGAGCTACGCCGATGGAGGCGCCCAAGGCGTCAAAGTCGGGGAAGCGGTGCGCCATAACCAGCACGTTGCCGGCACGGGTCATGTGGGAGATCAGCTCGTTTGAGATGACACGGGCACGGACGCGGGTCTTTTTCTGGATGGCGTTGGTGCGTCCGCCGTAGAACTCGATGCCCTCCTCCTTTTTTACAACAGCCTGGTCGCCGCCGCGCTGAAGGGCCATGTCGAGGGCGGCATGAGCACCGCGCTCCTTATCCGCCAAGGTGCCAGCCATTTTGGCCACACCGATGGAGACGGTAATGGGAATGTTGCCGCTACCCAGATTGATCTCACGGATCTTATCGAGAATATCGAACTTGTCCGCAATGAACTGGTCAAGGTCGGCGTTTTTGAAGATGAAGAAATACTTATCGCGCTCGTACTCCTTGAGGATACCGCCCACGCTGGCGGCCCACTCGCGGAGGAGCGTATCGATGGCAGCCGTGGCCTGACGGTACTTTTCCTGCTCAAACTGAAGCATTTCCTCCAGGTTATCCACGATGATGTAGGCACAAACGATGTCGCTCGCGGCCATCTGGCGGGCAAGATAGGTTGCCTCCGTGGTATCCACAAACATGAGGAGCACGTAGGTTCTCTCGCCGGCCTTGATGCGATAACCCTTGATGCGGTACGCACGGTCGCCCACCTGAGCGGGAACGCCCACGTTGGACTCGTCGCGCATAATCTTCTCAATGGGCACGTTAAAGAGCTTTTCTGCCTTGGTGCCGTAGAGGGTGGAGCGGCCGGGGGACAGGGTGGAGGTTACGCGGTTGTGCCAAATGATCTTACCAAAGGAATCACAGATCATAGCGGGAGCGGAGGATTTTAAGACCGCGTCCAGCATGATGGTACCCATCACAGGCGTCAAAGCCTTGTTCGGCTGATTCTTTTTGCGGATCAGACGGATGACCACCAAGAGGGTCAGATTAACTGCCAGGTAGGTCAGCACCAGACAGATTGCGATGAAAGTACGGTTACTTCCCTCCTCCGGGGTCCAGAAGGCCAACAGAGCGAGGAAGACCGAGGCGCAGATCAGACTGACAAAGGCCTCCCAATGGAACAGCTTGGATTTAATATTTTCGTGTTTTAATGGCATATGTTTCTCTCTTTTCCTTTGTACTTGATGTGCGAAAGGATCGATCGTATCAAATCTTGATCCGATTACTATATTATAGCAAATTTTTTTGTGCTTGTAAACACTTTCCTCAAAATTAGAGGGGCGATCCCCACACAGAGGGATCGCCCACGGTCATTATTTCTTATTTTCAGGCTTGTAATAGGTTTCTACCAGACTTTCGATGGTTTCCGTATAGCCATTTTCCAGAAGATAGTTGTACTGGCTGGCGATCAGCACGCTCTTTTTGTAGGCTTCCATACCGGATTCGGTGAAGGTGCGGTCCTCATTCAGCGTTCCGTCGGCGATCAGCTGGCTGTAGGCGAAGTTGGTGGCCTTGGTGCGGAGGGATTCGTCACCGGCGATGAGGGAATCTACGGCATTCTTGATAAAGCTCTCTAAATAAGCATAGGCGCTCTCGTCGGAGATAAAGGCGTCCACCGCCGCTACGTCTGCGCTGTCGGGATAACCGGCCGCGTGGAGATACTTGGTCTGATAAACATCGTAGGAATAGAGGATCTTACTGTCCACCTCCACACCGCTGATGTAATTGAACACGCAAGCGGACATGGCATAGGCAACTACCATGGCACGGTCGGATACGGTGGCGGCTACGGCACCGTCGGCGCTTATTATGGTGTTTCCGTCGGGGGAAACGTACTCACCCTCAGCCAAAAGGAAGCTGCGGTAGATGGGACAGTTGCCGTAGTAGGCAACCAGAATGTCATCTGCCTTAACGGAGCTGAGGGAAAGCATGGGAGTAAACAGAGCCAGCATGGAAATATCCTTTGCAAGGTCGGTGCCACCCTTGTCCCCGCAGGAGACGAAGGAAAACAGCACAAGAGCGACCATTACGATCGCGAGAATTCGTTTTTTCATAATTCACCTGAGCAAAATTTTTATTTACCCTATTATTCTATCATTTCCTGTGCGCGCCGTCAAGGGATGCGGGCAGTGGATTTGTAAATTTTTCGTTCTTTTGCCGATATCGGGTGCAGGCATTGCATTTTTTAGCGCTTCATGGTAAGATAAAATAAATAACAAAAAAATTAAATTTTTCATGAGAGTTTTTTATCGCACAGCCGACCAATATACGAAGAATGGAGGAACGATCCATGCTCGACGCCGCAACCGAGGCGTATCGCCGCTATTTAGACGGAGAAACGGCTCAGTTTGACTATATTATTGAAGCTTATCGCGAGAACCTGATTTTTTACATTCAACGCTACGTACATAATCTTGCGGATGCGGAGGATCTGGCTATGGATGCCTTTGCCGATCTGATCATCCATCCGAAGCGGTATCGCTTTGGCAGTTCCTTAAAAACCTATCTCTTCTCCATCGGGGCGCACAAGGCCATTGACTTTTTGCGTAAGCGGCGGCGGGAGGTGACCTACGACGGGGATGCCTTGGCCCGTATGTCGGCTGAGGAGGAGACCTTGGCGGAGCACGTGATCAAAAACGAACGCGCCCGAGCCCTTCTTGCAGCCATTGACCGACTGCCGGAGGACTATCGGAATGCGGTTTATCTTGTATACTTTGAAGAAATGAGCTATGCCGAGGCCGGACGGGTTCTTGGCAAGAGCGAAAAACAGATCAACAATCTTTGCTACCGGGCCAAAGGCGCCTTACGGCAGCATTTGGAGAAAGGAGGCTTTAGCCATGCGGAATCCTGAAGAATTCAAAGCGGAAGTGTTCCGTCGGGCGGAGAAGGAGCTCCGGCGGCAAGCCCGCAAAAAGCGGCAGATCAGAAGCTTCCTGTCTATGGCGGCCTGCTTTGTACTGGTGGTGGGAGTTGTAATCGGTGCCCCGCCTCTGCTGCAGCATCTGATGGCTGAGGGGGATGCAAACGTAGCCACAGCCGACGGAACGACCGAAAAGGGTACGCCGGCACAGACCACGCCGCAAATGAGACCGGCACCCACCACACCGGCATACACCGCTGCCCCCACCACGCCCGCAAACACCCCTGCGTCCACTACACCGGCGCAGACTCCGGATCAAACGCCGGCGGACACGACGCCCGTACAAATCTCGGAGCATACCACGCCCCGGGCAACCTCAACGCCTGTGGGTACGGTGACCCAACCGCCCGTTACCTCGGTCGTGCCGACCTCTACGACCCCTGCATTCACCACGCCTCATCGGATTATCGTAAGATTTGACATGCGGCGAGGCGAAGCGGATTCGGTTGAGATCATCCCCCACACCTCCCCGGTGTTGCCGGAGGAATACGTGCTTTTGCCCTTTGCTACCCTGGATGCCTACAAGGGCTCCCCCTACTTCTGCGAGGGTGTGCTGGCGGACGGCGATTTTGAGGAGTATACCGTATATTTGCTGATGGCACCGGTTGAAAATGACCGGGTGGCGATCGAAATCCTCTTTGACGAGACCTCCGTTGTACAGGAGCTGGCGGCTAACGTAGAGCATGAGGGCAAAAAATACTGTGTTTACGTGCTTTTGGTCTGTGAAATGTATCTTGATATTGAAATTTCTTACACAACGAAAGGAGTCTGATCCCTATGAAAAAGCTATTTGCTCTACTTTTGACGGTGCTTGTTATCTTCTCCCTTGTCTCCTGCGGTGCGCAGATGGATAACGCCATGGGCGAAGGACTGAAGGGAGAGACCTCTTCGACCTCCTCCCCGGAGGCAAACGATCTGGCGGAGCGCAAGATCATCCGTCGGGTCAGCATTGACATGGAGACCAAGCATTTTGACGAGACGCTGAACACCCTGCACGGAGCTATGGCGGCCGTGGGTGCTTACGCCTCCAACATCAACGAATACAGCCGCTCCGGCTCCCGCCACGCAAATTACGTGATCCGGGTGCCCAGCGCAAATCTGGAAGCCTTTCTGACCTCGGTTGAGACCATGGGCAACGTACTGAGCCGGACGGAGTCCGCCGAGGACGTGACCTTGGCTTACGTGGACGTGGAAAGCCGCATCCGTGCCCTGAAGGCAGAGGAAACTGCGTTGACTGAGATGCTGGAAAAGGCGACCAATCTGAATTCCCTTCTGGACATTCGCAGTCGGTTGACTGAGGTACGGTACCAGCTGGACAGCTACGAATCTCAGCTGAGAAAGTACGACGATCTGATTGATTACAGCACCGTGAACCTGTCCGTTGCCGAGGTTGAACGGTTGGCCAACGTACGCGGCGGCGTATGGGGACAGATCGGCGATGACTTTATGGATAACGTCTACGCCATTGCCGACGGTGCCGTTGCCCTCTTCATTTGGCTTGTGGGCAACATTCCCGTCTTTGTACTGCTGGGCGGCATTGGAACGGGATTGTTCTTCTTGATCCGCCACGTTCAGCGCAAGCGGTATGCAAAAGCAGTAGCCGAAACGGAAGCCCGCAAGGCGGCGAAACAGCAACCGGAAGAAAAATAACCGTGTTCCCTTTTGAGGAATAATTTGTCCAACAAAAGAACGGAGGAGATTCGTCTCCTCCGTTCTTTTTATAGAAGATCAAAAATGAGCTTTGCATTTTCTGCCGCAGCTTGGATCAGCTCCTCGGTGGAGATTCCCTTGATGGCGGCCAGCTCGGCGGCGGTGTGGACAAGATAGGTGGAATGGTTGATCTTGCCGCGATGGGGAACGGGCGTAAGATAGGGGCAATCCGTTTCAATCAGCAGGCGATCCAGAGGGGTAGCGGCGGCGGCTTCTTTGGTTTTGGCGGCGTTTTTATAGGTAACCACGCCGGAGAAGGAAACGTACCATCCAAGCTTGATCAGCTCCTTGACCATCTCCCCACTTCCGCTGTAGCTATGAAAAATGCCGGTGACCTTGGGGTGGCGGCGGATGGCATCAAGGCAGTCGCCGTGGGCTTCTCTATCGTGGATGACCACGGGATAGCCGGTCTCCTCGGCTAAGCAAAGCTGGCGCTCGAACCAGATCTTCTGCGTTTCCCGATCCACGTCGTCCCAGTGGTAGTCCAGGCCGATCTCACCAATGGCCACGGCCTTGGGGTGGGTCAGCATTTGTCGGAGGGCATCGACGGTGGCCTCCATATCCTCGTAGGTAGCCTCATGAGGATAGATACCGACAGCGACGTAGAGAGTGGGGTACTGCTCCGATAAGGCAAGGCAGGTTTTTGAGCTTTCCAGATTGGTTCCGATGTTGACGATGTGGCTGACGCCGCCGCTGAGTGCGGCCTCGATGGCGCCCTTTACGCCGCCGGGATATTCCTCGGCAAAGCGATCGTCGTAGTAGTGTGCGTGCGTATCAAAAATATTCATACAATCATCCTTTACGTAAGACCCTGTGGGGTATGAGGCGGCGCACGGATGGTGCCCATCGGCGGTTGCATTCTCATGTGCCGTCCCCGTGTTTTTCTTCATTATATCACAGGGATGCGGTGGTTTTCAAGGGAACGATAAAGAAAGGTCATCCGAAAGCGGTTTGCCATCGGATGACCTTGTTGCATTTTAATGGATTCTTTCACCAAGAGGAGTCGCCTCGTCGAGGAAGATCACGCGGACGGTTTCCTCGCCGCTGGCAAGGAGCATACCGGCGCTCTCTACGCCGCAGAGCTTGACGGGTGCAAGGTTTGCTACCAGAACGATCTTCTTGCCCACCAGCTGCTCGGGGGTATAATACTTGGCAATACCGGATACCACCTGGCGCTTCTCATAGCCCAGGTCTACCTGCAGCTTAAGGAGCTTCTTTGCCTTGGGAATGGGCTCGCAGGCGATGATCTGTGCGGAGCGGAGCTCGATCTTGGCAAAATCGTCAAAGGCGATCTGCGCGATGCCCTCGGGCTTTTCGGGCTTCTTTTCCGCCTCTTCCTTTGCCTTTCTCTCCGCTTCTCTCTCTGCCATGAACTTCTCGGCATCAATGCGGGCAAAGAGGGTCTTGGCCTCGCCAACGGAGGTGCCGGCTACCAGGCCGCCAAAGGTGGCGATGCTCTCGTAGGAGGTAACGTCCGTACCGATCTGAGCAAAGATGCTCTCGGTGGTAGCGGGGATGAAGGGAGCCAGGAGAACAGCCGCTACGCGGATGGCCTCCAGAAGATTATAGATTACGGTGCCGAGTCTAGGCTTATCGGCCTCGTTCTTTGCAAGGATCCAGGGGGTAGTCTCGTCAATATACTTATTGGCGCGGCTGAGCATGGTGAACACGGCCTCAAGGCCGTCGGCTACGCGATACTCGTCGATGCAAGCGTCCAGCTCCTTCACGGCGGTGGCGATGGCGGCCTTCAGCTCCGCATCGGGGCCCTCTTCTCCGGCAGGAGCGGGGATCACGCCGTCAAAGTACTTCTTGGTCATGGCCACGGTACGGCTGACCAGGTTGCCGAGATTGTTGGCAAGGTCCATATTAAAGCGGGCGATAACGCTCTCGTAGGTGATGCTACCGTCGTTTGCATAGGGCATCTCGGAGAGGGCGTAGTAGCGAATGCCGTCCACACCGAAGTGATCGGCCAGCTCGTCCGCATAAACCACGTTGCCGCGGGACTTGGACATCTTATCGGCACCGAAGTTGAACCAGGGATGGGCAAAGATCTTGGTGGGCAACTCTACGCCCAGCGCCATCAGAATGATGGGCCAGTAGATGGAGTGGAAGCGAACGATATCCTTACCGATGATGTGCACGTCGGCAGGCCAGTTCTTTTGGAACAGCTCGGGCTGAACCTCGTTTGCGGGGTCATAGCCAAGAGCGGTGATATAGTTGCAAAGTGCGTCAATCCAAACGTAGATCACGTGCTTGGGGTCAAAGTCCACGGGCACGCCCCACTTGAAGGAGGTACGGGATACGCAGAGGTCCTGAAGGCCGGGCTTGAGGAAGTTGTTGACCATTTCCTTCTTTCTTGCCTCGGGCTGGAGGAAGTCGGGATGCTCGTCAAAATACTGCATCAGGCGATCTGCATACTTGCTGGTACGGAAGAAGTAGGCCTCTTCCTTGGTCTTTACCACCTCACGGCCGCAGTCGGGGCACTTGCCGTCCACCAGCTGGGTCTCAGTGAAGAAGGATTCGCAGGGGGTGCAATACCAGCCCTCGTAGTAGTCCTTATAGATGTCGCCCTTGTCGTAGAGCTTCTTGAAGATGTTCTTAACGGCGGTCTCGTGGTAATCGTCGGTGGTGCGGATAAAGTGGTCGTAGGATGCGCCCATCTTATCCCAGATTCCCTTGATAATACCGGCCACGTCATCGACGTAAGCCTTGGGAGTGATGCCCTTATCCTTTGCCAAATTCTCGATCTTCTGTCCGTGCTCGTCCGTGCCGGTCAGGAAATGCACGTCGTAGCCGCGCTGTCTCTTATAGCGAGCGATGGCGTCGGTCAGAATGACCTCGTAGGTGTTGCCGAAATGGGGCTTGCCGGACGCATACGCGATGGCAGTTGTCAAATAAAACTTTTCTTTTTCCATTTTTCTATTCCTCCCCGATCAGAAGTCCGTGTGGATCTTTTCCGCCGAGACGTATACGGAGGAAATGTGCGGATGTTTCGGATCGTCAATGATAATAAAGTCTGCGCGCTTGCCTGCCTTGATGGAGCCGATCAGGCTATCGGCACCCACCATGCGGGCGGGGTTGATGGTTGCGGCGGGAAGTACCTCCTCTAGGGTTGCGCCGGTATAGCGCATGAGGTTGCATATAGCGCCGAACATGGACAGGGTACTGCCGGCGATGGCGCCCTCCGCGTTGATGGCTCGTCCGTTCACGACCCGTACGGGAAGGCCGGCGATACCGTAGGTGCCGTCGGGACAGCCGGCGGCCTCAAGAGAATCGGTGATCAGCACCAGCTTATCCTTGGGCTTGCAACGGTACACCAGCTTGACCACCTCCGGATGGACGTGGAAGCCGTCACAGATCAGCTCGGCATAGGCCTGATCGCAGGCCAGAGCCGCACCGGCAGTGCCGGGTGCACGGTGGGTAATGCCAACCATGGCGTTAAAGGTATGGGTAAAGGACGTAGCACCTACGGAAACCGCCTGCACGGCCTCCTCGTAAGAGGCGGCGGTATGGGCAATGCCGACGGTGGCGCCCAGATCCTTCAAGTAGGTAATAAACTGCTTACCGCCCTCCAGCTCCGGTGCAAAGGACACGTGAGCGGGGGTGGGGAGCATCAGAGAAATCAGCTCCGAATATTCCTCGCGGGTGGGCTTGGCCAAGAGAGCCTCCGGATGTGCGCCGCGCTTGGAGGGGTTCAGATACCGTCCCTCCAGATGGATACCGATCAGGTTGGCACAGCCCGGTGCGCCGCCCATGGCACGGTAGTTATTGGCAACGTAAATGGAGTCTCTCAGGCTAGGAAGCTTGGCCGAGGCCAAGGTCGCCATAACGGAGGTCGTACCTACCATAGCGTAAGAACGCATCAGGCGGGGCATGGTCTCGTCGGAGACACCGGTGAAATCGTAGCCGCCACGGCCGTGGGTATGTACGTCCACAAGACCGGGGATCATGTAGCGACCGGCCATACTCTTTACGTCGCAATCCAAGGGGCGACTGCAGGAGTAATCAATGCTCTCAAACATTCCGTCCCGACAGATAACCGTTGCCTCCACAAAGGAGCCGGTTTTGCTATCGTATATTTTTCCGCCGCAAAAAGCTACTTTTCCCATATGTTCCAAATCTTCCTTTCCGAGGGATATTTATTTTGATTATCAACGTTCATTATAACAGAAAAACGCCTGTTTTACAAGGCGTTTTTTCAAATTATTCCGTTTCAGGTATTGATTTTGCGATAAATCTCATTTTTGGGCACGCCGCGATCCTTGGCTACGGCCTTGGTGGCGTCCATTTTGCTCATTCCCCCGGCCATATAGTGTGCCACGTGCTCCTCCACCGTCATATGGGCAAAGAAGCATTCCTTCTTTTTTCCCTCGCCGCCCTCAAGGATGAGGACGTACTCGCCCCGGGGCTCTCGCTCCCGGTAGGTTTCCACCGCCGCCTCAAGGGTGGTGCGGTATATTTCCTCATTCAGCTTAGTCAGCTCCCGACAGAGGGCGATCTTGCGGTTGCCGAAGGTCTCAAGGAGGTCGTTCAGAGTGGTGCGGAGCTTATGGGGGGCCTCATACAGGATCATGGTACGTTTTTCGCCGCTGAGCTCCTCAAGGCGCTCCCGGCGCTCGCTTTTGGGCACGGGCAAAAAGCCCTCGAACACAAACTTTCCGGTTGCAAGGCCGGACAGGGCCAAGGCGTTGACCGCCGCACAGGCACCGGGGACGGAGGTGACGGGAACACCCCGCTCGGCACAAAGGCGAACCAGATCCTCACCGGGGTCGCTGATGGCGGGGGTGCCGGCATCGGTCACCAAGGCACAGCTCTCGCCGGCCAAAAGGCGGCTGACAATGCCCTCGCCGCGCTCCTTCTTATTATGCTCATGGTAGCTGACCATGGGCTTGGAGATGCCAAAACAGGAGAGAAGCTTGCCGGAATTGCGGGTATCCTCAGCGGCTACAAAATCCACCTCGGACAGGGTCTTTATGGCGCGCTCCGACAGATCGGCCAGATTGCCGATGGGGGTGGCCACCAGATACAGGGTGCCGCCGACGATGGCGTTCTTCTCTTCCCGGTCGATGGCCGGCTTATTGGTACTCATGAAAATCCCTCCAATCCCTCAAAGGAGCAGGTTTGATAAATATGGTTCAGATCGTCCGTATACTGCCGATCCGCCTCCGAGCGGTAAATGAGCAAGGGGCGGGTGACCGTAAGTCCCGGCTTGCCGCCCAGGCGGGAGGCAACCAAGATCATACTGGGTTCTTTTTCGGCAGTAGAATGGACAAAGGTAAGCTTTTTCGGCTCCAGATTGTTTGCCCGCAGGGCCGCAAACAGGTCCGTCAAGCGCTCCGGCCGATAGACGGTATAAAACGTACCGCCGTATTTTAAAAGGCGGGAGGCACAGGCACAAAAGTCAGAAATGCCGCCCAGCACCTCCCGGCGGGCAATATTCTTCCCGCTGACGGCGTTTTCCTTGCCGGAGTCGGCGCGCATATAGGGGGGATTGGAGAGCACCGCATCCACCCGTCCGCCGAGATCGTGCTCCGTCAGAGCACGGACGTCAGCACAAAGGGGAATCATACGGTTCTCCATCCCATTCAGCTCCCCGTTGCGCCGGGTAAGGGAGGCAAAGTCCGGCTGAGCCTCCACCGCGTAGACGGTATCGGCCTTGTTCCGTGCCAGGGTCAGCAGGGAGACGACGCCGGTTCCTGCACCCAGCTCAGCCGCCCGCAGACAGGGTGCGCTTTTCATATAAGCGGCCAGAAGATACGCATCCGTACCGAACATCAGGCCGTTCTTTTTCTGTATCAGCGAAAGCGACTCGTTGATCGCATCCACCCGCTCGTCAGGCAACAATTCCGCCACGGTACTTCCCTCCTTAAACGACAAGGGGTACTGCTACGCAGCACCCCTTGCTCTGTTTCGTTGTTGTCGCTTAATTGAAGCTGAGCCGAAATTATTCAGCCTTGGGAGCCTCAACAGGGCAAACGCCTGCGCAAGAGCCGCAGTCAACGCACTGGTCTGCGTCGATAACGTACTTGCCGTCAGCCTCGGAAATGCATCCTACGGGGCAAGCGTCAGCGCATGCGCCGCATGCAATGCAATCATCAGAAATCTTGTATGCCATGATATACACCTCCATAGATTTAGGTTACTTCCATTGTAGCACAAATTTGCGAAATGTCAATGTTTTTCCGAAAATCCGCAAATACTTCTTTAATCGGTAGACGTATCCTCTGCCTCGGCCTTCTTGGCGCGATCCTTTTTAGAAGTGGGGTAGGACACCACGGAGCGCACGTCGGAGAGCGAAATGGTCTTGGCTACCATGGTATTATCCTTGCCGGGCACAAGAACCTTCATCTTTTCCTCCAGCGGGATGACCTCGGTAACGATGGCCACGCCCTCAGAGATCTGCACGCGGGAGTCCACGGGGGGCATCTTCTTCAGCTGTGCCTCATAGGTATCGTGCTCGTAGCGGAGACAGCACATCAAACGTCCGCAAGCACCGGAGATCTTAGCGGAGTTCAGCGAAAGGCTCTGCTCCTTTGCCATCTTAATGGAAACCTGCACGAAGTCGGACAGGAACGTGCTGCAACAGAAGGGTCGGCCGCAGACGCCAAGTCCGCCCATCATCTTAGCCTCGTCACGGATACCGATCTGACGGAGCTCAATACGGGTACGGAACACGGAGGCCAGGTCCTTTACCAGCTCACGGAAATCCACGCGCCCGTCGGCGGTGAAGTAGAAGAGGAGCTTGCTGTTATCAAAGGTATATTCCACATCTACCAGCTTCATCTCCAGCTTGTGATCCTTGATCTTTTGCTGGCAGATGCCGAAGGCTTCCTTTTCCTTCTTTGCGTTGGCCTCGCGGACGGTGCAGTCCTCGGGGGTGGCAATGCGCATAATGGCGCGGAGGGGCTGTACCGTTTCCTTCACGTCCACCATGCGATTGGCGATGACAACGTCGCCAAACTCAATGCCGCGGGCGGTTTCCACGATTACGTGGTCACCCTCGGTGACCTGATAGCCGTTGGGGTCGAAATAATAGACCTTTCCGGTCTCCTTGAATTTAACGCCGACGACCTCGACGCGGGTATCCTGCGCCTCGGGCGCGGTCTCTGCCACTCCGGGCATGAGCTCGTTCTTTTCGTTCTGTTCCGTCATAGATCCTCCAAGCCGATGAATCGGCATTTCACTTTATTTATGATTGCTGTGCCGCCAAAAACAGGTTTAAAACCAAGGACGGCACGGCGGCGTTCCGTTTTACGTCGGAGATGGCTACCGTCACGGCATCACAGGCGGCCATAACACGCCGGAGATCCGCACTGCCGGACAGGGCAGAGGCGTCTTCCCTCTCCGCAAAGAAGCGCAGGCCCGTATCGGGATCCCGCTTGATGGCGACCGCATCCCGAAGGGCGGTTTGCACCAAGGGGAGCAGCTCCTTTAAGGCGTCCCGGGTGTAGGACGTCATTTTAGCGGCCAGCTCGTAGGCGTGCAGATCTCCCCGGATCACTGCCTTGGCTACGTCCGTTGCCTCGGCGCGGAGCTTTAGGATTCGCTCGCTCTTTTTCGGGTCTACCCCGTCCAAGGCCAAGCCGAGAGAGCCGTTTGAAAAGAGCACGACCTCCTCCAGCCGTCCGGGTGCGCGCTTGATCAGCGTACCGGCCTCCGGCGAGCGGCGAAGCAGCTCTTCCCGGACCACCGTGTCGGACAAGGTCTCCGTGCGGAGGATGGGAGCGCGGCTGCGAATGGTCTCCAAAAGTGCCTCTGCGTCATCACACAGCAGGAAGAACAGCACGTGGGGCGGCGGCTCCTCCAAGGATTTGAGCAGAGAGTTCTGGGCGTTGACCGTCATATTCTGGGCGTCCTTCAGGACGTAGATCTTATAGTCGTTTTCGTTGGCGGACTCGTACATGGTTTGCTTCATGGCACGGATCTCGTCAACAGTGGCCGCCGACTCCAGATAGATCACGTCCACAGACATATGGCGAAGGACCTTCTGACAGCTTTCACAGGTGCCGCAGGGGAGCGGCATCCCTTCCTTATCCCGATTGTGACAGAAGATGGACGCGGCCGCCAAGGTAGCTACGGTGGTTTTTCCCGTGCCGTAGGGTCCCTCCAAAATGTAGGCGTGGGGGAAGGCGCCATCGGCGATCTCACGGGCGAGAATGGACTTGATGCCCGAATTGCCGATCAGGGTGGGAAACAGTTCTTTCATGGCGCTCCTCTCTCAGCCAAGATGCAGTCGGCTGGCTCTTATCATCTTATTATACCAAAAAGGAACGCCGATGTCAAATCATTCTTTGCGTTCTTTTTCCCGGTGAATGAAAATATCTAAAAACGGTGTCGAAAAAAGGGTTTTCCTTGTTTCTAATATGGAATTTTTACAAATTTTTGAAAAGCTCTTGTAAATTCCCTGAAAATAGTATAAAATATAGAATTGAGAGTTGGTTCTCTCTAATCGATCAAAATTTATTTATATAAAACGGAGGATTTTTAACATGTCTGTTAAAGTTGCCATTAACGGTTTCGGTCGTATCGGCCGTCTCGCATTCCGCCAGATGTTCGGCGCTGAGGGTTATGAGATCGTTGCAATCAACGACCTTACCAAGCCTTCCATGCTCGCTCATCTTCTCAAGTACGACACCGCTCAGGGTCGCTACGACGGTCACACCGTAGAGGCTGATGACGAAGCCGGCACCATCACTGTTGACGGAAAGACCATCAAGATCTCTGCTGAGAAGGACGCTGCAAACTGCCCTTGGGCTGCTAACAACGTTGACGTTGTTCTTGAGTGCACCGGCTTCTACTGCTCCACTGAGAAGTCCATGGCTCACATCAACGCTGGCGCTAAGAAGGTAGTTATCTCTGCTCCCGCAGGCAAGGACCTCAAGACCATCGTATTCGGTGTTAACGAAAACACCCTTACCGCAGATGACAAGATCATCTCCGCTGCATCCTGCACCACCAAC
>JAGARU010000096.1 GCA_017622085.1 Clostridia bacterium | reverse complement strand
TTGAAGCAAAAGGCCCAAAAGAAAAGGCTTTGCGAAAAGAAAATGCCGTGTAAGGGGCTTTCGCTCGCTGCGGCGAGCGAGGAGCCTCCGCGGCTCCAGCGCGCAAGCTTTTTAAAAAAAGCTTGGCCAAAAATTACTGTTTTCGACACCCTCGGGTGAGCGTGTGCGTTTACAAGTGAGCAAACGCCGAAGCTTGGCTGCCGGGCCTTCCCGGCTGGCCGCGGGGGCACTCCCGCAAACACAACAATCCTACGCAATTTCCCAAGAACAACACGACAAACCCCACATAAATATAACAATCCTGCACAAAATCCTCAAAACGCAGAAAGAGAGGCACTCCCATGGAAAAGAAGCTGATCAACCAATATCCGGCCACCCGTTGGATCGACACCACACCCTTAGGCAACGGCGTGCTGGGCGCTTGCGTGTACGGATGCCGCTACGACGAGCGCATTCTGTTTAACCACGAGGCCCTGTACAACTACACCGGCAAAAAAGAGCTGCCCGACGTCTCCGATGCCCTGCCCCACGTCCGCGCGCTGATGGATGCCGGCCGGTACAAGGAGGCCAACGACTACTACCCCAACCTGCTGATGGAAAAGGGCTACAACTCCCGCAAGGGCAAGTTCTACCCTGCCTTTGACCTACATATGCTCTTTGGCGGTCAGGAGGACTTTACCGATTACAGCCGCGTCCTCGACATGGAGACCGGCGTTTGCACCGTGTCCTACCGGGAGGACGGCGCCCTTTGCCGCCGAGAGATCTTTACCTCCCACACCGACCGTGTGGCGGTGGTGCACCTGACCAAGGACACCCCCTTCCGTCTGAAGCTGACCCTGGAACGCCACGACCTCATCGACTGCGTGGACGATCCCCGTCACGTGTTCTCTTCCGTTGCCAAGGGCGACGCTGTGTACTCCCTCATTGAGACCGAAGGACGCCTGCGCTACTCCGGTATGGTCAAGGTTCTGTCCACCGACGGCACCGTTTCCACCGGCGACGACGGCAATCGGGACACCCACATGCGGGGCGAGGCGGCACTTTCCGACTACGTTGAGGTAGTGGATGCCACCGAGATCACGCTGATCTTCGATCTGTGGGACAAGGCTGGCGACTTTGACGCCATGAAGGCCGCTCTTGATGCAATCACCCTTCCCTACGACCAGCTTCTCGCCCGCCATACCGAGGCCTTCCGCCGCCGCTTTGAGGGCACCCGCCTGACCCTTGGCGAGGATCGCGCCAACGCATCGAACGAGCAACTGCGCCTTGACAGCTACGACGGCCGGGTAGACGACCGACTGATCGAAAAAATGGCCGACTTTGGCCGCTATCTTTTGATCTCCTCCTCGCTGAACTGCCACTTCCCCGCCAACCTGCAGGGACTTTGGAACGGCGAGTACTCCCCTGCCTGGTCCTGCACCTACTTCAACAACGAAAACATCCAGATGGCCTACTGGCAGGCCTGCCGCGGCGGTCTTTCCGACGCGCTCCTTCCCTTCTTCGATCTGTACGACTCCTTCAAGGAGGACTACCGCACCAACGCCAAGCGGCTCTTCGGCTGTCGCGGCCTGCTTTTGCCCCTGTTTATGGACAATTCCAACGGCCAGAAGGACAACCTCCAGCCCCACGTGCTCTACTGGACGGGAAGCTCGGCTTGGATCAGCGCTATTTACTACGAATACTATCTGTTTACTATGAATAAGGAATTTTTGGCCACCCGCGCCTATCCCTTCATGAAGGAATGTGCTCTGTTCTACGAGGACTTCATGGTGTACGACGACCGCGGTATGCTGAAATCCTACCCCTCCAACTCCCCGGAGAACGCCGCCAACGGCGACTTTGAGGGCGGCGGACGGCTGAGCGTTTCCATTAACGCCACCATGGACTTTGCCCTTCTGAAGGAGCTTCTTACCAACCTGATCGACGCCGCCAACACCTTGGGCGTGGACGGCGATAAGGTTGAGGTGTGGGAGAAGATGCGCGCGGCCATTCCGCCCTACGAGATCAATGAGGACGGCGCCCTGAAGGAGTGGTTGCACCCCGACTTCAAGGACAACTACCACCATCGCCATCAGTCCCACATTTATCCCCTGTTCCCCGGCTTTGAAATTGACGAGGACAAGGACAAGACCCTCTTTGACGCCACCCGCGTGGCCGTGGAAAAGCGGCTTTGCATCGGCATGAAGGAGCAGACGGGCTGGAGCCTTTCCCATATGGCCAATATTTTTGCCCGGCTGGGCGACGGCGAGAACGCCAAGCGGTGCTTGGATCTTCTCCTGCGCTTCTGCACCGGTGAGAATCTGTTTACCTACCACAACGACTGGCGCAACATGGGAGTGACGTTGAAAATGCTCCACGCGGGCAAGCCCCCCTTCCAGATCGATGCGAATCTGGGCTTTACCGCCGCCGTTTACGAGATGCTGGTCTATTCCGCGCCCGGCAAGCTCAAGCTGTTGCCCGCCCTGCCCAAGGCGTGGGATCGCGGCTCGCTGACCGGACTGCACACCCACGTGGGCTGTGTTCTGGATCTGAGCTGGAGCCCCGAGGGAGTCACCGCCACCCTTACCGCGCTCCGCGACACCGCGTTTGACCTGGCCGCCAAGGGCCGCACCCTCCAAACGGCATCCATCCCCGGATCGGAGAGCCCCCTCGGCCCCACCTATACCCGCCTTTCCCTCCCCGCCGGCACCTCCGTCACCGTGACCTACGCTTGATCCTCTAAAAATAATCTCTAAAAGACAGAATCCCCCCGTCGGCGTTAGCCGACGGGGGATTTCTTATTTGTAAGCACAGTTGCCCAGAGGTGTCGATACCCAATTTTAGTTTTTTGCCTCGCTTTTTTGCGGGGAAGCCCCCGCTGGCGAGATCGCCGCTTGATTACACGTCAGCGCACAAACCCCCCCGAAGGTGTCGGCAATTTTTGGTCAAGCTTTTTTTAAAAGCTTGCGGGTTCGGGCAGCGCCCGAAGAAGCGGCATTTCTTTTTTGCAAAGCTTTTTTCTTTGTGCCTATAGCGTCAAAGAAAAAAGCGTGAAGCAAGCCGCTCAACCGCCACGGCTACCGCCGGAGGGGACTCTCCTGTAAGCCTTCTCCGTTTGTAGCCGTGGGGGGAGTTCACTTTGTAAGCGAAAGAGGTGTTTCCTCAGGCTCCCTCCGGGAGGGAGCTGGCGCCGAAGGCGACTGAGAGAGAGTGCGTCCCTGACAATCCGCTATCGTG
>JAGARU010000095.1 GCA_017622085.1 Clostridia bacterium | reverse complement strand
GGCCGCAGCAAAAATATCGCCATCATCCTGTTGGCGGCGACCCTGGCACTCACCATGCTGGCCTTTGGCGGTCTGCTCATCCTGCACCTGTCGGATGAGCCCACGGTGCCGCCTGTTCCCACCGACCCCGATGATCCCTCGACACCTACCGAGAGCATTCTCTCCATTGAGCTGACCTCCACGGTAGGGGAAAAGTCGGTCTACACCATCACCTACGGAAACGGTTCGACGGCTACGCTGGACATCACCGATCAAGCCCCTGACGGCAGCGGTGCCAAGATCACAGGGGTGACCTTTGACGAAAACAGCAACGTGTATCTGAGTCTTGCCACGGGTAAGCTCCTAAACATGGGAAGCGCTGTGGGACAGCCTTCGGAAACGCCTACCCTTCAAGGGAATCACAGCTTTACGACGTTGTCTGCCACCCATTATACGCCGCTGAGGGCGACTGCGGGTACCACCACCGTGATCGGTGTTTCGGTAAATGCGTACGAAAACATGTCGTATCAGCTGAACAACGGCAAGCAGTTGGCATTGGGTAAGATACACAAGAAGACCACCGAGGGCGAAGACGAATCCATGTCCATGGCCTGCATCAACGAAAGCGGCGAGCTTGTGCTGGGCTTTGCCTCGGGTGAGACCGTCAACCTCGGCCGCGTGGTCGGCAGAGACGGTAAGGACGGCGTGGGCATCGAGGGCATCAACGTCACCGAGGAAGGGGAGCTTTCCGTGACGCTGACCAACGGCACTGTGCTGAATCTCGGCAACATCAAGGGCATCGGCATTGCCGAGTCCAAGATCAACGACGCGGGCGAGCTGGTGCTGACCTACACCGATGGCAACACCGTCAACCTCGGTCGCGTGGTTGGCGAGAAGGGCGAGGACGGCGTTGGTATCGCCAGCATCAACATCAGCGACGCAGGAGAGCTGACCATCAGTCTCACCGACGGAACCAATCTCAATCTGGGTGTCATCAAGGGGCAGGACGGCAAATCCGCCTACGAGCTGTATAAGGACAAATTCGGCTACGAGGGAACAGAAGAGGAATGGCTCTTCGATCTGGTCAACGGCAATCTGGCCACCAAGGTCAAATACCCCGTGACCTTCGATTCCGCAGGCGGCAGCGAGGTGCCTACCCAAGAAATTGAAGAGGGCGGCAAGGTGATAGAGCCCGAGATCCCCACAAGGGCAGGATATACCTTCCTTGGGTGGTACTACGGCGAGGAGCTTTGGAGCTTCGCGGGATATTCCGTGACGGAGCCGATCACTTTGACGGCGAAGTGGGAGATCGTTACCTATAACATCATTTATAGTAACGTGTATCCTGCCAAAACAGAGGTGGGGACGACATCCTACACCGTCCTTGATGAAATAGGGGTCAAAAACTTGGATTATAATATCAGCGGGGAAGAGAAATTTTTACAAGGCCGTACCTTCCTTGGCTGGACATACGGAGACATGACGACCCCGACCAAGGATCTGGTCATCCCCAAGGGAACGACAGGCAACCTGACCGTTAAAGCACACTGGGAAAAGCTGGAGCCCTTCCAGTTTACGGCCCCCTTCTTAAACAGTTGTCTGCCGTGTGACTTGGTTCAAGAAGCAACTGAGTTATCCTATTTCGTCTTGGATGGGGCAGATATTTATGCTGTATGCGATGGAAAAATCAAATCCGTGACACAGCAGAGTGACGGAACGTATACTTTGAT
>JAGARU010000004.1 GCA_017622085.1 Clostridia bacterium | reverse complement strand
CGTAGAAAATTCGGAATCACAAACGGACAGCAACGTGAAGGTGAATGGCTCCTTCGGAGACTCTCCCGCCCTCTGGGATTTCCAATTTGTCGGGGATGGATATTATACCGTCCGTGCCGTTGGGGAGCCTCAAAATGCATTCCTGTGTGCGGACGAGGTAAGCGATGACGTGGAATTGATTTACGGCTCGCAATCTACCGCCGCAATTTACGACGGAACGCTGTGGAAGATTTCGCTGACTGCTACGGGGAAGATGCGCTTGTGTTCAAAAGCGCTAGAGGAACAATCGAAAGCGTTGTCCTTCGTTGTGCTTGATCGGTTGTATCCGGAAGATCCCATCCTATACGATGCAGTTATGACCACATATACGAAGGATAGCGTATTTACCGATGAATGGGGAATCCGTTGTAATACTCGGCGCATAGAGCAAGAAGCAGATATGTGGTGTTGGGCTGCTTGCATTCAAATGATTGAGCTGAAGTATCAAGAAAATACGAAGACCCAGGAAGAACTTGCTTTGATGATGGCCGATCTTCTTCAGTTAGATACAACTGCTTCAGATTTTGATTTAGGCGCCGTTGGTGCGGATATTGCGGAGTTGGTATTAATTGCAGAGGCTGTTATCCAAAGAGATTTGACAGGTCGACATAAAACATTTTCAGAGGAATATTTGCTATGCAGGGCTTTGGATATCGGAAATATGGTCATATTTAATACGCAGCAAACAGAAGGTGAACATGTGAGAGTAATATATGACTATAAAAAGTCTGATTCCGGAGAAATAATATTTTGTGTTTTTGATTCAAGCCATTACCTGTGGGACGGAACATTATTTCACACCTTTGATGAGTTGTTGAATCTTTCCGGAAGCTGGGAAGATACCGTTTACTATGAATTCGGAAATACTCGTTATTATTGAGGAGGAAATTTTGTGAAAAGATTTTTCGGAATATGTCTTTGTTTTATATTGATTAGTTTTAATTGCTTTGGGTTATCTGCGGCCGGCGCCCCGCTATCTCTCTCAAGGGAGGAAGTGGACAATTTTAAGAAAGACGGTCTTTTTACGCTGGTTCCGCAAGAACTCATAGATGGAATAATGAATGGCAATGATCCGTATGGGGTGTTGTACTCGCCGAAAGGCCATATAATGCCCTGCAAATTCCTGCGGTTTTACGAAGTTGGTCATGGGCGTGTTTTGTATAATTGGGGAAAAGCACCGGCGGAAATTGTGAAGGAATATGAAAAGGATCGTCAAGAGGATAATTTAAAAAGTCATGAGTATTTTTGGAATCATCACTATTATTTTGTAATATCTCAATCGGGTTACGGTGTTTTTTCTTTTACTACTTACAGTAATGGAAAAAATGCCTCTAAGTATCAAGAATATCGCCATTTGTCTGATCTGTTGAAAACAGAATTACAATCGATAAACTCGTACATGGTGTTTGATGGGCAAATTTGTCACGTTCAGGAACTTTTCCCCTTCCGAATGAATTATGACACCTTTTTGTTCTATTACATAACGGATAAGGGAACTTATGTGAAATACTTTCCCACAACGTGGAAATTTGAAACTCTGTCTCCTGTTTTGTTTTCCATAGAGGATTTCGATTCGGTTTTAGAAGCATTGTATCAGGCGGATCGGGTTGAATTTTGGGAGAAAATAAACGATCCGGAATATGATGATCCCATAGGAGTCCCCAGTTTTCCTTTAATTTCCGATATGGAAAAGGCGGGAATGGAAATCCCCTATTGCGAGGCGGGAAATCCGATTCCTGCTCACCTGCAGGAGGAGATTAACGCTCTGCGCGGAGTGGACGAAATGACGCGGACGGAAGATTCTGATCGGTCTGACGGAACGACCGACGGCGGGGCGGTTACGGATGTTCCCACCGACGAGGGGGTGGTAGACGTCTCCACGGAAACGGCGACCTTGACCGATGCTCCCCCCACGGACGGAACCACTTCCGACGTTCCCCTCACCTACGGCACGGACGCCGCGTCCACCGACACCCCGACCGACCCCGCCTCCTTCCCGTGGGTGTGGGTGATCGTCCCCGCAGGCGTCGTCCTCATCGCCGCCGCCGCGACCACCGCCCTCGTGATCCGTAAGAAGAAAAAGCAATAATCCCCCTGATTCCTGCGGGGCGCCCCCGCCCCGCAAAATCCAAAAGGAGGTTTTCGTGTGAAAAAATGTTTCTTGCTCCTGCTTGGTTTTGTGTTTGCGTTTTCTGTGGTTGCTTGCAGTGATTCTTCTGAACAGACGAACCCCGAAAATCCTACGGAAGGAATGTCCGTTCTTTCGCAAAATACAGAGTCCAATGTTGAGCAAGACGAATCTGAAAACTCAGGTTCTGATCAAACAAATGAAGACGGGGCGCAAGATGTTCTTATTTCTTATGAAACCAATTCTTATGGTGGAAAACTTTCCGAAGAATACGAAGTGCTTTGCTCCGGGTTTGGAAATCCTGTTATTCTGGGAGGTCCCCGTCTTCCATCAACGTATCCGGAGAAACCGGAAGGATATCCCGAAAAAAAGACGCGTCTTTCTAATGCGGAAGGTTTTAATCTTGACAAGGTAAAGGAAGCTGTTTATGCTTGGATTGAATACGCTGCTGATGTTTCCTATGAAAATTATTCTGTAACGCACGGGGTCTTGATTCACCCCGAGAGTTGGACGGAACTGGAATTTTGGGAAGAAACAGACGGAACGGTTGCACTTTATATTCGTATGGAAGTAGATTTGCCCGGATATAATGCACTGACTCTGTTTTCTGGCTTATATGAATTCCGTGTAACCAAGCGGAATCCGTAATTTTTACATCATACTACGGAGAACCCCCGTACCGTTTTTAGAACAGTGCAAGGCCCTTGTCGGATTTGGACACGGCAACGGATCGCTATGATCCTAAGCATAATGAAGGTACTGTGGATCTTAACGAAAAGTATGAAAACAGCGGAATTGTTTTTCACGAAGATTGCATTTATGGTGAGGATGCCAACGATAATGATGTGAAACCATTATATATTATTTGTTCCGGTTGTCGATCTTTTTTGACCCGTGATGTTCCATGGGAAAACTGAGAGGTGAAATTATGAAAAGATTTCTTTTGGTGTTTTTTACTGTATTGTTTCTATTTCTGTTTTGCTCTCTTTCTGCCAATGCGCTCACGCTGAAGATACCCGAGTATACAACGACAGATCAAGAGGACTGCAAGGATTATGTTGCAGAGCATAAGGTAGAATGGGTTCCGTCCTATGAGGACTTTTCCTTTCTTGGCGAGTGGGAAAAGTTTATCTGGTACGATCTTGGACAGTATGAAAGATACTCCTATATTATGAAATGTCCGAGCGGAGAAGGTTTTCACTCAATTGAATATCATGAAACATATGGGTTCGACGAACTATCCGGCATGCTATCTTCCTGCCAAGAAAGTTTGAGCCCCTCTGGTGGATGGCTTTTTCCTGAAGAATCCCGGATTGACAATTTTTATTACAAGTTTGGGAATTTCTATTACTTCTACCGTTATTTGAAGTATGAAAAACGCTTTTCCATGCATACTCAGTGGTTTGATGAGGTTAAGCCAAGGTGGTGTAGTATTTCTTTCAGTTGTAGCGATACGGAATTGTGCGACTTTCGCAAGGAGTTGATGTACGTTGACACGGCGCAAAATGCGATAAACCGTTTGCTTGTTGCGACCGGCTTTGATCCCTTGGTAGTAGTGCCCCCTGCTGATGACGAGGCTTTGAAGACCTCGGGCGGCGCGGTTGATGCGCTCCCCACAGACAGCATCGACACCCTGCTTTCCGACGGAGCTGCATCTTCCACCCTTACGGACCTCTCGGGCGATTCATCCCCCTTCCCCTGGCTGTGGGTGATCGTCCCCGCAGGCGTCGTCCTCACCGCCGCCGCGACCACCGCCCTCGTAATTAACAAAAAGAAAAAACAATAATCTTTCATAAACGAACCGCTATTTCTTTCGTAAGGAGGGACGCCTGTGAAAAAAATAATAATCGGTGCAATGCTTGTCTGTTTTGTATTGTGTTTTTCAACTTTTTCTTTTCATGCGGAATATATCGTGGAGGATTGGTGGCGGGTTTATTACGAGTTCTCGTCGCAGGAAGAGTACGATGATTTTCTGGAAAAGAATGTTGTCCCTCCTGATTTTGTGCGGTATCAAGACATTTCTTTCTTGGGAAGTTTTCGAAAGTTTACTTCGGAGTCTGAAGATCTTGCGACCTATACGTACTTTATAAACTGCCCGAACGAAAAGGAGAGGATTATTTTCGCCTTGGAGTTTTTCGAAAAATTTAAGCCTCCTTCCAACGTTGTGAATGCTCCGGAAGACAATAATTTTGCCCAAAATAGTTACGCAGAAGATTTTTATAAGTCCGGTAGTAAGAAAAACTGTGCCTGCCAGGTTGGAAACGTCTTCTACATATATAGCGGCAGTAGCAAGGAATTAACGGAAATTCAATGGATTGACACGGAACGCAACCTGTGGTTTTCCCTTCGGGGAGATTTCGATTGCTGTCTTCGGGAATTCGGAGCCCCCGAAACTGCAGTAGAGGCCCGAAACCGCCTGCTGGAAGCCACGGGATGCTTCTTCGACGCTTCCGTGGAGCAATATGCTCCCTTTTCGTGCGTGACAGAAGAAGCGTATGTCCGCTATTTGGAAGAAAGGTCGGTTCCTTCGGAATTTATTCAATATCAAGAGGTTTCTTTTTTGGGAAATTTCTATGAATTTTATTCGGGAGGGGATTCTCTTTCGATGTATCAGTATATTTTGGGATGTTCGAAAGAAAAACATCTGATGGTGCTTCGGACGCTTTCCCCTTGGAAATTCAATCCCCCGCAGAATATCGTGGTTGCCCCGGAAGATCTTGATTTTGCGAAAATCGGTGATGCAACAGGTGAGGATACATTCGACTCTAAAGACTGTGTTTATCAAGTTGGAAACGTTT
>JAGARU010000094.1 GCA_017622085.1 Clostridia bacterium | reverse complement strand
TCCAGCTTTGTTTCCTCAACAGGCTTGAACATCACGTTGGTACCCGACATGGTACCGGTGCGGATGACGTCAAAATTTTCGTCGTACAAAACGGCCTGTAATTTGCTTCCGCCGCCGTCTGCTGCAAGGTAATAGCGGTTGCTCATAGGGACCTCCTTGGGTATATTTGAGATTGTTTATTATGGTAAATTGTTGTTTGCCGCAGTGCGGCGGCCATGGCTCGCGTAACACTTTCCGCATCCATGTTCATCACCCGATGGGGAGTATAGCTGTAAATTGTTGTTTATCTTCCTATCAACTTTCTTTCCTCGTCGAAAGAAAGTTGCAAAGAATCGCCGCTCAGGGCAGAACCTACGGTTCTCCCTAAGAACCCAACTCCCTCGTGACGCACGCCGCTCCCCGATAGGGGAGTGGAGCGGCTATCGCGTGTTTTGTGTCAGCCAACGCCGATAGCCCGCCCCTGCGGCGGAGCGCCTTGGGGCTCATCAAAAAGCCATTTAGAGGCTTTCTGTTGGTCAAAATATAATCTCGTACGAGCCGCATCCGTGAACCCACAGTTATGACAGCGAATGGAAACAGGTTGCTGATTTTTCGCCAAAACGATAACGCTGACAAGAGTTTTTCATATACACGCAGTTTTCTGCCGTACATGAGCTTACCTCGAAAGGTCAGAGAGGTAGCTTCAACATTTGAAGAAATATTGGGTTCTGTCAGACCAACTTCCCACTTGCCAATCAGCGCGGTATGAGCCCCAAGGCGCTCCGCCGCAGGGGCGGGCTATCGGCGTTGGCTGACATAGAACACGCGATAGCCGCTCCACTCCCCTATCGGGGAGCGGCGAGCGTCACGAGGGAGTTGGGGTCTTGGGGAGAACCGTAGGTTCTGCCCCGAGCGGCGCTCTTTTGCAACTTTTCTCTCGCCGTGGAGAGAAAAGTTGAGAAGCAAGTAAACAACAATTTACCTCCATACTCCCCATCGGGTGGTATACATCCGCCATGGAGGGTGTCACGCGAACGTTGGTCGGCGGCACTGCCGCCCAAACAACATTTATGCGCTCACATATAAAAAATATTGTCCTTATGCTCGGCGATGACCGCTTGATTATACGCATCCCCGCCGTCAATATTGCCGCTCATAAACACAGGCGGCTTGATGCCCTTTTCCCAAAGGATTTCCGAAGCACGCGCGGTCACGGCGTTGATAATGGCAGCTCCCACCACGGTAGAAGAAGACGCCAGCTTTTGCTCAAAGCCCGAAAGCTGAATGGTCGCGTCTCCGCGGTCTCCGTGATTGTCAATGAGGATAGACGCGAAATCATGCAGCATTTTCCCCGACGGATGACGTGAGGTCACCGAGGTAGCGGTGTTCATGTTGGTCACGACAATGACGGTCATCCCCTTCTCACGGGCGCACTCCGCCATATCAATGGTAACGGCGTTCCGCCCCGACACCGAGTGGATGATGAGAACGTCTCCCGCCTTGCAGGGCTCATTGTTCAGAATGATTCTGCCGTATCCGGGAATTCTTTCCATTTCGCTGGTCATGGTGGGGGGAGACAACTCCAGCATCATACCGGGGGCGCGGATGGGATTGACCGTGACCATGCCTCCCGTGCGGTAAAACAGCTCCAGCGTGATCAGCCCCGCGTGGTTACAGCCAAAGCCGAAAATGGAGCGTCTCTCCTCGTTGGCAGAAGCCAGCACACGGGCGGCCTCTTCCATACGGTCCGCTTCTTGGTCAAAAACTTCGGACAGGATCTCGGAGATGCGGTTGTAATATGCTTGCATCGCGTTCATGAAATGCCTCCTATCTTATACAAGTACATATCAAATTTTCCCTGCAGACGCGCTTGGATCTCCTCCATGGGCATTCCCTCTCGGAGCGCACGCAAAATCACGCATCCGATCACGGGATCATACACGGGAAGGATCAACTGCGTTTCGGGGTATGCTTGCTTCACCTCGGATTCAAAAGCCGTAGCCATCAGCGAAGAACCCTTCCAGGCACCGCCCATGAGCACAAGCTTTCCGTTCCAGTCGTCATAGGCGCGGCGAATGGCCGTGATCGCCTGCAACGCCATCTCGTGTGCCGCATGGCGGTAGATCAGCAGAGCCACAGGGTCACCCTGCTCTGCGGCCTTGGCCGTCAGCTTAGCCACCGAAGCGATCTCATGGCGCGCATTGGGATTGCGGTTCATAAGAGCAACGATATCCCACAAGCCGTTCAGAGCGAATTTTTCCGTGATCATATCCGCCAAGACGGTCGTGGGTCTTCGGCCATCGTAAGCATAAATGGCGGCCTTGATAGAGGAAAGGCCGATATCGTATCCGCTACCCTCGTCGCCAAAGAGCGGCCCCCAGCCGCCGACGTAGACCAGCACTTTGCCGTCTTTAATGACGAACGCATCCGAGCCCGTCCCCGACAAAGCCAATGCGCCGCTTTCGCAAAACGCCGCCGCCAAGCCCATGCAAGGCTCGGAATGGGTATGCATTTCCTCGACCCGACAGCGTCTCTGCAGACTTTCTTGGAAATACCCCTCAGAGCCAACAAGACAAACATCCGCCGACGTCAGCGTGGAAACCCCGTCCAAAAGCGCATCCAGCAACCGATCCATCTCCAGCTTTGTTTCCTCAACAGGCTTGAACATCACGTTGGTACCCGACATGGTACCGGTGCGGATGACGTCAAAATTTTCGTCGTACAAAACGGCCTGTAATTTGCTTCCGCCGCCGTCTGCTGCAAGGTAATAGCGGTTG
>JAGARU010000093.1 GCA_017622085.1 Clostridia bacterium | reverse complement strand
GCAGTACATCAGGGGGACCAACCAATGAGGGGTGATTACGGCATTACGGGTCTGCTCAAAAATGCGGGCAAAGTCAATATCCCCGCCGGACGGACCGGTCAATGCCCCTACGATCGCGCCCAAATGGCGCAAAACGAGAAAGGCAAGCAAAACGGAGAGGAAGGTTCCGGCCAAAGCCGCGCCAATACCGATTACGTGTTTTCTTTTCATGATAAGCCCCCGTTACAGCTCAATCAAAATGGCGCGACAGGGAGAGCCCTCTACACCGCCGAGGCAAACGGGAGCGGCGCTGAGAAGATAAGCGCCATCGGGCACGTGAGCTAAGCGCACGCCCTCCAGAAGAACGATCTCCCGGCCGAGGAGCAGCTGATGAACGGCCATGGGGCCATCCTCCGGGCCAACAGTCTGGGACTCGTTGCCTATCAAATCGATGCCGTACTCGGCAAAAACAGCGGCGGCCTCGTAGGATACGGTGGTTTTTCCCTTCAGCAAAAGTCGCTTAGCGGCTTCCCTGCTGACCGCTTCCGCCTCGGACAAAACGGTCTTAGCGTCCTCGGCGGTCAGGATGCCGTTATGCTCCTTTACGTAGGCGGGGCCCACCATTTTGGAGAGCTCCATTTCTTCCACCGATTTGCCGTCCTTCACAAAGTGGGACGGCGCATCCACGTGAGTGCCGTTATGGGCACACATGGACAGGGCGGTGAGGTTATAGAGATCTCCCTCGGCCATGGAGGCGAGTGTCTCCTTTTTGGGCGCGGGATCCCCGGGAAAAACAACGCTGGAGAACAGCTCTTGAGAAATATCGTAAATTTTCATATCCGACTCCTTATTTTACCATACCGTAGCCGCCGGCGTATTTGCTGACCTCAGAAGCCACAACAAACACCTTATTGTTGCAGATGCGGCGAATATCCTTAAGCACACGGGGTGTTTCCTTGCGGGGGAGAACGATGAAGATCATATTCATTTTATCGGTGGAGCCGCGGCCCTCAAACACGGTATAGCCGCGGTTATGCTCCCGCAGGTATTCGGTGATCTTTTCCGTGCTGTCGTCGCTGGCGATCAGCTCGAAATTGGAGGTGCCGAGAGCGATCTTTCCCTCAATGGTGGAGCCGAGGAACAAACCGGTGGCATAGCCCACACAGTAGAACAAAAGGAGAAACAGGTTGTCACCCAGCGTACCAATGATAGTAGAAATCACAAGACCCCAGATGGTACATTCCAGAAAACCAAGGCCAGCGGCCTTCAAACGCTGTCCCTTGACCATCATGCAGGTTTTAAGGGATTGAATGGTGATCTCCACGATTTTGGCGGCACAGACAATGAGGCACACGAAAATCGGATGGATGGAGGCTAAAAATTCTGACATGTTCGTTCTCCTTTATGGTTGAATCCTTAATACAAGGTCATCTCTCGCTGTTTTGCAGTCGATTTGACCGTATAAATTGATTATATCACATATTTTCCTACAATTCAAGGCGAAGAAAAAGGAGGTTTCCTAAGGGGGTGCCTTCCATAAAGCAGGGTTTACCTGCCGAAACACAAAAGGAGTACGGATGATTTGTTCGTACTCCTTTTGCATACTGTCGGGTGGTGATGAGCATTTTTATATGTTCATATGTGACTTGTCAATTTTCCTGACAAGCACTGCTTTTGTGGATACAAAAGCGAAGTCCCGCGTAGGGGGGTAAAAGCACTTATAGCAGTTTACTAAACTTGATTTTTGAATTTTGCTCATAAATGCGATATCCGGAATTGGAATAACAATTTATGGCTGCAATATTTTCTTTATCGGTTTGGATATTAATCGTATTAAATCCGAGTCCCTTAACATATTGCTCCGCATAATTCAGCGCAAAAGATCCAATTCCTTGGCGTTGGAAATCTTTTGCAACAAATAACATAGATACCCATGCCATATCTGTATT
>JAGARU010000092.1 GCA_017622085.1 Clostridia bacterium | reverse complement strand
TCGAGGAGCTTCCGAACAAAAGGCTGGGCTTCGGGATGCGAACGCCAATGCTGGATGAGGAGCTGTTCTTCGGGAGTGTAGGGATCCTGTACGTCACCGAAGAGGCCGAGGTCGAAGGAAATTTCACCGACTTCCAAATGGTTATACTTGTCGGGCTTGCCTGTGAGCTGTTCGATAGTGACGTTGAAATAGTCGGCAAGCTTCATTAAAGTAGTGTTATGAGGAATCTTGCCGTTCTTCCAGTGAGTTACAGAACCGATCGATATTCCGAGTTCTGTAACAACGCTTGTCGGAGAAGTTCCGCGCTGGTTACATAGGGACAGAAAATTGTTCCAAAACATGATATTACCTCCTTGGTTAAAGTTGAATAAATTGAAGTTTGTAAATTGTGCGAATGTTACAAAGTTGAAAAAAATGAAGTTTTAGGATTGACAAGTTGAAGAAGTTGAAGTATAATTAAATCACACCACCCCGAAGCGGTGCAGGCCTGTCGGTCAAAGGTTGGACCGGAACCTCGGCAGGAGCGCGGAGGGGCTGGCGGCCGAAACACCATTTTCATGGGCATTTCCTCATAATCCTCCCGAGACCCCGCGCTGCTACTGCGGGGTTTTGGCGGCCGAGGAAATAAAATAATATTTTAATAAATATGGAAAGAAAAGGGGGAAAAAGATGAGGAAGGCGACGTCAAAAAACGTTCTTCAAGTTGCAGCTGCGGGACTTGAAAAGGCGATCTACTTAAATTTCTTCGCGGAGAAGTGCGAGGAAATTATTCAAGAGGGTCAACGCCTGCGATGGAAGCGACTTTGTTATATACGGTACGCAAATCAAAGTCGATTTCATCTATGATATAGTCTTTGGAAACGTGGTGTATTGCCATCAGCAAGACCGAGGCTTCTTGTGGGTTCAAGGGTTCGAAAAGAAAGTTGCTTGTTAATTTTTTGAAAGCGGATGAAAAAAGGGACTCTTGGAGATTTTCAGACAAATCGAAATGATCAAAGGGGGAGATGTAGCCGTCTTTTTTGTGGAGAACATAGCATTCCTTCAAAAAGCCAATTTCTCCGCGTGTAAAGAAAACCATAAGAACCTCAGTAAAATAATATTTTAATCCAAGGGATACAAATTGACCCGAAATATCGGGTCGAAAAACTTTTTATTAAATCAGTATAACATTTTTCGCCCTTGTTGTCAAGGGGCGAAGAAACGGAAGGAGAAAACAAATGTTGAAAAAAGACTACGAGTTGCGTCGAGCGTATCTCGGCATGACAAACAAGGAGGTGGCCGAGGCTTGCGGGTTGACTGCCAACAAGCTTTCCATGGCCATTAGCGGCTTGGAGCGGACAAACTCGGTGATGGATAACCAAAGCAAGATCAACAGTTACACGGCAAAGTGTGTGAACGAGCGGAGAGCTGCCGTGGTAAAGGAGCTGGAGGACGGCGGTATGCAAGGAGACATTTTTGTGGTGACACCAGCTGACAATCGACACGTGGTTTTTTGCGACGGGGAGTTCGTTGGCTTTTACGTGCCGGGTAGTGGAAAGATTGCGAAGATTTAAGAAAGAGAGGAAATACCATGGAGATCAAAGGAGTTAAGGTGCCCGAGACGATTGAGGAGTTGAATGCGCTGGGGTTCTGGCTCAAAATCATTGAAGAAGATTTGTCAGAAACCTTCGAAAATATTAAAACGCATCTCGGCGAAGATCCTGCGGAAGTCTGGTTGGACAATTATTCAGATTTTGGATGCAACAGAATTCGCGATGCTTACAGAGCTGGGGTGGAGGGGCTATTAAAAAGAGCCATAGCTAATGTAACAGATGCGCTTGTGAAAGATAAGACGCTTATGAGCAATATATATTGGGCGGTGGTTCATGTTAGCGCACAAGAACAAGAGAAAATTGATTTGTGGTATAGGGAAAACGTGAAAGAGAACTATGTAGATGTTGACCCGGAACACGAGTTGGATTTTTAAAAAGGAGGAATGAACCATGAAACAATTCAAGACGCCGCTTGCTGTGGTTGTCATCGTTCTTGCCTTCGTTTGGATCGTTGGCATTGGCGGTGGCATTGAGAATGGTACCTGCGGCCTCATGAGCGGCCTTGCACAGGCGGCTGTGGCTGTTGGTTTGGAATGGGCTGGATTTAAGGTTTTGGGGAGGGAAGAACATGGAAGATAAGAATAAATTCGGGTCTCCTGAGAGTGTAGGCGAGTACATTGAGCGTGAGAACTTCAAAAAACATATGAACCTTGCTTTTGCTATCGTTGAGGCCGCTATATTGATGTGGCACGGGTATTCGCTTGGGGCATACGGTGCCCGTGCGATCTCGATCATTGGCGCGATCATAGCGGCTATGGCTCTTGTCCTTTCGGTGACCTGCTACGGTTCTGCAAGAGAGAGGGTTTTGTTTGGAAAAATCATTATGAAAAACGGGATCGTCATCGAGATGGATGATGAAGGGAACACGGTAGTCACTACAAAGATTGAAAACGTGATAAATGAGGAAAAGGAGGACGGACATGGCAAATAAGAAGGTAACTATGCGAGCTGTCGGGATCGTGGAAGGCGAGGGCGACAAGCGGCGGAAGAGCCGTGAGGAGGCCTTGAAGGAGCTGGACCGGGTTTCGGCCAACGTGCGGGGCATGAGCGGAGTGCGGAACAAGTCGATGCCCCGGCTGGCCAAGGCTTGTGATCTTGGCGAGACCACCATGCGGAAGCGGCTCAACGATCCCAGCGAGCTGACGCTTGGCAACATGGTGGACTTGGCTCGGGAGCTGAACTGCAGCCTGGATGATCTTGTGTGCGGGCGGCTGGTGGTGAAGCGGGAGGAGATGGTATGAGCGAGCAAAGGACGGAGCGGAAAACCGAGTGGCGGCACGAGGGATATGATGCCGTCCGTGGCTGTCACATTCTCGGGTACTATCAGAACGATCTGAAAGTGTGCGAGATGAGCGGATACGAGCAGGCCTCGGCGGGGCGGTACAAGGTCTATCCCCGGAAGCTGGTGAGGTTTGAGTTTCCAAAGGTGCAGTACGTTTATTATCAAGATATCAAGGGATAAATCGAGGAGGAAATACCATGAGTGAAAACGTAAACATATCCGACCGTGCGGCGGACAAGCTACACAAGGAGGCCGAGGCGGTCTCCAAGCTGAAGGGGAGCGGATACCCCACGGGGATCATGCGGGAGCTGTCAGGCTCGATCTGCTCCATGCTGGTGAGGTTCTGCTACCAGGAGGAGGACTTCGCGCAGGCTGTGCTGGATCACAAGGACAAGCTGCAGACCTGTCTGGAGAAGATCGTCAAGCTCTCCACGCGGGACAAGCCTGTAGTTTCCGACTTGGACGCCTACGCCGAGGCGGTGCGCTTCTACATACCCGAGGGCAAGGTGACCATGAGCTGCCGTGTGGTGATCCCCGTAGAGAGGGACGACGATCTTTTGGATCTCGGTGCGCTGGACGAGGAGCCGCAGGGTGAGGCCGTCATTCTGGAATTCCCGCTTTTGGAGGACTGACATGGGACGAATATGTTTTAAAATGACCGAACCGGGGCTTCGGTGCAGAGGGTATCAGTTCAAGGCCGACGTGGTGAACGTCTGCGACGCGGCCACCTGTGTACGAGAGGGCTTCCATGCGGCTGAAAATCCGCTGGACTGCTTCTCCTACTACAGTTCCTTCAACAACAGCGAGTTTTGGCTTTGTCTTGCCGACGGCGAGGTACACGAGGAGCTGACCGACACCAAGCTGTCCTGCACCGAGCTGATCTTTGTGAGGCGGCTGGAGCTGTTTGAGATGGTGGCCTTTGCGTGTCAGTACATCCTGCGCCACCCCAAGCGGGAGCTGTCAAAGCTGGTGAAGCGTGACATGGGGCAGACAGACAGCAACGGCTACGTGATCGTGATTGGAAAAGATCCCTTGGGCGGGTGCGCCTGCGGTGGAAAGGCCATTGGGCTGGTGCGCACCGATGAGAGCGGGACTCCCGTGGAGTTCGCGGTACTGACCGAGGATGCCATCGAGGAAGGGAACGTCTACAACATAGCGGGAGAGGTGGTGGCAGAGCTGTGAAGCGGAAGGATCTGTGGAGTTGGCTGGAGGCCAACAGGCCGAGCGAGAAGGTTCTGAAAGCACTTGCCAAGGCCATGCAGAAGGAGAAGAACTGCTATCAACATAATCATGTGGCCGCCTGCGCCGAGGTCATGGACGGGAATCTCGTGATCGGCGTGTACTGGGGTGAGGACGGCTCGCCCTACGGTGTCTACTACATGACCCCTTGCGGGAATCACCACTACAGCAAGGATGGAAAAACGTGGGCACAGGAAAAACTGCGATACATTCCCATGGGCGGGTACGATTGGTATGCGTCGCCTGATACCGTCAAGTGGTTCTGGCTGGGCGAGGACGAGAACACGGTACACGAGTGGATCCGAGCGAACGACGAGCTATGGGAGGCAGACTCGTTCCAACATACGACCGCCGAAAGACGCATTGACTACATTGAAGCCCACCTGTCGCTTATAAGGAAAAGAAATGCCCGAGAGCGGCGCATCACAAGGATCACGGACTACGTGTATCGAATCATGAAAGACCCCCAAGGCATAGATCTTGGCTGGGTCAACAGTACCGTATTCGGGGGCAAGCATTACGCCTTCATGGATCACGCTGTAGGTACCAAGAAGGACAAGGTCAGGCGGTTCTACTGCTCGGCCTGCGGCGGTACGGTGGACGCGCCCTGGAAGCACAACAAGACCGAGACCTGCCCTCTGTGCGGGGCTACGGTCAAGGTGGCAAAAACCCAGACGTATCGGGAATCGTATGCGCGGGTCTCCTACTTTTACCGAGATTTTGACATCAAGGGGAGGCTGGCCCTCGTGATGGTGACCGTGAACGTCAAGAAGGTATGGCGGAACGGCAGCGAGGACGTGACTTGGAGCAGTCCTCGGCGGGTATTGACCTCTCCCCTTGATTACAAGTGGGGGAACTGGATGACCGAGACTTTCTTGTATTACAACCAAGGAGGCGACTGGAGTGACCGCAACAGCGACTACTTTCAGACCGCCGCAGGATATATCTACCTGCCCGACCCCGACGTGCTGAAGGACACCTACTACGAGGATATGCTTCGCCCCGCGGTGGCCATTGCCGAGCGGGGCTGGCGGGTCAATTACGATCACCTGCTCATGAAGGACGGCAGCATCGTGGCAAACGTCTTCGAGATGCTGGCACGAGGCGGGTATCAGCATCTGACCCGTGAGCTGGTGCGGGGATATTACTATGCCGAGGACAGACCGAACTGGAAGGGCAAGAACGCCGACGAGGTGCTGGGCATCAATGGACAGGCCCGTGCGCGGCTTCGGAAGCTGGACGGCGGCACACGTATGATCCGATGGCTCAAGACCGCCGAGAAGTACGGCTACAAGCTGACCGACGAGGAGCTTGTGTGGCTGTCGAGGAGCCTTGACGAGGACGACGTCGGCAAGATCATGAATCACAAGCATCTGCCCCGCATGGGCATCACCTCCATCATCAATTACCTCCGCAAGCAGGTGGGGAAGGGCGGGATCCCCCGTGACTATTACCGAAGTTCGGGACAATCGGCGGTGGCTCTGTGGCTTGATTATCTGGACATGGCTGCCTCCATGAAGCTGGATATGTCCCGTGACTCGGTCTACAAGCCCGCGAACCTGCGGGAGCGGCACGATGAGCTGGCGGAGATCCGAGCCATGAAGGCGCGTGAGAAGCAGGCCAGAGAGGATGCCGCAAGACTGCGCAAGCAGGCCAAGGCCATGGAGGACAAATATCCCGGTGTGGCTCCCGTGTGCTTGAGGATTAAGGAGATCTACGAGTGGACGGGGGAGGGATATTCGGTGCTGGTGCCCGCCGGTGCGTGGGACATCATGCAGGAAGGCGTGCTCTTGGGGCATTGCTCGGCGCGAGAGGATGACAACGTCTATTTGGAGCGGATCGAGCAGGAGACCTCCTACATCATGTTCCTCCGCAAGAACGACAAGAAGGATTCGCCTTGGTACACCATGGAGGTGGAGCCGGGCGGCAACGTGATTCAGCTTCGCACCTACGGGGACGATGACGGTAAGCACAAGTATCACGACCGAGACGAGGCCAAGGCCGCCCTGAGCATCTGGCGGCGCGAGATCGCCAAGCGTTTGGGCCAGGGTGAGATCACCAAGGCGCAGAAGAGCCGCGAGATGCTGCTGAAGTATTGGGATGGCTTGCAGAAGAACGGGAACATCATCCGAGGCGGGTACCTTAAGGGATCCCTGCTGGTGGATGTACTCCAAGCCGACTATAAGGAACTGAACGGCGAGCTGCCTGAGGTGGCCGTCGGCTGATGAAAGGATAATACTATGAGTAACGAAGTAACCAGAACAGCCGCCCAGGTGGCGGCGGATATCAACAAGGTCAAACTCAATCTTGCGGTGGCCGTGGTGGTCTCGTCTATCGAGATCGGCCGCCTGCTCCTGGAGGCCAAGGCCCTCGTCCCTCACGGTGAGTGGGGGGCGTGGCTGGCGGCCAACGTGGACTTCTCCGAGTCCAAGGCGCAGAGTCTCATGAGACGGTACAAGGAGTACGGTGACGGTCAGATCGACATGATCACCGGCACCTCGGATCTGGACTTTTTCGCATTCCTGTCGGATTCGCAGATGGACGCGCTCCTGGCCCTCCCCAAGCCCGAGCGGCGGGAGTTCGTGGAGGAGCACCGTGAGGAGCTGGAGAGCGGTGAGATGTCGGTGCGGGATATGAAGGCCGAGATTGCCAGACTCAAGAAGGAGAACGAGCAGCAGGCAGAGGATCTGGAGACGAGAGAAGAGCAGATCAGGGTGTTGGAGAACTTGACCGATGACTTGCAAGATAAACTGGATGAGGAGCGGCGCAAGCCTGCCCCCGAGCCTGTGGTGCAGGAGGTGATTATTCACAGCCCGTCGGATGAAGATATCGAGAAGATCCGTGCCGCCGAGGAGGAGAGGCTTCGCGCCGAGTTTGAGGAGAAGCAAGCCGAGACGGTCAAGGACTACGAGCGCAAGCTCACCGAGGCCGAGAAGGAAAAGACAAAGATCGTGAAGGAAGCCTCGGAGAAGGCCAAGGATGCGGGGGAGCTGCACGACAAGTTGAACAAGATAGAGGCCGACCACAAGGCCGCCATGGACAAGCTGAAGGCCGACCATGAGAAGAAGATCGCCGAGCTGGAGGCATCTTACAAGAAGCAGGCCAAGGCCTCCGTCGCCGGTGCGGATCCCAACGTGGTGCGGATCCAGCTTGCTTTGGAGAACTTCAAGCGGGACGTGATGACGGTGGCCGGTATTCTTGGCAAGATGAAGGCCGAGGGCGGCGAGCAGGAGCAGAAGGCCGACAAGCTGCGTGCCAACGTGGAGAAGATCCTGGGCGGTCTGATTGCGGAAGCGGGGTGGACAATATGAAATTACCTGATCCGAAATCAATAATGTCGTACTTTGTCATGCGGACGCCGTATGATGCGAAGGCTGACATGGAGCGGTACGCGGAAAAACTCCGCATAAGAGGTAAAATGGCAGAGGGCGACGTTCCACCGGCGGTGGGCGTCTCGATCCGACAGATGAATGCAAATGAGGTATTGCGAGACCTCCGTGCGAACATCAGCAACACGCGTCTGGAAGATGTTGTGCGCGAAGAGAGTGCCAGGATGGAACAAGAAATCAAAGATGCACTCGAACAAAGTATCATGACCATGCTTATTGAGGTAGGCGTAGATCCTGAGACGTTGAAGTACACAGCCGAGCTGAACAAGGCGCTGTTTGAAGAGAGGAAAAAGTGGATGGATCTCTACTATATCAAAGAGGCAGAAAACAACCGCCTTGAGTGTGAGATCATTCGACTCAGGGGACAGTTGCTGAGGTTAAGCGGCGATAAAGGGGTGAAGGTATGAAGCCTGATAGCAGAGAAAACCTTCAATGGGTACATGGACTTATCCTGGGCGTTATGTATTCTATGCCCGAGGATCAAAAAGAAATCAAAGATGCTTTGCGCTGCGCGTCGAGAGTGATCAACGATGTGTTAGAAAATGAAGAAGAGGAGGACTCTGAAGCATGAAAGGAGCGAGAAAAATGTTAGGAATTACAGCTTTACTGATCGCATTGGGTGTCGGGTTTGGATTGGTGGCGGCGAGTCTTGTGTTGGCGTTGGCGGGCTGCGGCAAGGCGGGAGGGGAGACCCCTCCCCTACGAACCCAGGGAACCGAGGCACCCGCGCCCGGGGAGATCACGCGGATCAAGCTGGCGGAGGGGCTGACCATTCGGAACGTGGACATGGTACGGCCGGAGGGGATCGAGTACATTCTTTCCATGCTGGACGTGGACACGTATGAGCTGGTGGATCCCGAGCACGAGCGGGCTGCAGCGGTATTGGACGAGGCCTCGGTGGAATTGGAGTTTTACACCGGGGACGAGCTGTATGGCATGGCTTGGGTGACGGACGGCTGTGAGGTGGTGGTCATCATCGAGGGCGGCGGCGTGTGGTACACGGTGACGAGCAAGGTGGACACGGTGCTGATCACGGCGGAGTTTGGGAGGGACTATGAAAAGCCCTGACATCCTCCGCGCAGAGGATTTATTAAAGCTGTCCGAAAAGGTACAGCATCCGGTTTGGCGAGAGTTCTTCCGCGAGCTGGTGGCGCGGTGCCCTCGGTGCAATGCCGAGGGGGTGCCGCTCGATGAGGAGAGCCGGGAAAGTCGGTTGAAGCGGGAGATCGCGGAGGGGCTGGCGCAGTTCCTTGTGCTCAACGACGTGGATCCGAGCGAGGTTCGAGTGATCGTGAGTTACCCGGAGATGCAGGCGAGTGTGACGCTCAAGGTTGGGGCTAAAGAAAGGAGGTGAAACTAATGGACAACAACAAGTTTGAAAAGCTGGTTAAGGCGGTCGTGACTGAGCATCACAACCGTAGCTACGACCCCGGCGTCAGTCAGATCACCGAGGACGATGTCTTTATCGTGTGGTCTTGCAAGACGCTTCAGAACAACAAAGCTCTGGCAAGTGCCAAGGACAAGCACGCGATGTACTACGAGCTGACCTACAACGGCGACAAGGACGAGCTGTATGTGGATGCATACGTTAAGATAGATAATGTGTGCATCAAGAATCCTGCAATTTAATGAACAAAGGAGAAAAAACAATGGATGAAACCAAGATGACCGCTTGCTCATGCAAGCCTTACAACGAGCTTGAGGCAACCGTGGAGCTTATGCTCTCGGAGGACTACAAGGTCAGATTCGTGGCCGAGTATCGTCAGACCAAGATCCGCTACGAGCGGCTGAAGAAATTCTGCAACCGCATCGAGGCGGCCATGACGCACCCCGGCAAGGTTGATATGCCCAAGCATGACTGCGATCTGTCGCTGCTCAGAGAACAGCAGAACTGGATGGGGCACTACCTCCACGCGTTGGAGGTTCGTGCCGTTGTGGAACATATCGAGCTCTGATCACATTGCCCTCCCTTCGGGGAGGGCGTACCCAACATTATATATATCAAGGGCGCAGGTGCGCGGGAGGTAGCTCGCGGCGGTTCGATTCCGCTGCCCTTGTATAAAGGATAGCTCTTGCCAAAAGTAGAGCGTGAACGGAATAACAGGGTAATCAAAAGAGCCTGCGGGCTCTTTTACGGGCTCGTATTCCATCATAACAAGTCAACCATAAAGCAGGAGGTTTTGGTTTATGTCTGATTTTTCTTTTTGTTCGCGTTCCCAAAGTCAAAAAAACCGGAAAGTCCCGTCCGAAGGGTCCCCGCAGGGGGTTACACAGGGACGTGGGGAGGTCTGTCGGGGAGAGCGTCCAAGACGGATGAGTTTTGAGGAGGCACGGGACAAGGCGTTGAAGCAGGTCGATTATTCGAGTGGTTTGTATAGGTTGCCGACGATACCCCCAGCGGACAATTCCGGCAAATGGAAAGCTATATTCGGAAGGGCTATGCTCGAATATGAGTCTCGAATGGCGCTGGCGTGGAGCTTATGCATGACGATGGCAGAGGTATATACCATGGGAGATGGTCGTCTCATCCGTGTGGACGGAGAAAACATCGAGGTAGAGACGGTCAAGGAGATATTTGAACAGCTTGGCAGTGTGCATATCTGCAAGGTAGTAGAGGCCATTCGCCAGGACTGTGACCCCGAGCGGAGAAAATACAACAGGAGATATTTCAGAGCCGCCTTATACAATGCTGTCTTTGAGCTGGAGGCACAAGAGCAGGCGGGATGCGACAGCCAAACATATTAACCGGGCAGAAAGGACGGGGAAGGATGCGGTGCTTATATCAAGAACGCGTTTATGATTGCGGAGATTACAAAGAGGTCGATATCTACCCCGTCTACAAAAAGGCGGGTCAGCGGAACAGCAAAGCCAAGCCTACCGCAGAGGTACAAGAGAAGCTGAACCAGCGCAATTCCGAACGAGAGCTGATCCGTGTTTTGAACGAAAACTTCACACCCGATGATTTGGAAATCCATCTGACCTTTGACGACAAATGCATGCCCAATGACTACGAAGAGGCCAAGCGGCTTGTGGATAACTTTATACGCCGGGTCAAACGCCGTTACAAGAATGCGGGGCTGGAATTGAAGGCCGTGGTGGTGATCTCGGGCGGTGAGGGGAAGCGCTGGCACTATCATATCACCCTCAAGTGTGGGATCGACCGCGATGAGTTGGAAGCTCTCTGGCCTTACGGTTATGCTAACTCCCGCCGGCTTCGCTTCAACGAGAACGGCGTGGAAGGCTTGGCTAAATACATATCGAGACAGCATATGCAGGACGAGGGTGTTGAGCGAGTGAAGGGGCGTAGACGTTGGTTTGGCACCCGAAATTTAAAAAGGCCGCAGCCCAAGACTACCACGGGGGCGATTTCGGGCAAGAAGGTCAAGGAGCTGTGCACGGTAGAGGTTGAAAGCCGTGCGCCTTTTGAGCGCCTGTATCCCGGTTATTTTCTTTCCCGTGTGGAAGCGATAGAAAATGAGTTCAACCATGGGTACTATCTGCACATTCGTATGTACCGTGCAGGATCGGATATGGCGACGAGGAGGAAGCATCGAAAGGACGAGGGGCGAAAAAGAGCAGAAGGGAGACAAATATGAGTGCGGGAATGAATCGAGCGGGGGCGTGTGTCATGTGTCCGTTTTATCGTGGCGTCAAAAAGGGACAGGTGAAGGTATTGAGGTGCGCTTCTCCGCTTTTGGGCGGGGTGGAAAACGAAACAAAATTCAGGTCAGAGGATTTGAGGAAAAAGCAAGAGCGTATGTATTGCCGATCGGGGCAATATCCTCAGTGCCCTCTTTGTGAGGCCAATGACACGGCCATGGACTTCAAGCGGCCGAAGGTTGACAAAGAGGGGAAGCGAAAATGACGAGACAGCCCCCATCGGGAGACGGTGGGGGTTTCTTTTGGTTTGCGTGAATTGTAAACAAATTGTAAATAGTGAAAAAGTGGGGGCCGACATTTTTTTGAAAAATGTGCTATGCTAAAAATAAAGCAAGGCGCGACGGGAGGTGAGTGAGTGGCGCAGGGACAGAAATTTGACGACCGAGTGCGTGAGAAGGCCATTGCGCTTCTGGCCACCAACATGACGGCGGCCGAGGTTGCCAAGCGGACGGGGGCTTCTGAAACCACGGTCCGCAACTGGAAGAAACAGTATTTGGAAGACGACCCCCAGGCTTTGGCGAAACTTCGCGTGCAAAAACGCGCGGTATTCGCGGCAAACGCGTGGTCTGACATTGAGAAGGCTCAGGGGATGCTGTCACGGCGTTTGGATCGGGCTGAAGCGCAGGAGGATGCTTTGGACAAGCTGATCGCTCTGGTGAGCGAGGCTGACGTGATGACCCTGACCCGTGAGGAAAAGCGGGAGCTGATCCGTATGTTGCAGATGATCAAGCTGGAGGATCCCGCCAAGCTGACCAATATCATCGGCGTGCTGTACGACAAGCAGGCGTTGGCCTCGGATGAGTCCACGGTGAACCTGGGCGGCACGGTAGGTGTAAAGAACCTGGAGGACACCTGACATGGCGAGTAAAACGGGAACGGCGAGGGTGTGGACGATCCCTGACATGATCGCCAAGCGAAAGCTGCGGTGGGAGCAGGGCTACCCCGAGAAGGGGATACAGCCCCATGATATCGCCTACGATCAGGAGGTGATCGTGCCGGCGGCGGTGGTGGAAATACTTGGTGATGAGCACACACCGCCCAACGCGGCTTTGGTGGCGGAAATCAGGGAGCGACCTCATCTACTCATTGAGCTGGCCTTCACGGTGGTGGACAAGGACAAGCGGACGGTGCCGTTTTTCCTCAACGAGGTGCAGGCGGATTTCGTGCGGGTCTACGAGGAGCACGGTGGGGGACGGCCTTACGTCATCCTCAAGGGGCGTCAGCAGGGATTTACAACGCTGATTACGGCGATCCAGTACGCAAATGCCATCGCGCTACGCAATTTCGAGGGAATCACGCTGGCAAACGAGAAACCCAACGTAGAGACGATTTTCAACGAGAAGGCGCGGGCGCTTCATAATCGGCTTCATCCGCGACTGAAGCCGCGGACGAAGTACAACTCCAAGCAGGAGCTGTACTTTGACAAGCTGGGTTCATCCTGGAGGGCGGCAGTTGCTTCACCCGACGTAGGACGATCCAAGACACTGCAATTCGCGCATTTATCTGAGGCGGCTCTGTTTACGTTTCCTCTGTCCGAGCTTCAGGCGGGTCTTTTACAGGCTTGTACCGCAAAGGCGGTGGTGATCTACGAGAGCACGGCGAAGGGCTTCAACGATTTCAAAGACTTGTGGGACGGTGGCTCCTGTATCAATCTGTTCTACGAGTGGTGGCGTACCTCGGAATACCGATACAATGACCCGCACAGTTTACAACTGCTTGCCGAAGCGGAAAGCGGTGTGGCGGATGTTTGGTTGTGCGAGCGAATCGCTATGCTGAAAGGCATGGGATTGGATCGAGAACAGTTGGCATGGTACTGCAATAAATATGCAGGTTATCTTGACAAGTCTCTCATCCGTCAGGAGTACCCTTGCACCCCGGAGGAGGCGTTTATCGCTTCCGGTGATTGCGTATTCGACGTGGAGGCTCTGACCCAGCAACTTTTGCGTGTGGGTTCGGTCAAGCCTCGGGTAGGCGAGTTTGTCTATCGGCGTATCAAGACCCAGATCAAGGACGCTCGCGGCGAGGTGATCGGCGAGGAGTGGGAGCTTTGCGACGTGGAGTTCCGGGACAAGCCCGGCGGGCTCATCCGTATCCACGAGGAGCCTCTTGTCAAGACCGACAAGCAGGGTCATGTGACCCACCGTGCGCCCTACGTTTTGGGCGGTGACACGGCGGGCACGGGTGAGGACTACTTCACCGGCAAGATCGTCAGCAACATGACGGGGCGGACGGCGGCCACGGTGCAGATCCAGCGCATAGACGAGGACGTATACGCCGAGCAGATGCTCTGTCTGGCACGGATGTATCATGACGCGCTGATCGGCATTGAGACCAACTACTCCCGTCAGCCCATGCGGCTGATCGCACAGGAGTACCGATACCCGAAGATCTATATGCGGGAGCGGTTCGACAAGACCTACAACGAGACGGCGCAGGTACCGGGATTTGAGACAACGCCCACGACCCGTCCCATCATCATCGCGGGGCTGGTGCGGGCTTTGCGGGAGGATCCCGCCATGGAGCCTGACGTGCCTACCTTGAAGGAGCTGCTCACCTTCGTCAAGAAGGAGAACGGACGGCAGGAGGCTGTGGAGGGCGGTCATGATGACCTGGTGCTGGCCTTGGCCATCGCCCATCAAATCCGAGGGCAGCAGGTCACGGACTGGATGGCTGTGGAGCCCGAGCGGGATCCCTTCTTTGAGAAGTATTTCGGCGGTAATCGAGGCGGGAACATGGCTTATTTTGATGACGGTGCAGACGTTGGCAGTTACGACGGAGGCGGCAACGATTACGGATCGGGCGGCGGCCTCGGTGACTACGGCGGATGGGATGATATTTAAAATGCGGAATGCGGGCGAACACAGTTCGCCCCTACAGAACAAGATAGCCCGATTTTTTTGTAGGGGAGGCCCTGTGTGGCCTCCCGAAACAAACAAGCGGGCGACCACGCAGGGTCGCCCCTACGGGGAACGAGATACGGGGCGTCGAGGACGTCGCCCCCTACGGAGGGAGAAAAGATGCAGGTTAAGATCAAGACAAAGCGGGGGACGGTGGAGCTGTCCTTTGAGAAGTTGCGTATATTCCGACGGCTGAACCACTTGGAGGAGCGGATGCAGGCGGCAGAGGAGAGGATCAAGAAGCTCATAGCGGTGGCGGAGAGCTGTCCTTACCAAAACCGCGCGGCTGACTCTGTGGAGCGGCATGAGGTTGATCCGAAGGTAGACCGAGAGGCATACACGCCCGACGAGATGTATCTTGCCTGGACGGAGGGTGAGGACGCCGTCCGTCAGCTGAGGGCAGAGCGTGAAAGGGAATTGAGCTTGAAGGGAGGTAGGAGCGCATGAGCTACAACGGTGAGCATGAGGCGGAGGTTTCCGCTCTTTGGAAGCTATACGAAAACGGGCGGGGCTATCTGTCTGCCATGGGGCTATCCACCAAGCTCCCGCTGTTCAACCGCTTTTACGAGGGCGATCAGTGGCCCGCGCAGAACAGGCAGACAAGGGGGCTTCCGAGACCCGTGGTGAATTTCGTCAAGATGATCGTTCGCAACAAGAAGGCGGTGATCCTCATGGCCAAGGCCAAGAACTGCTATAAGGCAGAGCTTTCAGACGTGGACATTCAGCCGCTCAATGATTTTTCCGACTACATCGTCAAGGAGATGGGGCTGGCGGAGATTGACCGCGAGGCGGTACAGCAGGCCTGCATCGAGGGCACGTACATCTATCACTTCTACTGGGATGCCGAGGCTGTGGGCAAGGATGGCAAGGTGGCGGGCGGTGTCCGCGTCGAGCTGTTGGACACCTTGCAGGTGATCTTTGAGAACCCCACCCAGCGGGACGAGCAGAAGCAGAAGTGGATCATCATCGTGTCCCGTGAGAGCGTGGACAGCGTGAAAGCCAAGGCGGACAAAGGGGTAGATACTTCGGCCATTGTGTCCGACGAGTTGGATGACGACGATTACGGGACGGTGGAGCAGGAGGGCTCCAAGCTCTGCACGGTACTGACCCGTTATTTCAGACGGGACGGGGAGGTCTACGTGGAGCAGGCCACCAAGGCGGTACAGTTCAAGGCACCCACGCCCATTGCCCCCGACGTGGAGGCGGCACGGGCTGAGCTGTTCCCGGAAGATCCTTCAGCTGATGACGAAGAGGGGGAGGCAGGTGTGGACGCACCCAACAACGATCTGCCCGACGCCGCGGGGAAGTCCGCCAAAAAGAGCAAGCGCAGAGAGCCCTTGAAGGGGGAGCGTTCCAGGGCGTACCTTTACCCCATTGTGGTGGGGCAATACGAGCCCCGCAAGAAGTCTATTTACGGCATCGGTGAGGTAGAGGGGCTGATCCCCAATCAGAAGTACGTCAACACGGTTTTGGGTATGTCTCTCCTCAACGTGATGTCGGTGGCGTGGGACAAGTTCGTGGTACATCCCAACGCCTTGAGAAATCAGGTGATCACCAACGAGCCCGGTCAGATGCTGACAGACTACTCTAACACGAACGGTCAGGGCATCAAGCGGCTGGGCGGCGCGGCCCTCTCCAACCTGCCCGTGGGTCTATGTGACACCATCATGTCCATGACCCGCACGGTGACGGGTTCTACCGAGGTCATGAGCGGCGAGACGGTGGGCTCGGTGTCCTCGGCTATGGGTATATCACTCTTGCAGGAGGCGGCCAAGCATCCCATCAACGATCTGCGCGAGGGCTTCTGGAACGTCAAGAAAAAGCAGGGGCTTGTCCTGGCGCAGTTCTTCCGTCTTTTCTATCGCGGCGCGGAGTACGTGCAGGAGGTAGAGGAGAAAGGGGATGACGGCGAGGTTCAAAAAGCCAGACGTCTGGCGACCTTCGACGGCTCCATGCTGGAGGGGATGCGATACGACGTGGTATGTGAGGCCACTGTCGGCACAAGCTCCTCCTCGGCGGGCACCATCGCTTTCCTTGACGCTTTGTTCGCGGGCGGTCACATCAGCCTCAAGACCTACGTCAAGTATTATCCCGAGGACGCCTTGACGAACAAGAGCGAGATCCTGGCGGAGGTAGAGGCCATGGAGGCCGAGGCCATGGCGCAGGTACAGGGCGAGCTTGCCATGGTGCAGGCGGAGCTGCAGCGTTGTCAGGCGGCCATGGCTGAGGATGCGGCGCTTGCCGAGCGTGCGGCATCTCTGGTGAAGAACAATCAGCGGTTAGGACTTATGCTGGCGGCTTTGTATGCCGAGAGCAAGGCCAAGCTGGACGAGGCCAATGCAAGCATCAACGCCGGGAACGCGAAGAACGAGGAGCTGATGCGGGATGCCACGGACTTCGCGGTGGCGTTGGATCGGATGCAGAACGCAGGATGAGCCGCAATCTGTAGGGGAGGCCCTATGTGGCCTCCCGAAAGAAACGCGGTTGACCCTACAAACGATATACACCGCATAGCGGTTTATATACAATAAATACCCAAGGAACAGGGCAAAAATCCGCGCGGGCAACCGCAGAAAGGAGCGCACCGATGGGTGAGCAGGAAAACATCATGGTGGCGGAGGGCGCTGAGCCTGCCGCTGAGGAGCAAAAGCATGAAACGGGTACCGAGACCGCTGTAGAGGGTGACTCCCCCTCTGAGAATCCCGGTGACAACAGTTCCGAGGATGAGGGCACGGGTGCGGAAGCCTCCGCGACCTTTGAGGACGGAGCGGGCGGCAAGGGAGAGGGCAAGGAAGACAAGCCGGATCACAGAACCGCCGAGAACGCCGAAAACGCCCGCAGAAGGCGAGAGCGTGAGGAAAACGACCGGATGGAGAAGGCCAGAAGGGAAGCCCGTGTGGAGGCGATTTTGGAGACTCTGGGCGGTGTCAACCCTTACACGCAGGAGCCCATGAAGGACGCGAGCGACGTGGAGATCTACGAGACCATGAAGAAGATGGAGGCCAAGGGGTTGGATCCTGTCAAGGACTATCCCAAGTACCGTGCCGAGCAGGACAGGCAGGCGGAAGCAGGCCGTCAGGCGGCGCGGGAGCAGGCGGATTTCTTCGCAAGGGATCGGGAGGCATTCGTGCAGAAATATCCCGACGTGGATCTTGAGGGTCTTATCGCCGACGCGGATTTCGCGGACTATGCCGAAGGAAAGGTTGGAAAGAAGCCCTTGGCGGAGATCTACGCCGGGTATCTGAAGCTGACCGAGAAGCAGGGCGCCAAGGCGAGAGAGAGTGCGCGGGCGGAGGTGAGCGCGGCTGAACAAAGAGCGGCGCAGGCCTTGGCCAACGCAAAGGCAACGCCCGGAAGTGCTGTGGGGGAGGGCTCAGCGGAACCGGAATATTTCACCCCCGAGCAGGTAAAGGCGATGTCCAAATCTGAGATCGCCCGAAATCTGGAGAAGATCCAGGAATCCATGAGAAAATGGAAATGACAAGAAACAAAGTAAGAAAGGAGCTTATGTATGAGCTATCGTAATTTCGTACCCGAGGTACTGTCGCAGACCATTCTGAAGGAGCTGCGCGCCAAGACGGTCTTTGCACAGGGCTGTCACAATGAATTCACCGGAGAGATCACCAAGGCGGGCGAGAGCATCAAGTTTGCCGGTCTCGGCGATCCCACCGTTCACACCATCGCTTTCGCGGATCGCAACAAGGCCATCCCTGCGCCTGAGGAGCTGCAGGACTCTATTCTGGAGATGCCCATCAGACAGATTCGTGCTGTCAACTTTATGGTGGGCGACATCGATCAGGCACAGGCGAGAGGCGATCTTCTGAGAATCGCCAAGGAGAGCGTTCCCGAGGTGCTGGCCGACTCTGTGGATACCTACATTGCCGGTCTGCACGCCACCGATGACGATGCCATCAAGTTCAATAACGGCACCGCCATCAAGGTAGCCCGCGGCGAGTCTTCCGAGACCCAAAAGAACCCCTTGGATTTGATCGACGATCTGGTAGAGGCGCTGTCCTACAACAACGTGGCTCAGTCCACCCCTCTGGAGATGATCGTATCTCCCAAGTTCTACAAGCTGTGCAAGCAGGAGTACCGCGATCTGGACACGGACAACAGCCAGCTGATGTCCTCCGGCCGCGTGGGCCGCTACAACCGCGTGGTGATTAAGCAGTCCACTAATATCAGCGTTTCCGGCAGCACCCAGTTCCTGCTCATCCGCACCCCTCGTTACATGGGCTATGCGGATGCGCTGAACAATGTGGAGCCTTACCGTCATCCTGACTATTTTGGTGACTTCATTAAGGCACTGCATCTGTTTGATGCAAAAGTGATCCGTCCCAAGGAAGGCTTCTACGTGCCCGTTACCATGGCGTAAGGCGGGGACCATACATCAGCCCACGGTACGTGTTGCCGTGGGCTTTTGAGAAAATACCCTCATCCGGCGGCATAGCCGCCACCTTCCCCCGGGGGAAGGCAAGAGGGAAACGGAAAGAGAGGTAACACATGACATACGGACAAATCATTGCCGAGGTATTGCGGCTTGTCTTTGCCTCGGGTGGTGCCATTGTGGGCGAGGGCGCGGAGGATGTGGCGCGGATGAAGAACGATCCCCGATACGCGGATTACATTGACAGGATCCCCGGGGCTTTCAATCGGGCGCTTGCCGATCTCGAGGCAAAGCGGGTGATCCCGTGGAAGTCGCGGCGATTGGCGCTGTCGGACGGAGAAAAGCTGGGAGGGGCGCGGGCTTACGAGCTGTCCCTTCTGATCCCCGACTGCTACGAGGTGGAGAAGGTAGGGGCTTGGGAGTCCTATTCGGGCACCCGTGAGCTGTTCCTTGTCGAAGACTACGAGCTGGACGGCGACGAGCTGATCATCTACGGCGGCACCTATGCGGAGGCCTATGTGGTCAAGTACACGCCCAGCCTGCCACGCATGACGGAGGACACCGACGTGGAGGCCGAAATTTCACTTCCTGAGGCTCTTGCGTCTGCCATCCCTTACTTCATCAAGGGGGATCTGTACGAGGCGGAGGAGCCCGGTGAGGCGGCCAAGGCGCGGAATCTGTACGAGCAGATGGTGGCAGGCTATCACCCGCCCAACCGTCAGACACAGACGCGCGTGGAGCGGGTTTATGATTTTTAGGAGGCATCATGGCAAGAGTACAAACAAACGTGGCGCACAGGCACGTGCGGACGCTGACCCTTGACGAATTTCGCGGGGTGGATTTTACATCATCGGTGTTGGACGCAGACAAGCGTCGGGCGGTGTCCATGAAGAATCTGCTCCCGGAGGCGGGACGAAACGTCAAGCGCCCGGGCTGGGTACAGATCCATCGGCTGGAGGGACGGATTCACGGGATGTGGACGTTTACACACGGGGAGACCGAGGAGCTGCTGGTACACGCGGGCTCGGGGCTTTACGAGGTATATGAGGAAGGCGGGGTCAGCAAGTACCGGGCTGTGAAGGGTTGCACCGAGCTGCTGGGTGACGGTGACAGCGAGGCGTTCTTTTACGGAGGGCGGATGTACCTTGTGGGGCACAAGTCCTATTTGGTATACGGCTCGTGGGACGGTGGAGAGACCTATGAGCTTCGGGAGGTGGCTGAAAACGAGGACACCTACATTCCAACCACCACCATTGCCATCAACCCCGATGGGGAAACCGATGCCATCAACCCCGATGGGGAAACCGACGAGGCGGGCAACGTGAAGGACACCCGTGTTTCATGGGAGCCTGTGAACCGCCTGACGAGCAAGCGGAAGAACCGCATGATGGGGAAGTCTCTTGGGGAAGCCCAACAGATCCGCTGGCGCATGGACAGTGATGTGACGCTCTCCTTGGAAACGCTGGGAGATATATCGGTACAGGTGTCCGTCTTGGTCAAGAACGGAACCTACAAAGCTGAGAAGACCTATGAGCTTGTGGCGGACACGGCGTCCTTTGACGAAGTCGGGGCAGACCATTGTAATTTGAAGCTGATAGGGGATGTCGTGCCTGAAGGCTACGAAACGGGGGATTATGCCGGTACGCTGCTCCAGAACGGAGAGCTGTGGCTTTCCTTTGATACGACACCCCCCTTGGAGGACGAGGACAACATCACCGTGACCTTTGTCAAGGCTACGGAGGGGCACGCCGAGAGCATCGGCAAGTGCCGTTTCGGGGTGCTGTACGGCGCGGGAGGAAACGCTGACCGTCTGTTTCTTTCGGGAAACCCCGACACTCCCGAGGTAGAGTATTATTCCTATTGGCGCGATCCCACCTATTTCCCCGACAACCACTACAACCGCGTGGGCACGAGCTACAGCGCTGTGACGGGCTTTACCCGTGTCAGCGACGGTGTTTTGGCGGCCTTCAAGGAGGGCGACCGTCAGGAACCCACCGTTTATTATCACACGGCAACCGAGGAGGAGATCTACAACAAGGCTGACGAGCTTCAGCGTGTGGATTTCATCCTGACCACCCAGGCGGGCAACATAGGCGAGGCCATCATCAGCCGCAGAGCATCGGTAGATTTCTTCGGAGATCCTTTGATCCTCAGCGAAAACGGTGTGTTCGGTATCGTCATGCGGCAGAACCTTATGACGGCCGACAGGTACGCAGCGGAGCGGTCGCGGAACATCAGGGAAAAGCTCCGTCAGGTCAGGGCTGCTACGGTATCAGGCAAGGCGGCGAGGACACAGCCCGCTGCACCCACGGGAAATGCCTTCGGCCTTGTGTTTGAAAATAAATACTGGCTGTTTACAGGCGGCGTGTGCTTCGTGGCTGACGAGGGGTATACCTTCAAACCCAAGGAGAGCCCGTCGGGGTATCAATACGAATGGTGGTATCTGGATAAGATCCCTGCTGTGAGTGCGGCGGTGATGGGAGATGCCTTATGGTTCGGTACCGAGGACGGGCGTATTTGTCGGTTCAGAAGAGCCGATGAGGGCGGCGCATACCGGTACACGGACGAGAGCTTCCGATATTTCTCCCCCTGGGTTTCACCGGGTGTGATACAGGACGTAGAGAGCCTGACGGTGAGCGCGGACGATTTTACGAGGATCGTTGCCTCCGAGAACTTTATTTCCAAGCTGGGGAACGCTTCCATGGATACGCTGGTGCTGTCCTCGGACACTTACGCGAGATATTTAAATGCCGACGAGATGACGGTAGAGAATCACAGGATCTTTCTCAATGACCCTGACCGTATCCGTGATATTCGGGAAGGCGCGGTCGTGTATTCGGACGGACTTGGCGGCATGGGGATCTCGGAGCAGACTCCGCTCACCGTCAAAGACATTGACAGAGGAGAGGGAAGCTTTGCTTTGGCAAATGCATCCGGTATACTTGTGCAGCTTCTGATACCGACGAAGCTTGCGTTGAAGCTGACCGGGCGGGAGCTGTTCATCAGCGACGTAGATTCTGCGGCCTGCACGTTTTCCTTGAAGCTGTATCAAGAGGGGGATGCCTTGGAGATGGTGAAGTACGGAGCTACGGGCTTGATCGCGGATTTTCATGGCAGACACACCTCACGGGACGTGGTTGTGTCTGAGTGGTACACGCCTGTGATAGATCTGGGCACACCTGCTTATGCCAAGACCTTGGAGCGCATGACCATAGCCATGGAGCCTATGGAGGGCGGGGCGGCATCCGTAGGCTATGACACGCGGCTGGCGTGCCGCGCATCGGACAGCCTCGTGCAGAAGGGCGCAGATCTCACGGACTTGAGCTTTCGGGATTTTACGCTTTCGGCGTTCGCCGCCTCGGACACGGTGCTATGCCGTGAGAGAAACATCAACTATATCCGATTCCGCGTGGTGTCCGACAAGCCGCAGGATATGCGGGTGCACGGGATCACGGCGGAATACAAGATCACCACGGCGAACCGTGGCTTGAAGTAAGGAGTAACAAATGAAAAATATCATCACGACAGAAATGTGGGAGAAAATTTTCCGCAAGTCGCCGGCATATTTGCCTGACAATCCCACGGCGATGGGGTGGAGCGCCAAAGAGATCAAGGATGCGTTATACCGATTTATTCTTGACGAGAAGGACTCTGTTCGGGCGCTCATTGAGCTGTTGGTGGAATCCGGTGTGTCAGAGGATGAGGTCAAGGCGCTGATCGAGGATGCTTTGAAGGACTACACACCCGGCACCGGCGGCACGGGAGGGGGAACCGGGCAAGACGGATTTTCTCCCATTGCGAGTGTCGTTAAAAGCGGAAACGCCGCCACCATCAGCATCACGGACAAGAACGGCACGACAAGGGCAACGGTGTATGACGGCGAAAAAGGCGACAAGGGCGACAAAGGCGACCAAGGCATTCAAGGCGTGCAAGGCGTGCAGGGTATTCAGGGCGAGCGTGGCGCGACGGGAGCCACAGGCCCCCAAGGTGCCACGGGACCCCAAGGCCCCACGGGCGAGAAGGGTGAAAAAGGCGATCCCTTCTCGGTGGCAAAGACATATCCTTCCATAGCGGCCATGAATGCGGGCTACGCTTCGGACGGCGTCGGCATCGGTCAGTTTGTTATCATCGAGACGGGAAATGTTGCAGACGTAGAGAACGCTCGCCTGTACGTCAAGGGTGAAAAGGCATACGAGTACCTCACCGACCTTTCGGGTGCGCAGGGTATGCAGGGCCCGCAGGGTGAGCGTGGTGCGCAAGGCCCGCAAGGTGAGAAAGGCGACAAGGGCGATCAGGGAGAGAAGGGAGACAAGGGAGATCAGGGCATCCAGGGTGTGCAGGGTGAGCAAGGTATCCAGGGTGAGAAGGGTGAGCCCGGAGACACAGGCCCCCAGGGTGCAACGGGACCCCAAGGAGCCACAGGTGCGACAGGTCCCCGGGGTCCCCAAGGTGAGCAAGGCCCCCAGGGTGAAAAAGGCGACCCCTACACCCTCACCGAAACCGACAAGGCCCTGATCGTAGCGCAGGTGATCGAAAGCCTCGGTGGAAATCCGATCTTCGGCTACGTGGACGAGGACAACAACATCATCGTGCAGGGTGATCTTACGGATGGGACGTACAGCGTCAAGTACGAGCTGGCGGACGGCTCGACGGTGGACATCGGTAACTTGGTGCTTGATACGAACACCTACTGGAGCGTGACCAAGAATCTTACCAACTGCGTGCTTGACAACAGCGCGACGAAGGTCGTTGCGGGCGGTTCTTACTCTGCAACCGTGACGGCGAACGACGGGTATGAGCTGTCCTCGGTAAATGTGACGATGGGCGGTTCTGCCGTGAGCGTGAGCGGTGGCAGCATCAGCATTGCAAGTGTGACAGGGGATATTGTCATCACGGCGGTGGCAACCGAAATTGTCGTTCCTGCTACACCTAAAAACTTTGTCGAGTACAACGCAACAAATACTTCAGATTGGAGTATTTGGATTAACAACGCCAGAGCAGGTTCGGATGGCACTTATCGTGAGGATACAGATACATCTGGTGGCTATGGAACCCCCGTTGTTTCCAACTACGTTGCAGTACAGAACGGAGACATTGTTGAGTTTAGTGGTATTTACGCGGCAAACAAGAATTCCGTGGTGTATGATGCTAACAAGAACGTAGCTTCCAACGGTGCAAAAGTGCTGACCTCCTTAACGGCATATCTGTCGAACGTGAGTTTGGATAACACAAACTACGGGGGAACATTCACCATAAACAATGCAAGTATCGGATATGTGCGTATCGGTGGTTATATTCTTCCGTCGAGCAAGGGCGAGCCTGTGATCAAAATCAAGCGCAACGGCGAATATCTGACGGAATAAGAGGGGTGATTGTATGTATATTTACAGACATTTCATCCCCGAAAACGTAGCCCCGAAAGGGGCAAAGCGGATCGGTGTATACGACGGAGACGGAAAGCGGATATGCACCGTGCCGCTGGGCAGGCTTGCGCCTGTGGAGAAGGAGCCGCTGTATTCCTTCGGGCTGGTGAGCGACTGTCACACGTTCAAGACCGCCACGGTCGCAGATGGCGAGTGGAAGGGCAACCAGAAGCTCAAAAATGCGCTGTCCTACTTCTCGGCGCAGGGCTATGCATTTGTCATCGGATGCGGGGACTTTACCCAGACGGGATTTTATCTGAATAACAGC
>JAGARU010000091.1 GCA_017622085.1 Clostridia bacterium | reverse complement strand
GTAAAAGTGATTTTTGCACCGTTTTTTAACTTCAACGTATAAAAGAAGCAGTCACCGGTAAATATTTTATTTCCTTTATAAAATTTGCTTTCAAGAGATATGATTTCGTCTGCTTTTATAACCGTTCTCTTGATAACCGTTCTGCCATTATGATCTGCACCTCTTGGCAAAATAATTTTATCGGCATCAATTGTTAACCATCTGCTTTTTTCCGCAAAAAAACAGGTGAGGAAAAGGATGCTCATTAAACCACCGAGCAAAGTTAATCCAAGTTGTAAACCCACATTGGAAATATTAACGACAATAAAAGCAATGCCGATTAACAACATAAGTATACTGATTATAGAGAAAAGCGCTAACCATTTCGTTACGCGTGAAGTATATTTTTTCACTGAATATCCCTCCGTTAAGAATTTCTTGTTTATCGCCAGTTTCGCCTTTGCATTACAAATGCTTCGGGCAAAGCCCATACCCCTAAGGTTGCACGTATCTTAAGGCTCTCCCTCAGGGAGAGCTCCCGCGGTAGCGGGTGAGAGGGTAGTCGTTGCAACAATTTGCCCTCTCCGTCGGCTACGCCGCCACCTCTCCCAAAGGGAGAGGCTTTTCGTTAACCCCATTATAACGCAAATCGGCAGAGAAAACAAGTTCTCTGCCGGAATTTATGTGTAGTGGACCGTCGAGGACGCCCGCGGGCGACCAATGGTCGCCCCTACTGTGTGTCCGGTCAATGCTTTGCAATTTCTCCGCTAATTTTGCACGCTCTTTCGCGAGCGTTTTTTGTAGTTGACCTCAAAAAAACAATTAACGATTGAATTCCGTGCATCGCTCCACGATTTGTGGAGTAATACACTATAAATTTCTTGATTCGGTTTTTAAAGTATGGTAACCTATACTTGCAGCTGCAAAACAAATCAGAAAGGAACCGTTGTGTGATGGAACTTAACAATAAATTAAAGGAACTGCGGATGGCTCGCGGCTGGACGCAGGCGGAGATGGGCGAGCGCTTAGGGGTGAATCCCAAGGTGATCTCCAAGTGGGAAAACGGGGAATCGTTGCCGCAGAGTGAGCTTTTGCCGGCGATCGCCGACGCGTTTGACCTCACCGTCGATCAGTTGTTCGGGCGGGCTGGCAAGCAAGCCGTAGATCATAAGGCCGTGGCGCGCAAGTACGGCTTTGCACATGGGGAGGATCTTCCCGCCGTGCAGGATGTAGTCTCCTATGCGATTTTAGGAATGCAGGAGCATCGCAATCTTGCCATGGGTTGCTACACGCCGGAGGTGCTGGCTGAAATTTCGGAGGAGCTTTGCGGGCTCATTGAGGAAAACGATCCGCGCCCCCAGTGCTTTGAGGCTGGCACAGAGGACTTTGCCTGCCACTATTGCAGGGAAGGGCTTGGAATTACGACCTTGGTGCATTGCGAGGCGGATGCACAGACGGCGATCTTCACCGAGGGCTATGGCGCCATGCGTGCTCTTTTCCGCGTGCTTGCGCTGGAGGGCGCGGAGCGGGTGCTTGAATATCTGTTGGCGGCGAAGGACAATCTCTCGTTTACCCTCGACCATCTGATGGCAGAAACCAAGACCGATGCCCATACGGCAAAGGAGGCTTTGGGACTGCTTGACGCTTTGCGGAGCACCACCTGCGAGCAGATCCTGAGCCGAAGGGCGGCCGTGATCGGCGGCCGCGAGATGGACGTATACACCTATTACCCGGGATGCGTTACGAATATGCTCCGGAACGTGCTTCTGGCGGCGCATCTGCTGACGGTGGAAAAAGGAGGCTTCCGATGAGCGTGACCATTGGTGAAACCATAAAACGAATCCGAAAATCCTTGGGTCTTACCCAAACGGACGTGGCGGAGCGGTTGTTTACCACTCCGCAGAACATTTCCCGCGTGGAAAGCGGGGAGGGGGAGCCCACCGCCGAGATGCTGATCGGCTTGTCCGAGCTGTTTGAGGTGTCGGTGGACGCACTGGTGGGCCATGATCGGCTCTCCGATCGGGAGCTGATAGAACAGCTTCGCGGTTATTTGCGTGCGGCCGATGGGGAGGACGTGGCAGAAAAGACCTTCACCGCTTGCCGGGCAATGCTTGCCGGCCGTTTTCTCACCTGCTTCGAGGCGTCGCAGGTGGGATGCGCGCCTACCTATTCTACGGTGCGCACGCCGAATCTGAGGGCGGTTTACTCCGATAAGCCCGACCGTCCCCGCCTGTTTGCGGCGGTGGAGGCCACCTCCGTGCAGATGGAGGGAGAGGCTATGGCTCGCATGATCGAGGTGTTCCGCGCCCTGACCGACCCAGCGGTGTATGCCGTGATGGACGGCCTTTCCCGCCGACCCGAGCTCGCCAAGGAGTATGACAAGAGCTCTTTCTGCACCGCCTTTGGGGTCGAGGAGCGAAATTTTGACGGGGTAATCGCGTCGCTTCGGACGTTAGCCTTGGTAACGGAAACGGAGCTTTCCCTGAACGGTGCGTCGATCACGCTGTACCGCCCCCGCATGGGCGATCAGGCGGTTCTTTTGTTGACTTTGGCGGATCGTCTTTACCGCGGCACTCCCGATGGCATGGCGCATTGACCGGGCGCATGGAGGAAACTGACTTGAAGAAAAGCAAAAAAATAAAGAATTACTTTACCCATTATGAGCTTGCCATGGGCTTGTCGGCCGTGGCGCTGATCTACGGTGTGATCGATTGGTGGTACGGTCTGACGGACGTTTGGTTTGTGACGGGAACCCTCGGCATCGTGCTGGGAATCGGCGGCATCATCCTATTCGATACCCTTCGGGTCAAGACGGATGAGTTCGACCGCTACGTTCGCGATCGGATCGACCGCGCCCGAGGCGCCGGCCTTTTTGAGGCCGAGGATACCTTCCTTGCCTACGTGGTGGAGGACGCAACCTACAAGCGAGTGGGCGGCGACGGCAAGCTGCGGACGGAGCGGTGTCAGGAGACCCGCCTGCGGGTGGAGCGCGAGAGGATCCGCATGGAAACCTATGCGCTGGACGTGCTGACCGAGCAGATCCGGTGTGTCGCCATGGAACTTCCCACCGCCGGCGCCAAAGCAACGGCGCAGACCGAAGAGGTAAACGGTGGCAAGCAGGTCTTTCGGCAGACCTATCTGACGGTAAGCGCCGCCGATGGCCGTAGCCACCGCTTCCCGGTCCCTACCAATAGTATGGACGTGGATCAGCTCATGGAGCGGATCAATCGCCAGAGCCAAAGAGCATAGAAATCACTTGCTGTTTTCCGCCAATTTTTGCACGCTATTTGTGCACACGAAGTGCAAAACGGATTGACTTTTGTTGCATTTTGTGGTATAATAATAGATACGCCAATTTTTTTGGCGGTATCAATACAGAAAGAGGAGGACACAGACATGCAGATGATTGAGATGAGCAGACCCCTGACGGAGAATGAGGTTTTGGGTGTGAAGCGGGCGGATCGGTATCTGAACGGATGGGGCGATTTTGCCATGCTTGGGGAAAACGTGTTCCTGTCGCTGGAGAATGTGGACGTTTCCAAGGATGTCGAGGGCGCCTGCCGGGAGGCAAAGGCACGGATGGAATCGATCCTGAACCAGCATCCGGATTTTTCCACGCTTTTCATGAAGGATGATCACATGCTGATCCTCATGGGAGATGCCGGCGCCTTTGGGCGGGAGGCCATGAGCGGGGAGGAATACAACGATCCCAAGGCTCGGTTGGCGCATTCGCTTGCCCTGCGCGGCGAGCTGCTTGCGGCTTGCGAAAAGGGCGAGATATTAGCCCTGGTGGATATTGCGTAATGGCCCGGCGACCGGTTTACTGCGTGAGCAACGTAGCCCCCTATTTTGTACGGGAAGATGTGGAATTCACCTACAACGGGGGCTTTGCTCTCAGCCAGAAGCAGAAAAATATCGCCGCCATCCACGCGGCCTTTGAGGGAATCCACCCGGAGGCAACGATTTTGGAGATCTCCACCAAATCCCTCCAACCGTTGGGGGTGTCACTGAGCGCCTTCCGCCTTTTAAAGGAGGTTCCCTCCCTTGGGGAACGGATCCCGGTGGAAAACGTGTTTCAGGGCGGCAAGAGGTTTGCCGAGGATGGGCCGTTTTTGGATCTTTATGGGGTAAGCCCGCGAGAGGCCAAGGGTGACCCGCGCCTGCGGGAGAGCGGCCGGCTGACGGCCTTTTGCTTTGAGGGGGAGTGCTACCCCACAGAGCCAAAAACTGCGTTTTACGATTGGATCTACGCAAACGCCCTGTTGGAAAATCAATCCTTAGCCGAGGCGCTGGTGGAGTACGACGCCTTTTCCGACGTGGAGTTCAACCCGCAAAGGAGCATCAATTGCCAGGCCAAGGCCGCCGCGATCTTCGTCTCGCTCCATCGCTTGGGAAAATTGGACCTCATACGGTCGTACGAGGCCTTTGCGGCAATTTATCAAAGCCCCAATCCCCCTTGTCTCTCCACGGATCGTTGAGTATCCGGGCTCGTTTGGCTGGGGGAGCTCAAAAACAGGTTTATTGACGGTGCCCCGCTTTTGCGGTATACTGGAATCAGAAAAAAGCAGGAGGTGCTTAACATGAATGAATTAAAAATCGGAGAAAGAATTGCCAATCTGCGAACAAAGAATAACATAACTCAAGCGGAGCTGGCGGAAAAACTGGGCGTGACCTATCAAGCGGTCAGCAAGTGGGAAACCGGCAGCGGTTATCCGGACATTACAATGCTTCCGGACATTGCAGATGCTTTTGGCGTCAGCCTTGATTATTTGCTGCGCGGCAAGCCGAGGCTTCGTCAAAAGCTGGACTTCTTCTATCCACACGAAGGCGGTCAGCACAATTGCAATAAGATTAACGTCAAATATCTGGATCAGGGATGGCAGGTCGCCAGCGTAACCTTGGTCGGCGACGTCACCGGCGGAACGGAAGGTGTGGTCGTGGTTCAAAAAGAATGCTACGACGATTGAGGTTAAACGGAGCAAGAGGTTTCTCTTGCTCCGTTTTTTTTGGTGTGTCAGGTGTAATTTGCCCCTGCAAGAACTCACGCAGTGCGTGGGGAGATATCAATAACCGTGATATGGCTTTTTTGTGCAGGTTGTGGTATCCTATGGGTGAAGCAGGCGCCGCTTTGATTTTCTTGAAAGGATGGAAACCAATGAATTTGAATTTTGCGGAAAACTTTAAGGTGTTGCGAAAGGCCAAGGGCCTGACCCAGGAGAAGGTGGCGGAATTTTTGGGCGTGTCCAGCCAGTCCGTTTCCCGCTGGGAGCTGAGCATCTGCTATCCGGATCTGGAGCTTTTGCCGCCCATCGCCAACTTTTTCGGCGTGTCCGTAGACAGCCTTTTGTCAAACGATATGGATTCCAAAAAGCGGGATCGAAAGATCTTTGCCGAGATGCACGGCCGTATGCCCCACGACACACCGGAGCGCATTGAATTTGTCAAGGAATACTGCAAAAAATATCCGGAAAGCGACGAATACGCCTACTGGCTGGTGCTGGCCATCCGGGATTACGTGGCCGGCGACGAGCAAAAGACCGAGGCGTACATGGAGCTGCTCTTAAAAAACGTCCAGCGGCTTCTGAACACAGGCTACCACGATGCCGTGGTTCGGTGCATGGTAACGGTCTGCCCGGAGAGGGAGCTGCCCAAGTGGCTGGAAATGGCACCCTATGCGGGCTTCAGCCGCCGCCGATGTCTGGTGGCCCGTGCGGACGTGCGGGACGATCTGGCCGGCTTTATTCAGAGCCGTCTGGAAACCCTGGAGACGGCGGCGTACCAGCTGGATCGCCGTTGCCCGGATTCCTTGGGCTCGGAGAAAAAGATGGAATACCAGCGCAGTGTCCTCCGTACCATTGAGTCCTTTGGAGACGGCACGGGCGTGCCCGACGGCTGGAAGTTGTTCTACGCCTACAAGCAGCTGGTGCTGTCCGCCTGCCTGTTCTGGCAGGGCAGGGAGGACGAGGGCTGGCAGGAATTTGAGGGCGGCATGGAGAAGTACCGCTATATTTTCTCCCTTGAGGAGGAGTGGCTCCCCTTGGGCGGCGCGCTGTTCTCCGACTTGCGGGTCAGCCGGGATTGGAATTATGCCTTGGATTCCACGGGAGAGCGCCATAAGCTATTCGGCCTTGTCAATCTGTCCTTTGCCAATTTGCGGATTTTGGAGGATCTGCTCACCAATCCTCGCTGGGCTTGGTTTAACTCCGTCCGCGAGACCGACCGCTATCAGGCGGCCGTTGCGTGGGTCAAGGAGGCACGGGCCGACGCCTGTTAAACGGGTGCACGAAAGGAAAACCCCGAGGCCGCATGGCGGCCTCGGGGTGAATTTATTTCCTTTATTTTCACGGTTACGCCTTTACTACCCGAAGATGGGTCACGCCGTAGTAGGCAAAAAGGGGCAGGTGCTCAGGCTCAATTCTCTCGCCGGACACCAGAATGGGCACGGCAGGGGGGCATCCCACCGTAAGGGAGGCAAGCACGCGCCCCACGCAGGCCTCGGCGGGCAGATACTCGTCCGGGGACAGAATGGCCTCCCGCGGGGTAAGCACCGCTTGGGGCAGGGCGGCCAGCCGCGGAGGCTGGGTCGACCGGGGGGCTTTGCGGGGAAGGGAAAGCAGAGCCGCCCGAAGGGGCGCAAGATCTGCGCTCCTCTCGGGAGAAAGCATCAAAACAAGGTGGTCCGGGTCGCAAAACTCCGGCTCAATGCCCCGACCGCGCAGGTATTCCGCCAGCTCGGTGCCGGTGTAGCCGTAGGACTTGGGCAGGACGGTCAGCTTCAGGGGCTCGTTGCCTGCGGTCACAAAGCCGTGGGAGACAAGCGCCTCCTCCAAGGCCGCCTTTTGCGCCCCGAAGGCTGCCAGCCGCTCTCCGTAGCCCTCCGAAAGATATCGGTTGACCCGATCAAGGGAGGCGAGGATCAGATAGGAGGGACTGGTGGAGCCAAACAGCGCCATCGCCGCCTTGGCGTGAGTCCGAAGGGTGTCCGGCGCCGCCTTCGATACGTGCAGATAGGCCGCCCCCGTCAGGGCCGGCAGAGTCTTATGGGCGGAGTCACAGCAAAGATCCGCGCCCAGATCCATGGGATGGCGGGACACGGGCAAAAATTTCAGATATGCGCCGTGGGCGTTATCCACCAAAAGAAGCACGCCGTGCTTCCGACAAACGGTGGCTATGGCACCCACGTCCACGGTGTTGCCAAGATAGTCGGGGGAGGTCAGATAGAGGGCGGTGGCGGAATGCTCCCTGAGCCACGTCTTCACGTACTCCGCCGTCAGGGGGCAGGCAAGATAGCTTTCACCGGGCGGGGAAAGCCAATCCACCTCCGCACCGAGAAGCGCAACCGCCGACAAAAACGTCTTGTGGGCGTTGCGTCCGGCGGCCACCCGCAGAGGCTTACCCTCCCGGGCTGCCCAAAGCTGTGCCAAATACAGCATGGCGCGGATGCAAAGAGAGCTGCCCTCCGCCGAGTAGAAGGTGTGCGCCCCAAACAGGGTGGAGGCGTTCTCCTCACTTTCGCGGATGATTCCCTCCGCCTCGTACAGACTGTCCGCACCCTGCACCTCCGTCAGATCGAAGGCCTCTACGTCGCCGGCTCCCTTGTGCCCCGGCATATGCATGCGGAGGCGGTCGGAGGCGGCGTAGGCGCGGACGAAATCGTCAATGGGGGTTCTCATCCCTCAAGCTCCTCGGAGATGGCCAGCATAATGGCGCACTCCATGCGCTTTTTGAACAGCTCACAGCCGCTTTCATACACGCCGCGGACGCTTCCCGTAGCGTGGTAGGCGTTGGCCGCGCAACCGCCGGAGCAGTAAAGGCGTGCCCAGCAATCCCGGCACTTTTCTCTGGCGTATACGTTGCAGTCGGCAAATTCCTTCTGCACCTCGGTGTTCTTCACGCCCTCAAAAATGTTGCCCAGCTTGAACTTCTCATCGCCTACAAACTGATGGCAAGGGTAAAGATCGCCCCAAGGCGTTACGGCCATGTATTCCGTGCCGGAGCCACAGCCGGAAATGCGCTTGTAAATGCAGGGGCCGCCCTTCAGATCGATCATATAGTGGTAGAAGGTGAAGGGTCTGCCTTCGCGGCGGCGCTCCAGCATCAGCTCAGCCAGCTTTTCGTACTGATCCTTTACAATCTCCATATCCGCCGGAGTCAGCTCCGCCGGATCACCGGGGGCGCAGACCACGGGCTCCATGCTGAGCTCGTTGAAGCCCAGATCCAGCATGACCTTGATGTCCTCAAGGAAGTCGGGGTTGGCATGGGTAAAGGTGCCGCGCATATAGTAGTTCTTGCCCTCCCGTGCCTCCACCAGCTTCTGGAACTTGGGCACGATGGTGTCAAAGCTGCCCCGACCGGCGTAGTCCACGCGGAATCGGTCGTGGATCTCCTTGCGCCCGTCCAGACTGAGCACCACGTTTGAGCATTCCCGGTTGGCAAAATCGATGACGTCCTCGTCGATGAGCATACCGTTGGTGGTCAAGGTGAAGCGGAAGTTCTTGTTGTACTGCTTTTCCACACTGCGGGCGTAGGTCACCAGCTCCTTGACTACGTCAAAGTTCATCAGCGGCTCGCCACCGAAGAAGTCGACCTCCAGATTGTGGCGGTCGCCGGAATTCTCAATGAGGAAGTCCAAGGCACGCTTGCCCACCTCAAAGCTCATAATGCCCCGCTCGCCGCTGTACTTGCCCTGACTGGCAAAGCAGTAGGAGCAGTTCAGGTTGCAGGTGTGGGCAATGTGCAGGCAAAGAGCCTTTACCACGCCGGAGGTGCGGGCCTTCAATTCGCCCGCCATGGGCTCAAAGGTGTCGGGAGTAAAGAGCTGTCCCTGCTCCTTTAATTCCGTGATCTCGTCGTAGCAGGTTGCAAGGTCGGCGGCCGTAACCTCCTCCCCGTCCACTACGGTGCCGAGATAGTTCTCGCTCATGGCGCGGAGCACCGTTTCCCGGTCGTTCTCCTCGTACATGGCGATCATATCGTAGGCCACGTCGTTTACGGTATGTACCGCGCCGGAGCAAATGTCCAGCACCACGTTGTAGCCGCCCAGTTTATACTGATGTATCATAAAAGCATCCTCTTTTCTGTATCATACAAAAAGGGACACAATACCTTACCGTTTGTGTCCCTCTTATGCAACGCTTACGCATTGATTCCGCCTTCCGGCAAACGAGCCGGCAGACGGCCTTTCGTTTTTACTTCTTCTTGTTCTCGCACTTCTGGTTTGCAATACCGCAGCTGGTCTTGCAAGCAGACTGGCAGGAGGTCTGGCACTCACCGCAGCCGCCCTTCTTAGCGCTCGCACAGAGATTCTTAGTCTTAATGGTTTTAATGTTCTTCATAACATGCCTCCATGTAAATTTACTGCCTTATTTTATCATACTGCGGAGGGGGTTGTCAATAGCACGAAAAAAACTTTTGCTTTTCCCGGGCGAGAAAGGGGGTTTTTGCCCGGATTCTGCCCGCTCACCCTTGACGGGCGGCGGGAAAACGTGTATGATGGAGGTGAAAAATCTACCGTTACGTTTGCGAGGTATTTATGATGGACATTCAAAAGCTGCCGCCGATCCTGAAGGAAAACACAGATTGGGAGACCCGTCGGAAGGAGCTGATCGACGTGCTCCTTGATCGGGAGTATGGACGTATGCCCCGCCTCCACGACGCCATCTCCTTTGCGGAGGGCGGCGTGGATACGAGCTTTTGCGCCGGCAAGGCCACCCACACCCGAGTGGAGGCAACCGCCACCTTTGGGGATAAGACCTACACCTTCCCCTTCGGCATGACCGTGCCTAAAACCGAGGGCCCTCATCCCTTCTTTGTATACGTCGCCTTTACCGACGCCGTGGCAGACAAGTATCTGCCCGTGGAGGAGATCGTGGATCGGGGCTTTGCGGTGCTCCACGTGTGCTACGATGACGTAACCCCCGACGATCGTCCCGCACCGGAGGCCAAGGGCTACTACACCAGCTCCCTGTTCCGGGTGCTGTACGGCGAGGAGATTCCTGCCGACCGTTGCGGTACCATTACCGTGTGGGCGTGGGCGGCCTCCCGCGTAATGGACTACGCCATGGGTCGGGACGATCTTGACATGACCCGCGCCGCCGTGGTGGGGCACTCTCGCTTGGGCAAGACCGCCCTTCTGGCCGGTGCGCAGGATACCCGCTTTACCCACGTGATCTCCAATGACTCCGGATGCTGTGGCGCCGCCATTACCCGAGGCAAGGTGGGCGAGCAGATCGGGGATATCACCCGCGTATTCCCCCATTGGTTCCGCCTGGACTTTGCCGGCTACGCCGGACGGGAGGAGGAAATGCCCTTCGACCAGCATTATCTTTTAGCCTCCATCGCGCCCCGTCAGCTTTGCGTGGGCAGTGCCCTCCTTGACGAGTGGGCCGATCCTCAGTCGGAGCTTCTTGCCTGCCGCGTGGCCTCCGCCGCCTATGAGGCTCTTGGCCTGCCCGGCCTGATTGCCCCCGATCGTCCTGCCGTGGCCGGCGACGTGTTCGCGGACGGCCGCATCGCCTACCACCTTCGCCCCGGCTCCCACTACATGAGCCGCGACGACTGGAACCGCTACATGGACGTTTTGGGAAAATAAAAATTCCCGGGTTCCGGATCCCTTCGTTGCAAGCATCGGATCAATCAAAAATCCTCTCCCCTCCGGCATGGCCGAGGGGAGAGGATTTTTATTGCTCGTTTGAAAATTAGTCCCAGAAGCCCAGATTCGGCTTGGGGCGGGAGAGAATGGGGGGCGTTTGACGGGCAAAGAGGGCTTTGGCGTTGGCAACAAAGTCCTCGCAGGTGAGAGAACGGTCGCGAAGGATGGAGTTGGGGCAGGCAAAGCCGATCTCGTAAAGCCACGGGCCGGCGTAGCCGATCTTCTCCAGTGCACGTAGGATTTCCTGCCAATCCAGCTTCCCCTCGCCGGGTAGCCAGTGGCGCTCGTTGACAAAATCGTAATCTGATACGTGAAGGGTCACGATCTTGTCTCCCATTCGACGGATCATCTCCATGGGGTCGCCGCCCAGCAGGTGATTGGTGTCAAAGACCATGCGCAGATCCTCATGGGCGGACAAAAGCTCCTCCATGTCGGTCACGTTCCGGCCGAGACAGGTGCGGGGCAGATTCTCCACCGCGATCACCGCTCCGTAGCTTTTGGCCACCTCGGCAAGAGTCGCCAGACTTTCCTTGGCGCAGGCCATCCGCATGGGGCGTTCCTCCTCGGCAATGGGCTCGCCGCTGGGATGGAGGATGAATTTTTTAATTCCGATGGCCGCGCCCTTATCAATCAGCCGACTGAGGTATGCAACCGTCGTCTCTGCCAGCGAGGGCAGGGAAATGTCCAGCTCCGAAAAGGGCATAAACGGCAGATGGAAGGACCACAGCTCCACTCCGTATTGCTTTGCCCAAAGGGCAAGCTCCTCATAGGGCAGGGTGGCGTATTCTCCCATCTGAGGGCTGATCTCCATTTTTTCAATGCCGGCCGCAGCGTAGGCGGCAAACAAGGCTTCGTTCAAGGGCTTCCCGCAGGAAGACAGACCGATCGTGTACATAAAAACGCCTCCGAATCAAGCTTTATATACTCGAATTATATCACGCCACGTGCCCGTTCGTCAAGCGTCAGGGGCTGAAAGCCAAAAAAGTGGCAGAACCGAAGAAAATTTTTGTTTTGGAGATGCAAAATTCATATTTGTGTGGTAAAATGAACTATACGCCTCATAGGAGAGCATCTGCCAAGAAAGGATTCAACGCCAAATGACCATACGCAAAATCCGTTTATCCAGAATATCGGCGCTGCATTACTTCAAGCTGTTTTTCCGCTCCGCGCTGTTTGCTGTGGTGCTGGTTACTTATATTTTAAATCGCATTCGCCACTCCGATACCCCCCTTGGCCTTTTGCAGGAGAGCCCGGTGATCCTCGGTGTCATCGGATTCATTTTCATTGTGGAAATGATCCTGCGCTTCTTCCCCTCCAATTTTGAGAGCATGGGATGCCAGAAGCAATTTAAAAAGAATTTCATTCCCACAGAGGTCAGCCAACCGCAAAAGCGGTCGTGGAAGCCCGTCTTTGCCATCACCGTGGTCTGGCTTGCCCTCAACGGCATCTTCGGCGCCCTGTATCTTTCCGACGTGATCGACGCCGGCATCCTTATTCTGATCGCCTTGGCCTATTCCGTTTGCGATATGATCTGCATTCTGTTCTTCTGCCCCTTCCAGACCTGGTTTATGAAGAACAAATGCTGCGGCAGCTGTCGCATCTACAACTGGGATTACGCCATGATGTTTACCCCCTTCGTGTTTATTCCCCATCCCTTTACGTGGACGGTGCTGGGCATTGCGCTTTTGCTCCTGATCTATTGGGAGATCGCCGTGCGCCTGTACCCGGAGCGCTTTGCGGAGGAGACCAACGCCTGCCTCTCCTGCGCCAACTGCAAGGAAAAGCTGTGCCACCACAAAAAACAGCTCCGCACGTTTTTGCGGGCCAATCGGGCGATTTTGCGTCTGAAGGGGAACCCCGTCATTGAGAAGGCGAGAAAAAAGATCAAGCGTAAAAAATAATCCATTGTTCGTCCACCCATACAAAGGGTGGACGAACGCTTTTATGTACCTTTGCGCGAAAAGCACTTGACATTGCCCTTAGGGGAGGGTTTATAATAAAAGCAGAATGGAGGTGATTCCGTGCGGATCAACGACGTAGAGCAAAAAACGGGCCTGACCCAAAAGGCCATCCGCCTGTACGAGTCCAAGGGGCTGGTGCACATTTCCCGGAGTGACAACGGCTATCGGGATTATTCCGAGGAGGATGTAGAGAGCCTGCGCCGAATCAAGCTTTTGCGGGAGACCGGGGTGTCCCTTTCGGATATCAAGCTCCTGTTCGGCGGCGTGACCACCCTTGAGGAGACGGTGCAAAAGCGAAAGAGGGAAATTCTTGGCGAGAGCGGCAAGCAGTCCGACCAGTATCTGCTTTGCGAGACCGTTGCCCAGCGCATCCGCGGGGCGGCAACGGAGGACGTGGCGCGCTTTACGGAGGCAGAGGAGATCCGCCCGGATACCCACGGGGCTCTGGCCGTGGGACTTGACATGGGTACCACCACCATCAGCGCGGTGGTGCTGGATCTGGACCGCAAAGAACAGCTGGAGGTCTACACCCTGCCCCACGATTCCTATGCCTCGTCGGGGGAGCTCTCGGAGCAACGGGTCCCCGACATGATCGATCGGGCCGAGCGCCTGCTTCATCACGTGGCGGATACCTATTCGGGCATTGTCAGCATCGGCCTCACCGGGCAGATGCACGGCATTCTCTACGTGGACGCCCAAGGCCGCCCGGTGTCCCATCTGATCAACTGGCAGGACAAGCGCGGGGATCGGGTGCTGGAGGACGGACGGAGTACCTGCGAGATGATCCGATGCCAAACGGGGGAGAGCATCTCCACGGGCTACGGCATCGCCACCCACTGTTATAATCTGCGCCACGGGCTGGTTCCGCCGGAGGCCGTGGGCGCGTGCAGTATTATGGACTACCTCGGTATGCGGCTTACCGGCCGCACGCGGGCCCTTACCCACGCCTCCGTGGCCGCCGGCTTTGGCCTGTTTGACGTGAGAGAAGGACGCTTCCAAGCGGAAAAACTGACTCTTTTGGGCATAGAATCGGACTTTTTACCGGAGGTGACCCCCTTAACGGTGTGCCTTGGCACGTGGCGAGGGATCCCCGTGTCCGTGGCCATTGGCGATAACCAGGCCAGCGTGCTGGGCTCCCTTGGGGATAACGACAGGAGCATTCTTGTAAACGTAGGCACGGGCTCGCAGATCTCCGCGGTCAGCGATACCTGCGCCACCACGTCGTCGGTGGAACTGCGCCCCTTCATTGAGGGACGGTATCTCACCTGCGGCTCCGCCCTGTGCGGCGGCGCGGCGTATGCCATGCTGGAACGGTTTTTCCGTAGCTACACCACGGGCGCCGGCCTGCCGGAGAGCTCCCAGTATACCGTCATGAACGCCCTCGCCCGGGAGGCTTACGCGAAGGGTGAGACGGAGCTTCGGGTGGATACCGCCTTTTGCGGCAAGCGCACCGATCCCACTTGTCGGGGCTCTGTGACCGGCATCGACGACCGGAATTTTACCCCCGGTGCTTTGATCGTCGGGGTGCTCCGGGGCATTTGTCGGGAGCTGAGCGAGCTTTATGAGGCCTTCCCGCAAAAAAAGACCCACGTGGTGGCCTCCGGCGGCGCGGTACGGAAAAATGAGGTTCTGCGCCGACTGATCGGCGATCAGTTCGCCCTGCCAGTGTCGGTCAGCCGCGTGGTCGAGGAGGCGGCTACGGGAGCGGCGCTGTTTTCCGCCCTGGCCGTTGGCCGCGTCACCTATCGGGACGGCTTCCCTGACTATATTACCTACGACGAATAAGGAGGATGCCCATGGAAAGCATTCGGATCGTATATGAAATCAAAGCGTTGCCCACCTATGCCGTTGTCTGCAAGGATGGGCGCAAAACGCTGGAAATACAGGCCTTTGACGGAGCACTTACCGTGTCGGTGCAGTACGACTGCAACCGCCGCCCCTTGGAGCTGAACGCCGAGGTCGGGGAGGGCGATCGGGTGGAGCTGATTCTCTTACCCCACCGCATCGAGCTGTACGTAAACGGAGATTTGAAGGACGAGGAGTGGCCGGAGGGGGAGCGCCTGTTTGATCTGGGCGACTCCTTCCTTGCCGGCGATCCGGTGGAGTGCTACCCCTATGAGGAGGACACCGCGCCCCAGCCGAATGTCCTTGGCACCTTCGAGCAGGCCGAGGGCTGGCGCCCCGGCAACGGCGTTTTTGTGGGTGACTGTATGCCCTACCGTCGGGACGACGAGTACCACGTGCTCTACTTAAAGGACCGCCACCACCATCGCAGTAAATGGGGCTTGGGGGCGCATCAATGGGAGCACCTCTCCACTAAGGACTTCAAAGCCTGGCAGATCCACCCCATGGCCGTGCCCATCACCAAGCCCGAGGAGGGCTCTATCTGCACCGGCTCGTGGATTCGGGAGGGCGATCGGGAATATCTTTACTATACCGTGCGCCGCAGTGGCGGCCGCCCCGCGCCCATTTGCCGCAGTGTGTCCACGGACGGCTACCATTTTGTGAAGGACGAGAGCTTCGGCTTTACCGTATCGGAGCGCTATCACGGGGCCAGCGCCCGCGATCCCAAGGTGGTACGGGGCGAGGACGGCCTCTACCATATGTTCTTAACCACCAGCTTGACGGAGAGCGGCAACGGATGCCTCGCCCACTACGTCTCGCCGGATCTGGAGACGTGGGAGGAGGCGGCAGAGCCCATTTACGTGGTGCCGGGCTCTGCCCAGCCCGAGTGCCCGGACTACATCGCTTACGGGGGACGGTATTATCTGATCTTCAGCCTCTACGGCCGCGCCCGCTATATGGTGTCGGACAAGCCCTTTGAGGGGTTTGTCATGCCGGAGCACCCCGAGATCCCCTGTGCCGGCGTGCCCAAGGGAGCTCTTTGGGGCGATCGGATCGTATTCGCCGGCTTCAAGGTCATCAGCGGCTACGCCGGCACCATGACCTTCAAGGCCGCCACCGCAAACGAGCGGGGCGAGCTGATCTTCGAGGAAATGTAATGAAAAAGAACAACCCAAATTCGCACAGGCGAATTTGGGTTGTCTCTTTGATACAGGTAATTTATGGCGTCTGCTTACACAAAGCAAAATTTTATAGTGCTTCTTTCAATAGATCTTCTGCACGGATGTTAAATAATTTTGCCAAGGCCATTAGATTTGTTGTGCTGGGATCGGATGCGCCGCTTTCCCATTTGGATACCGCTTGACGGCTAACACCTATGGACTCTGCAACGAATTCTTGTGTCATTTTACAGTCTATCCGGTGTTGCTTCAAAACTTCTCCGAGACTTTTGGCGTGCTCGGATTTCTCTTTCCGTACAGGCTCAGACTTTGTATATTTTCTGAGCGCCTTAACGATAAGCACCGTCATGTAGATTCCAAAGCCAATTGCCGCAGCAATAATGAGAAGCTGGAGTAAAACAAAAAATATTCTGCTATCCATAACATGGATCCTCCTTTCTTTTGATGGCTCTATTATAGCTCAAAACGTCGGTTGCATCCACCAACTATTGCGCAATTTTACGGTTGCGCTGGCTAATATCATTCTGCCGAAAGGTTATGAAAGGGCGAGGAGTAAATTTATATGGATCTGCTCAATCATGTGGTATCACACAGGGATTGCTTTTAAAGGAGGAAATTATGTTACTCATCTGCGGCACTTGGTTGCTATTACCGTCACAGTAAGATAAATGGATTATTTCTGCGTTTCCGCAATAAACAGGTCGATCTGCTCGGTTACCGTTGCAAGGCTGCGGCGCCAGAAGTCGGGATCGGTCAGGTCAATGCCGGCGATGCCCGCTACGTGCTCTACCGTATCCACCGTGGTCGCCTTGAGGAGCGCCCGGTACTTGGGCAGGAAGGCCTCACCCTCCTCCAGATACTTGGCGTAAAGGCCGCGGGAGAACAGGCCGCCAAAGGCGTAGGGGAAGTTGTAGTAGCTGAGACCGGCCCGGTAGTAGTGGCTCTTACAGCACCACATATAGGGATGCAGACAGTCGGGGTCAAGACCGTCGCCAAAGGCCTGCTTCTGGGCATCCAGCATGATCTTGCAAAGATCGTCCGCAAAGAGGAAGGTGTTTTTCCGCTGACGGATCACCTCGTCCTCAAAGAGGAAGCGGGAGTAGATGTCCACAATGATCTGGGTCAGATCCTGGATCTGGCTCTCAAGGAGCTGGATCTTGGCCTCGCCGGTGGCGTTTTCGATGGCGTTGTTCACCACGATCAGCTCGTTGAAATTGGAGGCCGTCTCCGCCACGGGCATGCTGTAATCCATGTTCAGGGGGCGGTGGGATTCGATCTGCTTGCCGTGGTAGGCATGACCCAGCTCGTGCGCCAGCGTGACCACGGAGCCGAAGGTGCCGGAGAAGTTGGTCAGAATGCGGCTCTGACCGAGGAAGGGCTGGTTGGAGCAGAAGGCGCCGCCCACCTTGCCCTTGCGGGGGTAAAAGTCGATCCATTCCTCGCGGAAGGCCTGATCCACCATGTCTGCCATATCCGGCGCAAAGGTAGCAAAGCGCTCCACAAGATATCGGTGGGCCTCCTCCACCGTGTAGGTGGTGCTGTCCGCGTGACCCATGGGGGCTAAAATTTCATACCAGGGAAGGCCGTTTTCGTAGCCCAACAGCTTGGCCTTGTGCTTCAGATACTCACGGAACTTGGGCATGGCCTCGCGCATGGCCTCCAGCATAGCATCCAGAGTTTCCTTTTTCATGCGGGAGCGCTCAAGGGTCATGGCCAAGGGATTTTCATAGCCGCGAAGCTCGGCCTCCAGATTGACCTGCGCCTTAATGCTGTTCAGGGCGTAGGCGATGGAATCCTTGATCTTGCCGTAGCAGGCCAGCTCCGCCTCATAGGCGGCCTTGCGCTCCTCGGCGCTGTCGCTGTCGGCCAAGCCACGGATGGCAGAGAGGGACGTGATGCCGTCCTTGTAGTCCACCTCCACGTTTGCGGTCAGGTGAGAAACCAAGTCTCCCCAGGCCCGTCCGCCGGAAATGTTCATTCGGGCAAAGACCACCTCCGCCTCGTCGGACAGACGGTGGGCGGCGGATGCCTTCAGCTCGTTCAGCATAAAGCGGTATTCTCCCAAAAGCGCGTCGTCACCGATCACGCCGTCAAGATCCGCCAGCTCTCCCACGAACTTGCGCAAAAGAGCCGAGGCACGGGTGGTGCTTGCCCCCAGCGCCTGGATCTTGGTCAGATATTTGGCACCCTCCACGTCGCCGCTGTTGGCGGAGCGCCGCAGGCTGAAGTAGCCGGCCACCCGGCTGATGGCTACGGTGATCTCCTCCTCAAGCTCCAAAACCCGACGCAGAGAGGCGCGGGCGTCCGCCGCATCCAAGGCCTCGGCCGCCTGATTGTAGGCGCCGATGGTGGATTCCAATTTTGCCATATCCGCCAAAAGGGCGGGATCGTCAATTCCTTTATAAAAGCTGTCTAAGGACCATTCGTTATACATTGTATGTCCATCCTTTCTTATGCTATCACGCTTATTATACCATTTTTGCCTCAAAATGGCAACGGAAGGCGAAATTTGTTCGCATGGGAGGAGAATTTTAATTTATTTACAAAAAGTCCTTGCATTTTTTGGCGAAAATGATATAATGTTTGTTAGCATTTCTAACAATATTAAACGAGGTAGATATGGAAATTTCCCACGAGATCAAGGTGGTGGCTCACCTGCTCCGCCGGGAGTTTGAAACGTCCGAGGAGCTGGCCTATGCGGACCGTATGACCGGTGCGAACAGCCGCCTCATCGGATTTCTCGCCCACGCCCGTGGCGATGTGTTCCAGCGAGACGTGGAGACCCACTTCTCCGTGCGGCGCTCCACCGCGTCTCTTATGGTGCGCGCGCTTGAGGAGAAGGGGCTGATCCGCCGCGAGGCGGTAAACTCCGATGCCCGGTTAAAAAAGCTGACCCTGACCGAAGCCGGCCATCGGGTGCATCAGGTGGTGGACGCCGCCCTTGAGCGAATCGATCGCCGTGCCACCGCAGGTATCCCCGAGGAGGAGCTGGAGGCCTTCCGACGCACCTTAGAGAAGATGCGAGCCAACTTAGGCAGCATGGACGGCTCCTGCGGCTGTAGCCGGGACGAAGCACAGAATAAAGGAAAGGAAACGACATGATAAAACGACTTGCAAAAAGCATAAGGGAGTTCAAGCTTTCCACCATCCTCACCCTCTGCCTCATGGTGGGCGAGGTGCTGATCGAGGTTATGATTCCCTTCATTACCAAGGAACTGATCGAGAGCATTCAGCTGGGCGCCGAGATTATCGACGTGATCAAGCTGGGTATTCTTCTGGTCATTATGGCTCTTTTGTCCCTCAGCTGTGGCAGCATTGCCGGCTTTACGGGGGCAAAGGCGGGCGCCGGCTTTGCCCGCAATCTGCGCCACGACATTTTTGATAAGGTACAGACCTACTCCTTTGAGAACATTGACAAATTCTCCACCACCTCGCTGGTAACCCGTCTTACCACCGACGTAGGTAACGTGCAGATGGCCTTTATGATGCTGATCCGCATTGCCGTCCGCGCACCCCTTATGCTGATCTTCTCCATCATCATGGCCTTTGTTGCCGGCGGAAAGCTGGCCTTCAGCTTTGTTATTATCGTACCCTTCCTTGCCTTCGGCCTGATCACCGTAGCACGCAAGGCCATGCCCGCCTTCCGTGCGGTGTTCCGCAAGTACGACCGACTGAACGAGTCCATTGAGGAAAACGTCCGCGGTATGCGCGTGGTTAAGGGCTTCTCCCGTGAGGAGCATGAAAAGGAGAAATTCGGCGCCGCCGCCGAGGACATCCGCCGCGACTTTACCCGTGCAGAGCGCATCGTTGCGCTGAATACACCTCTGATGCAGGTCTGCGTGTACTTCAATATGGTATTCGTGCTCTTTGTCGGCTCCCGCCTGGCGGTGGTCAATATGACCCCCGAGGGCGTAGCGGTCATTTCCACCATGCTTACCTACGGTATGCAGGTGCTGATGCAGCTGATGATGCTGGCCATGATCTACGTTATGCTCACCATGTCCGCCGAGAGCGCCAAGCGTATCGTTGAGGTTCTGGACGAGCAGCCCGCCCTTGAAAACCCGGCCAACCCCGTGACCGAGGTGAAGGACGGCTCCATCGAGTTTTCCGACGTCAGCTTCAAGTATTCCGCCACCGCCGAGCGCTATGCTCTGGAGGACGTGAATCTGAGAATCGAGTCCGGTATGACTGTGGGCATCCTTGGCGGTACGGGCTCCAGCAAGTCCACTCTGGTTCAGCTGATCCCCCGTCTTTACGACGTAACGGAGGGTAGCGTGCGCGTGGGCGGCGTGGACGTAAAGGAATATGACATGGAGATTCTGCGTGACTCCGTTGCCATGGTGCTCCAAAAGAACCTTCTGTTCTCCGGCACCATCAAGGAGAACCTGCGCTGGGGTAATCCGAACGCCACCGACGAGGAGCTGGTGGAGGCCTGCCGTCTGGCACAGGCCCACGATTTTATCACCTCCTTCCCGGAGGGCTACGACACCAAGATCGAGCAGGGAGGCACCAACGTCTCCGGCGGACAGAAGCAGCGCCTCTGCATTGCCCGCGCTCTCTTGAAGAAGCCGAAGATTCTGATTCTTGACGACTCCACCAGCGCCGTAGATACCAGAACCGACGCCATGATCCGCGCCGGCTTCCGCTCCTACATACCCGAGACCACCAAGCTGATCATTGCTCAGCGTGTGGCCTCCGTGCAGGACGCGGACTTGATCCTCGTTATGGAAAACGGACGGATCGCCGCCATGGGCAACCACGAGACGCTCCTTCGCGACAGCGAGATCTACCGCGAGGTATATGAGCAGCAAACTAACGGAAAGGGAGGGGAAGACTGTGAGTAAAAAGAATACTGCACCCAAGGGCGCGCCCGAGGGAATGCCCGCCGGCATGCCCCGCCGCCGCATCAATTTCGGTACCCTTGGCCGAGTGATCAAGCTCCTTTACCAGTCCTATCCGGTGCTTGTGCCGATCGTAGCTCTTTGCATTTTAGGCTCGGCCGCCGTGTCGGCCATTCCCGCCGTGTTTATCCAAAAGATCACCGCCATTGTGATCGAGGCGGCGGAGCATGGACTTGGCTGGGGTGAGGTTAAGGCAGAGATCCTGCCCCTGATCCTGATCCTTGTCAGCCTGTACGTTTGCTCTATTTTGCTGATTACCGCCCAGACCCAGATCATGGCCTACATGACCCAGGGCTTCCTTACCAAAATGCGAACCAAAATGTTCGCCGGCATGCAAAATCTGCCCATCCGCTACTTCGATACCAACAAGCACGGCGATATCATGAGCCATTACACCAACGATATCGATACCCTGCGCCAGCTGGTGTCCCAGTCGCTTCCCACCCTCCTTCAAGCGGGAACCATCGTTCTGACGGTTCTGTTCATCATGCTGTGGTACAGCCTTTGGATGACGTTGATCATTCTGGTGGGCGTTGTCGCCATGATCTTCGTTGCCAAAAAGATCGGTGGCGGCGCCGCCAAGTACTTCATCCGCCAGCAAAAGGCCATCGGCCGCACCGAGGGCTTTGTGCAGGAGATGATGAACGGCCAGCGCGTCATTAAGGTGTTCTGCCACGAGGATCAGAGCCGCGTGGACTTTGACGAGATCAACGACGGCCTCTACGAGGACAGCTTCCGTGCCCACGCCTATGCCAACTGCATGGGACCCATCAACAACAACATCGGTAACGTGCTGTACGTGATCTGCGCGGTAATGGGCGGCCTGTTTATTCTGTCCGGCACACCCAACGTTGCCATTTCCGGCATGGCCTTCAGCATTGATATCGTTATCCCCTTCCTGAATATGACCAAGCAGTTTACGGGTAACGCCAACCAGCTTTCCCAGCAGTTCAACTCCATCATCATGGCACTGGCCGGCGCGGACCGAATCTTCGCGCTGATGGATCAGCAGCCGGAGGCTGACGACGGCTACGTAACGCTGGTCAACGCAAAGGTTGCCGAGGACGGCACGGTGACGGAAACCGCCGAGCATACCGGCAAGTGGGCATGGAAGCATCCCCATGCCGCCGACGGCACCGTTACCTACCAGCTTCTGCAGGGTGACGTTCGCATGACGGAGGTGGACTTCGGCTACGAGGAGGGCAAGCCCGTCCTCAAGGACGTGTCCGTCTACGCCGAGCCCGGTCAGAAGGTAGCCTTTGTTGGCGCAACCGGCGCAGGCAAGACCACCATCACCAATCTGATCAACCGCTTCTACGATATTGCGGACGGTAAGATCCGCTATGACGGCATCAACATCAACAAAATCAAAAAGTCTGATCTGCGCCGCTCTCTGGGTATCGTTTTGCAGGAAACCAACCTGTTCACCGGTACGGTTCTGGATAACATCCGCTACGGCAATCTGGAGGCCACCGACGAGGAGTGCTTCCGCGCCGCTGAGTTGGTGGGTGCGGACGATTTCATCCGCCGCCTGCCCAAGGGCTACCACACAGAGCTGGCCAACAACGGCGCCAACCTGTCCCAGGGACAGCGCCAGCTGATCGCCATTGCCCGTGCCGCCGTTGCCGACCCGCCGGTTATGATCCTGGACGAGGCCACCTCCTCCATCGATACCCGTACGGAGGCCATCGTTCAGCGCGGTATGGATAAGCTGATGGAGGGCCGTACGGTGTTCGTAATCGCCCACCGCCTCTCCACCATTATGAACTCCGACGTCATTATGGTGCTTGAGCACGGCCGCATCATCGAGCGCGGCAACCACGAAAAGCTCATCGCCGAAAAGGGCACCTACTACCAGCTCTACACCGGTGCTTTCGAGCTGGAATAACAAAAAATTGACCGAAAAGCCCCCCGCTTCAACCGTTTGGGTTGAAGCGGAGGGCTTCCTTTTTCGGTCGCTTTTCGGCACGAAGAATGCCCGCCGAGAAAAAAACCGAAAATGTGAGAATCCTCTTGCAAAAGAAGAACGGTTGTGGTAGAATAGCCGAAGATTATGTTTAATTAACTAAAGGAGATTTCACCGTGAAACTGTCTGCCAATACCCTTAAAAAGCTGGTCAAGGGCGCATGCCATTTTTCCATTAACCGCGGCTACCTTGCCTCCTATCATTTCACGCCCGAGCAGCAGGCGTACCTTGAAAAGACGAATGAATTTTGGTACACCCGTTCCATCTTCAGTGCCGGCGTTCGTATTGAATTCTGCTCCGATGCCACGGAGATCTCCTTCGAGTATCGCATTAAAGATTATAGCTCTCCCGACAATACCGTGGACGTTTACTGCGACGGCGTGGCCGTTGGTGTATACCGTCCGGAGGAGGGCCGGGGCAAGGTGACCTTCGTTCTGCCCGAGGGGGATAAGGAGGTTGTGATCTACCTTCCCACCGACTGTCATTTTGAGGTCAAGAACTTTACCGTAAACGGCCGCTACAAGGCCACCCGCGGCCGCAAGACCAAGGCGCTCCTCATTGGTGATTCCATCTCGCAGGGCTACGGCACCGGCATGGCAGGCGCTACCTACGTAAACGCCCTTCAGCGTATGGTCAAGTATGAGATTCTGAATCAGGGCATCGGCGGCTTCCGTTATGATGCCGGCATCCTGATCCCCATCGAGGGCTACCGTCCGGAAAAGATCTTAGTGGTTCTGGGCACCAATTACCACGAGGCCAAGGATTACGATTACGAGGCTGACGTGATCAAGTTCTACGAGACCCTGCATACTCTGTACGGCGATACCCCCGTCCTGTCCGTTACCCCCCTCTGGCGTGGCGATAACGGTTACGACCCGGAGCGCATGGCTTGGTGCGTGGATATCATCCGCCGCGAGTGCGCCAAATATCCGAACGTCACCGTAATGGACGGTCTTACCGCTGTGCCCCATATTTCGGAGTGCTTTATCGACGATTTGCACCCCAACGCCTACGGCGCACATCTGTACGCCGAGAGCATCGCCCGCTTCATCCGCCATACCCGTTTTTAAGGAGCGGCGGCGACCAAACGTAACTATAACAAAAGCCGTCCTCACGCCTTCCGGCGCGGGGAGGGCTTTTTCTTTCCGGAATCTCTTGCCGTTTTTTAGGTTTTGCCTTGCAATGCGGGATGAGGTATGGTATATTGAAGAAAAAAAGGAGGTATTCATCATGCAAGCATTTGATCACAAGCGATACGCATCCTTCGATAGCCCCTATCTCTCGCTCACCTTTGAGCGCGCGACCGGAAAGCTGGCCTTCTTTGGCATTGAGTCCGGCGGACGGGATCGGGATAAGCACGCCACCTACAACCAGCTCCTCCCCGGCTCGGGCGGAATGCCCGCCGCCTTCCGCAAGGCACCTCCCATGGCAGAGGCAACGGTTTTTGACGATTCGTCTCTGACCTTTACCAATGAGAAGGGCGCCGTGTCCCGCCTCGTTACCGAGGGCGACCGTGGATTTACCTGGGAGCTGAAGGGCGCACCCACCAGCGAGATTTTGAATATTCGCTTCAACATCAAAACCGCCCCCCTTACCATCTGGAGTGAGTCCGTTTGCAAAAAGGAGCTACCCAAGCCCATTGCCACCTCGGACCCCATGGTCGTGTTCAAGCACCGCTATTCCTTGCCGATGATCCTCCATTTCCCCGACTACGGACGGGTAAAGATCGAGGCAACCTCCCCCGACGTGTACTGCGTGGAGGAGCTCCGCAAGTCGGAGGACTACACCGGCTTGGGTCTCGGCTTCCGGAATTACGACGGCAGCCACAACGTGATGAACGCCCTGCACTACGGCTGTTCCTCCCTGACCTTCCGCGCCAAGGGCGGGAAAGCCACCCTCCGCTTTACCGTCATGGAGGAGCTGTATCCTGCGCTTCCCTTTGAGGGCGGCGAGGAGTGGAACGGCCTGCGCCGTTGCTGGATGAACTCCTTCGCCCTGAACCGTCGGTTCTTCGACATGGGCGATAACATCTTCCTCCACGGCATGGCTCACCTGTCCGTCCAGATGAAGTCGGACATTTTGCAGGTTATGGGCGGCGAGGACGAGCACTTCAAGATGGTGCGCCGCGTCTTTGAGCGGCAGATGCTCAACAGCTTCCTCTGCTCGCAGGCGGACGACGGCGAGGTCAACTTTGCCTACGTACGCCGCAAAAAGGGTAAGGAGCCCATGTGTGCCTTTATCGACTCTACCCCCGGCGCGGTCATCGCTACGGCGGGCATTGCTCATTGGAATCTGCCCTTTGCCAAAAAGCTGATCCCCTACGCCATGAAGGCCGCCGACTTTATCCTGACGCTGGATACGGACGGGGACGGCATCTTTGAGGTGCCCTTCTCCGGCAACTATATGGACGCCCCTGTGGAATACGGCGAGCGTCAGCGCAACTGGTGGGATAACTTCGCCTTCGGCCATAAGGATATTTACTTCAACTGTCTGTGCCACCGCGCCCTTCGTGAGCTGGCCTCCCTCCTTACCCGCCTCCATCGGTACGACGAGGCCAAGAAGTACCGGGCCCAGCTGGAGAAGTTCGACAAAAACTTCTACTCCACCTTCTATAACCCGGAAACGGGCGTAATGGCAGGCTGGATCAGTGCGGACGGCAAGGTTCACGACTATATGTTCACCTTTGCCGTGTCCATGGGTATTGACGAGGGTCTGATTCCCATTCCTCAGGGCAGAAAGATGATGAAGATCTTGCTTGCCAAGATGGAAAAGGAGGGCTATGGCGATCTCCGTTACGGCATTCCCGGCAACGTAATGCCCGTGGCTGACCCCGATACCATCCATTGGGCTTGTATGTCCGACTGGGGACGGTACGAAAACGGCGGTCTCTCCGGCATGAACGGCTTCCACTTCCTGACCGCCATGTACAAGGTTGGCCTTGAGAAGGAGGCGGATGCCATTTTCAAGGCGATCCTCCATACCTACGACACCCAGTTTACCCACACCGGCCTCATGCCCGGCTACGTGCAGAGTGTGGACTGGCGCACCAAGGAAGGCAACCGTTGCGGCTATAACTATCTGGCCGATAACTACTACTTCCTCCTGGCCGCCTATACCGGTAAGGGCAAGATCAAGCACCCCGCCGTTGTACGGTAAGCCTTTGAACGAAAAAACGCGCACCTGCAGAAAGCAGGTGCGCGTTTTTTTGCATCTTGCGGGAGAAGGCTTTTTTTGCTTTTTCGGAGCGACTTCTTGCAATTCACGGTAGGGTGTGCTATACTGATACAAAATGGGGAAGGAGGCTTTCTATGAGTGAAATGCTGGGCTATAAGTGCCCAAACTGCAATGCGACGCTGATTTTCGACGCGAAAAGCGGCAATATGCGTTGCGAATATTGCGAAAGCGAGTTTGATCCCGAGACCCTGAAGGCCTATGACGACGTTCTGAACGAGGAAAAGGAGCTTGAGGGCCAAAACGAGCCTGATTGGGAGAACGTTTCCTCCTCCGAGGAGGAATGGCAGGACGAGGACAAGGCGGTATTTGCCTGTCAGTTCTGCGGTGCGGAGCTGGTAACGGATGCTTCCACCGCCGCCACCGTTTGCCCCTACTGCGGCAACGCCACGGTTCTGGCGGGACGGCTGTCCGGCATGCTGAAGCCGGAGCTGGTCATCCCTTTCTCCAAAACCGAGCAGGAGGCAAAGGATGCCTTGACAGCCTTTTGCAAAAGGAAGCCGCTGTTACCGAAGAATTTCCTGTCGGATAACCGTTTGGAAAGCTTGAAGGCCGTTTACGTGCCCTTCTGGCTCTTTGACGTGGAGACCGACGCCCGTTATACCTACAACGCCACCCGCGTCCGCACCTACCGACGGGGCGACTACCGCATTACGGAGACCTACCACTACCTGGTGCGCCGCGCCGGCGAGGTGGGCTTTGAGCGGATTCCCGCCGACGGCTCGGCCAAAATGGACGACACGTATATGGAGGCCATCGAGCCCTTCGATTACTCCCACGCCGTGGATTTTGCCACCGCCTATCTGTCCGGCTATCTGGCTGACAAGTACGACGTAAAGAGCGAGGACGTAAAGGATCGGGTCAACCGCCGCATCAGTGAGAGCACGGAGCAGCTGTTCCGCAATACGGTGCAGGGCTATTCCTCCGTCACCAAGCGCTCCGGCAAGATCGATCTCAGAGAGGGAAGGGTGCGCTACGCCCTGCTCCCCGTGTACATGATGAACACCCAGTACGAGGGCAAAACCTACACCTTCGCCATGAACGGCGATAGCGGCCGCTTCGTTGGAGAGCTTCCCGTCAGCCGCCGCCGTCTCGCCGCCTGGTTTGCCGGCATCGCCCTCGGCTCTGCCGCCGTCCTGTCTGCTCTTGTGGCGGCTGTGATGTTCTTGTAAGGAGGTGGAGACGTGAAAAAACGAGCCTTTTGCTTTTTCTTTGCGGTTCTGACGCTCTTTACGGTCTTTTCTGCCTCGGCGGAGCTTTATACCTACGAGACTGTGTGCGATATGGCCGACGTGTTGTCGTCCTCTTCTGAGCTTCGGCTCCGTCAGAATGCGACGTCGCTTGCGCATGAGGAGAACGTGGAATTTCTGATCCTTACCACCACCAATACCGGCGCAAAGCCCATTGACCGATACGCGGAGGACTATTATGACTCCATCCATGTGGTCCATGACTCCGCTCTGCTGCTGGTCATTGACGTGGCGAATCGGGAGTACTATCTCTACGCCGTTGGCGAGGCCTATTGGGAGGGATACCTGATCGAGGTTGAGAAGGCCTTCTTGCCCTATCTCAGAAACAGCGATTACGAGGGTGCCTGTGAAGCCTATCAGGCCACGGCCATTTCCCTTTATTCGTACCGGAACAGCCTTTCGGTCCCGTCGTCCGATTATGAGCTTGCGGATCTGGCCGTTCCCCTTATGATTGTTTTGGTGGTTGCCCTCTTAATTGCATGGGGCGTGACCGCCGCCATGAAGCGGAAGATGAAAACCGCGCGCCCCAAGCGCACCGCCCACGACTACGTGCGGGAGGATAGCTTTGCGCTGAGGGAAAAATCCGATTTGTACTTATATTGCACCCGCACCCGTGTGCGTGTGAACAACAATTCCTCCTCCGGCGGCTCCCGCTCCGGCGGAGGCGGCTCCCGCGGCGGACGCGGCGGAAGCTTTTAACTGAAATTAAGAAAAGGAGATCACTATGGGACTTATTAAAGCAATTGCAGGCGCAGTCGGCGGCGTGCTGGCCGACCAGTGGAAGGAATACTTTTATTGCGACTCTCTCGACTCCGACACCTTGATGGCCAAGGGCCAAAAACGCACCTCCCGTCGCTCCTCCAACCGTAAGGGCGAGGACAATATTATCTCAAACGGCGCTGTGATCGCCGTAGCCGACGGTCAGTGCATGATGATCGTGGAGCAGGGCAAGATTGTGGAATTCTGTGCCGAATCCGGCGAATTTGTATGGAACTCCTCTACCCAGCCCAGCATTTTTGCCGGTAGCTTGGGTGATAGCATCGGCAAGACCTTCCGCGAGATCGGCAAGCGTTTCACCTTCGGCGGCTCTCCTGCCTCCGATCAGCGGGTATACTACTTTAACACCAAGGAGATCGTGGGCAACAAGTACGGCACCGTAAACCCCGTGCCCTTCCGCGTGGTGGATACGAACATCGGCCTTGATGTGGACATTTCCATCCGTTGCAACGGTGAGTATTCTTATAAGATGATAAACCCCATGCTGTTCTACACCAACGTGTGCGGCAACGTGGCTGACCGCTACGATCGCAGTGAGATCGACAGTATGTTAAAGACCGAGCTTCTGACCGCCCTTCAGCCGGCCATGGCTCGTATTTCCGCCATGGGCGTGCGCTATAGCGCTCTGCCCGGCCACACCGCAGAGCTGGCCGACGCTTTGAACGCCGTGCTCAGCAGTAAGTGGAGCGAGACCCGCGGCCTCGCCATCGCCTCCTTCGGTGTCAATTCCGTGACCGCCTCTGAGGAGGACGAAACGATGATCAAGACCCTCCAGCGCACCGCCGTATACCGCAACACCGGTATGGCCGGCGCGGCTCTGGTGGATGCCCAGACCGAGGCCATGAAGGCCGCTGCCTCCAACGAAAACGGTGCCATGATGGGCTTTATGGGCATGAATATGGCCATGCAGGCTGGTGGTACCAACGCTCAGACCCTCTTCTCTATGAACAACGCCCAGAGTCAGGCAAGCGGCGGACAACCCGCCCCCAAGCCGGGCAGCTGGACCTGCGCCTGCGGCAACACCAACACGGGCAAGTTCTGCACCGAGTGCGGCGGCAAAAAGCCCGCCGACGGCTGGACCTGCGCCTGCGGCGCCATCAATAAGGGCAAATTCTGCTCTGAGTGCGGCGCAAAAAAGCCGGCCGGCGCACCGCTCTACCGCTGTGACAAGTGCGGTTGGGAGCCCGAGGATCCGAAAAACCCGCCCAAGTTCTGCCCCGAATGCGGTGACGTGTTTAACGAAGAGGACGTGAAATAAGAAAGGAATGGCGGGGGACCTTTCTTTGCACAAAGAAAGGTCCCCCGCACCCCCCTAAAGAAAGATGAGGGGGATAAATAAAGGCGCGGAGCGCAGTTAAAGTTTTCGCCCGCCTTTTTCAAAAGGCGGTGCGGGTGTGGGGCGCAGAGCCCCACGGACTCGGCATTTCTTTTTTGCAAAGCTTTTTTCTTTGTGCCTGTTTGCTCAAAGAAAAAAGCGTCTAACGGGTATTGCTTGCGACACCGGATCGCAACCCTGCCCCACAGGCTTGTGCGGAGCGTTCCATCAACCGCTGAGGTTGCGATGCCGCGTAAGCGTATTTTTACATTTATACTAACTACAATACCAAAAACAGGAGATTCAAAACATGGAAACTTTGAGAATAGGCGTGATCGGCCTCGGATGCCGTGGCTACGGTCTGATTTACGATGCTATCGTTCCCCAGGAAAACGCACGCATTACCGCTGTTTGCGATCTGTACCCCGATCGCGTGGAAGAGCATAAGAACAAGCTGACCGCCCATTACGGCGAGGAGGTCATCGGCTTTGCGGACTACCGCGACCTACTTGCCTCTGGTCTTGTGGACGCTGTAATCGTTTCCACCTCATGGGAGGCACACGTAACCATTGCCTGTGCGGCTATGGAGGCGGGCATTCCCGTTGGCTGTGAGGTTGGCGGCGCGTACTCCGTGGACGATTGCTACCGCCTGGTACGTACCTGGGAGAGAACCAAGACCCCCTTCATGTTCCTTGAGAACTGTAATTACGACCGTCGGGAAACCAGCCTGTTCGCCATGGTCAAGGCAGGTCTGTTCGGCAAGGTGGTTGCCTGTGACGGCGGCTATATGCACGACCTCCGCTCCGAGGTTTGCTACGGCGAGGAAAACCGCCACTACCGCCTGCGCAACTATCTGGCGCGCAACGGCGAGAACTATCCTACCCACGAGCTGGGCCCCATTATGAAGATGCTGAACATCAACCGCGGCAACCGCATGGTTTCTCTTGTGTCCGTAGCCTCCGGCGCCTTCGGTATGAACGCTTATATGCAGGATAAGGATCCCACCCACCCCACGGCAACGGCCAAGTTCCATCAGGGCGACGTGGTGACCACTATCATCACCTGCGAGGGCGGCGAGACCATTACCCTGCGCCTGGATACCTGCCTGCCCCGCTACTACTCCCGCGGCATTACCGTGCACGGCACCAAGGCCCTCTACACCGAGGATAACGATACGCTCTTTATTGACAAGGAGCACGAAAAGTACGACTGGGATGCCAAGGCACTCTGGGGCAACTTCCGCGAGCTTGCAAAGCCCTACCAGAACAACGACTGGAACGAGGTGGACGGCGGCAAAAAGGTGGCCGGACACGGCGGCATGGACTACTTCATGATGCGTGACTTCTTCACTCGCCTGCTTGCCGGCGAGGCACCTGCCATCGACGTTTACGATGCGGCGGCCATGATGGTCATTACCCCCCTCAGCCAGCAATCCATTGCTCAGGGCGGCGCACCCGTTGCCATCCCCGACTTTACCGGCGGATACTACCTGATCCGGAAATAAGCAAAAAAATCCCACAGACCGTTTTCTTGGTCTGTGGGATTCTTGTTTTATTCCAGCTCGTCCATGACACTCATATAGGCGGGGCGGATGATCTTGTCGGTGCAGACCAGCTCTTCAATACGGTGAGCGCTCCAGCCCACAATGCGGGCGATGGCAAACATGGCGGTGTACAGCTCCTGAGGAATGCCCAGCATATCGTACACAAAGCCGCTGTAAAAGTCCACGTTGGGGCTGACGCCCTTGTAGATGCGGCGGTACTTGGCAATCAGGATGGGAGCGGCCTCTTCCACGTTCTGGTAGAGCAGCAGATCCTTCTCTCGTCCCTTTTCCGCCGCCAGAGTCTCCACGTAACCGCGGAACACCCGCTCGCGGGGGTCGGAGAGGGAATAGACGGCGTGACCCATGCCGTACACCAGACCCTTGCGGTCAAAGGCCTCCTTGTTGATGATTTTGGTCAGATAGTCGGCAATGGCCTCCTTGTCGGCCGGGTCGGCAACGTGGGCACGGATGTCGTCCATCATTTCCATCACCTTAATGTTGGCGCCGCCGTGCTTGGGACCCTTCAGGGAGGACATAGCCGCCGCCACGGTGGAATAGGTGTCCGAGCCGGAGGAGGTGATGACGCGGGTGGTAAAGGTGGAATTGTTTCCGCCGCCGTGCTCCATGTGCAGGATCAGCGCAGTGTCCAGTACCTTTGCCTCGGTGGCCGTGTATTTGCGGTCGGGGCGGAGCATCATCAGAAAGTTCTCGGCGGTGGAGAGAGTGGGGTCGGGACGGTGAATGACCATGCTACCCATGTTCTCCGAGTAGTTGTAGGCGTGGTAGGCGTATACCGCCAGAAGGGGAAACTCGCTGATGAGGCGAATGCACTGGAGCAGGGAATTGCTAAGGGACGTGTCCGTCGCCTGCTCGTCGTAGGAGGCCAGGGTCAGGATGCTTCGGGTCATGGAATTCATAATGTCGTGGCTGGGAGCCTTCATAATGACGTCTCTGGTAAAGTTGGAAGGGAGGGTGCGGCACTCGCCGATCAGGGCGGAGAACTCCGCCAGCTCCGCCTCGGAGGGAATCTCGCCCATCAGGAGCAGGTAGGCGATCTTTTCATAACCCAACGAATCCCCGAGCGAATCGAGCAGGCTCTCCACCCGATAGCCCCGGTACCACAGCTGTCCGTCGCGGGATACCTTGACCCCGTCGACCATCTCCGAGGATGTCACCTTTGAAATGTTGGTAAGTCCCGCCAATACACCGTTTCCGTTCTCGTCGCGCAACCCCTTTTTCACCCCGTGCTCGCTGTACAGCGAGGGGTCGATGGCATCGTTTTTGCGACAGATCGCCTCTTTTTCGGAAACGTAGGCGTTCAATTTTGATACGATCATATTTGGCTTACCTCCTTTTAAGAATGTTTAAGCTTTTACCAAAATAAACCGTTAAAGTAAACAAGAATATTATACACGAATTGGACGAAAGTGTCAATAGGCGGAAAAATTGTCATTTTTTGCGCATTTTTCCCCCGGCTTTGCGAAAAATGTTGCAAGACGGCAAATGTTATGATATAATGAAAGAAATATGAACAAAAATCGACAGCGGAATCTGTGTGAGGAACTGTATGAATAAAAAGAAGAAAAAAGTGATATTGGGCATTGTCCTCGGGACGGCGCTCGTCCTTCTTGGCATTTTTCTGTGCACGGGCAAGAGCGGTGCTCTTGTGCGTGAGCTTCTTGTGACCCACAGCGCGGATGAGGATTGGCAGGAGATCTTTGATTTTGGTGCTGAGGGCATGCTTGGCATCAGCCTGTTGTCCATGTTCCAGACCATTCTCCTGTTTATCCCGGCGGAGCCGATTCAGGTACTGGCCGGTCTCAGCTACGGCTTTGGCTACGGTGTGATCCTGTGCCTCATTGGTGTTTTCGTGGGCAACACCGTTATTTTCGGTCTTTATAAAATCTTTGGCGAGAGGCTGGACCATTTCTTTACAAAGCGCATCCATCTGGACTTTGAGAGCGCCCGTCACCACGGCCGCATTGCCGTGATCGTGTTTACCCTGTACTTTCTGCCGGCCATTCCCTACGGCATGATCTGTCTGTTTGCCTGTGCCATGCGGATGAAGTACCCGAATTATATTCTGATTACCACTCTCAGCTCCGTGCCGTCCATTTGCATCGGCGTGGGCTTGGGCTACGTGGCCACGGAGATCAGCTGGATTTTGTCCGTGGCGGTGTTCCTTCTTCTGATGGTGCTTCTGGCTGTGGCCATTCACCATCGGGAGGCCTTCTTCGATTCCATCAACCGCATGATCGCCCGGGACGCCGACGTGTCCAAAACCGAGGTCAAAAAAGCCAAGCCCTTGGTTTGGCATCTGATCTTTAACGGCTGCCGCGTGTTCTTTGCATCGAAGGTGAAGATCAAAACGAAAAACGACCTGGGCCGCATTCCGGGGCCTGCCATTGTTCTTTGCAATCACGGTGCCTTCGTGGACTTCTTCTACGCCGGCAAAACCATAGAAAAGAGCCGTCCCCACTTTATGACCGCCCGCCTGTACTTCTTCCGTCGGGATCTGGGCTGGCTGCTCCGCTCCTTAGGATCCTTCCCCAAGAGTATGTTCTCCCCCGATTTTGAAAATGCCAAAAACTGCCGCCGCGTCCTGCGGGACGGCGGTGTCCTCGCCATGATGCCGGAGGCGCGCCTCTCCACCGTTGGTGAGTTTGAGGATATTCAGCCGGATACCTACCGCTTCATCCACCGCGCCGGCGTGGACGTGTACGTCTGTCACATCGACGGAGACTATCTGGCCAGCCCCAAGTGGGGTGACGGCCTGCGCCGCGGCTCCGTGGTGGAGACTAAGCTCTCCCTTTTGGCCACCGCCGAGGAGCTGAAGGCTATGCCGGAGGAGGAGCTGATCCGTCGGGTCAACGAGGCTCTCTACTACGATGAGTTTGCATGGCTCGCCGCCCATCCGGAAATCACCTACCGTAAAAAAACCTTGGCCGAGGGACTGGAAAACGTCCTCAGCCGCTGTCCTGCCTGCGGCGCGCGCCATTCCCTTCGCACCAAGGGGCGAACCCTTACCTGCGAGGCCTGCGGAATGAGCACGGAAATGGATTCCCGCTACGGCTTCAAGGATAACGCTCCCTTTGCCAACCACAAGGAGTGGTATCATTGGCAGAATGCGGAGCTGCGCCGGGAGATCGACGCCGACCCCGCCTTTGCCATGACTACTCCCGTCACCCTTCACCACGCGTCCGTGGACGGCAAGCGCTGTCTGCGCGTAGCCGGCGAGGGCGTATGTACCCTCACCCGCGAGGGGCTTACCTACGAGGGCACGGAGGACGGGCAGACCGTCTGCCGTCAGTTCCCCATGCGCTCCCTCTACCGCATCCTCTTCGGCGCCGGCGAGGACTTCGAGGTCTACGACGGCAAGGAGATCTGGTATTTCGTCCCTGAAGAAAAGAGAAGCTGCGTAGACTATTACGTAGCCTCCATCTACCTGAAAGAGCTTTCTGAAAAACAAACGGAGGCAGTTGTATGAACGCAACCGAAACCAAGAAAACCAAGGAACAAAGCTTTGCCCAGATCAATTTGCGTTCCTTTGTATTAGTCACCATTCTTTTGGCCGTTATGCTGGTGCTTACCGGCGTCCTCTCCTACGTGATTCCCCAAGGACACTACGATCAGACCGAGGACGGAACCATCCTTGAGGGCACGTATCAGCAGGGCGAGGTGGACGGTATCGCCATTTGGCGGGTGCTGACCGCGCCGGTGCGGGTATTCTTCGCTCCCGGATGCATTACCATCATTATGATCAGCATCTTTCTTCTGATCATGAGCGGTGTGTTCAATCTGGTGGAAAAGACCCACGGCGTGCACCTTCTGATGGATCGCATCGTCAAGCGCTTTTCCCACCGCAAGCGGCTGGTGTGCTGCTTGTGCGTTCTGATCTTCATGCTTTTCGGCAGCTTCTTCGGTATGTTCGAGGAGCTGGTGACCCTTTTGCCCTTCATGGTGGTCTTCGCCCTGACCTTGGGACTGGATACCCTGACCGGCCTGTGCATTTGTCTTGTGGGCTCATGCTTCGGCTTTGCCGCCGCCATTACCAACCCCTTCTCCGTTGAGATGATTGCCTCCTTCGCCGGAAGTAATATGATGGACGGCGTTTGGCTACGTATTTTGTTCTTCCTTGTAACCTACGGCGTTCTTTGCCTCTTTATGCTGCGCCACATCGCGCGGATCGAAAAGAACCCCCGCGCCTCTCTGACCTTTGAGCTGGACGAGGGCAAGCGCGCCCGCCTTGAGGCCATGCCCACGCTCCCCCAGGAAAAGAGCGGACGGATCTTGCGCACCTACGGCGTATTTATCGCCGTCCAGCTGGTGATCATTCTTCTGATCGCCACCGTGCGCGCCATCTCCGGATTGGCCGTGCCGATCCTGGCCCTCAGCTTCCTCCTTGGCGGCATTATCTGCGGCCTTGTGATCTGTGAGAAAAAGAGCGATACCTTCCGTTACCTCGGGCAGGGTGCCGTTGCCATGCTGCCGGCCATCCTGCTGATCGGAATCGCTTCATCCGTGCCCCTTGTGCTGACGGAAAGCGGCATTCGGGATACGGTGGTCTACCACGTGGTGGAGGCACTTCAGGATAAGGGCCCCTTCGTCTGCATCCTGCTGGTCTACCTTCTGGTGCTGATTTTGCAGGTGTTCATTGACTCGGCCTCGGCCAAGATCATGATGATCGTTCCCATCCTTCTGCCCGTATGCGCCAGCCTTGGCGTGTCCCCGGCCATGCTTACCTTGGCCTACTGCCTGGCAGACGGCTTTACCAACGTCTTTGTGCCCACCGGACCCGTTCTCTTGATCGGCCTGTCCATGGCGGACGTCTCCTACGGCAAGTGGGTGCGCTTCACGTGGAAGCTCCAAGCCATACTTTTCCTTCTCAGCGTACTCGTTCTCTTCTTCGCCTCTCAAATCGGATATTAAAAAAAGAAGGCCATTGCGTTGCAATGGCTTTTTCTTTTGTCGCTTACAGATAGCCCCGCATATGCTCGGCTAAGGCGGACTCCTCGCGGATCAGAGATTCGGCCACCGCCTTGGCCTCGGGGTCTGCGCCGGGATGGCGGTTCAGATAGTGGGAGAGGGATTTTACTCCCATGTTGCACCCGTCGGTGATCAGCTCGGCCACAGCGCGGTCGGTGGGAGAGAGGGAAAGCTTCATGTTGGTCTTCATTTTTGCCATACGCCGCGCCATGGGATGGGGCGCCTTGCCGGAAACTCCGCGCACGTTCAGCAGTCGATGTGCCTCGCTTCCCAGCTTGCAGTGGACGTTCTTGCTTTCCTTCAGGGTCTGACGTAAATTCTCGCTGTGCACCGAGGGAAGCACCCCGTTAATAGCCTCCACACCCATCTTAATTCCCGCGTTGCACTCGCGAAGCAGTTCTTTGGTATCGCTCTTTTCCATGATTTCCTCCATAAATAGAATTCACCCCTATCATGCCCAATCCGCACCGTTTTATGCACGAAGGATAGGGGCGGGGAAAGCCGGGAAGGCCCGGCAGCAAGCTTCGGCGTTTGCTCACTTGTAAGCGAGCACGAT
>JAGARU010000090.1 GCA_017622085.1 Clostridia bacterium | reverse complement strand
GCGCGGAGACGGTGGTTTTCCATGCGGTTTTCTACCACGGTCTTGAAATCCACACGGGCGACCTTGTCGGACAGGGTGACATAGGTGGTGATGTCGGCATCGATATCCATGGGAACGGTTACCTTGAAGGTCACCGACCACGGGGTGACCTCATGAAGTGCCACGGTAGCCTTGGCGTTTGCGGTGGTCACAGCCACATCACCTGCGGGCTGAACGTAATTATAGAGATTGCCTGTGTCGCGGGTATCCTCAAACAAATTTTGGTTTGCATAGATGCGGCCGTTTCGCTTGTCGGTCACGTCTACCGTGCCGTTTGCATTGAATTTTACAGTCAAAAATTCGTTTTCCATGCTGTTTTCGGTGTAGCGGACAGCAGTTTTCACCGAAGCGGCCTGTTTTTTGACACTGAACACGCGGTAGCCGATACCGTGGGACTTCATCTGCAGCTCTACTTCAAAACGGTTGACGTAGCGGGGCTGGCGGAAGCGATCCTTGGGGAGTGTATAGGTAAATTGGTTGGGAATAAGCTTGATTTTGGCGGGAAGCTCGTTGCCGTCCTCGTCGAAAACAGCAATTTCGGTGGTCGTGTCGGACAGATCAAAGTCCACGTTGGCCTTGACGGTCAGCACCGACTTGTTCGGCTCCAGAGACACCACAACAATGGCGGCATCGCCATCTACGGCAGAGGTGTCCACAGCGGCGGCAAGGTAGTCCAGCGCACCGTCACGCAGCTCTTCTCCGCAAGCGGCGGCCTTGGCAAATCGGGTCTTCATCTCCTCGTAGATCTCGTCGCAGGAGCAGGAGCAGATGGAATCGTGGGGGTGGTTCTGCATGAGCTTCTTCCAAGCGTAGAGGAACAGATCCTGTTCGTATGAACCTCCGTTCAGTTTGGAAATCAGGCTGGCAGGCTCGGAAATGCGCTCCAGAAGATGCTGGGTATCGTGGTTTTTCTGCTTGATGTCCACGTGTGCCGAGGCGGTGCAGATGAGGGGGCAAGCACCTGCCGAAAGCTGGCCGTTGATCTCTCCCTCAAAGACGGGAAAATTGTCCTTATAGGGGCGGACGGCCTCAATGTAGTCCTTGAAATTGGACTGCTTTACCGTTACCTCATCCTGCACCTCGTTTGCCAACGCAATGACCTTGTGCAGATCCATCTGAATGGGCTGGTGGTCACAGCCGTTCATGCCCAAGAGGTGATCCGTCAAGGCAAAGCGGGAGGTGGAGGCCACGATGGCGGCCAAACGGTCACGGAGAGCGTCGGGATCGGCGGGCAGCTCCATGGCGTTGTGATACCAATTGGCAAACATAACACCCATAACCTCGGAGCCGTCGGGCGCACGCCAAATCAGCTCACTTTTGGTGATGCCGTTCTGCTTGATGATCTGATTGTCCGAGCCTACATCGTTCAGTCCTCTGCCGAACACGGCGTTGTCGAAGCCGAAACCGCGGATGATCTGGGGCGCTTGGGAGATGTTACCGAAAGCATCGGGGAAATAGCCCGTCTTCACGGGCTCCGCTCCGATCTCGCGGCAGAGCCGCAGGCCATAAAGCATATTGCGGACATTGGCCTCGCCCGAGGTGAGGTATTCGTCCTGCAAAATGTACCAAGGGCCTACCTGAATGCTGCCGTCATGGATGAGCTTCATAAGGCGATCCCGCATATGGGGCTTGATCTCCAGATAGTCGTCGATGACGATATATTGGCCGTCCAGATGATAGTATGTATAATCCTCGTTTTCCTCCATGACCTGAATGAGGCGGTCAAAGAGCTCCACGAGATGGACACGGTGCTTTTCAAAGGGGAGGTACCACTCTCTGTCCCAGTGGGAGTGGGGGATGATGTGAAGGGTCTTTTTCATGGTAGGGGATTCCTTTCGGCGGCAGAGCCGCGTATTTCGGTGGTTTTATTGTACCATGAAATAAGGGATTCGTCAACGGGGTTTTTGAGATTTTTGATGGGCTGTAAATTGTTGTTTGCCGCAGTGCGGCGGCCAATATCGCGTGACATTCTCCGTGTCTGTGTTCATCACCCGACAAGAGGTTAAACTCGTAAATTGTTGTTTAGCGGGCAGTGCCCGCGGCCAATATCGCGTAACTCTCTCCAAATCCGAGTGAATCACCCGAAGGGGAGTATTGCGGTAAATTGTTGTTTACGGGCGTATGACCAACATGGCCGTAGGGGAGGCCCTGTGTGGCCTCCCGCCAAAAAGATTGTTGACCCACAAGGGTTTTGTCGATGTCGGGACGACGGGCGACCACATAGGGTCGCCCCTACGG
>JAGARU010000089.1 GCA_017622085.1 Clostridia bacterium | reverse complement strand
TTTTACCCTTGTCCCGAAAGATTATAAGGGCAAAATCAAGGGCAAGAATCATCAAAATCTTATGTTTTAGATTTGGGAAACGAACTGTTGCAATGTGAATTTACAAATGAATTGAGGACTTATCGTGAAGATATCCAAATTATTTGCAATCACATTGCAGTCGAAATTCGGCCTTATTTTCTTTTTCGTCCTGGTAGCATACAATCTGCTGTTGGGCGTATATCTGAAAGACTTTTTTGTTCTTTCACCGACGCTGTTGACGTTCTATTTGCTCTCAGCATTACCGATCTTATTTTTCGTCCTGAAAATACGGTCAGCACCTATGCGGGCGGTCGTGTTTATTATCCTATTTTTCGTCATGGTAATGAGTATTGTTAGCGCTCTTTCCTGCCGCAGACTACTGCCGATGCTAACGTTTGTGGTAACGGCTATCGAAATGATGTACTTTGGTATTGTCGATAATAGTTCCGGCAAAGACAAGCTGCTGACGAAAATTTGTGTTTTGGTACTAACATCATTTATTGCAGTACTTCTGTTCTTCTCACATAATTTCGTCTACAAACCGGAAGCCCCTTATCTTTCCAATGGCAGAGATACCCTGTGGGACACACAAACGGAAGACCTTGCTGACGATATTTGCGCCGGTTGTGAAACCGACGTGGAAAAGGTTCAGGCGTTCTACGAGTGGATCATATCGAATTGTGAGTACGATTATGAAGCAGACCCCTTATTTCAACACTTTGATGTTCGCAAGACACTGCGAACCAAGCAAGGTCTATGCTTTGATTTTGCGCATCTGTTCGTCGCATTCTGCCGCAGTCAAAATATCCCTTGCTATGCCGTTGACGGTGTATCCTATAAAGACAGCGCGGCTCGGCACACTTGGAACCGCGTATACTATGACGGAGCTTGGTGGAATGTGGATATAACGGCTGACAACTCAAGAACAGCCAACGGCAAAGAACTTTACGGTTTCCACAAGCTTGAAGGGGCTTTCGTTCCCGACGAAGACTTTTTCATAACGAAAATCTATTGAAACTAAACCTCTGCATTTTTTGGATGCAGAGGTTTAGTTTTTCTTTTATTTCTTTTCTCCGTTTAGGATCCATTCCGGATCATAGCCGAACTCCATACCGATGAGCTTGGCGAGCATTGGGGAGATGGTCTTATTTTGATTAGTACCTGGGCGGCTATTGCTTGTCAGGATATAAAGGTAATTTTCTGACATACCTACACGCTTGGCAAATTCGCGCTTCGATAGTTTTTGTTCAGCAATGATTTTGTTGAGTCGTGCTTCCAGTGTCATGTGTTAGAATCTCCCTTCTTATCCTGCTGCTGTTTTAATGCTGCAAAACGTAGAAGTTGTTTTCTGGAGGAAACACCGAGCTTGCCGTATATGTTTTTGTTGTGATACTTCATGGTGTTTTCCTGAATGCCGAGAATTGCCGCAATTTCTTGCGCTGTCTTGCCTTCTAAATACAGCTCATAAATGCGGGATTCGGTAGGCGTTAACGTCTTAAGATTGCAGATAAAGAAATCGTAGTCCTCCAGAACGATCTTCTTCTTTTGCTCTTCGGTCAAGTGCAGGATCTCATTCTGAGCCAGCTCATATTCCTCAAGCGCCTTCTCGTAAGCTGCCTTTGTTCGCTGAGCTTCCTCCTCAGCGGCTTGCTTAGCTGCCTGCAGGAGCTGTAGCTGCTCCTCGTAAGCTACGTCTCTTTGCGCAAGATAATCAAAGAGGTCGTCGATCTCACGAATCTTCAACTGCCCTCCGTGCTCTCCACTACATTTTACTTGGTCTATTTTTCTGAGAATAGGAGCAACGTATTTTTTGCTCATAAACAAACAATAGGTAAGGGCAACCAGGATGACAAACAAGATAACGCCTGCCGTTTTCATTTGTCCTTCGCGAATCTGTGCGTTGTACTGACTCTCAGTCATCATGAGCGCTACGGTAAAGGTGCGGTTGCCGAGCTTTATGCTCTGTGTTTTACCGATACATTTTTCTGATCCAAAGTCAAATACAGTACTGTCGTTTCGTTTTGAGACCTTTACAGATCCTTCGCTTGTTGCATTGTATCGGTTTGAATTGAATTGCCCGGAGAAGCTTTCCTGATCTTCGTCGAGAAGTGCGCCGACAAGCTGTCCCAGCTTGCTGTCGTTTGCCTTCTTCGATAACTGAAAATACAGGTCATTTACCTCGAATCCGCAAACACCGATGATATTGTCTCTGGCATCACGGATCGGTGTATATACGTACCGTGCTCTTTCCCAGGTATCGGGAATGTCCACGGTGGGGCTCAGAACATAGTAAGTACCTTTTGTGAATTCCGATTCGCAGGAATCAAAAAAGTCTGTCTTCATTTCATTGCTCCATCCACTGTGGAATGTCAGATTGCCTTCCTTTGCTGTGGAAAAAGAGCCTCGATATAGGGCAATTTCATTGTTAACAGTACTCTCGGAATACAAATTGATGTATTTGAGATAAATTCCGTTGTGCAGTTGCGGGTCGGACTGACCGTTGACGGTTGTATCCAAAATATAGAATGCACCGCTGTTTGGGGCAAGCTGCATATTCAGATAAACGGTGTTGTACAGTTTAAGTTGCAATGACGAAAGTGCCGCGGCATTGTTCTTCAAATCTTCAAATGAAAGATTGTTTTCAACCAAAAAGCTTTCCAACGCTTCTTCAATCTGATCGGAGAAGGACAGGGCGTGAGCCGCAACCTTGTCATAGCCGTCCTCAATGGAGTCCGTGTAAGACAAAAGCTGGGTATCCAGCACCTCCATGACCCTTGCATTCGTTGGATTCATTACGCCAAACAGGTTCAAAAGAAGCAAGATCAAAGATAGCACTAAGGCAATTGCCGAGATAATGTACAGAACAAAACGTCTACGCATAGAAACGCCTTCCGCCTTGATCTGTTTGAGGATGCTTGCAATATTGATTTTTGGGAGTCGTTTCATGTCCTTATTTCACGCTCCTTATTCGGTTGACAGTGCCTTAAGCTCGGTGAGTGAAGCTTCAACAAGCTCGTTTAGCACCTTGTCAGGATCCTCGCCGTTGGTTACCCGTTTTACATATTGATTGTGAGCAGATGACAAGACCGACTTAACATTCTTCTCAAAATTCAACTGGACACCCGAAGCACCGTCGTAGAGCGGAAGCGCGAAGAAGGAATAGTCCTCAAGCATGGTATCCACTGCACGGTAAACACTGCGGTAGCTTTCCTTTTCGATCGTATCAAGATCCTTAAACAAAGAGCTAAAAGCCTCGGTGGTAACAGGAAGATAGCCGGCGTTGGTTACAAAATCAAGGTTGTGCTCCTTCTCAGTCAACCACTTGGCAAAGATGTATGCTGCCTGATTCTTACGATTGTCGCTGCTTTTTACGGCAAAGAGTCCACCACCACGGTAGATCACGCCTGCTGTATTTTCAGTAAACGTAGGATACGGCAGTGCGATTGACTCAATAGCTTCAGTGGTATTGTCTGAGTATATCACTTCATCGGGTTGATACAAAACGTCTGCGGTAGAGCCGGTATTAGCAATGATCTCAACGGTCTTCCAACGCGCGGCCGCATAACCGTCCTCCAGGCAAATACCGCCGTAAATAGCCGTTTCAGCCAAGGGAACCCATATGGTTCTGAATGCATCATCGTCAAGGCGCAGTCTTCCGTTACGGATCAGCTCGCTGCCATTGGCTTTCATACCTACGTAGGTATAGTTATAGTAGTCATTGATCTGCATAAAGTTTTGACCGTTCGACCAATCGTAGTATGTACGGGCAGCTTCAAATACGCCGTCAAAGGTGTTCAAGCCATCAACGGTAACACCGGTGGCGGTGCTGAAGCGGTCAAACAGGGTTTTATTGAGATAGAAGGCTTCCGCAGATTTTGCTACAGGAAGCATCAGTAAGCTTTCCTCGAAATATCCCTCGGACAGAAAATCCTTATGGAAATAGGATAATTCCTTTTCCGAGAAATAATCGTCCCAGGACAAAAGTCGATCCTTGCCGATCAGTTCAACAACACGGGGATAAGCCGTAAAGAGATCCGGCATGGTATCGGCACCGGGCTCTCCGTTTGCCGAAGCAGACAAAGCCTTGTCGATGGCTGAGGAGCTGGTAACCGACTCTACGTTGATGGTGATGCCTTTTTCTTTACCAACCGTTTGATTAAATTCGTTGATAACGTCGTTTAACGGCGACTTGGTCTGGCTACCGTAAACGTGCCACATGGTCAGTGTGACCGGATTTTCGGGACTGAGAGTCGAGCCGTTTTGTCCGCAACCGGAAAAACAAGTCATGAGGATTACAAAGCATAATAAGATTGCGATTCTTTTCATAGTGCCACCTTCCAATATGGGTTTTCCCACCCGAATTCCCACCCTTTTGAAAAATTTATTTGCCGTTCCTACCCTTTTTGGTCTTTTTGGGTAGGGTCAAAAAAGCAGAAATCCTTATAATTATAATTGCAAGGTTATCGAAGGAGGGTATAGATCTTGCCTTTGTCACGAAATTGATAAAGGGGTACCCCTTTATGTAGGAACACAGTTCCTACATAAAGAACTCTGTCAACGCGCCAACGAAACACAGAGTCCGCCCCATAAATTGTTATATTTATTATATCATAAAATTTTGATTCAGTCAAGACTCTTCCGCCTTTGTCGGAAAAATGTTGCAGATTTCTATGTGCGGAGGATTTGACCGAAAAGAAAGGAGCGAAGTTATGCCAGAAAGGAAGACGGCAACCTATAAGGCGCTCGAGGACAGCGGCGGTTACCGGTTCATATTTTACGGCGACCTGTCCGGCGCTCACGTTTGCACCACAAAGGAAATCTATTACGGGAATACGCAGGAAGAAGCCTTACAAGCCGCTTGGCAGGCGGAAGGGAGAAAACATTTCAATCAGTGTCGCAAATGCGGCAAATGGGTCAGCCTCGCCATGTATAATGTCGACGTCTTGGAATGTGTGGAGTGTGCCCCCTTCGAGGCTGAGGCGAAGTTCTGTAAAAACTGTGGCACGAAGATTGAGGAACCCATAAAACCGTGCCCGACGTGTGGCAAGCCTCTTGCGTATTACGGGAAGGGGTGGAGCAAATGAGTCCGACCGAAAAGTTAAGATACAGAAACATGGAGGACTATGGGTTCGGCCCCAACGTGATGAAAAAAACCAAGGTCTGTGCCCGATGTGGCAAGATGGTCGGAGCGAATGCCAAGACCTGCCCCGACTGCGGAGAGAAGCTACCCGGTGAAACTCTCTTTGACCGCTACAAGCGGCAGCACAAATGCTGCCCCGACTGCGATACGGTGCTTTCAGCCGATTCGCAGTATTGCCCCAACTGCGGAAAGCAGATCTTACAAAAAGCAGTGGGGTATCAGGAAAATACTCCACAAGGAGGAAGAAGCAATGAAGCATAAAGGAATAAAGCAAATTGTCAGTATGTTGCTGGCAGTGGTGATGCTACTAAGCCTGATGCCTGTAACGGCAATGGCAAGAACCATCACTCCGGTGGAAACAGGCGGCGGAATCAATTTACGGACGGATGGCACTGGAAAACTGCTTTGGGATCCAGTTACAGGTGCAACGGGTTACCGAATCGACGTTTGTGTGCATCCCGGTAATTCTGTTTTAATGACTGAGAGCGTCGGCGCTGATACCACGTCCTACGCGCTGTACGCAGAATTGGATGACCGGACCTTTGATAACGGTGATTACAGAGTGGAACTGCATGTATCCGGTGCAAACGCCGAGTACAGTTCCTCCACACTGATCATCTATTATGACAGCCCATACGAAAAATTGCAGTCTCCCGCGAATCTACGTTGGAACGGAGACGTGGCCGAATGGGATGCAGTGACGAATGCCACACGGTATAACGTTTACGTGTGCAACACCACCGTCGGCGAGTTAAGCGTAAGATCCAACGTTACGGAAACCTCTGTGGATCTTTCCGATTTTTCGCCGCAGGATGGGTGGTATTTTGAGGTTGCTGCTTTTGGCAGCGGCTATCGTAACAGCGAAGTCAGCGAAAGTCCCCGAAAAGGTGGCGGCTCCAGAAATATCGTTCCCGTTGATGAACCCGGTGCCATGAACCTTAAGCTTTTGGCAAACGGAACGCTGCTTTGGGATAAATTTGACGATGCCACAAGCTATACGGTTGATATTTGTCAGCATCCGGGCAACCACGTGTATAAAAGCATCACCATAGATAAAAACAACCAATATTGCGCGTTGATCGAAGCGATGGACGGGGAACGGCTGAATAACGGAGACTACCGAATCGAAGTGACTGCAAACGGAAGCGGCGCCGATCATCCCTATCAAAGTATGCTGATGTATTACGATAGCCCCTACAGCAGATTGCAGGCTCCGGGCAACCCCCATTGGAACGGACTGTTTGCTTCCTGGGATGCCGTACCCGGCGCGGAATATTATAACGTTTACATCAGCGATCCCGTTGAAGGCAGTATGCACGTGAGGAGCAATGTGAAAGAGACCTTTGTCTCTCTTGCGGATCTTGAACCACAAGAAGGATGGTTTTTTGAGGTCATTGCCTTTGGCAGCGGCTACCGTAACAGCACAAGTAGTGAAAGTCCCCGAAGAGGTTTTTTCATTGGCGTAGATTCCTATAATGCTTCCTTAGAGGAGCCTTACAGCGGCGGCAAGGTCAAGCTGGAAACGGGATCGGAGCTATCGGATTATTCCTATATCGGATACTCTTTTGAAATCCCAAACGGAGCAGAAGTAGGAATTACCGCCTTGCCGGATGAGGGCTATGAGTTTGTAGAATGGCGAATCGGCAGCGAGACGGGCGAATGCTACTCCAAAGCAAAAAGCGTTGGCTTTTATGCAAGTGAAAGCTTGATTTTGGTTGCCGTATTCCATAAAAGCTTCCCCGCAGGCACAGGCACCGTCAGCAATCCTGTGGTCTGCAGCAGCTATGAAGAGCTAAAGTATGCGCTGGAGCATCCTACGGTTCAGGGCATCTTGGTCAACAACTTTGATCACGGTTCCTATCAAGACTTCTACACCCTGGAAAAGGAGAAGGATTTCAAGGCAGGCCGCTGTACCATTACGATTCCCACAAATTCTACGAAATATTTGACCATCAATGCCGATATCAATATCCGCGTGCCCTATGTGGACTATCTGCTCTACAGCTTCATTGATAATCGTGGCAGCCTGACCGTTGGCGGAACGGGCTCGCTGAACGTGAGCATGAACGCTCGCGGCTATCCCAGTGCCATTATCTACAACAACGGTGAGCTGGAGATCGGCGGAAGCGTTACCTTTGACCCCACCAATCATTCCTTTGACAGTGTGCACGGCTATTCGGTCTTTACCGCCAACGGTCATGCCGTCATTAACAGCGGTACCTTCTTCGGCTACGACGCCAGCGCCGTGTCCTATTC
>JAGARU010000088.1 GCA_017622085.1 Clostridia bacterium | reverse complement strand
TTAGCCTTGTTGACATCGGTAAACGTCACCCTGCCATCACCGTTGATATCGCCCTTCAGGTGGATCTTCACATCCTGCGTCACATTGCTGCTTCCCACCGTGACGGTGTACTCGCGGGCAACATGGTTATTCTTCATCACCTTCATGGTGTAGGTACCAGACGCCACGCCCGCGATGGAGTAGTTGGCGGTGTTGCCCTTTACGATGGTTTCATAGGCTACCTCAGACGCGCCGCTTTCGGTGAGCTGAATAATCACTTCATCGGTATCGCTGTTAAAGCTCGTTGCCGTGCCGGAAACGGTGTAGCCCACGATCTCCGTTTCCGGGAAGGTGTAGACGCCCTGGGCCGCGGTGGTGTTGATGGGCACTTCAAGGTCATTGACCTTGAGGGTAAAGGCCTCGTTGTTCAGCCGCCCCATGCCCTCGGTAACGGCAAGCTCGAAGTAAACGCTGTAGGTCTTGCCGCCGAGGAACTTACCGTCCGCCGTGAGGCCGTTTTCAGGCGTGCATTCCTCGTTCTCGTCCAGCTGGCCGTTTCCGTTTGCATCAATGAACCATGTGAGTCTGCGGACGTAAACGCCGTGGTTGACGATCTCCTCGCTCTCGCCGGTGCGGGTCACGCCCGTGACGATGGCGTCGGACGCGACGGCGGCCTTCTCGCCCGTGACGGGCGCGGCCACCGTGACGGTGGCGGTGTTATACGCGGGCTGTCTGTCCGAAACGATGTAGTAGGTGGCTCTCAGCTTGCCGGGCGAGTAGCCGAAGAACTGGTAGCCGTACACATCGTCATACACATCGGCCTGCGAGAACGTGCCGTTGTCCGAGGGATGGAGCAGCTGCACCTTGTAGCCGTTGATGACGAGCGCGGTGTTGGGCTCGAAGTAATACTTCGTGCCGTCTGCCGCAACGCCCGCCGTGATGACCAGCTCGCTGATGTAAGTGCCCGCCTCGTAGCGCTGGCGCATGAGGTCGGCGTCGGGGCGCGGATTGCTGCCGTCATAGAGCACATTGAGCCACGAGCCGGGGTTTTCGGCGCTGGTCGCGCTGGCCTTGTCGGCATACAGCACCGGCGCGTAGGCCGTGCCCGTGCCCGTCACATTGGGAACCTTGGAGACCTTGCTCTCGCTCGAGAGCACGGGGTAGCCGCCCGCGGTGAAGATATTCTCAATGGTGTTGATGCGGACATTCAGCATATCATTGCGGTAGTTCGAGGGGAGCGTGCCGCCGTAGCGGGGGTCGCCCTCCATGGGCTCATCGGTGGTGAGAAAGACGGTGTTCAGATAGATCGTGCCGCCGGTGGGGTCCTTCAGGCAAGGCTCCTCGTAGGCGTAGTACAGCGTTGCGTTGGCGGGCGTGACGTACGAGCCGTTATAGTACTCGCCGCCCTCCTCACAGCCCTTGAAAATGGCGCTGTCGAGGGAGCTGTCGCCGGGGATGCTGCACTGGATGACCTTGCTGTTGGCCTTCTTGTACCAGGAATCGCCGCTGGCGTATGAGGTGTACAGGACGAACTGGTAGCCCTCCTTGGGCTGGATCTCAAAGGTCGCGGTGAACTTGTCGTTGTACTCCACGGGGTCGGTGAGGCGGTTGATGATGCCGGTTTCGGCGTGCTGGCCCTTGATGCTTCTGACCACGGCGCTCATGTACTTGTTGTTCGTGTTCTCCACCCATGTGCCGTTGTAGCAGCGCACGCTCGTGATGGGCATCTCCACCGTTTCGTAGGTCTTGCCGCCGGCAGCCGCCGCGCCGAAGTTGGGCTCGCCCATGCGGAAGCCCTCGATGGGGATGATGACCTTGACATAGCGCGTGTAGTCCGCGCCGCTGCCGGAGTATTTCATGCGGACGAGCGCCGTGCCGGGGCTATGCGCCGTCAGCTTGCCGGTGCTTTCCTCGATGGTTGCAATTTCCCGGTCGCTGTCCACGTACCACTTGACCGTGGGACTGCTCGGGATGGTGGCATTCGGCTGAATGGGCTGGTAGCCGAGTTTGATGATGTTCGTATTGCCGGGCATGGTGTAGCTCGGCGCGTTGGCGGCCGTTGTGCCGCCGCCGTTGGTGACGTTCTCGCTGCCCACCATCACGTCAACGCCGGTGGCGCGCTTGTCGATCTGAATCGTGCAGGGCGCGCTGTAGATGTACTTCTTGACGCCGTTCTCCTTATAGGGCACCTTGAGCATGAAGCGGTACGTACCGGGGACGAATTCCGCATCGCCCAAGTTGGCGAGCTTCTTCATCTGCGTCAGATCGAAGGTCGCCTTGCCCGTGGAATCGAAAAGAATTCTATTATTACTATTACTATAGCCGTAATAGAGGTCCTGACATTTGACCTCTTTGCCGTTGTTAAACAGGTCGAGTCCCTTCCACGCGCCTTCGGGCACGCCGTCGCGCTGGAGGACAACCTCCGCAATGAAGGTGCTTTCCCAGTTGGCGTCGCTGCGGTTGAATTTGGCGGTCAGCGTGCAGCCGGTCTCGTTGTACACGGTGCTGTCCTTGCTCGCCGTCAGCGAGACCTCGCGGGCGCTGGCATCATAGGTCCTGCCGACCACCGTGATGGGCGCGGCGGAATAGCTGGTCACGTTTTTGTGGTTCATCATCACGCGGTAGTCGCCGGAGCGGTAGGTTTTGAGCGTGCCGTCGCCTTCGTTGATCGTCACGCCGGAAACGTTGGTGGTGCGATAGCCCGACCCCGAGCCCGTCACGGTGACGTTCTTCCACTCGCTGCCGTCGCGGTACTGCCACACATAGCTGGTCACGCTCTTGCCGGCATTGGTGAGGAAGCTCTTGTCGGTATAGGGGCGCAGGTAGGCAGAGAGATAGCTGTTGCCGCTCTTGGGGCAGGTGATGGTGTCGTTTTCGCACATTGCGTAGGTTCCCGAGCCGACCGCGGCGTAGATGCGCGGGAAGACATAGACCTTCTTGGTCATGCCGAGGTTATAGGGAATGCCGTTGCTTTCAAAGTCGAACTCGCAGCGCAGGGACTGCTCGCCCTCCGGCAGCGACGCGAAAAAGCTCTGCCCCCAGCCGGTGATGGTGCTCTCGTTCGATCCAGAGGTGATATGGATGTCTTTTTCTGCCTCTGTGACCTCCTGCCCGTCCACATAGTAGATAAAGCGGAAGTTACCGTAGTCGAGGCTCGTAATGTGCGAGAAGTTCGTGGAGTTCGTCACCGTGGGCCTCATGATGAAGTCTGCCGTGTCGCCATCCGAGGAGTCGGCCTGCCAGACCTCGCCGTCTATCGTGATGCCGCTCATGTCCACCACGTCCTTCATGAAGCTCCACTCGTTGTAGTACGAGGCGGTGTACTCCTGCGTGGTGCTGAGCGTCTCGCTCACGGTGCAGCGCAGGGTGTAGGGCTGGAGGAAGTCGAGCTTGAGCTCGCCGCCGCTCTTGGCCTCAAAGTCGCTCACCTTCACCGTCCGGCTGGGCTGCGTGCCCGGCGTGAACACATCCACGATCTCGTCGGATACGCGCTTGCCGTCCTTGTCGTAGATGGCGAAGATATAATACGGGGTGTAGCCCGTGCCGGTCGTGCCGAGGTACTGCTGCGCAAAGAGCTTGCCCCACGAGTTGTCCTCGGTGTAATAGGGGGTGTACCCGGTCAGCCTGACCGTGCCGCTGCCCTCGATGTTGGGGTTATAGATGTTGCTGTTGGTGGTGGCGAGCTTGACATAGTTCGTCTTGACGTTGGTGGGCGGGGAGACCGTGGCGCTGTGGGAGCCTGTGGACAGCTTCGCGCCCGGATAGAGGTGCTCCTCCTTCACTCCCACAACGCCGTATTCGCCGTTTCGATAAACATGGTTCTTTGTATTGTTGAAATAGCGTTCCTCTCCGAGATGCTCCTTGTCGATCTTGCGGGTCTCAAAGTAGCCGCCGCGGATGCTTATGTTGCAGGGGTAATTATCAAAGGCGCGCAGTGCATCTGCACCGCCGAGGCCGAGGATGCGGCCGCCGTTGATGACCACGGTACTGCCTTCTTTAGCAGAAATGCCGCCCTGAAAGTCGCCGCGGCCGCAGACCGAGCCGCCGTTCATGATCAGCGTGCCGCCCTCTTTGACCGTGATGCCCGTGGCATAGAGCTGATGGCGCACATAACCGGTATAGGGGTCGACACCTTTTTGATTCATTGCGTGGGTCACCCAGACCTGCTTGGAGCGGCCGCCGTCCAGCTCGCCGCCGTTGAGGATCATCGTGCCCTTTACATAGAATAAATGCCGTTTCTTAGATTTCTCCTTATCGTAGTCATAATCCATGTACAGGTGTCCGTCATAGTGGATTCTGCCGCCGCCGCGGGAGTCACAGACCACGATGGTGGAGCCTTCCGGCACTGTGAATAACAACTGTTCCTCTCCGGGGTCTCTGTTGACATCGATGGTATAGCCGTTCAGGTCAAGGTACTTGGCGCCCTTAACGGTGAAGCCCCCAAAATTGTCGTCGTCCAGCGAAATGTTGCCGGTCAGCCGTATGTACCAGGTGTTGTTTTCGTCCTTGAGGTATTCCTTCAATGCGGCAACGCCAAGCGGGCCGTAAAGCTCGACCCAGCCGTTGTTGCTGTGGGGAGTGTTCGGGTTGGGCGTCGGCAGGTAGGCCTCCGCTGTGGTGGGGAGCAGCGAGAGCAGCATCACAAGGGCGAGGAGCATACTCAGCAGCTTATGCGGTTTCATTTTTGTTTTCATAAGCAATTCCTCCTTGTTTCTTTCCGGCATTTTGCCGATTTGTTTGACCGTGTGAATTGATTTACCGGCTCTCCCACACGGCAAAGAGAGCTTCCGCCGTTCTTCATCCATTCGGAGAACGAAGATGCGTCAAATGCAATCATATCATTCCATCACCACCGTCCTCCTTACAAAGCATCGATGACCGCCGAAAGATAGGTGGAAGAAACGGAGCCGTAAATGAAATTGTCAACCAGCCCGTCCTTCTTCGCCTGACGCACCTTGTCCGCCAGCTTCTTTTCGGTGTTCTCGTCCACTACCAGTACAATTTTGCAGCCCGGATTCTGTGCTTTCACTTCATTCCGAATGTTCATGCGTTCCTCCAGCCTCCACGGCGTGTAGGCTGTGACCTCCATGATCAGAACATTCGCTTCCGTAAAAAAGCACAGATCCGTGGTTTTGGCAGGGCTTTCGCTTTGACATACCTCAAAGTCCGAATCAAATTTTTGCAGAGCCACTGCAATAGCGTCGGCAAATAAAGCATTTTGCATATCAACAACAACTCTCCGCATGAAATCACCTCCCGGA
>JAGARU010000003.1 GCA_017622085.1 Clostridia bacterium | reverse complement strand
TGGGAGAGCTCCCGCGATAGCGGGTGAGAGGGGAATTGTTCGCCCTCTCCGTCGGCTACGCCGCCACCTCTCCCAAAGGGAGAGGCTTTTTGTTAGTTCCATTATAACACAAATCGGCAGAGAAAACAAATTCTCTGCCGACATTTCGTGCCTGTCATTTCTCCGCTAAGAATGCACAGAGAAGGAAAGGCTTTTTTCTTTTACAAAATTAGATGATTTCCAGCTCGTCTTTGGAGGGGAGGGGCGGGAAATTGGTGGCGGGGGTATCCTGATACCAAAAGGCCACGGAGGCAATGTCGTCCTGCAGGGGCAGGTAGCGGCCGCCGCTACGCCAGCCAAGGGCCTGGATGGTCACCCGGAGCTTCTTTTCAAAGTGGATGGGATCCGGAATGTGCCACCGATACATGGAGAATCGCTGGTTGGCGCGGTACGCGCCGTCGGGGCGCATCACCTTATACATACCCACGTAGGGGGTGCAGAATTCAGTATACTTACCGTTCACATCGAAGTTCCACGAGCCGCAGAAGTAGTCCTCGGTGCCCGTGCCGCAAATGGTGGGAAACTCGCCATCGTCGTCCATATAGAACTTGATCTCACCTTCGCCCCACCAGCCGTCGTTGTTTACACCCCAGAACATATAGGTGCCCACGTACTGGCCGCGTCCCTCGATGCCGTCCACAATGGTATAAACGCTCTTATAGGGCAAGGGGTTAACCCGGCGGAACTGGGCGTGGAAGTATGCACAATCCTCCGGCACGTCCTCTAAGGTGTAGTCGATCTGGTAGAACACCATAAGGTCCTCGTCGCAGATATTTTCAAGAGTGATGCGACAGCTCGTCTTAAAGGGCATCTCCCAATAGCAGTTAAAGGCGCGACGAGGATTGACGCATACGGGAATGGAGGTCAGCTGACGGTATTCCTGGCAGTCGGCGGCGGCAAAAAAGTCGCCAAGAGGTGTCTCCACCGAGGGCTTGTCGTTGCCCTCCCAGTACATCCGCAGGATCAGGGCGCGATTCTGGGGCGAGTTTTCGGTGATCCAGATGTGGCGGATCACGCCGGGGCCGTCGATGGCAGCTAACTCAAAGACCTCTCCGGGCTTAATGACAACGGCGGGAGAGATCTTCCAGCCGGGGCCAAGCTCCCGGGCGCAGTTCTTGCCCGTGCCCTCGGTGGCCATGCCGCCCTTGCCCGCCTCGCCCTTGAAGTTTTCAGCAGAGATGGAGCGGGATTTTGCGTGGGAGATGCGTGCTAACTTGGAGAGATTACCGGTAAAATCGTTCATACGTGCCTCCTTATCTTATGAAAAAGCGGTTTCATCCAGCCGATAGCCGCCACCGGAGCGACGGATGCCGTGGGACGTGCTGAGTGCCAGCGCAAACAGCTTGTCGCCGTCAATGCCAACACAGTTTTCAATGGAATCCAACAGCTTTTGAGCGGCCGGATGAAATACGGAAGTAGTTACAAAAATGCCACGCGAGCCACCGAGGGCGCAAACGGCTCCGTAAAAGGCACGGATCTCTGTTTCCGTTACGTGGATCTGTCGGCGGCACTTCGTCTGCACCATGATATTTTCACGAAAGCCGAGGGAATCCACCGTATCGGTCAGTCCGTCCACGCCGCCGTCGGCGGAGCCGCCGGAAACCTCACAGCGGAGCACCGTATAGCCGCACTTGCGGTAGTGTTTTTCCAAAAGCGCCATGGTAAAATGCTCAAAGAACTCGCCCCCAAGAGAGTGAAGCCGGGCAAGAAACAGCGCCTTAAAGGCTGCCTCGTCCTTCATGGGGGTGGCGTTTCCGGGCACGGAGGCGGTATAGCGCCCGTCCGCGTAGCGGACGGCCTCTCCCTTTGTCAGCCGATCCAGAATCTCCGTCACCGTTGTGTAAAGAGAACGGTCGTCCTTGCCGCTGGGGGTCTTTTCCGTGCCGAAGTAGCGATCCAATCGGCCAAAAAGCTCCTGCTTTGTCACAGGACCCTCCTTTACCGCCCGCAAAATGTGCTCCTCACACAGATCGCGTCGGATGAGGACGGTCTCCTCCTCCAAGAGCGTATACCGTCCGTCCTTGGTGCCGACTGCCCCGTGGGAGACCATGGCATCCAAGGCCGTACCCGCGTAGGCGCGCATGGCGTTGAATTTACTGCCGAGGGCACGATCCTTCTGCTCCTTCTGACTCAGTCCGCTGAGGGTGGCGGCTTTTTTTATGAGGGCGGCACGGTCCTGCGGCCCTTCCGTATCCAGCACGTGGATGAGGGCGGCGCGGAGCTTGCGCTTGGTGGTTACGTTCAGCTTCATTTAGGAGCTCCTTCCAAAGGAATTTCTATTTTCATTATAATCGCAATCGTTCCCCGTGTCAAGATAAGAGAATTTAATATGGACGGAGTCAGAAACGCCTTGTTTTTCGGTGCGAATTGTGGTAAAATGGTGTTAATTTGGAAAAGAGGTGTTTTTTGTGGCGAAAGTAGCGCTTTTGGGCGGTCGCCGTCGTGACGTAGACATGACCGAGGGAGGCATTGTAGGAAATTTGCTCCGCTTTGCGTTCCCCCTGCTCCTTGGCAACCTGTTCCAACAGCTTTACAATATGGTAGACACCTGGGTGATCGGACAGACGGGCAACAGCGAGGCGTATGCGGCTGTTGGAAGCGTCGGACCGATCATTAACATTCTAATCGGCTTCTTTATGGGCCTTTCCAGCGGTGCCGGCGTTATTATTTCCCAGTATTACGGTGCCAAGGACGAGGCCAAGGTACAAAAGGCCGTGCACACCGCCACCGTGATGACCTTGGTTATGGGTGTAGCCTTTACCGTCATCGGTGTGGTAATGACCCCCACGGTTTTGAGGCTGATGCTCCACTCCGGCGACGAAATGAGCACGGTATACCCCCACGCCAAGGAATACCTCATTATCTATTTTGCGGGTGTTATGGGGCTGATGGTTTACAATATGGGCTCCGGCATTTTGCGTGCCGTGGGCGATTCGTCCCACCCCTTCTATTATCTGGTGGTCTCTGCCATCATTAACATTGTGCTGGATCTGGTGTTTGTGTTTGGCCTTGATATGGGCGTGGCCGGTGTCGCTTACGCCACGGTAATTGCCCAGTGCACCTCGGCGGTTCTGACGGTGATCACCCTTCTGCGCACGGAATCCTGCGTCCGCGTGACCTTAAAGGCCATGCACGTTGACCCAGCCATGCTGAAGATGATCGTTCGTATCGGTATTCCGGCGGCCATTCAGATGATGCTCACCGCCTTCTCCAACGTGTTCGTACAGTCTTATATTGCAAACGTCAATCTGGATCAGAAGATTGCGCTGGGCAGCTGGACGTCCTACTCCAAGATCGACCAGTTTATCTTCCTGCCCGTACAGTCCCTGGCGCTGGCCACCACTACCTTTGTGGGTCAGAATCTGGGCGTGGGCAACGTCAAGCGCGCCAAGCGGGGAACCACCCTTGCGTACCTGATGTCCACGGCGGCGGCCACGGTCATTATCGTTTGCGTTATGATCTTTGCGCCCTTCCTTGCGGGAATCTTTAACCCTGATCCCGACGTGGTACACTACGCTACGCTCCTGCTCCACACGGTAACGCCCTTCTATCTGTGCACCTCGGTGAACCAGATCTTCTCCGCCGCCCTTCGCGGTGCGGGCAATACCCGAGCGCCCATGATCATTATGCTGTGCTCCTTCGTGGGCTTCCGCCAGCTTTATCTGTTCTTGATCTCCACCTTCGTATCAAACGATCTTTTGCCCATCGCCATGGGCTACCCCGCCGGATGGCTGGCCTGCTGCATCTCTACGTTGATCTACTACCATTGCTTCTCCTTCGAGAACAGCAAGCTCATCAAGCCCGCCGCTTGACCAAAAATTAACGACACCTCGGGTGAGAACAAACAAATCAAAAGCCCCCTCGTCGGCCATCGGCCGGCGAGGGGGCTTTGGTGTTTTATTCTTTGCCTTCGTTGAAGAGGCTGATCATTTCGTCTGCCTTGATAAGAGAAAGAGGAATCAAGATGCAGTTTCCGCGAACCAGCTTGGTCTTCTGCGCATCGGTAACAAGGCCCTTAAGGGTGGCGTTATCGTCAAGTGCCTCCATCAACTCCTCGTCGGAGGAAAACTCAAGAATGATCGCGTTGTAGCTGAGCCAATCGTTTTCCTCCAGCTGAAGAAGGTGGATGGAGCAGGTCAGGTTGCCTTTTTCCATCTCGGCAGTCAACTTCTTTGCGGTGGAGTCATCTGCGTCCTCAAGATCAATCTCTACATAGCCAGCATCCTTAAAGTTCTTTACGATCGCGCCGTAGGAGGAGCAGGCTACCAGAGAAAGGGTCATTACCATAAGAAGGGCAAGAGCCATAATTTTCGTAAGCTTTTTCATGTCATTTGTCTCCTTTGTGAAAAATAAAAATGATTAGACCTCATCCGCATTGTCGGTATGCAGGGGCAGGGGGAACCAGGAACGCTCCACGGCGCCCAGCTTTGTACGCAGGGGGGAGAAAACGCCGAAGATAAGCATCATGGCTTCCTTGTGGGTGAGCTCCAGGTCCGCCTCCTTATCGGTGGCAGTAACTGCGGGAACTCCGTTATGTACGCGGAAGTTCAGGCGCTCGTCGCCTGCAAATCCGTGGATGAGCATGGTAACCTCGCCGTCAGCCAGCGCCTCGTAGGAGGCCTTGGCGGCAAGGAAGGCGCGGCAAACGCGCTCGTAAGAGAATACCGTGTAGCTCTCGCCGCTGATGACCTCGGGGCCGCAGGAATAGCGGGTGAGGAAATCGATCCACGCCGTGCGGTAGGGAGGCAGGATCACGGTATAGTCGCCCTTGGCCTTTTGCCACTGGCGGATCAGGTCGCACAGGTAATCGTCATCCACCAGCTGGATGTCGTGCACGGTGCCGCCGCTCTGAATAAAGCAGCCCACGCGTGTGCCGTTTTCGTAAACCACGTAGGGAGTGCTCTTCCAGGAGCAAAGCACGTCGTAGGTGCGCTCCGCACTGCGCTTGCAGTAGAAGGGCAGCTGCTCACGCAGGCCGTTCATCCAGGCGATGGCCTCGGCATCCTCGGGCTTCAAAGGCTCAAAGGTGAGAACGTGCGTTTCCTCAATATGCTTAACGCCGTGCTTGATGCAGTCGGAATTGATGTAGAAGCGGTAACGGACACCGGAGACCTCAAAGCCCCAGTAGCCGTAGCGGTGACGCAGGCCGCCGAGAGCGGAAAAGTCCACGCCGTCCTTGATCATATCGGCCATAGTGGCGTCCATAGCAGCACGCATATAGCCCTTGCCCTTGGAGCGGGGATGAGCGGCCACGTTACCGATGCCGCGGAAGCGGATGGTCTCGCCGGCTACGCTGTATTCCTCGTCGTAGGCGCCCACGGCGCACATGAAGCGGCCGTTTTCGTCCTTGCCGGTATAGTTGCTTTCCCAAGGAGCATACTGGGTGCGGTAAAGCTTGGGGAGCAGCTTGAGGAAGTCGTTTTCCTGACCGTTAAAGCCGAAGACCATGTTGAGAAAATCGATGAGCTCCTCATAGTCCGCAGCAGTTGCTTTCTTGATTTCAGGTGTATTCATATCTATCACCTCGTTTTGTCTTAGTGACTATATTATACCAAGTTCCCTCCCGATTGTCAAGGTGGAAGATACGCCCAACCCATACCAAAACATACTCTTGCAATTGGCGGCGTTCTGTGATAGAATATACAAAACAGACCGATTTCCTTTGCCGAATTCCGACTTAAGGAGACCTATATGAAGATTAAGACCCGTAAAAAAAGCTACGAAGAGGTTCTGGCACTGCCCGTGGCTCCCCACCAGAAGCCCAAACGGCCGAGCCTTCTGTTCCGCACCCTGTTAAAAATCGTTTCCACCCCCGATCTGATCGCCACGCGCTTCCGCTGTGAGCGGATCGGCATGGAGAAGCTGGGCAAGCGGGAGCCTTGCCTGTATCTGATGAACCACTCCAGCTTTATTGACCTGAAGATCGCCTCCTCCATTCTCTATCCCCGTCCCTTCAACATTGTATGCACCTCCGACGGATTTGTGGGTAAGAAGTGGCTGATGCGGAATCTGGGCTGCATTCCCACCCAAAAATTCGTGCCGGATCTTACCTTGATCCGCGACGTGGCGCACGCCCTGCGCAAGCTGAAAAGCTCCGTTTTGATGTACCCGGAGGCCGGCTATTCCTTTGACGGAACGGCTACGCCCCTGCCCGATTCGCTGGGGCCCTTCCTTAAAATGCTGAACGTGCCCGTGGTGATGATCCGCACCTACGGCGCCTTTGCCCGGGATCCTCTTTACAACAATCTCCAGCTCCGTCGGGTGCCCGTGCGGGCGGAGATGGAATATCTCCTTTCCCCGGCGGAGATCAAGGAAAAAACGCCGGAGGAGCTGAACGCCATCATCAGCGAGCAGTTTAACTTTGACAACTTCCGCTGGCAGCAGGAAAATCAGATCATGATCCGCGAGGCCTTCCGCGCCGATTGCCTCAACCGGGTGCTTTACCGCTGTCCCCACTGCCATACCGAGGGCAAGATGGTGGGCAAGGGCGTGACCCTGACCTGCTCCGCCTGCGGCAAGGAATATCTTTTGACCGAGGACGGCTTTATGCGGGCCACCGAGGGGGAAACGGAGTATCCCCACATCCCCGACTGGTACCGTGCCCAGCGAGAGGCCGTGCGGGAGGAGATTCTTGCCGGTACGTACCGGATGGATCTGCCCGTGGACATCTATATGCTGGTGGACACCAAGTGCCTGTATCGGGTGGGCGAGGGCAACCTTTGCCACAATGAGGAGGGCTTCCACCTGACGGGATGCGACGGCAAGCTGGACTACGTGCAATCCCCCATCGCCTCCTACACCCTGAACTCCGATTACTACTGGTATGAGATCGGCGACGTGATTTCCATCGGAAATCGGGACGCCCTGTACTACTGCTTCCCCCGCGTGGAGGGAGACGTGGTCGCCAAGGCCCGTCTGGCCACCGAGGAGCTTTATAAAATGAAAAAATCCGAGCATCGAAAGGAGAAACACACATGATTGGATCCGGACTTAAAAAATTTGCCGAAGCCAATGGGCTGACTGTGAAAAACGGTGTAGCCTACGGCACATACGATGGCGTATTCCTTACGCTGCAAGAGGGGGCGGGATGGAAATCCGTCTCTGCCGCCGTTTATTTTGACACCGCCGAGCAATCCGACCGGGTGCGCGGCTGGCTGGGTGACGAAGCCCGTCAGAAGGAGTTCCGCATTCAGGGCGGATCGGTGACGGACGTTTCCGTCAAGCCCGGCTCGGTTCAGGTTGCCTTTACGGACAACCCCGGAACCATGGGAAAGATCGAGGCCTTTTTGCCCCTGTTTACCGCCATGCTGAAGGATCTTGCGGTAAAGAGCACTCAGGTTTGCCATAGCTGTGGCATGGCCGGCGGCGATGCCGCTGACGTTCTGATCGGCTCGACGGTCTACCACCTCCATGACTCCTGCTCCGCTAAGGCGGAGGCAGAGCTTCGCGAGGAGGCCGACGAGCGCAAGAGCACCGGAAGCGTTGCCAAGGGTGCCATCGGCGCGGCGCTGGGTGCCATCATCGGTGCGATCCCGTGGGTTATCGTGTACGCAATGGGCTATATCGCTTCCCTTTTGGGCCTTTTGATCGGCATTTGCGCGAAAAAGGGCTACGAGCTGGCCAAGGGCAAGGAAACCAAGGCCAAGGGCATCGTCATCGTGATCTGCGTTCTCCTTGCCGTAGTGGTAGCGGAGTTTGCCGCCATCGTTGCGGTCAACACGGCCGACGGCATAGAGCTTGGCTGGACCTTTGGCGAGATCGTTGCCTTTATGCTGGAGTGGGCCATGGGAGAAGGCCTCGCCGTTGTTCTCAAGGAGATCGCTCTTGGTTGGCTCTTCGCCCTCCTCGGCATCTTCCAGCTCCTCCGCGACACCTTCCGCCAGACCAAGGTGGAAAAGGTCGTACGTCTGTAAACCGATTTCCAAAACACAAAGGAACCCCTTCTCGGAAGGGGTTCCTTTTTTATATTCGCACGTTATTCTCTTGTAAAGGTGGTGCCCTTGGGGGTATCGGTGAGGGTGACGCCCTTTTCCTTCAGCTCGGCGCGGATGGCATCGGCGCGGGCGTAGTCCTTCGCCTTCTTGGCGGCGGCGCGCTCGGCGATCATAGCCTCTACGTAGAGGGTGAACTCGTCCTTTTCCACTTCCTCGACGGGAGCTTCCTCCACCACGGGGCGGACGGTCAGGTTCAGAGACAGAACCTTATCCAGCTCGTCAAGGATGGCCAGCTTGGTGGCGCCGTTTACCGGTGCCTTGAGCACATCGTACAGAACCGTCATGCCCTGTGCGGTGTTCATATCGTTGCCAACGGCCTCGCTGAACTTGGCGCGGTAGGTGGCAAAGGCCTCCGGGTCCACCTCACCGGCGGGATCCAGATTGAGGATCTTCTTTTTCAGCTTGGCGTAGGCGGCAACGGCGTTATCAAGACCGCTGTAGGAGAAGGTCAGGGGCTTGCGATAATGGGACTGGAGACAGAAGAAGCGGTAAGCCACGGGATCGTAGCCCTTGCGCTTAAGGAGAGAAACGGTCAAAAACTCGCCCTTGGACTTGCTCATCTTGCCGGTCTCGTCGTTGAGGTGATGTACGTGGAACCAATAGTTGCACCACTTATGGCCAAGGTACACCTCGCTCTGGGCGATCTCGTTTGTGTGGTGGGGGAAGATGTTGTCCACACCGCCGCAATGGATGTCCAGATCCTCGCCCAGATGCTTCATACTGATGCAGGAACACTCAATGTGCCAGCCGGGGTAACCGATGCCCCAAGGGCTATCCCACTTAAGCTCCTGGTCATCAAACTTGGACTTGGTGAACCAAAGCACGAAGTCGGTCTTGTTGCGCTTGTTCTCGTCCTCGCCCACGTCCTCACGGACGCCAACCTTCAATTCGTCGGCATCGTGGCCGGTCAGCGCGTAGTAATTCTTCAGCTTGGAGGTGTCAAAGTACACGTTTCCGCCGGCTACGTAAGCGTAGCCCTTTTCAAGGAGGCCCTCGATCACGCGGATAAACTCGTCAATGCACTGGGTGGCGGGCTCAACCACGTCGGGGGTCTTGATGTTCAGATCGGCGGCGTCCCGGAAGAAGGCTTCCTTATAGAACTCCGCGATCTCCATAACGGTCTTATGCTCGCGCTTGGCACCCTTCAGCATCTTGTCCTCGCCGGTGTCGCCGTCGGAGGTCAGGTGGCCTACGTCGGTAATGTTCATAACGCGGGTCACGTCGTAGCCCTCAAAGCGGAGGAACTTTTCCAGTACGTCCTCCATAATATAGGAGCGCAGGTTGCCAATGTGGGCAAAGTGATAAACCGTCGGGCCGCAGGTATACATTTTTACCTTGCCGGGGGTGTTGGGCACGAAGGTGTCAACGGTTTTGGTTAAGGTGTTATACAGTTTCATCGGGGGATTCCTTTCCATTTTGGATGTCTTTTTTCTTAAACCAGATCAGATATGCGCAAAGAATGGTAACGGCCACGCAGGCAAGATACAGGAGGATCAGCCCGGCAGCATCCAGCTCAAAGTAGGGCAAGAGGCTGACACCGTTGAAGAAGATATGAATGAGAATGCAGGGGAACAGGGAGTCGTAGCGATTGAACACCAATCCCAGCACTACGCCAAGCAAGGAGGCGTAGAAGAACTGGATCATGGTTCCGTGGACGATACCGAAGGCCACGCCCGACAGGATGGCCGCCACAAAGGGCGGGAAGGCCTGCCGCAGGCGGGTATGCACCAAGCCACGGAAAACCAGCTCCTCCGTTATGGGGCCGAGGATGACCACGGCCAGCACCTGCAGTCCGATGGACTCCGAGATGATGTAATCGTTCATTTCCGTCAGCGTGTCGATCCACGACTGGGGCCAAGGCACAAATTCCACGGCCACGCTGGTAACCACCTGCAAAACGGCACCGAACAGGGCCGCCAAGCCCAGATGCTTCGGGTGGATGGGGTTCAGACGAACCTCGTTTACAGTGGATCTTCTGCGCGCCAAGAACCAAATGCCCACCGCCAGGATGGTGACGAGGGACGAAAGAATGGTCATTTTGCAGACGTTATCGTAGAGGGAGCTTAAAACAATATCGTAGGCATCTCCGTCGGACATACCCGAAAGCAGCGCCGCCGTGACCTTGACGATCACAAAGGCAAACTGGACGATAAACTGGATGGCAACGAAGGCAACGGAATAGAAGAATGCCTTGACAATGGCCAGAACGCCGGCATTTACCGCGTTTTTGCGGCAAACGGGACAGCGCTTGCCCTCGTATTCGTATCCGCATTTTTCACAGATCATGTAGCATCCTCCTGCTTTGCCCGCTCCAGCTCCTCAATGCGTGCGGCCAGCTTGGCCAGCTCCGCGGAGATGGGGTCGGGGATGTGGGTCTGGTCCATATCCCGGTTGTCGTTGACTCGCTCGCCGCCGCGACGAACCACCTTGGCCGGAATGCCAACAGCGGTGCAGTTGTCGGGCACCTCGCACAGAACCACGGCATTGGCGGCGATCTTGGAGTTTTCACCAATGGTAAAGGCACCGAGGATCTTGGCGCCTGCGCCCACCATGACGTTGTCCTTTAAGGTGGGGTGGCGTTTGCCGGTTTCCTTGCCCGTGCCGCCCAGGGTGACACCCTGGTACAGGGTGCAGTTATCTCCGATCTCCGTGGTCTCGCCGATCACCACACCCGTACCGTGGTCGATAAACAAGCCGCGGCCGATGGTGGCGCCGGGATGGATCTCAATTCCCGTCAAAAACTTAGCCGCTTGGCTGATGAGACGGGCGGACAGAAAATGCTCCTTTTTATAAAGGGCATGGGACACCCGATGAGCGGTGATGGCGTGCAGGCCGGAATAGGAGAGCAGCACCTCCACGTCGCTTTTGGCGGCGGGGTCGCGCTCACGGATGACGCGCACGTCCTCCTTGGTCTCCTCCACGATCCGCTTGACCTCTTGGGCCAGCCGACGGGCCGCCTGGGTGGGTTGAATCTTGATCATACAGAACCTCCTTGGGGTAAAGCAGAGAAAATAAAAAAGCCCACGCCACCGAAGGGTGACGCAGGGGCGGCTGTGCCGCGGTTCCACTCTGCATTATACTCTCAGCCTTAACGCGGCACACGGCCGTGGATACTACGGTTCCCCACGGCGGCTCACGGGCGCACAGCACGAGGTCCTGCCCAAATCCGCTCTCAGCCGGTGACGGATTCTCTCTTTCGGCGGCGTTCTCGCATTCTTCCCGATCCAAGCCTTTCTTTTACCAGTATACAACAATTCCGGGATTTTGTAAACCCCTATTTTCACAATAATTCGGAGAGATTTTCAAATCCGACGGGCAATTTCTCCCTTCAAGTCTCTCCGTCCAAGGATAAATGGTATTTTTTGAAGCACATACAATTGAATTCCGTGCGGTTCTGTGGTAAAATGGGTCTATCCCGAACAATCGATTGGAGGACAAGTATGCTAAGCTTTGACAAATTTCATTTCAGTGCAAGAAATTCCTTGATCGCTGTTGCAAAGGCGAATGAACATTTGATTTTACATTCCCTTCACAACGGCGGAATGGTGCCCCTTATGGAGCTTGAATATTCTGACCCAATAACAGAGACCTTTTTGCCTTGGGAGCTCCAGGTGACGGCAGGGGATAAAACGCACAAGATGTGCTTGTTCGGCAAGGACGGAATCTGCTTCTCCGGAAAAGGCAGCTCCCCCTGCTTCAGCTATATCTATATGCCGCACACGTATAATGCAAACTATATTTACGAGGAAACGAACCTTTTGAAGCTTTGCGATTGCTTTACCAACACGTTCCACACCTTCAAAATTCATAAGGGCACCGTCTCCCTTGACGCAAAGGATAGCGATCGAAGGATCTACAAGGAGCACATAAAAATAACGGTTTTGCCGGACGAAAACGGTGAATACGAGTTTACCCTTCGTCTGAGCACCAGCGAGCGTTCGGTTTACACCGATCGCACCTACGAAGAATATTCGGAGAGCAAAAAAGAAGAATATCTTGCTTGGGAAGCAAAAATGAAGTGCCAAAACGAATGCGAGCAAGCGTGCGCCTATATTTTGTGGAGCAATATTATCTCCGGTGAGGGCAATTACGACCGAGATGCCATCGTTATGAGCAAGTCCGGCATGTGCAAGCTTTGGTCCTGGGACAACACCTTCAATGCCCTTGATTTGGCGGATAAGGATTTTGAGCTTTCCTATAATCAGCTGATCTATCCTTATCGGTTTATGGACCGCCACGGCCGGACGCCGGATACCGTTACCACGGTAAATATGGAATGGGCCTTTGTAAAGCCTCCGATCCAGGGCTGGATCTATAAGCAGCTTGTAAAGCGAAACAAAATGTATGAGGACGTTGAGGTTCTGGATGAGCTTTATTACTATATGAAAAAGAACACCGATTGGTGGCTCAACTACCGCGGAAACGTTCCTTGCTATCATCACGGAAACGACTCGGGCAACGATAACGCAACCTGCTTTGATCATACGGAGATCATCCAGTCTCCGGACTTGATTGCGTATTTGTCGGTTCAATGTGACGTTTTGTCACAGATGGCAGAAAAGCTTCATTTGTGTAACGATACCAGAATATACAAAATGCGATCCGACGAGCTTTTGCAGACGTGCGTAACGCATTTTTGGGATGGCGAAATCTTTATCCGAAACGGCATGACCGAGGAGATTTACAGACCTCAAAGCTTGATGCCCCTCCGAATGATCGTTTTGGAGGATAAGCTTCCCGGCGATATAAAAGAATATATACTGAACAAGCTCAAAAATGATTTCTTGTGCCCGTACGGACTGGCAAGCGAATCGATCCACAGCCCGTTCTATACGCAAAACGGCTATTGGAGAGGACCTGCTTGGGGCCCGGACCAGATCATATTCACCTTGGCGCTCCGAAACATGGAAGAGACCGAGCTCAGCGAAAAAATCGCATCCGGATACAAAAAGGCCATCGAAAAATCCGGATTCTCGGAAAACCACGACCCCTTAACCGGCGATTCCTTGAAATGCAAGGCCTATAGCTGGACCGCCAACGCCTACCGGCTGCTGTAAGGAGCAAAAGCTCATCCCAAGAATAAAAACAAGGCAGACCCCACGGTCTACCTTGTTTTTATGGTCGAAGTGTGGAGATTGCGACTCGCTACGCTCCCGTGCATAAGTTCCACTTAGCCAATCGCACTTCGCTTGAGGCTCATACTCTTGGAGTGTCACTTATCGCTAGGAGCACTCCATTTTCGTCAAGGACGAAAAGTGTAGTTTTCTCAGCCAACACTACGATAAAACAAAAAAGCACCGAGTGGTGCTTTCTTGCTTTATGGTCGAAGTGGCGAGATCCGACTCGAATCGCACTTCCACACTGATGAAGCAATATTGATTTTTTTGAAAATTTTAAAATCTGAAGCTTGAATTGAATTTTAAACTAAATGCTACGTTTAGTTTTTTGTTGCATTTTGTGTTCTGTAAATGGTATAATTAAAGTGATATAATATAATTACGAGTATGACCAAGGGGGGGATTATTATGCCAAGGACGATAGGTCAAATTATTAGGGAATTAAGAAAGCAAAGAAAAATAACGCAAGAATCACTTGCTGAACAAATTGGTGTAACACCACAAGCAATATCAAGGTGGGAAAGAGACGTGGGCTATCCTGACATTATTCAAATTGCTCCCTTGGCTAAAGCCTTTGGCGTGTCAACGGATGAAATATTGGGTGTTGGCTCAGCCAGTGACGAAGACCAAATACAGGAATACATAGATTTAGCCACGAAAGCAGATAGCTTAGAGAAATCAATTGAAATTTTAAAAGAGGCAAGGGAGAGGTTTCCAAAATCATACCTAATTAAGGTTAAGCTCGGCAATGCCATGGTTTCATATAATTCAAGAAATACACTTCAAGCTGGCTTTGGCAGAGTAAATGTAAATTCAATGATGGGTATCCACCTAAGAGGAAATGGTCTTATTCGTCCAGCTGACGGAATTTTGGACGATTTGGAAATCAACGCCTTAGCAGTTTCAGACGGAGAAAAAACAGCTATTATGATTGCTATAGATAGCTGTGCTATGGAATGGGAGTGTGCCAAGGAGTTTAAAAAGTCAATTTCCGAGGCTACAAGACTTCCGCTTGATGCTATTTATCTTCACGCAGTTCACACTCACACAGCTCCATTTTTAAGAAAGACTACAAGTGATACCCTTGAAAGGGAATATTTTCAGTTTGTCAATCGTAAAATGGCAGATGCTTCACTTCTTGCCCTTGCTGATATGAAGCCATCAAAAATGGGTTATAATGTAGGAATCGCTCCGGAGCTTGCCTTTGTCCGTCGCTTTTTAATGAAGGATGGCACTACAAAAACCAATCCAAAAATCAATGACCCAGATGTTAAGCGTCCTATTGGTAAAGCAGACCACCGCGTAGGCGTGCTTCGTTTTGACAGAGAGGGCGCAGAGTCAATAGTTCTTGTTAACTATGGCAACCACCCCGATGTTATCGGTGGCTGCAAGCTATCTGCCGATTGGCCGGGGGCTTTACGCCGTGAGGTTGAGCGCATAATTCCTAAAACCAAGTGTATTTTCTTTAATGGCGCGCTTGGAGACGTTAATCACATTAACTGCTTCCCGTGGTTAAAGGGTGAGGAGAGAATGAGCGAAAGCGCTTTTGGTCACGGCTATGCTTACTCTCAATACATAGGTCGCGCAATTGCCTGTACTGTTGCACAAGTCTATGATATGACAAAATACAGAGAGGTATCGCGCGTTTCTTTTGCTGAAAAAACGATTACCGTGCCAACAAATATGCCAAAGCCAGAGGATATGCCAAAGGCACATAGACTGCGAAAGCTATATTTAGAAAAAGGGCTTGAAGCTTTGCCTGGAGATGAAATGGAGCAAAACACTCTCGTTTATGAAACAAAGCGTATGATTGATTTTGAACATGGTCCTGAAGCTATGGATATTCAAATCAGTGCAGCTGCCATAGGACCAATTGCGCTAATTGGCGCACCTGGAGAAATGTTTGTGGAAACAGGTATGAGATTAAAGGAAACAAAGGGCTGGGACTTGGTATTGCCAACCAGCATAACAAACGGATATTATTCTTATCTGCCTACTAAGCAAGCCTTTGATGAGGGAGGCTTTGAGGCAAGAACCTCGGAATTTAAAAAGGGCGTTGCCGAGCGTATAGTTCAGGAAAGCCAAAAAATGTTAAAGGAGCTTTTGAAATGAAGAAAAAAATAAATATTGCCGTTATCGGCTGTAGTGGTATGGCAGAGGGACATATGTATGGCGTTACCGATAACAAGGAAAAGGCAAATCTTTATGCTATTTGCGATATAGACCCTGAACGTCTTGCACTTCGAAAAGAAAAATTCAATTTAGATATTGCGGTAAGCGACTATCGTGAGCTTGTGAACGACCCAAATGTTGATGCAGCTGTAATAGTAACTCCCGACCAGCTACACCTTGAAATGACGGTGGCTTTTTTGAGAGCAGGCAAGGACGTGCTTTGCGAAAAGCCTATGGCTCTAAGCGTTGCTGAATGCGAGGAAATGATGCGCGCGGAAAAGGAAACCGGCAAAAAGCTGATGATTGGTCAGGTGTGTCGTTGCACCCCTGCATTTGTTCAAGCAAAGGAATTAATTGATGAAGGCAAAATAGGAGACTTATTCTTTGTGGAAAGTGAATATGCACATGATTATTCTCGTATAGGCGGATACAATAATTGGCGCATAACGCCTGAGAGACACGGCTTTATTGGCGGTGGCTGTCATGCCGTCGATTTGCTTCGTTGGATTGCGGGCAATCCAACAGAGGTATGCGCTTATAGCAACCATAAATGCTTAACAAGCTGGCCTGTGGACGATGCCACAATTGCCATTTATAAATTTCCAAACAATGTTATAGGCAAGGTGTTTGCATCAATCGGCTGTAAGCGTGGCTACACTATGAGAAGTGCATTTTATGGCACCAAGGGTACGATAATTTGTGATAACACCTCACCTACAATGCAGCTTTTTGAAAATAAAGACCCAAACAGTGAAACAGACTTTACTGAGCCACAAGAAATAGAGGTAAATATCAATAACCACAATGTCAGCGAGGAACTCCGAATGTTTATTGATGCACTGCAGGGCGGAGGGGAAATGCCTATTTCATCAATGGAGGGCGCATCAACTATTGCTGTAGCTTGTGCTACCGTAGAATCCTCTAAGAACCAGACACCTGTAAAAATTAAATATCCTACATTATAATTGACAAAAAACGAAAAAAGACTATTCATTTTTGAATAGTCTTTTTTCATATCTCTAATTATCCATTTGGGATTAACACCCCGCTGGTTCGAATTAGAGACAAGTGGTCGAAGTGTGGAGATTGCGACTCGCTTCGCTCCCTGCATAGGGTTCACCTGCCAATCGCCCTCGCCTTCGGCTCCGCCTCTTGGGGTGAATCCTATCTCCCCCCGTTCGAATCTCTCCATTCAAGAATAAAAACAAGGCAGACCCCACGATCTGCCTTGTTTTTATGGTCGAAGTGTGGAGATTCGAACTCCAGGCCTCCAGTACCCGAAACTGGCGCGCTACCAACTGCGCTACACCTCGATTTTACGCTCTTCAAATTTGCCTATCTATTATAGCACGGTTTTTTGGCGTTGTCAATACGGATTTTTCTTTTCCCACAATCCTTTCGAAACGTAAGAAGCCCCTTGCGGAAAGGGGCTTCTTTTTCTTGTATGGTTTCTTTCATTTGCGCAGGCCTTTGGGGTAGTGGTTCTTTAAAACTGTGCCGTCGCCCTTAGCCCAGCCAAGGGAAATTTGGTCGGCCAAGACCAAGCACCAGCCCTTCTTTGGGGAGGGAACCACGTCGCCGTGCATATAGCGGCGGATGGCGTCGGAGTCGGAGGGGAAATTCTCCGTAACGGTGCAATCCTTCAGCCACAGGGCGAGGGCGTGGGCCGGCTCAAAGCGGTCCTTTTTTACTACGCCCAGCTCAAGTCCGGGACGCTCCACCTTCAATCCTGCCAAGGGGGGCATATCCTCCGGCACCAGATAAAGGCTTGCGCCGAAGGTAAGGAATCGGCCCTGCGGCAGGGTGATCCCCATGTCCTTTGCGAAGGTCAGCCATTCCTTGGGCGGCTTTTCGCCGGAGGGAGCAAGGCTCTTTTGGCGCTCATCCCCGGCGCGGCGGAGAACGGCGGCAAAATGTCCCTCGCCCAGCAGCTTATGAGGCCACAGGCGGTATCCTCCGTTTTCTGTGGGGGTGAACCAAGGGGCTTCCACCGTCTCCCACGTGAAATCCGGGTGGGTGGCAAGAAAGGCGGCCACGGCCTCCTCGTTTTCCGCCGGGGCGAAGGTACAGGTGGAATACACCAGCCGTCCGCCCGGGCGCACCAGCTTGGCGGCGGAGGCAAGGATTTCTCCCTGACGGTGGGCGCACATTTCCACCGTTTCCGGGCTCCAGTCCGTTACGGCAGCCTCCTCCTTGCGGAACATTCCCTCGCCGGAGCAGGGAGCGTCCACCAGAACCCGGTCAAAATAGCCGGGCATCCGCCGGGCCAGATTGTCGGGATGCTCGTTTACCACCAGCGCGTGGGGCACGGCCATGCGCTCCACGTTGCGGGCAAGGATTTTGGCGCGCTTCGGGTTCCATTCATTGGCCAAAAGGAAGCCCTCACCGCCCATACGGGCGGCGATCTGGGTGGTTTTGCCTCCGGGAGCGGCGCAAAGGTCGCACACGCGCTCCCCGGGCTTGGGATCCAAAAGATACACCGGCGCCATGGCGCTGGCCTCCTGCAGGTAGTAAGCACCGGCCTCGTGGAGGGGATGGAGGCCGGGGCGGGCCTCCGGATCGTAATAATAACCCGTGCTCTCCCACGGGATGGGCTCCCGGATGAAGGGCATGGCGGGGGGATTCCCCTTTAAGGGGTTCATACGGAGCGCAACGGCGCGGGGACGCTCCAGAGCGGCGAGAAATGCCTCGTACTCCTCGCCCAGCTGTTGCCTGATCCGTTCAAGAAAAGCCTCCGGCAGCATAATCGGGTCTCCTTGTTGTTTTTCGTATTGCCGATCAGAATTCCAGAGCGATCAGCTGATGCACGGTCATGTTATTGACCGTAAAGGTAACTACGCCGTCCTCCTGGGTGAAGTCCAGCGCCTCGCCCGTGGGCTGTGCCACCACGGCCTTGATGGGCTCCGGCACCTTGAGGGATACCGTTACGCCGTCCAGGCGGGGGAAGTCCTCCAGCACGCAGGCGTTGCCGCGGTTGGTGGGCGGTGCGTAAAGGAGGTGTACTGCGTAGAAGCTCTTCTCCAAGCTCTTGCGCACGCGGATGCGTCCGGAGGAGGGGAAGCCGGTCACCTTCAGGATGCCGTCATACACCAGTCCAAGTCCCTTTTCCACGTACTTTTCCAGCACGTAGTTGCCCGTGCGGTGGTAGGAGGTAAAGACGGGATGGGCAAAGTACACCAGATTTTCATTTTTCACCATAGCCGGGTAGGCGGCAGGCTCCGCCCGGTTGGGCGTATTGGCGTGGCCGCAGAAGTGGCGCCACGTGCGGTTGAAGTAGGGCTCGTAAACCTCTGCCACTACCTCGCCCTTGTACTCCGTCTGATAAGCGGAGGCGTAGGAAAGGAAGGGCGTGGGGTAGTCCTCAAGGTCGCACTTGATGTAGTCGATGTCGTAGGGAGATTTTTCCGTCTTGCGGATGCCCAGCTCCGGCAGATCGCACTCGTAGCTGGCTACGATCTTGCCGCCGTTCTTGGCAAAGGCGGTAAGGGCGGCGCGGTCGGCGTCGGTCAGCTTGACGCAGTCGGGCAGGATCACGCAGGCGTAGGGAGAAAGATCGTCACCGCTCTCCACCACGTCGAACTCCCGATGGAAGAGCTGGAGCAGCTTGGCACAGCCAAGGTCGGCCTCCGTATTGTGGCTCATCCACATGGCAAGATCCGTGTAGGCGCGGGTGTTCTCGGTATACTCCTCAATGGAATCCACGTAGCGGAAGGCGTGGCCAATGAGGCGGTAGGTGCCCTCGTCCAAGCGTCCGCAGGGGTGCAGGTGGTCGCCAACGGAAATGGAGGCACCTACGCTCAGCATATCGGCGCACTCATAGCGGAGGGCTTCCTTATTCTTGAAGCCGCCAAACTCGCCCCAGCCAAGGTGGAACTTACCGGTCATGCCAAGGTACATCTTACCAAACTTCTCAAAATACTTGGCGCGGGGAGGCATAAAGTCGTAGCCGCCCCATGCGGTGGGCAGATCCTCCAGCTCGTAGTGGCTCTGCACGGGATGGAACTCGGGACGGTTCATGTCCGCACAGCCGTTGAAGAACACGTGGGCGTCCTTGTTGTAGGAATGGATCAGATCCACCAGCTCCTGATAGAAGCGCACGCGCTCCTCCCGGTAGTAACGGCGGGAATCCTCATAGGAATCGGGATCCATGCCCCGTGCCTTCATGCCGGCGCGGCAGCTTTCGCAGTCGCAGGCGTCGCGCATGGCGCAGATATCGTAGAAAATGCCGTCAGACACGTCGAACATCTCGCAAACCTCGCGGGTAATGTCCTTCAGATGCTCCCGATAGCCGCCGATGGGGCAAAGGGTGGTCCAAGAGCAATTGTAGATAGGGTCATCCAGCCCGCTGCCGGGCTCTGTGCCGAAATAGATGGGCTTTTTGGTCCGAAAATCCACGTGGGCCCACTCGGGGTGCTGATCCGCATCCAGCTTGCTCCATCCCATGGTGATGTAGATGGGTGCCTTGATGCCCACGGAATGAGCGGCCTCGATCTGCTCCTTCAGCAAATTGAAGCGGAGATTCGGGTGCACCGTTCCCACCTTGGTGGGGTAGTAGCAGTAGCCGTGGTGGCACTTGGCAAACATGGTGATCAGATCCACCTTGGCCTCCTTTAAGGTGGCGACAAAGGCCTCTCGGTCAAAGCACTCGCCGATTCCTTCAATGGCGGGGCTGGTGTGGAAGTCCAAATGTACGCATTTCATAGGCATTCTCCTTTGAAAATCAATTTTTTTTCATAAAATAGGCCTTGCGGTATTCCGTAGGGCTCATACCGTAGCGGGCACGAAAGCTCTCGGCAAAGTAGCTGCTGCCGCCAAAGCCGCAGGCAGTACCCACCTCGCACACGGGCATATCCGTGGATACCAGCAGGACGGCGCTCTTTTCCAGTCGGCATCGGGTCAGATACTCCACGGGGCTCTCGCCCAAGTACGTGGCAAAGAGCTTACAGCATTTGCTCTGCCCTACCCCTCCGGCGGCCGCAATCAGGGGCAAGGTCAGCTTGTCACCGCAATGGGCACGGATGTGCTCCATGATCCCAAGGGCGATGCGGGCATCCTCCTGAGCGCGGTTGCGCGCCTCCGGCGGGCGGGGAGTATTATCGCAGAAATTCGCCCAGATCTCTGCAAAGGCGGCCTCAATCCACAGGGGCGCATAGGGCTCTCGCTCCATGCGGTGGATCCACTTGATCTTCTCGTAGATCTCCCGGTGATGGAACCGGTCGGCGCGAAGCTTCAGGTAGGGCGCCAAGGGATTTTGCACCTGTGGGCGGATCAGCTCCCGCTCAAAGGTCTTGTTGACGCAGAGGAGCGAGGGATGCAAAAGAACGCAGATCAGCTCGCATCCCATGCCGCCCGTGGGGGTCAGGCCATGGATGCGGGAGCTGTTGATGAGAATTCCCTCCCCTGCCCCCAGGGTCTCGTCGCACCCGTGGACGCGGAGGGTCAGCTCCCCGGAGAGCACGGCGATCAGCTCGATCTCCTCATGGGCGTGGGCGGCCACCGGCCAGAATTTGCCCTCGGCTACCGTTTGACGGCTGATGGAAACGGGAAAATCGCTCCCGTGCCTCGGCCGCGGAGCGGGAATGGGTCCGTTGCGGGTCAAAAATACGCTCATGAGTGCCTCCGTGCAGAATTGTTGCGGTATGCGGGCCTTTTTCGTGCGAAAAGCCCCATACCCTCGCAGGATAATTATACATCCCCCGTCCGGCTTTGTCAAGCGTCGGACGGGGGATGTGCAAAAACAGGGCTATAAAACCGCAAACAAAATGCCGGCGATGACGATGCAGGCGCAGAACATACGGTAGAGCACGTTCTTCTCCCCGAAGAACAGCTTGCCGCCGAGAATGGTGATCAGGCACGAGGACTGCTTGATGAGGGTCATGACGGTCAGCCGGCTGTTGGGGTCGGCGTTGGCCACAAACAGAGCCTTATCCGCCAGAACAAAGATCACGCTCATGGCGATCAGCGGTACGTTCTTCACGGCGCGACCCACCCGGACGGGAATCCGTTTGACCAGCACGTAAACAACATAGAACACCGACAGGAAAAGCATATACCAGAACTGAAGCTGGGAGGAGCTCATGTGGGGCATGAGAAGCTTATCCGAGGTGGCGGAAACGGCATTCAGGAAGCAGGAGGCAAGGGCCAAGAGCACGTATTTCGCCGTGACCTCGCCGCCCTCCTCGCCCTTTTTGCGGGCCTTCAGCAAAAGCAAGCCCACGGAAACCAGCACCAAGCCCACCGCCTGGCCGCCGCCAATGGTCTCTCCCACCACCAATACCCCAAGAAGGGTGGAAAACAGCACGCGGGAAAGATCCAGCACCCCGTACAGGCTGACGGGCATCTTGGCCAGCGCTTCAAAGGCGCAGAGCCATGCAAAGAAAATAACTGCCGATTTAATAAGAATAAAGGGCAAATAGGAAAAATCAAGAGAAAAGGCGTCCGTGGCCGTGGGAATGACCAGCACAAAGGACAGCACCGTGTAGCAGAGGAGCACCTCCATCACGCCGCTTTTGCGGATGGCCGCCTTCTTTAGCAGCTCCCGCCCGCCCTTGGCTACGCCGAAGAACAGAGTAAGTAAAATCCAGGTCATACAGCTTTTTTCGCGAAAACGATCTCCTTACATACGGATCAACGAAGGGCCTCGTCCTTGAAGAACAGACGGACGATGCGCTTGCTGAATTTTTTCGGGTTGCGCCCCACCACAACAGTTCCTGCGGCATAGGCCGCAAAAAGTGCCGCAGCGGCCAGCATGATCCAAAGCAGCTGGCGATTTTCGGCGCGGTGGAACCGGGTTGTTTCCTCAAAGGTCAAAACGTACTTCCCATCCTGCAAAACGGCCTTTAAGAGGAAATAATCGTCGCCTTCTTCCGGGGTCACTTGATCTACGTATACGGTCACAGTTGCTCTTTGGTCGCAAAGGGCCTTGATTTTTTGTGCGTCAAAGGCCTCGTCGGTGGAGCGGATCCGATAGAGCTGGCTGTCCGTTCCCCTTATGAGGATGTCCTTGCCCGTTGTCTCATAGTGATAGAAGGTAACCTGCCGCTCAAGGGTATTCTCCGGGGAGGAAGACGAGACGAAGGTGGCCCAGACGGCAAAGCCCAAGAACGCCAGCAGGAGCACGCCCAAAAAAATGATCACGAAAAGAGCCTCGTGGGGAGACTTCAGATTTCCGTTAAACAGATCAAATTTCAGCTTTTGAATCTCGGGGATGGCCTTTCCGCCGTTCCGACGGCGGTATTCTTCCTTGAGATGGGCCACAAATTCCTCGCGCCCAACAAAGACCTCCTCCACCATGATCTGGCGTTTACCAATCATCAGATGCGTATCCCGTGCCTCGCGAATGCCCACCAGCTGGTCGTAGGTGTAGCGGCGCTTGACGCCAAAGAAATTCCGGACGGTGAAGCCTTCCTCATCGTACCAAATTCGGCAATTGATGAAGGCGAACAAAAGCGCCATGCCAAGCAAAGCAAAGGCGAGAAAGATAATGGGCACCGCCAAGGGCTCATCCTGCACAAAGGTGATTACCGTGGGGATCATGCAAAGGAGAAAACATACGACGCCCAGAATGCCAATAAAGATGGGCGCGCGTACCTCTCCTGCCCGCGCCTGTTTCGGGCGGCGCAGCAGAGTGATCACGCCGTTTGCCGCAAGCGGGATCAGTGCCAAAGTGATCGCTCGAACGATAAGATCCATTGTTTCACCCCTTTTTTTCTACTATACCATATTTCAGAAGCCAATTCAAGCGCTTTTGCTTCCTTCCTCGCGCCGGAGGCGTGTACAGCATCAAGCGGCAGGAGGATGCACGCCGGCGCGGGATGCGACGTTTGCCTCCATGTGCCGTCAGGCACACATCATTAGGCGAAGCCGTCATCATTTGTCGCAGGCAAACATCATTCAAAAAAGCCTAATTTGTCCGTTAGACAAATTAGGCTTTTTTGTTGGTGGGGGAAGGTGGATTCGGACCACCGAAGTCACTGACAACAGATTTACAGTCTGCCCCCTTTGGCCGCTCGGGAATTCCCCCATATTTAGTTGAGCAAAGCTCTGGAGCTGGTGAACGGAGTCGAACCATCAACCTGCTGATTACAAATCAGCTGCTCTGCCATTGAGCCACACCAGCATGTCTGCTTGCTTGCGACGGATATGATTATAGCATACCCCCGCCGGTTTGTCAACATCTTTTTTGAAAAAATTTTAAATATTTTTAAGAGGCAAACGGTGGTGTTGGCGGCCCTCTCCCATGACCGTGCGGCGGCGAGGCGCGTGATTCCCTCCCCTCGCGCCGCTTTGCTACCCGCAGGAGAAGGCTTTTGGGTCGTCGAGGACGTCGACCCCTACAAGGGATTGTTTCCTCCGGCGGTAGCCGGGGCGATATTCTATTTGTTAGACGCTTTTTTCTTTGAGACCGTCACCCTCGGGGGATCGTACACAATTAAAACTAAGCAAGCGGCGATCTCGCCAGCGGGGGCTTCCCCGCCACAAAGAAAAAAGCTCGGCAAAAAAGAAAGGCCGTTTCCGTGGGGCTCCGCGCCCCACACCCTCGCGAGCTTTTAAAAAAAAGCTCGACCAAAAATTGACGACACCTTCGGGGGAGTTTGTGCGCTGACGTGTGCGCAAACGCCGAAGCTTGGCCGCCGGGCCTTCCCGGCTGCCAGCGGGGGCTTCCCCGCCGAAAAAAGTTTTCGGGAAGGAGTTTGAGGGAACACCCTTTTTTAAAAGGGGTTCCCTCAAATCATCTCTCGAATTATTCTTCTTCAATCACAGCGATGCTGAGGTCGGCAAGCGCCTTGGGATCGGCAGGAGCGGGACAGCCGGACATAAGCTCGGAGGCGTTCTGTACCTTGGGGAAGGCCACAACGTCGCGGAGGTTGTCGGCACCGGTCATTACCATGGCCAGACGGTCCAGACCCATTCCGGAGCCACCGTGCGGCGGTGCACCGTACTTGTAGGCCTCAACCAAGAATCCAAACTTCATATCGATCTCCTCAGGGGTAAGACCGAGAGCCTTGAACATCTTCTCCTGAAGCTGCCAGTCGGTAATACGGATGGAGCCGGAAAGAAGCTCCGTGCCGTTCAGCACCATGTCGTAGCACTTTGCGCGTACCTGACCGGGATCGGACTCAAGATAGGGCAGGCACTCCTCGAGAGGCATGGTGAAGGGGTGGTGCATCGCATCCCAGTGCTGGGTGTCCTCGTTCCACTCGAAGAAGGGGAACTCGGTGATCCAAAGGAAGTTGAACTGTCCCTCGGGGATCAGGTCCAGCTTCTTTGCAAGGATGTTACGGAGCGCGCCAAGGGTGGGAAGAACCACCTTGTCCTTGTCCGCGCAGATCAAGAGCACGTCGCCCTTTTCAAGACCAACCTTCGCGTAGATGGCCTCCAGCTCTTCGGGTGTCATAAACTTAGCGAAGGAGCAGTTGGGCGCCTCGTCCATCCAGCGAACATACGCCAGGCCCTTGGCACCAATACCCTTGGCATGGTCAATCAGCTTGTCAATTTCTTTTCTGGTAAGGGTGGCAGCCGCGCCCTTGGCAACGATGCCGCGCACGCTTCCGCCTGCCTCAAGCGCAGACTTGAATACAACGAACTCCGATGCGGCAACCGTCTCGGAAAGATCCTTAATCTCCATGCCGAAGCGGGTGTCGGGCTTGTCTGAGCCGTAGGTCTCCATGGCGTCCTGATAGGTCATGCGGCGCATGGGGGTCTCGATGTCCACGTTCAAAACTTCCTTGAACACGCGCTTGATGAAGCCCTCGTTCATGGCCATGATGTCCTCCTGCGTTGCAAAGGACATCTCAAGGTCGATCTGGGTGAATTCGGGCTGACGGTCGGCGCGAAGGTCCTCGTCGCGGAAGCAACGGGCCAGCTGGATGTAACGGTCGAAGCCGGACAGCATCAAAAGCTGCTTGTAGATCTGGGGAGACTGGGGCAAAGCATAGAAGCTGCCCTTATGAATACGGGAAGGAACCAGATAGTCGCGGGCGCCCTCGGGGGTAGCCTTGATCATCATGGGAGTCTCGATCTCGTAGAAGCCGTTCTCGTAGTAGTACTCTCTTGCCACCTTGGCGATCTCGTGGCGCATACGGATGCTTCTCTGCATCTCGGGGCGGCGGAGATCCACGTAACGGTAGCGGAGGGCAGTCTCGTCCTTAACCTTCTTCGCGTCGTTCACCTCGAAGGGAGGAGTCTGAGCGGCGGAGAGGATCTTCATATCGGTAACGTAAATTTCGATGGCACCGGTGGAGAGATTGGGGTTTACCGCACCCTCGCCGCGGGGACGAACGGTACCGTGAGCGCATACCACGTACTCGGCGCGGCAGGCAAAGGCCTTGTCAAAAATCGCACGGTCGGTGGAATCGTCAAAAGCAAGCTGAACGATACCCGTGCGGTCACGGAGGTCAATAAAGATCAGGGCACCAAGGTCGCGCTTGCGCTGAACCCAGCCCATGACGCAAATTTCCTGTCCTACGGCACTTTCCGGTACCTCGCCGCAGTAGAAGGAGCGTTTGTCGGAGTTTGTCAAAAATTCTGCCATTGTAAAATCATTCCTTTCCTCAAAAAGAGAAATTTATGCTGAAAAGCAGGCAAAAGGCCTGCGGTACAGTCACTTTACAGCTTTGATGTAACGGAGCAAAAGCGCTCCCGCCAAGCCCACCAGCACGCCGCTGACGGTACCTGTTACGGTAAGCACAATCATGTAATAGCCGATCTGCACGGTGCGCATCAGCCACGCGGCCACTAAGATCTGCCCCGCGTTATGGAGCACGCCGCCCACCACGCTGACCCCAACGGGGGAAAAACGATCCAGTCGGCGCAAAAGGGCCATTCCCGTAAGGGAAAGGCAGGCGCCCGCCGCGCTGTAGGCCAGGCTGAGCACCGAGCCAAAGAGCAAAGCGGACAGAGCCAGGCGGAGAAAGGACACGCAGGCCGCGTCCCTTACGCCCAGGCGATACAAAACGAATACGATCAAAATATTGGCCAGTCCCGGCTTGATTCCGGGCACGGCGGCCGACAAGGGGGGGAGCAGAAGCTCCAGATACGACAGCACCATGGCCAAGGCCACGGACAGTGCCATCAAGGTAAGGCGTTGGGTCTTTGTCATGAGATCACATCCAATCCGTCGGATTCTGCGCCGCCCTCCACCCAGATAGCCACTTGATTGGGCTTGCACAGGATGGACTCGCCCGTCCGGCTAATGGGACGGTGCGCGGCACAGATGCCATCGGGACAGGAGGCCTCACGGACGTAGGCCCTCCCATCTTCGATTATCAGGAGATTGTATCCCCCCTCGTGGGAGGGGATACGGATCTCCGCATTTTGACTGAGGGGTAACCGGCAATATTCCTCGCCGCCCACGGTAACCACCACGTACGACCCTTCCTCCCCCATAAGGAAGAACAGGCCAAGGGCGATAAGCGATACTGCAAGGAGGACGGACACAAGGATCACGTCGGCACGGGTCTTTTTTTTCATTTGGATCAAGAGAAACGGTGCTTACCGGAGAAATCGGCGATCTTGATGCACTTGACGGGGCAGACCTCGGCGCAGGCGCCGCATCCGTCGCATTTATCATAATCAATTGTAGCCAAATTGTCAACTACTTTTATCGCACCTTGGGGGCAAGTATTTTCACATTTTTTGCAAGCGATGCATCCGTTGACGCAAGCGCGGCGCACGTCGGCGCCCTTGTCGTGGTTCGAACACATAACAACGGTCTTTTCTATGTCCGGGAACAGAGTGATCAGGTGGTTAGGGCAGGTGCGGGTGCAGAGGCCACAGCCGATGCACTTGCGCACGTCCACGCGGGCGATGCCGTCCTCTACACAGATGGCATCCTCGGGGCAAACGTCTACACAGTCGCCGTAGCCGAGACAGCCGTAGAGGCACGCGCCGTCGCCGCCATACATCATTTTTGCGGCAGTACAGGACTGAATTCCCTCATAATGATGCTTTTTCTTAGCGGCGTCGCAGTGGCCGTTGCAGTTGACAAAGGCAACCATTTCCACCACGTCCTCGGCCTCCTGACCGAGAATTTCCGCCACCTTTTGGGCAACGGCATCGGCGCCGGGCACGCAAAGATTGGTTTTTGCCTCGCCCTTGGCCAGAGCCTCGGCATAACCGTCACAGCCGGTGTAGCCGCAGGCGCCGCAGTTGGCGCCGGGAAGGGCGTCACGGAGGGCAACCACCGTTTCGTCCACCTTAACGCTCATCACCTTGGAGGCGACGGCCAAAAGAATACCGCAGAAGAGGCCGACTCCGGCCACGAGAGCTACTGCAATTAAAATTTCAGTCATCGTCGGTCACCTCATTTGAACAGATTGTCCACAATGCCGCCGAATCCGAAGAAGGAAAGGGACACGATGGAAGCGGCGATCAGCGTAATGGGAAGGCCGCGGAAGCACTTGGGCACGTTGGACTCCTCAAGACGGGAGCGAACGCCGGCAAAGAGAACCATGGCAAGCAGGAAGCCCAGGCCACAGCCCAGAGAGCTGACCATGGATTCAATAAAGCTGTAGCCGTCGTCGATGTTGTTGATGGTAACGCCAAGAACCGCGCAGTTGGTGGTGATGAGGGGAAGGTATACGCCCAAGCTCTTATGAAGGGCGGGGATGAACTTCTTCAGCGCCATCTCAATGAACTGTACCAGAGCCGCGATAACCAAAATGAAGGTTACCGTCTGCATATAGCCCAGTCCCAGAGGATCCAGAACGTAGGTCTGCAGAGGCCAGGTAACGAGGGTGGCGGCCAGCATAACGAAAATAACGGAAAGACCCATGCCCGTTGCCTGCTTTAACTGCTTGGAAACACCGAGGAAGGGGCAGATACCAAGGAAGCGACTGAGCACGTAGTTGTTGACCAACACGGAGGTCATAAGGATGATAACGAGAGACTTAAACAATTCCATCTTTTATCTCCTTTCCGCTCAGGCCTTCGGGTTGTTGGCATCCTCGCCGCAGGCGTGATGGCACACGCCGGCGGAGGGACAGCCCTCACAGCCGAAGGATTTTTTCTTGATGGCCTTGCCGTCGGTCAGCTTGTTGACCACGGCAATAAGAATACCGAACACGAGGAATCCGCCGGGAGCCATGGCAAGGCCGGGGATAGCAAAGTCGGAGAGAACGGGAATTTCAAGGCCGGCGAAGGTGCCGACGCCAAGACATTCACGAATAAGAGCCATGGCAAGGAGCGCGGCAGTAAAGCCGAGACCCATGCCGAGACCGTCCAAGGCGGAGTCAATGACGCCGTGATTGCGGGCGTACATCTCGGCGCGGCCGAGGATGATGCAGTTAACCACGATCAGAGCAAGGTATACGCCAAGCATTTCGTACAGCTCCGGCAAGTAGGCGTGCATAACCATCTGCACAACGGTAACGAAGGCGGCGATAACGACGATATAGCAAGGAATGCGGACGCTATCGGGAATCACCTTGCGAAGGGCAGAAATTACAATGTTGGAGCAGATCAGCACCACCATGGCCGCAAGACCCATGCTGAGAGCGCTGATCAGGCTGTTGGTGGTTGCAAGGGTGGGACAGGTGCCGAGAACCAGCACGAACACGGGATTTTCTTTTACGATACCGTTAAGCACAGTGGCAAGCTTATTCTGTTTCATGCTCAGTTTCCTCCTGTCAGAATGGTAAGGGCCTCAAAGGCCTGACGGATGGCACCTTTGTAGGCGGGCGCGGTGTATTCCGATGCGCCGGCAATGGTGTCTACGTCCTTATAGGTTTCGCTGTTGCGACCCACGTACTGCTCATAGTACGAGGGGTCGGCGCACACGTCGCCGATGTTTTCGGTCTCGCTCTGGGCGGTGGTAAGGCAATCGAGGATCACGCCGTCGGCGGAAATGGCTACCTTAATATAAATATACTCACCGGAAGCGAAGTACTCACCCGCGATGCCGTAGCCGGCGGCGCGGAGCTCAAAGATATAGTTGCCGCTCGCAGTAACGGACACGCCCTGTACGGCCTTGGGCAGCTCGTAGGAGGCGGTATCCACGGCGGTGGCGGTGGAATTTTTCAAGGCGGTAACGGTGGCCTCGGCAATCTTGCCGTTATCCGTGGTGTCGGCGGGTGCGCCGTCGCCCACAGCCACAAGAGCTTCGCCAAAGGCTACCACGTAGCCCGCATCACAGCGGTATACGGCGGTAACGGAGGCGTCGATCACTTCGGTAATAAAGAGCTTTTCAAAGGTCTTGTCCTCGGTGCCCAGCGCCGCATTCAGGTTATCCTGCAGGATCTCGGCGGGATCGCGGAGATCCACGGAGCCGCCACCCAGAATAATGGAGGCGTTGTAGGCATCCTTCAGAGCCTTTTTGTAGCCCTCGGAGGTGCGGGTGGCACCGCCGATGGAGTCAACGGAGTCTACCTCCGTGCCGCTAAGGCCCGCAAAGTTGTTGCCGTAGGTCTTTTCATACCCCAGCGTCTCGCCGGAGGAGAGGCACACGGCACCGGTAATGGCACCGGAGGGATCGATACCGCACATAACGGTAAGGCCGGAGGAATAGCCGCTGGTTACCACGCGGAACACGTAGCCGCCGTTTGCGGCCTCATAGGCGTTGGTAACGGTTTCCGGAAGGGTCAGCCCCTCAAGGGAGAGCTCGGTGAAGGAGCCGCCCTCGGGCATAACCTCAAGGAGTGCGGCGTTTGCGGCCGCCGCGTCGTTCGCTTCAATGACGGGAGCGGTAATGTAGTTGACACCGGCCAAGGCGGCGGAAGCGATCAGGCAAATGACGGTCAGAACGACCACCGTTTTAATGGAATTCTTCATTACTTCGCACCTCCCAAAACCTTAGGCTGGGTCCAGCGCTCCAGATACGGAGTCAGGATGTTCATAAGAAGGATGGCGAAGGATACACCCTCGGGGTATGCGCCCCACATACGGATCACAACGGTGATCAGCGCACAGCCGATGCCGAAGAGGGCCCGTCCCCACTTGGTAATGGGGGTGGTGGTGTAGTCGGTGGCCATAAAGATGGCACCGAGGAGCAGACCGCCGGAGAGCACGTGAGTCAGCGCCATGCCGAGGCTGCCCGTAAAGAGAAGAGCCAGCAGGAACACGCCGCCAACGAAGCAAACGGTGGTGTGCCACGTGATCACGCGGCGAACCAACAGGTAAACGAAGCCAACGATCAGCGCAAGGGCACAAACCTCACCGATGGCACCGCCCTTGAGGCCAAGGAGCATATCGAGATAAGAAGGCGAATTGGTAGCGCCCGCCTTCATCTCCGAAAGGGGTGTGGCCGTGGCCACGGCATCCACAACGGTGGGGAAGGCCGCGCCGGCCATGGAGCCGAAGGAAATGGTCATAAAGATGCGGGCGGTAATGGCGGGGTTGGCAAAGTTCTTGCCGATGCCGCCGAAGAGGCATTTTACCACTACGATGGCAAAAACGGAGCCCACGGCCGCCTGCCAGAGGGGCAGATTGGCCGGCACGTTCATGCCGAGGAGCAGGCCGGTAACGGCCGCGCTGAGGTCACCCACGGTATGGGGGCGACGGCAGATCAGATTAAAGAGATATTCCGCAAGGATCGCCGAGGCAACGGACACTGCCAGCACCGCAAGGGCGCGGAGGCCGAAGATCACCACGCCGGCAATGGCGGCGGGGGCAAGGGCGATGAGCACGTCCAGCATGACGCGCCGGGTATTGTCCTTTGTTTTTACGTGGGGAGAGGCAGAGACGGTCATCAGCTCACTCATGCTTTTTTCTCCTCCTTTGCTTGTTCTTTTGCCGCGTGGGCGCGGAGCATGGCCTTGGACAGGCGGTTGGTCTGTACCAAGGGACGGTGGGCGGGACATACGTAGGAGCAACAGCCGCATTCCATGCACAGATTCACCTTCAGATCGGCGAGACGTGCGCAATCCCCTTCTCTGTGGGCGATGGCAATGGAAACGGGGCTCAGATGGATGGGACAGTGATCCACACACTTGCCGCAACGGAGACAGGGGGTCTCGGGGGCAGGGGCTGCATCCTTTTCGTCCAGAGCCAGAATGGCGTTGGTGTTTTTCAGAACCGGCGCGGTGGCATCCGGCAGGGCGATGCCCATCATAAGGCCGCCGTACAGCAGCTTTTTGGGCTCACACTTATATCCGCCGGCGAAGGCCGCCAGATCGGCAACGGACGTACCGATGGGAACCAGCACGTTTTTCGGCTCGGCCACGGCAGAGCCATCAAAGGTAACGCACTTGGAAACCAGGGGCATACCGGTGCGGATATAGGCAGCGATCTCGGCCAAGGTGGTGCAGTTGATTACGATAACGCCCACGTCAATGGGAAGCTTGCCCTCGGGCACAATGCGGCGGGTCAGATTGTAGATCAGCACCTTTTCACCGCCCTGCGGGTAGAGGGAGGGCATGGATACAACGGAAACCGCCCCGTCGGAGGCAAAGGTTTCCTTCATCTTTTTAATGGCCTCGGGCTTGTTCTTTTCAATGCCGATGAGAACACGCTTGGTGCCAAGATATTTCTTTAACAGCTCCACACCCTGGCGCAGATCCTCCGCGCGGTCGATCATGGTGCGGGTGTCGGAGGTGATATAAGGCTCACACTCCGCGCCGTTGATCAGCACGGTATCACAGCGGGTGGTATCCTTAATATCCAGCTTGACCGCGGTGGGGAAGCCGGCGCCGCCAAGACCTACAATGCCGCTTTGGCGGATGGCCTCAATAAAGGAGGCGTAATCGGTAACGGTGGGAGGCGCGACCGTCTCGCTGACGGTCATTTCTCCGTCCGATGCAATGAGAACCGCAGGTGCGCGGTTGCCGCCGGACAAAAGAACCGTATCCAGCTTTTTCACCGTGCCGGACACGCTGGCGTGAATGGGCGCGGAAATCGGTCCGTCTGCCTCGGCAATGAGCTGACCTACCTGAACGGTGTCGCCAGCCTTAACGATAAACTTGGCCGGACGGCCGATATGCATAACGGCGGGGATCGTCACAGTGGCGGGCGGCGGCATCACAACAGGAGCCAGACCGGCCGTATTTTTCCGATGAGGCGCGTGCACGCCCGGAAGAGAAAACATCGACATGAGGGAACCTCGTCTTTCTATTAGCGTCGCTTTTTTGTTAGTTTGCACAAAAAGGCGCAAAAATCCATTTATAATTATAACCCATATTCACCCAATTGTCAACGAGCGCCTAACGTTTTTCGCAAAAGATTCTTGCGATAGACAAAAATAACGGATGGTTTTCCACCCAACCGACGGCAAGAAAGCATCTTGAGCACGGAATGATTTTTTACAGTTCTTTCTTTGAAATAAGCAAGGGCCCTTCTTTTTGCAAAGAAGGGCCCCTGTTTATGCGTTTTTATTCCTCGTCCAGGTGCTCGGCCATTTCCTTTTCAATTTCAGGGTCATAGGAGAGCATGGGCGCGACGGCTTTGTTTTTGATCTTGCGATCCACGTGGTTCTTTACGATCTTCACAACCAGCGGGAAGAGCGCGACCACACCGATCAGGTTGGGAATCATCATCAGACCGTTGAAGGTATCGGAAATATCCCAAGCGAGAGAGGAGGTCATTACCGCGCCGGAAACGATCATGAGAACGAAGATCACCTTATATACCTTCACGGCCTTGATGCCGAACAGGTATTCAACCGCCTTGGAGCCGTACTGGGACCAGCCAAGAACGGTAGTGAAGGCGAAGAGAAGCATGGCAACGGCCACGAACCACTCGCCGGGCTTGCCGAACACCTGGCCGAAGGCCCGGCTGATGAGGGTGGCATCGTTGGTTCCTGCTACGGCCGCGCCGGTGTTCAGGTCAATGATGCCGGAGGTCAGTGCGATAAGGGCGGTCATGGTGCAAACGATCATGGTATCGAAGAACACCTCAAAGATACCCCACATACCCTGACGCACAGGCTCCTTTACATTGGAGGAGGAGTGAACTATAACGGAGGAGCCGAGGCCGGCCTCGTTCGAGAACACGCCTCGCTTACAGCCCTGCACGATGACCAGCTTCAGCGCCGCACCGGCCACACCGCCGGCCACCGCCTTGGCGCCAAAGGCGAACTTGAAGATGGAGGCGAGGGCGGGCAGGATCAGATCGTAGTTCACAGCAACGATCACAACACCCAGCACGATGTAAGCAACGGCCATAAAGGGAACGATGCGCTCGGCCACGGCGGCAATTCTCTGAAGACCGCCGATGATGATCAGCGCGCCGATCACAAGCAGTACAAGGCCGATGCACAAATTGATCATATTTACGTTGCCAACGGTCCAGTCCACGTTCTGGAAGAAGGCGCTTTCCATGTTCAGCACGATCTTGTTAACCTGACCCATGTTACCGATACCGAAGGAGGCAAGAATGGCAAAGCAGGCAAAGAGAATGGCCAGCACGGAGGCCACGGTCTTAAAGCCCTTTTTCTTACCAAGTCCGTCCTTCAGGTAGTACATGGCGCCGCCGGACCACTCGCCGTCCTTATTGCGGCGGCGGAAGTAGATGCCGAGCACGTTCTCGGAGAAATTGGTCATCATACCGAGGAAGGCGGCGATCCACATCCAGAACACCGCGCCGGGTCCACCGATGACAATGGCGGCGGCAACACCGGCAATGTTACCGGTACCCACCGTTGCGGCAAGGGCGGTACAAAGCGCCTGGAACTGGGAAATGGACTTTTTGTCCGTCTTTTTGGTGCTGGCGCTGTCCTTCTTGAACAGCGTGCCAATGGTCTCGCGCCACCAGTAGCCGAGACGGGTTACCTGAAACATCTTAGTGGAGCAGGTGAGAAGAATGCCCGTGCCGATCAGCAGGATCAGTCCGGGAATGCCCCAGATAAAGGTGTTGATCTCGCCGTTAATATCGGTAACGGCCTTGATAAAGTTTTGCATAGGAGCCTCCAAAAAAATAGCGGTCTGCGCAAAACGCAAACCGCTATATACAAACAAAAACAGAAAGAGAAAGTAAAAAACTTTGTCCTTTTGCCTGAGAGATTAGCGTAAAATCGCTTTGCACCTTCGGCACTCAATTCAATGAGCTTCTCCAAAGTTATGTCAGCCTGCAGTCCTCATCCGTACGGACACCTGAGAGCGTTACTCCTTCGGCGCATAAAGCATTTCCTGCAAACGTCATACATAATTTATTTAATTAAAAAATACTTGCCTATTGTACTACGGCTTTTCATAAAATGCAATAGGATTTTACATAAAAGTTGAAAATTATTCAAACTCCGTACATTCCCGGCAAACGACCCACACGCCGTCCTCCTTGTGGCATATTACCTCATAGTATCGACGGCCGTCGCTGAAGCCAAATTCAGCAGTGTACTCTCCGCCGGAGATGGATCGCTCCATGCTGGTAAAGCGAAGATCGTCCTCCTCCGCACCGGATTCGAGGAATGCCTCGCTGTTCACCAAATACTCCCGCGCCACGGCATATTCCTCCGTGCCCGTTTGTACGTGAAGCATCAGGAAGGCAAGGCCTGCGCAGACAGAGCAAAACAGGACAAAGGCCAGCGCTGCGGCACAAAGGATCAGCACCGCCCGGCGGTTGCTCGTTCGGATGGCCGCATTTGCCGTGTCGATCTCCTCCTGGGTGCGGGGGTTATCCCGGACGTGGGCGTCCAGCGCCGCCGCTTCCTGACGATCCACCACAATGGCGCGGGCCATGCGGTCGCCCAGGGTCTCGCCGGTGGCAAGAAGCACCAATCCGTCGATGCCGGAAATAAAGAACAGCAGGTTGCGAACCACCGTCTGTCCCCGCCGTGCCGGCGTGCCGGATTCTTTATCGTATACGTAAAGACCGAAGATCCGCTTACCAAGACTGCGGCCGGCAAAGATCCAGTCCCGCAGAACCACTAAGGCAAGGCTGAAAAATAGGATGGAAAGGAACAAAAGGAGTTTTCCTATGAACTCGTCGCCGATCAGGATCATCACCGGAGCAATGATAAATACCATAAACAGCACCAGTGCCACCCAAATCAGAAAGGTATCCAAAAGATATGCAAAAATACGTTTTGCCCGTGTCATATGAGCCCTCCTTTGTGTATGTGTGTTTGTGTGTCCTGTTATTATTTTATCGAAATAGACCCGTTTTGTCAATAGGGCGCCGTTTGCTCACTTGTAAGCGAGCACGATCACACGAGGGTGTCGGGCGGGGAAGCCCCCGCCCGACACCTTTGAGGGAGTTTGCGCACTGAAAAAGCCTTCCCCGACGGGGAAGGCTTTTTCAGTGCGATGGCAAACCCTTTAATACTCGATTACCACGTCCTCGTTCGGAGGGAGGGGGTAGGTGCGGTTCCGGAAACGGAGCGTTCCGCCGGGGGTGGTGGCGCGGACGGAGAGGCGGTGGGCGTCCATTTTGACACGAACCTCACCGTTGCCCGTGGGCACGGTGCCTTCCATCTCGCGGAGTCCGCCCAAATGGGGCTCTACGTCAAAGGTAGCATAGGCGGGGGAGGTGGGTGCTACACCAAGATAATATCGCCCGAAGAGATAAATGGGACTGGCGCCCCAAGCGTGGCACAGGGATTTTTCAAACTTTCCGCCGTACATGGCGTAATGCTCCACGCCCGACAGGGTAGGATCGTACTCCTCCCAGATGGAGGTGGCGCCCAGACGGAGCATACCGCCCCAGTAGGAGTCCAGCATGGCCTCAATTTCCCCAAGCTCGCCCACCTTGCCCCAAACATCCAGCTCGTAGCCCTCAAAATAGGGGGTAGTGATCTTGGTAATGGCATCGTTTTTCAGCACGTTTGTAAGGATGCTTTCCCGCTGTACCGGGGTGGCGATATCGTACATCACGGCAAAAATGTTGGCGTGACGGGTCACGTGATTCTTGCCCGACTGGTAGCTGTCAATAAACGCGCCCTTCTCCTCGTTCCAGTAGAAGGCGTTGATCTTCCCAATCATCTCCCTGTAGAGCCCATCGTATTCCGCGCCGTCCTTGCCCACAAGGCGAGAAAGCGCGGCCATGGTCTTGTAGGCCTGTGCCAAAAGCATCTGCTCCGCGCAAACGGCGCCGGTCTTGTCCATCTCCGACCAGTCCACAAAAATCCAGTCGCCATCAAGGCCGATCAGGAAGCCGTTTTCGTTCAGCCGTGCTCGACAAAAATCCATATACTTGACTGCCGTGGGGTAGATCAGGCGCAAAAATTCCTCATCCCCATAGGTCATGTAGTGCTCGTACAGGCCGATGATCCACAGGGTGGTATAGTCGGCAATGGTGTTGATATGGTGTAAAATGGGATCCTTGCCGCCGAGGCCAATGGCCGTGCGGCGCACGATGGCCGGATCGGCAAAGAGGTAGCTGTTGATCCGTGCGCTCTGATACGCATCCCCCGACCAAACCCAGCGGTCGCGCTTGATGCCGTCAAAGAAGCCCTCTCGGCAGTTCAGATGGAAGGTGTGGGCGCACACGTCGTAGATCCGGTTAAACAGCTCGTTGTCGCAGCGGAAGGAGCCGCGCCGGATGAGGGGCAAAAATTCGTAGTCCATGGTCACGTTCAGCGTCGGATCCGCACCCTCCACGTACACGTAACGGAAGGCACGCTGGCGCAGGCGGTACTCGCTCTGTCCGCAGACGGCCTCAAAGAGAATAGCGTCCTCCCCGCCCAAGGCCTCCTCCACGCTCTCGCCGTAGTAGACCCCAAGGGTGGCGTCGGGATTGGCGGCGCTGAGGTTCAGATAGCCAAAGGTTTCTGCGCCAAAATCGTACAGAACACCCGCCTCCCGTGCCTCGGCGGACACGGGCAACTTGCGCTCGTAGGCAAAGGGGAACACGTCCGGGGTCTTGTCCGGCGTGTCAAAGCAGGGCTCACAGCCCGCCGGCAGACTCTCACCCCGAGCCAGACGACAGCGCCACGTGCCGTCGGAGGGGCAAACGTCACTTTCCACAAACAGGGCGGGCAGGCCGTTCAGGTTGGAGACGGCGGCGGTTACGGTGTGCTCTCCGGCGGAAACCGCTACGGGAGTACCCATGGGATACCGCTTGCCGTCAATGGCAATATGGGCCTCGCCCATGGCGTAGGCGGTCAGGGTTCCGGCCTCGCAGACCAGCTTTTTCTCAAAAAACACGGAGGGATAGGGAGAGTACAAATGCCACATGGAGGGCATGAACGCGCCCCTCTGCTCCCGGCGCATATGCAGCTTTGAAAGATGGTAGATCTCATAATCCCCGTAGTACCAGATCCAGTAGCTATGTTTCATAAACGCTCCTTTGGCTTATTTGCCGAATTTTTGGGCGGCCGCCTTCAGCATCTGGCGGATGGGCAAATGGTAGGGACAGCGGCTCTCGCACACGCCGCACTCCACGCATGCGGAGGCAGGCACGGGCACGGCGGCCTCGTAGCGGGCGCGGGCCCAGTCCTCAAGGCCGTAGCGGGTGAGGTATCCCTCAAAGAGAAAGACGCCGGAAATGTTGATGCCCACCGTACAGGGGGCACAGTAGTTGCACCGACGGCAGAAGTGAGTGCCAAGATCGGTCACCAAGGCGTTCACCTTGCCCTGCTCTGCCTCGGTCAAGGGGGTGGTGTCGGAAAGAGCACGGGCGTTTTCCTCTGCCTCGCGGATTTCCGCCATGCCGGGGATCACCACGGTCACGCCGGGATTTGCGCCGCAGAAGCGCAGAGCCAGGGTGGCGTCCTCAATGGCGCCGCCGGCCAGGGGCTTCATGGCGATAAAGCCCACGTTGCGCTCCGCGCAACGGGCGATCAGCTCTTCGCCCTGCGTTTCCACCGGGTTGTAGGGGAACATGACCGTCTCCACAAAACCCAGCTCCAGCGCGCGGGCAAAGACCTCGGTGGAGTGAGCAGTCAGACCAATGTGGCCGATTTTACCCGCCGCCTTGGCCTCGGTCAAGGCCTCCAGTGCGCCGCCGGGCGCCAGCACCTCCTCCAGCTGCTTGAGGGAGGGATTGTGGATCTGATACAGGTCGATGTAGTCGGTGCGCAGATTTTTGAGGCTGATCTCAATATCCCGCGCCATGCCGGCGTAATCCCGCGCCATGCTCTTAGTGGCCAAGATAAAGCGGTCGCGGCAATCCTCGATGGCGTAGCCGATGTATTCCTCGCTGACGGTATAGCCACGGGCGGTATCAATGTAATTGACGCCCATATCCGCCAGATGGTGGAGGAGGGTTTTGGTTCCCTCCGCGTCGATTTTCTGAATGGGAATTCCGCCAAAGCCCAGACGGGAAACGGAAAGTCCGGTTTTTCCTAATACTCGATATTCCATAAGCACTCCTTATTTTTGAAGGGCGGCAACGATGGCGTCCACGCACTCCTCGGCGGTGCGCCCGTTGCAGTCCACGGTGAGGTGGGCATAGGCTTCGTAAAGGGGACGGCGCTCGGCGTAGAGCTGATCGATGGTGTAGCCCTCGGGCATGGCCACGCCCCGGGTCTTGATGTCCGACAGGCGGGATTTGATGGCCTCAAGGGATACGTCAAGGTACACAATCCGCCCGTTTTCTGCCAGATGCGCCATGGCCTCAGCGCCGTAAACAGCACTGCCGCCGGTAGCGATCACGGAGCCATCGACCTCAAGGGCGGCCAGTACGTCGTTTTCGATCTGCTTGAAGGCGTTGAGCCCACGCTCCTCAATGAGGGCGCACAGGCTCTTTTTGTGGGCGTTCTGGATCACAAGGTCCGTATCCACAAAATGCATCAGCATAGATTTGGCAAGAAGAACGCCTACGGTGCTTTTGCCGCATCCGGGCATTCCGATCAGTACGATGTTCATCTTATGCCTCTTCCACCATGGTTGCAATACGGCGAGCGGCTGCGACCATCTGCTTGGCTCCCTCAAGGAGAGTATCCTTATTGTAGGCACTCAAGAAGTTGTCAGCCTCCAAGGTGATGTATCCGCCGTAGCCGATGTCCTTCAAAGCTCGGGCGATGGCTGCAAAATCCATCTGCATGGTAAAGGGAAGCTGATGGGAATCGTGGAGACAGTCGTTATCGTGCACGTGGAGTGCCTGCAAATGGGCGCCAAGAGCGCGGATCATGGCAGGTGCGCCGTCGCCGGAGCCCTTCATTTCCGCGTGGCCAAGGTCAAGGCAGGCCACAAAGGAAGGGTCGTTTACGGCGTTCAGGTGTGCCAAAAAGCTCTCGGCAGTGGAGCAGGCGGCGGGACAGGAGGTGGCGGCGCCGTTCTCCCAGTTCCACATATTTTCGGTGGCGATTGCTACCCCATGCTCCTTGGCAAAGGGCAGGAGGCTAAAGTACATCTCCGCGTTTTTCTCAGGAGAGGAGTCGTTGTCGGGATGGATGATGATGATCTTGCCCCCGGCCTCGGCGGTGCATTCAATGGCCCGCTTCTGCATATCCAGGATCTCCTTGCACCGCACGGGGAAGGGCGCATGGGCTTGGTTGCAATGGATACCGTTGTCAAGGCCGATCTTCTTTAAGCGGCGGGCAAAGGCAAGGTAATCCCGTCCGGCCAAGGGGTGGCTGGTGGGGCGACAAACGCCCGCGTTCCAGTCGTAGTTGCACATCAAGAACATAGAAAAGTCCCATGCATCGAACCCGGCCTTGGCCAAGGTCTCTATGGCCCGCTCCTCGCCCACGTGTCGGGTAGCGGAATGAATCTCCGTTGAAATTTTCATGGTAAATACCTCGTTTATAAAAAATGAATGTACGTTTAATCAAATGGAGCAAAGGTCTTGATCAGCCGGAACATCTGCTCAGCAGTGTCGGCCATGTTTCGATGGGCGTTGGTCACGTCCATGGCCTCCTCCAAGGTGCAAGCGCCCTTGACAATGGGGAAAAAGGCGTCAATGCCGCCCCCGTTTATGGCGCGGGCGTCGTCAGTCACACAGCCGGAAATTCCAAGCACCGGCTTGCCGTAGGCCTTGGCCAGCTTGGCCACCCCGTGGGGTGCCTTGCCCATAACGGTCTGGGCATCCAGACGACCCTCGCCGGTCACCACAACGTCTGCCTCCCGGATGGCCGCCTCCATTCCCGTTTCGGCTAAGACCAGCTCAATACCGCTCCTCAGCTCGCCGCCAAGGCAGGCAAGGAACGCAAAGCCAATGCCGCCCGCCGCACCCGCACCGGGCGCATTCTTGTCGGCGGCGGGGTAGAGTGCCTTTATCTTGTCACCGTAGGCAGAAAGCCAGTCGTCCATTACGGGCACGTCCTCGGGCTTGGCACCCTTTTGCGGGCCGTAAACGGCACTGCAGCCCCGCTGGCCGCACAGAGGATTGGTCACGTCACAGGCAATGCGGAAGGTGCATTCCCGCACCGAGGGCGCAACCCGTCGGTCGGAGATGGCCGCCACCGCCCGGACGCCCTGAGCGCCAAAGGGAACGGGCGCTCCGTCCGCGTCCGTCAGGTCAAAGCCCAGCGCCTGCAGCATACCGATGCCGCCGTCGTTGGTGGCACTGCCGCCGATGCCCATAAGGAAGCTCCGACAGCCCTGTCCGATGGCATCAAGAATCATCTCGCCCACCCCGTAGGTGGTGGTTTTCATGGGGTCGCGGGCCTCGGGCGGAAGGAGGGTAATGCCGGCAGCCGCCGACATCTCCATAACCGCCGTTCCGTTCTCCAAAATGGCGTATTTGGCCTCCACAGGGTTGCCCAAGGGGCCGGTCACCGTCACGTTGCGAAAGCGGCCGCCCAGGCCGTAGGCCAAGGCCTCAACCGTACCCTCGCCTCCGTCTGCCACGGGAAAAATGCGACATTCCGCCTGAGGGAACACCCGACGGATGCCCTCCGCCGTGGCCTCACCCGCCCGGAGAGAAGAAAGACTGCCCTTTAAAGAATCGATGGCGATTACAACCTTCATACGCGACCTCGCTTTCATTTTTTATTATTATAGCATACCGAAAAACGAATTGCAACGCCGGCGAAAAACAATCTGCGCCTTCTTTTGACGGAGGATCGCTCCCTTGGCGGGGAGGGCCCTGCTACCAAACTTCGCCGCTTGCTCACTTGTAAGCGAGCACGATCACACGAGGGTAGCGTCAATTTTTGGTCAAGCTTTTTTTAAAAAGCTTGCGCGGGTGTGGGGCGCGGAGCCCCATGTACACGGCCTTTCTTTTTTGCCGAGCTTTTTTCTTTGGGCCTGTGGTGTCAAAGAAAAAAGCGTCAAGCAATCAGCTCAACCACCCCGGCTACAGGTGTAGGAAGCGCTCCAGCGTGCCGGCATCCGTCGGGTTCGCCCACGATAGCGGATTGTCAGGGACGCAGGCTCCCCCAGTCAGCATACGCTGACAGCCCCCTCCCGGAGGGAGCCTAACGAAGTGCATCTTT
>JAGARU010000087.1 GCA_017622085.1 Clostridia bacterium | reverse complement strand
TTTCAACTTTTTCATAGTTGAGTCTCCTTTTAGATTTGTCTATTCGATGGAAGTTTCGTTCATAGGCCGAAGAAGTGGTGCATGTTGGGATAAATGTTGGTCTATCATAAGTTTTATTTGTTTTACATCATATTTTCCGTTGAGATTAGTGGGGATTTTTGACAAATAAAGCAAGATTTCCGGTACTTCATATGAGGGTAGTTTAGATGTGAGTTCTCGACGAATGGTGGTTGCGTCGATCCCTTGAGGGGATTCATATACACATGCCACACACATTCGTGCTCCTGTTTCATATCCAACCACCTTACAAGCATCGATCCCTTGAATTCTGAGGATTTGTGCTTCAATTTCTGCCGGATAGACTTTATACGCATCCGAAAAAATCAAATCATCGGATCGGCCGAGAATATGATATTCTCCATATATGTCTTGATACGCTAAATCTCCGGTGTTGATCCAAAAGCCTCCTAAAAGAGAGGGGCGCTCTTGTCCGGATAAGTATGCGGTGAATCGTGAGGGAGTTTTTACGTGGAGAACACCGGCCTCACCTACGGAAGCTATCATGCCATCTTCTTTGCATATACAGACTTGAACGTCACGTATAGGGAGCCCTACGGAATTCTGTTCTTTGGTTTTTTCGCTCTGCACACAGATACGAGGCCCGGCCTCGGATGCACCGTACAAGTTATAAATGCTTAGCGTGGGGAACGCTATGTGTGCTTTTTCATAGAGGCGGTCATTTAGGATGGAGCCGCTTACGTATAGTGTTTTTAGATGAGAGAAAGAGAAATTCATTGCTTCCTGGGCATCTGTGTAGAGCGCTAAAAGAGCAGGATTCAAAAAGATACGGGTGATTCCGTTTCGCTCAAGTTCGCGGAACAGTTTTCGGGGGAGTGCCATGGTGGGCGCTAACAGAAGCGGTGTTTTTGTCTTTAGGGCAAGTAATAATTCTCCGGTGATGGTTGAGGAGTGGGTAAATGATTTTACGCTACACAATCGATCGAGCTTTGTTAATTTCATGTAATCAGCAATCGCATCTGCATTGCAATTGATCGCTCTGTGAGAGAGAAGAATCCCCTTTGCATCTCCGGTGGTTCCGGAACTAAATATTACAATTGCATCATCTTCTGTGTATCGCGGTGTAAATTGCTCGTAAAGCTCTTGCGGAATAAAGTCGAAATTTGCCTCATCCGCTTCATAGTGGATCCATTGAATGCTATCTTTTGGTGCATTCCCTAGGGCCTTATCTAAATAGCAGACGCTGGCATTTGCTAATTTCAGCATTTTAACCGCAGTATTTAGTGGGATGCGTGCATCGATTAATACTGCACAATCACCGTTGTTCCATATAGTGAGCAATTGTCGTACGAAAGAAATAGAGTTTTTTCCGATTAGTCCAATGTTCGCCATCCTTTTCTCCTGGATAATTTATATTTATGATATTATATAAGTTAAATTATAGCACGAAATTCGAATGTAATCAAGACAAAATTCGATAATTATAAAAAATCATATTGAATAAATGTTGAAAATCATAAGATGTGATACGTAAGTTGCAGACTTTATAATAACCTTAATAAGAAAACAATAAAAAGGTCATAGCATGGTTAAGCTATGACCTTTTGATATTTTTATTTACGAAAGGATAAACTGTAAATGTGGAGAGGTAAGAAATGAAATATAAAGATTGGTTGAAAGAGTGGCTTGAGAATTATGTGGCACCCGCGGTAAAAGCAAGGACATATAACCAATATGTGGAAATATCCAAAAATAGAATAATTCCTTATTTTGGTGAGTGCGAAATTGAAGATGTAACACCTTTAATTGTCCAAAGATACATTACCGAGCTAATGAAGAATGGGAACTTGAAATCAGGTGAAGGTTTGTCTTCTAATTCTATAAATTCCATCATTACGGTGATCCAAAGCTCCATGGAACGCGCATATGTTATGGGAGTGATTCCCGAGTATACGATGAACCGGCTGAAGCGCCCACGAATGCAGGAGCGGAAAATAGAATGCTTTACTACAACAGAACAAAAAATCATCGAGCAGGCCGTACAAAGAGACAAGCGCAATAAAATGAAGGGAGTGATTTTATGCCTATACACAGGATTGAGAATTGGAGAATTACTGGCCTTGGAGTGGGAAGATATTGATTTGAACCGCGGAGAGATTACAGTCAATAAAACGTGCCATGACGGAAAAAACGAAAAAGGCGAGTATTGCCGATTGGTTGATACACCGAAAACAGCAACATCTCACCGAGTAGTTCCACTTCCGAAGCAATTGATCCCTTTTTTGAAAGAATGGAAGAAAGCAAGACAGACGACCTATGTGGTGGAAGCGCACGGTCGTGCAATATCGGTCCGTTCTTATCAAAGCAGTTTTTCAATTATGCTAAAAAATAACAAAATCCCCCACAGGGGATTTCATGCATTAAGGCATACGTTTGCGACGAGAGCTTTGGAATGCGGCATGGATGTAAAGTCACTTTCGGAGATTTTGGGGCATAAGTCTCCTACGGTCACACTCAAGCGATATGCACATTCGATGATGGATCATAAGAAAATGTTGATGAATCGGCTTGGGAAACTTTTTTAACAGTTGCGCCTAATAGCATAATAGAAGATTTTTTATTGCTAATATTTTAGCATACATATTAAAAAAAGTCAAATAAATCTAAAAATACTGCGCTTGATCTTTCTGTATGAATAGTTTTAGGTGTAAAAACCATAAGAGATCTGCTGTTTTTTACACCTATTATGCTAATAGATGTAAAAACTGATTATAAAAATTTCATGATAATGGGAGGCAATATGTTTGTATACACTTTTGGAAAAATAATTGATCTACTGGCAGCATACCGTTTGTTTTTTGATCCGAATAATATGAGCGTGGCATTGCCGGATGTCGTTGATATGACGGGTATTTCCAATACATTGCGTCCATTCTTTACATGCAATAAAACGGGCAATACGTTCATCGAAATGCTTTTGTTATCACAGCCATCAAAAGATATAGCGAAAACAACTATTCATCGTTTAATAGGAATGATAGATAACTATCAAAAATTTATGCAAGAACTGCTGATCTTTTATTTCCCGAATGAAAACGTTGAGTATAAGCTCAATAACGACGAAGTGTTTCGAATTATTGCTGATATGGTTATGGCATCAAATTTATCGCATGAATTAAAGTGTCAAATATTAACGATAGCTTTAGCGCCCGAACACATTATTAAACAATTAACTTCTCATATGCTTTTTGTGTATACTCAGATAGAAAGTTTATATGAGAATGAATTTGGCGACACATCTGACCGGTATGAAGAAGAAACCAAAAAGCTTTTAAGTAATCTCCCATACAAGGGGAGCAACGTATATCCCGTGCTTAGTTTGGTGGATTCAGAGTGCTGCAAACGGTGGGAAAAGGATGGGGCAGAGTTTCTTGTTGTCGGGCGAAAATATAAACCCGGAGAGGGAAATTCAAAACTTTTATGCTTGTCATCTTTAGGCGGAATTTTGGCCGAACCTGCGCGCATACAAATATTAGATCTCATACTGGAGAAGAAAAAGGTAACGTGCTTTGACGTCAACATTGGCGTTGGTTTTAAAGGAAACACGGGATATTATCATTTAACTGCGATGCTGAAATCAGGTATGCTGAATACAGAGAGCAAAGGAAAAACGAAGTACTATTCGCTCAATCCGTCATACTTTGAATACGCTCGAGAACTGATTGGAGAATATTGTAAAAAGTAAGAATGTCCTGTTCACTCGCAACAGCAAATTAGCGAGTGAGCAGGATCGTTTTTACTTTGTGGCAAGAAAATCATTCACAATATCTCGCAGATGTATTGGGTCCAACGATAGGCTATTGCATAGCTTGATCAAATGCAGAACCTCGTTTTTGTTTGTGGATAGATCCGTAATGGCATCGATAAGGACTCCGTCGGGATCATTTTCATCAATCAGCCCGATCCCATAGTTGGTGTGCGTAATTTGGTTGTAGGTGTAATGTTGTGTAAGTAGAACATATTCCATACGAACCCCTCTCACCCTTATGCCGCACCGGAAAGAACTTTCGAGATCAGCTTTTGTAACTCATCCAAAGTAATCAGTCTCTTGTTTTCAGGCAAGACAGCAAATAAGAACGAGACTAATGTGACTGTTCCACAAGCGTAAGTGCCTTTTTCCAAATTTGAGTAAGAGCGGGTATCCATGTAGAGCTTTTCGGCCATTGCTTTCTTTGACCACTTGTTTTCCAATCGAACTGCTTTGATTTGTTCGCATAGATACTCTTTGATGCTTTGATGTAGTGCGTTTCTCATATAATCACCTCTTTCTGTCATAGTCGACATGAAAATTCTAACACATATAAAAATTTTGTCGATGAGGTGCACATCAGTATTTTTAATAAATGTTGAAAATAACTGTTTATCAAGGTTGAAAACGCTTAATTTTTAACTTTAATAAAAAATAACGACGCCGAAGCGTCGTTATTTTTACATAAAATGGGAATTTAGTTCAATTTTCTTTTTGTCTTCTGTTGTGAGGCGAGAGGATATGTGCGTGGGCAGATCCGAGTGGAATAGCCGCTCAAGTAGCGAAATATCCCAGGATCTTCGCTCTTGAGCGTTTAATCCTAAAGCGTTATTTAACTCTTTTTGCTCATATGGTAGCAAAGCTTGGTAATAAGCTTCACTGATTTCATCGGAAAAGATTTCATTCACTTGAGCAAGACACACACAAAGATAAGCTCCAACGGATAATTTTTCTGCCAATGCGCAGATTACGTCAGCCCGCGGGCGGACGTTTTTTAGGTATAGATACAGATCCATAAACGGCTTCAACCGCAAGCCGCCCTTGGAAAGAAGATATAGGGAATTTATGTCCTTGTAGTGGTGCAGGCAAAGCGCGATAAACTCCATTTCCGGCGTCAGTCGGCGGAGGGAAGTGCCAAGGATGTTTGCCGACTCCGTATGTGCCAATACCAAGTCCATATCACCTCGTGCCTCGCTTTCACCCCACAGGATATCCATATTAGCGTCCACGTTAACATACGGGCATAGTGGGTGTCCGGTTTCCTTGACATAAGGTGCGGTTTGGTGGCTCATCGCGGTTTGAAATAGGATTTCCCGGCGCGAGAAGGGAACAACCCCCTCCTCTGTAATCCGTCCCTGGATGAAGCCTTCGGCATGAAGAAGTGCTTTCAGTGCATCGGCATCTTGGCGACGGATCAACAAATCAACATCCCCGGACATACGGCGGAACGGATCGTTGTGCACGCGCTGGGAAAGCACGGCGCCCTTGACGACCGCATAAGGGAAGTCAATCCTTGCAAAAATGTCCTTGCATACCCGAAGACGCTCCTTCACGGCCATGCGGTTGAGCGCAAGCTTCTCCGTGGGTAAGCGATCAGGGAAAAGATGTCCGCACCCGTGGCTGAGCAGAAGATGGATCAACTCTTCATCGGGAGGTGTCCCTCCCATAAAGGCGCGGAGTGCTTTTATCGCTTCAAGGCCCGTCATTTTACCACCTCGTCGATGGAAATTCCGTTTAGTACGGTTAGCTTGCGGAAGGTACAATCCTCATCATTCCCCAAAGGATCTCCGCTATTCAAATATGCTGCCGCCATGCAACCCCGACCGCAGAAATCCTTCAGCATGCATTTGCCGCAACCAAAATCTGTGTGTTTTCGCGCCTTGGCTGTGGCCAGAATGCTATCCAGCTTTTCTGTGAATTCCGCTTCATCAAAGCGGAGAGCGTTACCAAGGGTAAATTTGTCATCGTACAAGCTCTGGCAGGGCTGAATCGAGCCGTCCACCTTAACGCAAACGGACATATTTTTCCCCTCGCCGGTGGAAAAGGGGCAGGTAAAGGTGCACATAGGCAAGAAGGCTTCTGCACCAAGCTCCCGATTTAAGCGTTGTACGGTTTTCAGCAGCTTGAGCTTTCCCTGGGGAGTTAGCGCTTTGTCGTTCCAGCGGTCGACCGCGTTGCCAGACTTATAGATGGCGGCATACTCCGGAATAAAACCGAGAGATATGGCCAAACGGTAAAAGCCCTCCACGCCACTTTCGTTGGCTTGCGATACTACCATTTTGAGAAGGGGTGCCATGTGCGGATTTCGGATCTTCTCGGCAAAGGAGATCGCCTTGGCAAAGCTTCCGGCTCCCCTCGTCAAGCTGTTTTGTTCATCGGTTGCACCGTCCAGGCTGATCTGCAAGGAAATGTTCTTTCGCGTGCAGAGATAATCGATCAATAAAGGATCGTGATTGGTGCCGTTGGTGACGATCCCAAAGGAATAATCGGGATATTTGTCGATCAGCGCCAGTACTCGATGGAAATCAGAGTGCAAAGAGGGCTCTCCGCCCGAGAGGAGAAAACGGTTTGCCCCGTATCGCGCAAGGGTGATCATGATCGACTCGATCTGCTCTACGGTCAGTTCCTTTGTTTCTCGGTTCAGCCCGGAGCGGTTATAGCAGGTGCGGCAATTCAAGTTGCACCGATTGGTGATCTCTATGTAGACAGTTTTAACATTCATTCTGCCAGCACGACCTTTTTAGCGATCACTTCCGCCAAGAATTCCTCCACGTCCTCTCGGATATCCTCGGAGGATGCCTCGTAGATCTCGCACAAACGGGCAAGCAGAGTGGAAAGATCACAGGGATCATTCAGGCAGTTTAAAATGTCAATGCCCGTCTCGTCAAAGAAATGGGTATCGCCGCTTTCGGGGTCAAATACGGCAAGAGAAGTCTCGTCGGAGAGAATGTAGTCCATAGCATCGTTCTTTTTGTAGATCATAGTATTGTCCTCGCTTTTAAATAATATTTTTTTGTAAAAGCGGTACGTGCCGCTTCTTTTTGTTTGCTCGACATTGTATCGCTTCTCGCGGAACACACGGTTTACCCGGTAGGAGAGCGCCGGCAACCAGGAAGGCACGGGCGCAAGAGCCGCTCCATTGTGTAGGATTACCGTGCCTGCAATGTCCGTTAGCGGCACGTCCTCTAGCCGAAAGGCGTTGTCGCCTTTGCAGTAGTAGGTGTTTCCATCCGTTTTTAGCAGTCGGTGCACCAGTAACTTTCCTTTATATAGAAATACCAGCAGATCGCCGATCTCGTAGGGTGATTCTTGCTTGACTGTAACGGTGTCGCCCTCGTACAAGGTGGGATTCATGCTGACTCCCTCCACGGTGATCTCCACGGGATGTCCGCACCCAAGACGGGCAAACAGCAGCTTATATAGTAGGTTCGGGTTCATTTTGTATCAGCTCCTTTACGTAGGCCATGTCGCTGTAACGCAGACGGTAGCATCCCACGCGTGCAAGGCGGGAGAGAAAACGCAGATAATCCCCCGTCACGGGGTAGGGGGTAATGGGTGCCTGCATCAGCGCGGCTATGCTTTCATTGGTAGATAGGGAAGAGAGGTCGTTTGCGTCCTTGGTTCTCTCCATAAAGTAGATACGGCGCAGAGGGACGGGCTTGTCCACCGTGTTTTTTGGTGTATAAACGTATCGGCGCAGGGCGGGTGCTTCACCGATGGCCTGTAGACCGTCGGGTACGGATTCATACCGTGCTAAAACCTCTAGGCCGCCCTGACGTAGGTGGATGGGCTCTGCATCGGGATATACACAAAAGCTTTCTCGGTCAAGCAGAACACAGTCGTCCGTTAAATAACCAAAGCCGCACTCCGTCAGATATGCAGTCAAGGTTGTCTTTCCGCTGGTTGTAGCCGCCAAAAAGATGTAGCATTCGCCTCTCCATTCAACCGCCGCCCCGTGCAGGGCAAACACCTGAGGGTCAAATGCCAGATGCTCAAACAGGTAGCGGTCCAGCTCATAGAGCGGGGCGGCGGTCAAGGTCTCTTCTCCGGGAAACAGAAAGCGATATTTTTCCCCCTCCCGTATGATGGAAAAGAAAAGATCTGTGTTTACGTTAGCGGTCGGGCGTACGTACATCCCATATTTGGCCTCAAGCGACTGACGGAAGTCCCTGCAATTTGTAAAAATGGTGCACGCCGCTCGAAAGGGGAGTGATAAGTAAAGTTCAGTCATAATCTCTCCTGCATATTGCGTTTTTCAATGAGCATTATAACATAAGTTTTGATAAAATTCTATATATGTGATAACATAATGGTGAAAAAACTGAA
>JAGARU010000086.1 GCA_017622085.1 Clostridia bacterium | reverse complement strand
CGTCAAAAAGATTGTTGATCCAAAAGGGTTTTGCCGATCTTGGGACGGCGGGCGACCACACAGGGTCGCCCCTACGGCATAAAATGACTAACCGCTAAAAATAATTTACGAGGGTTATTGTCGTTCTGTAGGGGCGGATTCTATATCCGCCCGAAAACTTCCTAAAGATCTAAATAAATCAATGATTTTTCATATCGGGCGGATATGGAATCCGCCCCTACGGGTTTTCGTTAATCCTCCGCTAAACAACAATTTATCTCCTTATTAAAGAAAAGAGGTACAACATGAACTACAATCCCTTTTACCCCCAGGACGCACTCGTCCCCATGGTCGTCGAACAGACCGGCCGCGGAGAGCGTTCCTATGACATTTTCTCCCGTCTTCTCAATGACCGTATCATTTTCCTTTCGGATGAGGTGAATGACACCACCGCATCTCTCGTGGTTGCTCAGCTTCTGTTCCTGGAAGCGCAGGATCCCGACAAGGATATTTCCTTTTATATCAATAGCCCCGGCGGCTCTGTCACTGCCGGCATGGCGATCTATGACACCATGCAGTTCATCAAGTGTGACGTATCCACCATCTGCATCGGCATGGCCGCCAGCATGGGTGCGTTTTTGTTGGCCGCAGGCACCAAGGGCAAGAGATTTGCCCTTCCCCACAGCGAGATCATGATCCATCAGCCCTTGGGCGGTGCCAAGGGTCAGGCCTCCGATATCAAGATCCAGGCCGAGCTCATTCTCCGCACCCGCGATATGCTGAACAAGATTCTCTCCGAAAGAACCGGCAAGCCTGTGGAGGAAATCGAACGGGATACCGACCGCGACAATTTCATGACGGCAGAACAGGCTTTGGAGTACGGCCTCATCGACCGTATTTTTGAAAAGCGTCAGTAAGCTTCTCCGAGAAAGGAAATCCATATGTCTAATACTACCAACAACGGCGGCACGGGCAATCACAAGGATCTTCGCAACTGTGCTTTTTGCGGACGCAACGAGCATCAGGTCAATTTCCTGATTCCCTCTCCCACGGGGGTTTATATTTGTGATTTTTGCGTGGATGCCTGTGCGGAATTGATCGATGAAGTCAACTCCCCCATCACGGGCACCAAATCCTTCGGAGAATTGAATCTGGCTACCCTGCCCCGCCCCAAGCAGATCAAGGCCTCTCTCGATGAGTACGTCATCGGTCAGGATGAAGCCAAGATCGCGCTCTCGGTGGCTGTTTACAACCACTACAAGAGAATTCTGACCAAAAAGAAGAACCATACAAAATCCTCGAAAAAGCCCATGACCGAGACTGAAGCCATCATGGAGGAGCTCAAGGACGTGGACGTGCAGAAGAGCAACGTGCTTTTGCTCGGCCCTACGGGTGTAGGTAAGACTTATCTGGCTCAGACCTTGGCCGAGACCTTGCAGGTTCCCTTTGCCATTGCCGATGCAACCACGCTGACCGAGGCAGGTTACGTCGGTGAAGACGTAGAGAATATCCTTCTGCGCTTGATCCAGGCGGCAGACTATGACGTTGACCTTGCTGAGCGCGGTATCATTTATATTGATGAAGTGGATAAGATCTCCCGCAAGAGCGAGAACCGCTCCATCACCCGCGACGTTTCGGGCGAGGGTGTGCAACAGGCGCTCCTCAAGATTCTGGAAGGTACGGTAGCCAACGTTCCTCCGCAGGGCGGCAGAAAGCATCCCAACCAGGAGTTCATCCGCATCAATACCGAAAACATCCTGTTCATTTGCGGCGGTGCCTTTGACGGTCTCGACAAGATCATCGAGAAGCGTGAAGGTGGATCTACCATCGGCTTTGGCGGTGAGATCCACACCAAAGCAGAGCGCACGGATCAGGGCGTATACAAGAGTGTTGTGCCCCATGACATCGTCAAGTTCGGATTGATCCCCGAGCTTGTGGGTCGCTTGCCTGTCATCGTAACACTGACTGATCTGGACAAAGACGCACTTATTCGTATCCTTCGCGATCCCAAAAATGCGATTATCAAGCAGTATATGAAGCTGTTCGGCATGGACAACGTGCGGCTCATCTTTGATGAAGCAGCGCTGGAAGCCATTGCGGAAGAAGCCCTGAAGCGCAATACCGGTGCGCGCGGTCTTCGTGCCATCATGGAGCAGTTCATGATGAAGCTCATGTATGAGCTTCCCTCGGATGACACGGCTGAGACCGTGACCGTCACACGGGATTTCGTCAAGGGAATCGGTGAGGCTCTTGTGACCCACCGTGTACCTGTCGTAGAGGCACCTAAGACGGAGGATGTCGTGCTTCCTCTGCCTGAGGCAACCGAATAAAGAAAAGTCGGGAACAGCATCCGCTGTTCCCGACTTTTTTGCCTTTGGGCGGCTCGAATTTCTACGGATCGTAGACATTTTCTTTATAAAATCTCCGTTCGGGTTAACAAAAAGGCGGTTGACATTCGAGAAAAAAACAGGTATAATGAAGACAAATGATCCGAAAGGAGAGAGGATATGCTGCAGAGACAATCCGACATTCACATTGCCCGCAACATTACGCGTATGCGCAAAAAAATGGGAATGACGCAAACCGAGCTGGCTCAAAAGCTGTTTGTCAGCAACAAGACCATCAGCAAATGGGAGCGGGGCGCCGGTTATCCCGAAATGCCCCAGATCATCCGTCTGGCCGATCTTTTTGGGGTTTCGGTGGACACTTTGGTTCGCGGATCCAAGACCGGTATTGCCGTGGCAGGCAACATATTGACCGACGAGGTCAAGATCATCGAAAAATTCCCCGAGCGCGGAATGCTTGTCAATATCACGTCTATGTCCCGTGCCGTGGGGGGGAGTGTGCCCAATACCCTCATCAGTCTGGCCAAGATCGACCCTACCATGTCGCTCAGCGCGCTCGGCAAGCGTGGAGACGATGAAGCCGGTCGATACGCTTTGGGAGAGCTGCAGCGATATGGAATAGATACTTCGGGCGTACAGGTCACACGCGACCATCCCACGGGCTTTTCGGACGTGATGACCCTGCAGGCGACGGGAGAACGCACTTTCTTCCATCATCGCGGTGCAAACGCCCATTTTACCCCCGAAGATATCGATCTATCCACATTAGGCTGCCGTATGCTGCACGTTGCTTACATACATTTGTTGGATGGCTTTGATGCGCCAGATCCCACATACGGTACCGCTTTGGCACGATTTCTGAAAGCCGCACAGGAAGAAGGAATCACGACCTCTGTGGACGTGGTCAGCAATCTGAATGACCACTTTGCCGAAATCGTCACGGCTGCCCTTCCCTACACCGACAATGCCATCATGAATGAGATCGAGGCCTGTGGGGTATCGGGACTTCCGCCGCGCGATGCCGACGGAAAGCTCATCATGGAAAACATACGCACCACCATGGAGCTTCTGATGTCCCACGGTGTCAGTCAGCGTGTGCTGATTCATTGTCCCGAGGCGGGCTTCTGTCTATCGTCTGACGGAACCTATACCGTTGTCCCCTCCCTCAAGCTTCCGAAGGGCTACATCAAGGGAACTGTCGGTGCGGGAGATGCCTTCTGCGCCGGATGCCTTTACGGCATCTATCACGGTTATACCGATCACGATATTCTGGAATTTGCCTCAGGCGCAGCTGCCTGCAATCTGACCGCCGAGGATTCTGTCAGCGGTATGAAGGACGTTGCCTATATTCGAGAGATCATTGATGCCTTTGAAAAAAATCAATTGTGATAAGGAGAAAAAGCTATGAAAAAAGCAACCGCAGACAAACAGCGAGCCATCGCTTCTGCATATTTCAAAAAAGCGCACATCATTCTGACCGCCGAGGAAGAAGCCAACATGGAGGTAGCCGATTTCGGGTTGAACATGATAGAGGACGTCGGGCTTCAGCTGGTTGTATATGTCAATACCGACCGTGTTTGCGCCAAGGAAATGGTACTCCTGCCGGGTCAATGCTGTCCCGAGCACCGTCATGTTCCCACCAACGGCCAGGAGGGTAAGGAGGAAACCTTCCGCTGTCGGTACGGCAAGGTCTATCTCTATACCGACACGGATCCCTCCGCACGCCAAGAGGATATTTCGATTTCCCTCCCCAAGACCGACGTGACTGTGTTTACCGAGACGATCCTTGAGCCCGGTCAGCAATTTACGCTCCTGCCCGGGACTTTGCATTGGTTTGTCGGTGGAGAAGAGGGCGCGGTCATTTCCGAGTTTTCTACCCACAGCACCGATGAAACCGACGAATTTACCGATCCGCGCATTGTAAGAAATCCCGAGATTGAAGACTAAATAAAATACAAAATTGTAAAATATCAGCTACTCCGTTTTTATCTTGTATCTTGTATCTCGTATCTAGTATCTCGTATCTTGTATCTTCCCACTCATCATATTCCCCGAAAGGAGTCATCCCATGCTCGTTAACCTGAATGCCGTCCTTGCTGACGCGCAGCAAAACCATTATGCCGTAGGCCTTTTCAACACAACCGATACCGATATGTTGGAGGGTGTTATTTCCGCCGCAGAGGAATGCCGCTCCCCTGTTATCATCGGCACTGCCGAGGTACTGCTACCCAACGGCGAGTTGAAGCTCATAGCGCCTTCCATCATCGCCGCCGCCAAGCGCGCAACGATCCCCGTGGTTGTCCACTATGACCACGGCCTGACCTTTGACCGCTGTATGGAGGCATTGCAGTTGGGCTTCTCCAGCATCATGTTCGACGGCTCGGCGGGTGCTTATGACAAAAATATTGCCGATACCCGAGAGATCGTCAAAATCGCTCACGCCTTCGGAGCAACTGTCGAGGGTGAGATCGGCCACGTGGGCGAGGCTTCCGCCGAGGATAACGACGCGACCGACCTCTACACCCGCGTAGATGAAGCCGAAGCCTATCTGAAAGCAACGGGAGTGGACGCGCTTGCCGTGTCCATCGGCACGGCGCACGGTGCATACAAATCCAAGCCCAAGCTTGATTTTGAACGTCTTGCCGCCTTGCGTGCAGCACTTCCCGTTCCGCTTGTGCTTCACGGCGGCTCCGGTCTGTCCGACGATGATTTCCGAACTTCAATCGCCAAGGGAATCGCCAAGGTCAATATCTTCACCGACCTGTGTCTTGCTGGCAACCGCGCCATGTCCGAAGGACTTTCCGCAGGGGAAGCCTATCTTACCATCCGCAATCGAAAGGTGGAGGCGATCAAGCAATCGGTTGTTGAAAAGATGAAGCTGTTCGGATCGGTGAATCGGGGGTAAATGGCAAGGCTAACCGGCACGGCCGTCGTGACCACCACGGAGGTCAATTCGGTTCTGACGGTTCGTAATTCCGCAGGGACTGCCGCTGCCTTGACCATCACGCCTCTTGCCGGCGGAACCCGTCCCGTATCTGCGCATCTTGTGATCACACAGAAAGGATTGTAAAAGCAAAAATTTCATCGTAAAACAATCCCTCAGCCGCCTTCGACGTCAGCTCCCTTTACACAAGGGAGCCTTGGTTTGTGTGTCTCGAATGTCCGTCAATTTTCCTGACAAGCACTGCTTTTGTGTACACAAAAGCAAAGCAAACTCAAGCAACGGTTGAGAAACAAGAGATATGCTCTATTGAAAAAATTCTTAGAAGATGGTATAATAATATTACAATAAAGGAGGTAGAGACAATGAATATCGGTAATAACATAAAACAATTAAGGCAGAAAAATAATCTAACGCAAGATCAAGTTGCGGAAAAAATAGGTGTTTCTTATCAAGCAGTTTCAAAGTGGGAAAATAATGCTAATACGCCCGATATTGCATTGCTACCCCAAATTGCGAATTTGTTTGGCGTTTCCATTGATGCATTGTTTTCGGATGATCTTACAGCCTGTTCAGAGCTTCAATCCTTTATGAAAGATGATAACGTCATACGGGTGGTGCAGATGAGAGGTACAAAAGTATTAAAGGTTTCGTCTACTTTTTCACCGGACGAGCCCCCTATTGAAATTGCCTTTCCTCACGATTGTAACGATAGAACACAGTATTTCAAGGTGGAGATTTACGGACATGTCATATCTGACAGTTCCATTAACGGAGATGTGGTGTGCCATCAAACTATAAAAAGCAGCACAATTAACGGGGATGTAAAGAGTGAAGGAAATATTGACGTAAACGAACTGAATGCACAGAAGGTCATTTGTAACAATATAACCGATTGCTATAAACTTCAAGCGAAAACAATTGAATGTGCAGGAAACGTAGCTTCTGCTAATTTGACTTGTGATCAAATCATCTATAAAAAATAACAAAACCGCCGAAAGTAATCTTTAATCACTTTCGGCGGTTCATTATTTGACATATAAACCTGCTTTATCGCAGGTGCGCCAAGACCGTCTCTTTTCTTTTGGTGGAGATAAGCGGGATCTGAACCCCGCCGAGCAAGCTCGGCAGCAAACTCTATTATTTGCATCCGAAATCTATTATGCATCAAACCGTTTGCGCAGCGCTTCTCACCCGCCTGTTTCGACAAAAGAAAAGAGACGGTACAAGACCGTCTCTTTTCTTTTGGTGGAGATAAATATAACAAAGTCGAATTTTCCTATCATTAGTCTAAGATTCATTATTTCAAGTTCTTGTAAATTTATCTATCCATTTTTTTAATTATTTCATTGTAAACCTCATTTTCATTAGAAAAATTTATCAACGAAGAGTCAACTACAATGAAATTATTTGGAATAGCAAAACAATTTATTCTGTCATTTAATTCTTGAATAAAATTGACATCGACTGATTTCTCGTATGCCCTTCCTCTAATACTTATTCGATTCAAAATTGTCGCATCCGGACATTCGATTTTAATTATATACCGTGGGTAACCAATCACATATCGTATGTGTGCTAACAACTCATTATATATGGATTTCTCTTTTTCATTTAGTAAAATAGTTGCATATATATCATCTAAGGATAAAGAGAAATCGCATATGCTTTGCGAATCCAAATTAGCACAAGATTTGATTTTATTATAATGTTGCAACAAGAAACACATTTGCACTTCAAAAGCGCAATCATATCCCTGAAAAAAGCTCGTTAAAAATGGATTTTGCATATATGGCTCATATATAGCGTTCCAGCCTAATTTTTGCATAGTTTTGCACAAGGTTGTTTTGCCACTTGCTGTACAACCAATCAATTCGACACGATTTGTATATCTATTCATCAAAATGGCACATCTCCTTGTTCAACAATATAGTTCAATAATAATTTATACGTTCCAATTTCCAAAGCAAAAAGTTGCATTATTTCATACCAAAATTTTCTTTGCTTTTTGCTAAAGAAAAATTCTTTATTACAATGTACGACAATAGTTCCTAACAATTCACTTTTGTGTGACAAGACCGGAAGAACTATGGAGGATTTGATTCGTTGATTTTGATTATCATATATAAACTTATACCCTTTTTGTGTACTTTCAATAATCCTAAACGACGGCTTACGATGTTTATTATATTCATTATAAATTTCTGCTGTTACGGTACCGCAATAAATATCCGGATTACGATCTCTCATCAACATGGAAGTAGGTTTTCGTCTCTCATAATTGCATGAAGAAGGAATTGTGATTTTTCCATCTTTATATGATAAAGTCATATATGTTACTTCGAAATTTATTATTGTATCAGAAAACAAAGATGATCCACTACCAAAAGAATTATAAAAGAAATTGTAACATTCTTCAACAGAAATTTGTATACAACGCGAGAGCCAATTTATATAATCTGTTTTATTATATGTAACTTCACACAGGTTTTGAAATTCCTCTTGATTCTTTTTTGATAAATCTTGAATTGCAAAATAGGCTTTTTGTATATATTCGTTATAGTATTTATCTCGGAAAAGATATTTTTTTATTTTCTGTGAAACCAAAGATATTCCCACAATCAATACTATAACAAATAAAACTAATGTAGTAATAATAAAATAGTTAGCTTGTGTTGAAGATTCTGCATCGGCACATAAAAAATCATATATATAATTTGCTAACAAAGATAATATTATTGATAATATGGCTGACACAATATTTGATATTTGATCATAATAATCAATTATTTTGTTTTTTATCCAACTAAATACTTTTCTCATTATTTAACTCCTGTTGTATAAAATTTTCAATACGGTCATTCTTCAGCAATTTTTTTATATCGTTCATGGAATTAACGTTTATTACCAACACGTTGCTTTTATTTTTCAATCCATCCGCATAAAAACCATCTGTTTTTTCATCAATAATAATTAAAACCATAGGCTTGTCCTGCATTAACATCATTGAAAACTCCATATGTACGCCAATACTATTTGTTACAATCGCAAATATTAAATCACTTTTTTTAATATTTACTATCATAGCGTCCAGTATTTGTTCATTTGATAAATATCGTTTTCCCCAATTGTTTTCGTCTTTATGAGGCAATATAACTTCATATTGGCCATCAAATGACAAATATTTTTTTATTTTCTTCAATAAGTTTTGATACTCAACAGAGAGTATTCCATAACTCTTTTGAATATTTAAATCCATTTTCGGGGTGTCCGCCTCTCTTGTAATTGATTCTTCTTTTGCGAATTCTGTAAATGGAGCAGCTAGATAAATCACTTTTTTCTTAACATTTATATTTGTTCCGAACGATATTGGTTGGATTAATTTACCTAATATTTTTATATGGGGAGTACTAACGGGTACAGGTTTCCTATCGTCAAATATTGACAACTGTTCGCCACTCTCTATTTCGGTCATATAATTAATAATCATATTCATAAGATTTATGACTGTTTTATCATCTCTAAAATCAAGCTGTTCGCTATCAATTTCCACAATAATGGCATTACTAGGAAATATTACATGATCATATCTTATGCATAACTGTTCAATATAATTTGGGGGATATTTATTTTCAAACGACCTACGTGGACGTTGGGAAAATCTTTTTGCGATTGTTTCATAGGAACACTTACAATATATGTAAACGTCCGTTAGAGGAATAGTGCCAAGAAGATAATTTGATAAACTGCTGTACAGCTTTTTTTCGCGATCATCGATACTATAATTATCCATCCAAAGCTGTGCAAAAATATTTATATCTTCAAACAAACTTCTATCAATAACAAGGTTTGAATTTTTTTGAATTTCTTCCTCAATTTCAGAGATTTTATTTACCAAAAAGGATGTTTGGGTAGCGAAAAAATGTTCCGGAATATTATCAAAGAAATCTTCTAAGAAATTAAGTTCACTACGTTTTTGGGGAATATAAGAAAATCCGTATAATCTACTAATTTGTCTTGCTAAAGTAGATTTTCCGCTTAAAATGTTTCCAGCAACAGAAATTATCATTATATCTTCTCTTCCTTCGTTAATATCAAAAGGCTATCTGCGTATATTAGGTATACAATATTTAAAAATAATAACGACAGCAATCCAGAAAACATAACAGGAAACGCCATCAATTTACAAAACATTCACAATCTTGCATCACTTACTGTCAAAATATATACCTTCGCAACTGCACAAAGCCTCTGCAAAATTACAAATACACCAAAACTCTCTTTTCCCGAATTTTTCCGTTTTTATGCAACCTATCCAAATGAAATTTCCGAAATCGCGCAATAAAAAAAATACTATCTATAATAACGAACCGGATTTCAAAACCGTAACAAAATCTGCCGATAGTTTACAAATAATTAACAAAAAACCTCAGTCATGGCTTTTTACGGCCGAACACCTTTAGCTAAATTGCTATATTTTCCAGGCTAATTGACCTTTTTAGCGAAATGTGGTATAATACTTGTACCCCGACAACGCTTGAAATTGAACGGAAAGGCGGTGAACAACTTGCTTCCCATCATGATCGTGATGGCCATTGAAAGCGAAGAGGATTATTCTTTTGTTGAAAAACTCTATGATCAGTATGAAAAGCATATGTACGTCATCGCCTTTTCGATCTTACATCACCGTCAGGATTCCGAGGATTGCGTCCACGAGGCGGTTCTGACCATTGTGAATTGCTTGGATTCGTTTAAGCATCTCGACGAGGAACGAAAACTCAAGCATTTGATTTTGATCGCGACGAAAAACAAAGCCATTGATCTTTACCGCCGAAAGAAAAGACAGCTTGAGGTGGAGGCTTCCATGGCGATGGAGATCGACGAAGGATTGCTCGCGAGCGATGTGGCTGACGAGGAATCAGATGTGGTTCGCATGGTGATCAACGAAGAGAATCAACGGTTGGTCGCAACGCTGGTTCGTGAATTGGACGATATCTACCGTGACGTTATCCTGCTGAAATTCGAGCAGGAAATGACCACGAAAGAGATTGCCAAATTCCTGAATATCACCGATGATCTGGTTCGAATGCGTTATATGAGAGCCAGGAGACTCTTGATTGAGATGGGAGGTGAAGCCTTGTATGAAGCGTCAAAGACTTGACGAATTGGACATCCTGATTGAATCTGCGGTTGAGGACACCCGAGACGAATTCGATGAGTTTGACAACTTGGATATATCTGACGTGGAATTCAGCCCGTCTTACAAGCGCCGCAAGCGCAAGATCATACGGCGGTACAAATACGCGTCCGTGAT
>JAGARU010000085.1 GCA_017622085.1 Clostridia bacterium | reverse complement strand
CGTCCACGTGCCTTCCCTCGGTATGCCGAGAGATATTGTCCCCGATGCGGCCGACGGAAAATACACGCCCGAGGATTTTAAGTCCAGCCAATGCTATCGTGTGGAGGTGTATGATGATCGTATCGTGCTGAGTGGCTTGGAGTTGGGAACAAGCGGGGTACCTGCGGCGGAGGTTTTGGGGACACTCAAGATCATGACGAAATAAAGGAAACGATTGAAGAAAGGAGCCGAAATATGGCAAAAGAAAAAAAGAAGGGAAAGGCACTCATTATTGTGCTTTTGATCGTGACGCTGTTGGATCTCGTGTTGGGTATGGTATATCTGACCGCGACAGGAAGGATGCAGGTGGCGATCGAGACGGTTATGCGCTGGGGAGAGGACGGAACGCTGACGCGGGTCGGCGTATTCATCGAGGAGACGCTGCCGCCCATCATCATCTCCGCCGGTGTCGGTGTAGGCGCGATCCTTGCGGCGTTGCTTCCTGTTATCAAAAAGCTCAAGGATGCGTCACAGCAGATGGATCACGGGACGAAGATCAGTGTAAAGACGGCTGAGTTGGCCGAGAGTGCGAGAGAAGAGATGCTGGAGCATGACATGGAGATGATTAACCGCATGGAGCTGTTCATGTGTGAGCAACGCAATACCATGGAGAGCTTTATACAGTCGCAAAGCGAGGTGCTTTCGGGCTTTATGAGGGACATGAAGGCCGATGCGGCCGGAGAGAGAGCCAAGACGGGGCGCATTGAGAACGGGGTCGGAAAGCTCATCCGCATGGAGAAGCTGGCACACGGGGCTGAAGAAGAGCTTGTGAAAAAGGGGGTGGCCTCAGAGATCGCGCGGATCACGGAGGAAACACCCGAAGCGAATCCGGACGGAGAAGCAGCCGATGAGGAGGATGACCCATGACAAAGCTACAGGACATGACGGTAAAGCAGGTCAAGACGAGAAAGACGCTGTACGGTCTTGGCAGCTTCGGGGTTACGATCGCGCCCGTGGCGGGGGTTATTCTTTCCCGCTGGGAGTTATATACGAAGGACGGGGGCGGCGTGAAGCTGGGGTTTGGCGGCATTCTTCTTGCAGGGCTGTTGCTGCTTGCTTTTCTCGGAAAGGTTAAAATCCCCGGACGTGTGGTGTTCTTGGGGATTGTATGCGGTTTGGTATTTCTTCTCAAGGCCGTGATTGTGGATCTTCCGCTCCTTTCGGGGGTGGCTTTCGGATCTGTAACGGCTGACGCGCTCTGGACAGGGCGGATGGCCAAAAAATACAAAAAGGAGCTGGAGCTCAGGGAGGCGGCTGACAGGACGAGTCGGGCGACCCTGGAGGGCGTTAAGGAGTACCTGAAGCAGAACGGAGGGATCACATGAACGTAAACGAAAAGATCAGGGTGTTCTGTAAGCTATATCTCGGATATGCGGCAATCGCGGCATTCTGCATCATGTACGTGATGACTTCTTTCGTGGAGCTGACACCGACGGGCAAGAGTGTGCCTATGATCCTTGCGGATGGACTGATGGCTTTTGCCTTCGGCATGGGAATTGCTTCCATGTTCAAGACTCAGGGCATTCTGACGGGCAAGCGAGAGCCTGAGGTGATTGCGGCATCGGAGGAGCACGGCAGGGTTGTGGAGGCCATTGTGGAGGCTGACGACCTGGAAGAGCTGGGAGCTTGGTGTGACCGGGAAAACAAGAAAAACTACCGTGTACAGCGCTCCATGATCCTTTCCAGGGCGGGGATGGTATACCACGAATGCTTTACCGATGAAGGGGCGGTCAAGGCTTACGAGCCGCTCCCCCTCATCGAGGGGAAGGATATTCGCAGCCGTCTGATCCGTTTTCGTCAGAAGCGCGTGGAGAAGATGCGTTTCAAGGCGTATATCAAGGCGGTGACGCTGAGGCTGACCGAGCTTTCCCCGGGTGAGCTGATGAGCGAGGGGGGACGGGCTGACGATCCCTTTTACATGGGGCGCGGTGTAGGCGAATACAGAAAGCAGACGGCGGCATCCGACGCGATGGGCAAAGTAGTGACATCCGTCGTGCTTGGTTATTACGGCGTGACGCTTGTGGCGGGGTTTTCTCCGTCGGCGCTCATATGGATCATCGTGCAGGTTATCTTCTTCTCGGTGATGGGAGTGCTCAAATACAACGGCGCTTTCTCCTACGTGACCGAGGAATACCGTGAGCGACGCATCAAAAAGACGAGATATTTGAAAAAATTCAGAAACGAAGGAATGAGAAAGGAGGAGGCGTATGGAAACGATGCTTAAAAAATATTTGGAGGAGGAAGCGGATCCTACCTCTAAATACGGTATAAAAAAATGGGGTCTGACATTCGAGATGCCGGGAAGTCCCGAAAACAGAGCGATTGCTGAGAAAGCCGAGGCGGCTTCGGGCTATGCGAAACCGGCGCTGGATCGCTATAAGATCAAGCAGGACAGCATCAACACGAGGTATGCCGGGGTGACAGCCCCCGGAGCTCAGGAGGAATACGTGCGTCCTGCAGAGGATCGGTATAATGCCAAGCTGGAGGGCATCGGCACGAGATACGACACGGCGGCCGAGAAGGAACGTGAGCAGTACCGTGCGGCGGTCAGAGAGCAGCGGGCGGCGAGATCGGCGGCCAAGAGAGAAGCCTACATAGCCCACGAGCGCTTGCAGAAGTATCTGCCGCAGGCGAGAGCTGTGCAGGGCATTGAGGGCATGGGTATGACCGAGACGGCCAAGCTGCAGGGGCTCAACGCATATCTCGGAAACCGAAGTGCGGCGGATGCGGCCTATGCGGCAGGGGTGAGGGAGCTGGACACGCAGCTTTTGAAGAACCAAAGCGAGCGCGAGCTTTCGAGGGCGCAGGAAGAAGCGGCGGCGAAGGACACCTATCTCAAGGAGTCGGATTCTTTGCTTCGTGAGTACCGTCAGAAGGTAGAGGACAAGGCACGCGAGGAGGCAGACGCTGCGCTTGCTTATCAGGCAGAGCGGGAGGCCTTGCTTCGCGAGTACCGCGAGAAGGAGGAGAGAGAAGCGGCGACCCGAAGTGAGGCGGTGACAGATGCGTTGGCGGCACAGGCGGAGCAGATGTTTTTAAGCAGCGCTGACGGAAAGATCTCTCAGGAGGACTACAACACCTTGGAGGCTTACGTTAACGCCAACCAAGAGAAGCTCTCCCCCCTTGAGGCAGAGCTCATCCGCGATATAACGCTGGAAGGGTACCGCAAGCAGATCCGCAGCGAGGCGGAGCAGGAAGCATTCGACAGAGGTGCATTCACGGTCAAGAACGCGACGTTTGCCGACATTTCAAAATTCGAGGACAACAAGAATTTGACGGTGAAGGTTGGTGGCAATTCTTACCGTGTGCAGTTGAACGCGCCCGGAGACGCGCCTGTTAGCGACGCAACCGTAACGGCGGCGGCAAGACAGGCAAGAGAGGGCGATGTGTTCGGGCTTGGTGGCAATCTGTATCTGAAGCACAACGGAGAGGTTTATGGCATCGAAGAGAGAAGCAATTCCGCCAAGGGAGAATATACGGCGCTTTACGATTTGTTTTTCGGCGATGGATCGAATGGTGGAGCTTCGCAAAACCAAGTGCAGACACTAAGCGCATATCAAAACACATACGCCACAGGAAACACGATCGCTGCCCCTGATACGAATGGAACCACGCAAACGGTTCGGATCACGAAAGAGGCGACGGGAATTGAAAACGCAGGCGTTAAGGTCGACACGCTCAAGCCGGGGGTTATCTACTACGTGAGGGGTTCCAAGATCATCAAGGGAGATGACGGACGCGTATATTTCGTGAATTAACAACGGAGGACAAAAAGAATGGCATTCATTAACCCGTACAAGCATACGGTATCGCTTCAGAATTACGCTCTCGCGCCGGGGAGTGTGCAGGAAAAGGAAGCGGAAAAAAAGGAAATAAACCCGGTTGTCGGCGCACTTGACACGGCGGTGGATCTCGGCGGTAACCTTTTGGAGGGCGCGGGGCGCTCGCTGGAGGGCATTTTTGATGCGGCTCTCGGCCTCATCGGCGGCGTGGGCGGTCTTATCAGCAAGGATTTCCGCGAGGGCGTGCAGGACGTGATCGAGTTTGACGTAACGGACTGGACGGGCAACGAGATCTTCAACCGTGCGCACCGTATGCTGACGGGGCGTGACATTGCCGAGGATTCCTATTTGAAGGACGGCGGCATGATCGAGTCGGTATTGCAGGGCGTGGGCGGAATGCTGCCGGCGGTAGCGGTGTCCGTAGCTACGGGCGGCGCGGGTGCGCCTGCGGCGTTTACACAGGCGGCATCCATGGCCACCATGGCGACGGGGGCGGCGGGTCAGGCGACCCAGGAGGCGTACCGAGACGGCGCGGGGTATTATCAGGGCCTCGCCTACGGTGCCATCCGAGGCGGCACCGAGGTGGCCACGGAAAAGCTGTTCGGCGGCTTGGACGCGGGGTTGTTCGGCAAGGGATTCCTGCCTGCCGTATCCAAGTCCGTGGCTGACACGGGAGTGAAGCGGTTCGTCAAGGGGGCTCTGCAGGAGGGCGCGGAGGAGATGGTTTCCGAGTGGCTTGATCCTGCGGCACGGTCGGTCTATCAGGGTAAGGAGGCCTACAAGAAGTATCTGGATCCCGCGTTCTACGGGGACGTTTGGGAGGCGGGTGTGGCGGGTACGCTCACCGGCGCGGCGTTCTCGGGGACGGTTGGCAGGGCTTTGAGTGGGGGAGCTGTGGCGGAGGACGTGCAATCAGTGATGACCGAGGTGGACACCCTTGAGCGCAAGCGTCGCAATCTTTTTGCCAACGACAAGCTGACCGACGAGGCTAACACCCGCATCGGGGAGGACATCCGTGAGAATTACCGTGTGTTGGAGGGGGTACTAAAAAAAGCCCCCGACAACAAGCGGGCGGCTGTGATGGAGAAGTATGAGCTGTCCCGTTGGTTCGACGAGGACGGTGCCTTGAAGCCCGAATTTTCGGCGCGTCTTGACGCGAGAGCGGCGGCGCGGCAGACGGCAACGGACGCGGAGAACGGCGATCCTGCGGGCTCTGTGGGGCTTACGGGGCGGTTTGACAGCCGCTATCACGATCCCGACGCTGAGGAGGCGAGCATTGACGCGGCACTTTCAATGAAGGGGCGGGCGGCTTTCTCCGGGGAGCTGTCCAAGGAGGGAAAGGCACGTTATAGGTCTCTTAAAAAGGTGATGAACACCTTCTCCCGCGTATCCGGGGACAGGCTTCATTTCGTGATCGCCGAGGAGAGCCCCGACACCAACGCCTATTATGATCCCAACACGGACGTGATCGTGATCGGAGCGGACGTTTTGGAGCGGGGTGACATCCCCGCGCGGGGCATCACTCGGGCGTGGTTTGAGACGGCCTTACACGAGGTGACCCACAGCACCGAGGGAACGGAGGCCCACAAGGCACTATCAGAGCGGCTTGAAAAGCTGGCCTTTATGCCCCAGGTATACGAGCAGTTGGCCATCCGAGGCTATTTCAACGGTGTGAGTGACGAGATCAGCACGCGCTTGAACGCTTTGCTTTCCAAGGAGACTCTGACGGAGGCAGAGCAGACCGAGGTGGGCGAGCTGAGCCGCAAGGTCAGGGAGGCGATAGAGGCGCGTATTCAAACGCTGACCGCCAAGGGTATGCTGACGGCTGAGGAGGAGGCAGAGCTTTCCCGTTTCGCGTCCGAAAGCACGGCCATCATGGCAGAGCGGGTGCTGAACAGTGAGAGCTTCGTGCGCCGCCTCATCCGTGAGGACGCGGGGCTGGTTGAAAAGCTACTTCTCAAGATCGCGGACATCAAGGAGGCCATGACCCGCGTCGGTGACAAGCTGGAACGGGAGGTGGCGAGAGAGATCAAGGCCGCCGAGGATCAGCTGCTCCGCGCGGTGAGCGAGGAGGGGTACAGGTTTGATGGCGGGAAGTTTGTGGGGGCGGAGGAGGATGAGGAAAAGAAGGCTGTAAAATACTCCATCAAGCGTCCAGTGTTTTCTGAGGAAGATATTCAAAGAAACATGAAGGTAGTGGCTGAAATGGAGCCTGTGGCAGATATACCCGCTCAAAAACTTGAGAAGACGGGAAAACGACCCAAGGAACTGTTCGCGGAATACTTTGATAGCCTTGGAAAGAATATATATTCCCCTATTTATGGTGATATTGCCCTATCTAATTCCAGCGTGAAATCGGAAATACGACACGGCATTACTGCTGAAAAGATTGCTTCTATGGAGGCTATACCATTGGTAATTGAAAATGGTGAAGTCATTTTTCATCAGCTAAAATCGGTTAGCGGTGTTGAACGTCTTGTTGTATGTGCACCCATTACGATAGGAAAAGAAGAGTATTATATGGGCGTTATGCTTCAGCGTGACGCACAAAATCAAAGACTATATCTGCATTCTGTGTTATCTCTTTCAACAGAAGAAGAGGCGACCGTATCTTCACAAGTTGGCCGTGTTACGAACGGGACTCATGAAGATGACAATCACCTCTTCATGCCTAGTATACTACAAAAAGCCGTGGATGTCAAGCGGAATTTGAAAAAAAGTTCGGTGAAGGAGAGTAGGAAGCCAAAATCACAGACGTCTGTGGAATTGACCGAGGGAGCTGATGTAAACGAACTCCTGGAAAAGGCCAGAGCGGAGAACGCCAAGCTTCGCGGAGAAGCAAAGGATCTTCGGGTGAAGCTGGACGAGCTTTCCGAGGTTTCCTTCCGACAATTCCAGGAGAAGATAAAGGACGGGCAGGCGCAAGACCTTTTCTACAAGCTCCAAGCGCAAGAGGCGGCACGGCGCATCTACAAGGAATCCAAAGCTACGGCAGGGCTTGACGAGCTGACGGCAGACATGGAGACATTGCTTCACCGTATGCTGAGCTGGGAGCTGTCTTATGAAGAAGCAAAAGCCGAGGCATCAAGGATCACGGACGATTTCGTTGGTAAGCAGAAGGTAGGACGAAAGGTTGGAAAAAATGCCCACGCGGTCGAAGTGCTTGAAACGCTTCGTTCTGCCAAAATCAGGCTGACCGAAACGCAGGTGAAGGAGGTCGTGGGTGAAAGAGGCAGCTACGACAGATTCCGAAAGTCTGTGTTCGGAAGGCTTAAGTTTACCAAGGTCAACGGTGTATATCTCGATTCCTTGTGGCAAGAGTGGTCGGAGCTGTACCCGGAGCTGTTCAAGACGGATATAGCCGAGGGAGATATGCCCGCGGAGCTTGCAAGGATCTATGACGAGGTGCGAAAGAACCGCGACGTAGTTGAATACTTCTGGGACGATGAAGTGAAGGAAGAACTTAAATTTAAGATTTTTGAGAATTTGACAACGGTTCAACACAGCGAGGAAAGCATGAAGGGTGACACCATGCGTGCCGTACTTGGACGAGTGATGGAGGAGACCGTCACGAATCAAAGCGAGTTCAACCTTGTTCGTAGATACCGCGAGGCGGCGGCTGAGTTGGATGAAAAGCAGGAAACTATCAACGATCTTTGGCGTCAGGTGTCCGAGGTTCGTACATATTTCCGTGATATCAACTCCATGCAGACCAAAAATACGGATCCCGAGACGCGGGAGAAAATCAATGAATATCTCGATTCTTGCAAAGCGGAGGAAGCCCGTTTGCTCGCGGAAATCGACAAGGTGAATGCTGAACTGGATAAGGCTGACGGAAGGCTCTTACAGCTTCGAGGCGCGGAGCCTTTGCGGAGAATCGTGAGGAGAGAAATCAAAAAAGCAGAGGAAAAAGCCAAAGAGTTTGCAAACTTGTCAAATAAGATTTTTTACATATCGGACGGTGTAAGGCAATGGAAAACGGGACGCTTTTTGAATCAGTCTCAGCCAAGATATCAGGATATTTTCAACGAAACGGTGGGGCTAATTTCCAAGGTTTGCTATCGTGGAAAGCAGTTGCAACCCAAAAAGCTGAGAGAATTGATATTTAAACTGAGTGATTGGTATACCGAAGAAAACATGAAACACATGGGCATTACCTTTGAGCCTGAGATCGCGCAGTATATTGAGATCATCGGCAAGGGTGAGGGTGCGCTTTCGGTGGCGGATCTGCAATACCTTGTGAACCTCATGGAGTACATGAAGCACACGGCCGAAAACTATCAGAAGGTATACAAGAACGGCAAGCTGGTGGATGCGCTCCCGGAGGCCAAGCGATACGTGCGGATCATGCGGGACGGTCAACGGCTTCGTGTGGGCAAGGTGGATGCGCTGTTCTCTTCGGCCTATATGCGAATGTACGGCGATCCTCACATGATCGTGCGCTACATGGACAAGTATCAGCGCGGATTCTATACCGAGATGTACGAGCGGTTGCGCGAGGGCGGCATTATGGCCGAGCTGAGGCTCATGGATATGCACAAGCAGATTGAGGAGACCATGAAGCCGTACAAGCACTATTTCAAGGAGCTGGAAAAGCGGAAGATCCATCTGCACGGCGAGGATATGCCTGTGGCGGATGCCATGTCCCTATATCTTTCCTTGAACCGTGAGCAGGCTATGAAGGGTCTTTTGGAAAACGGTTATTGCTTCAAGGACGACGATCCCAAGCAGACGGTGCGCCGTGTGTTCGGACTTACCGGCGGCGAGAACGTGACCGACGAGAACGGTCAGGTGTTCCCGAAGTACCGAAAGATGATCGAGAGCCTACAGGCGGAGATCTGGGATCAGCTGTCAAAGGGAGATCAGGCGTACATGGGCATTGTGGTGAAGCTCATGGGAGACGACTGCAAAAAGCTCAAGCGAAGCACGGACATCCTGCGCATGGGCTACAGCAACGCGGTGGAGTCCTTCTATTATCCTATTCGACGGGCGTACACGGCCCAGAACGCGGACAAGCAGACCTTCTTTGACGAGGTCAACCGCGTATCCAACGCCTCCTTCAACAAGAACACGGTCAAGGGCGCGGCCAATCAGATGCTCATTGAGCCTATCCATATCGTTGCGGAGCGGCATTTCAAGGGCGTGGCCATGTATGCGGGGCTGGGCAAGGTGATCGACGATTTCAATATGCTGAAAAACCTGAACACCGACGAGACGGATTTCAGCCGAAACAAGCCTTTGTCGGTAGCCTCCGAGGAGGACAACACATGGCCGCAGGGACGCGCCTACTTTGAAAAGTTGATCTCTGACATTCAGGGCATCAAGACGAACGGCGACGAGCTGACGAGGATCCTCGGCAAGATCCGTGGCAATTACGCCAAGTTTGCGTTGTCAGCCAATCCCAAGGTGATCATGACGCAGATCTCCTCCGTGTTTGCGGCGGGGAATGTCATGGATTTCAAGAGCCTTATGCGCGGATTTACGGCTAAGGGCGGGGACGTTTTCAAATACTGCGATCTTGTCGAGCTTCGCGCCTATGACAATCAGGCGGCGCGGGCGCAGGGGCTTCTGGACAGCGCAGGAGATGCTTTGATGAAACCCATCGGTTGGACGGACTCCTTTGTGGTTCGCCGACTATTCGTAGCGGCACAGTATCAGGTGGCCAAGGACAAGCATCTGGAGCTGAATACCGAGGAGAACAAGCGGGCGGCGGGTGAGCTGCTTCGTGAGGTGATCCTGGAGACCCAGCAGAACGCTTTGGCAAGCGAGAAATCCGAGGCGGCCAGATCGACAAGCGAAATTCAAAAGATGCTGACCATGTTCACGTCGGACGCGGTAAAGCTGACGGGGCGGCTGTTGGATGCTTGGGGCGAGGTTTCGGTCATCAAGCGCCGAGCGTTTCTCGACAAGACGGATGTGCCGGAAGGGGAAATGCGGGCGGCGCGAAGACGGTTGGGAAAGGCTCTCGGTTCCTTGGCGGCGGTGGCCATATACACCACGCTTTTGACTATGGGCGTGCGTTGGTTCCTGAATAAGGACGACGAGGAGGCTACGTGGCTGGATTGGCTGTCTGTCTTCTTCGGCTCTCTCCTTGGCGGTTTACCCATCATCAACGATGTATACGAGCGTTTCTTTGGCTCGGGGTACGGCCTTGAGGATATGTCTGTATCGGCATTCAACGATATGCTGGATTCCTTTGACGGGTTCTTCTCCACGATGGGAAACATTGTAACCGGAAATGCCGAGGGACGTGATATCGCCAAGGAGAGCAGGAAAATGCTGTATTCCATCGGGCAGGTGACGGGCATTCCCACGCGTAATTTCTACAACTGGACGCGAGGTGTGCTTGACAAGATCGCACCGGAGGCAACGTACAAGTTGGATGGCGTATTCTACAAGCCTTCTTATAACGCCGACATCAAGGCCGCCATTGAGGCAGAGGACGAGGATCGTCTTTCTACCATTGTGGGCGTGATGCTGGATGAGAACGTGGGTGAGGTGAAGTCATCGGTGGTTCGCCAGGAAATGAACCGCTTGGTCGTTGCCGGCATGGACGTATTGCCTCGCGGTGTGGGTGACGTGATCACCTACGAGGGGCAGAGTGTCAAGCTGACGGCCAAACAGAAGGCGCAGTTCCGCAAGGTATACGACGAGGCCAACGAGGCTGTGAGCCGCATGGTGTCCATGAAGCTGTATACGGGTGCTGACGACGAGGCAAAGGCCAAGGCCATCAAGCGCTTGTACGGCATTTACTACAACCGCGCCATTGAGGATCTGCTGGGCGTGGACATTGAGAACAAGAACGTTTTGATGTCCCGGGCTGTGGATCCCGCGCAGCTGTCCATTATCGCGGCGGTGTGTGCCGGTCTTGGGGCGGACGTAGGGAAGGACGGTAAGGCGATCACTGGCTCCAAGAAGTCGAAGGTGATCTCTTATCTGAGCGCTTTGAACCTCAAGGCGGCGCAGAAGCATTTGATCCTTGGGTATCTGGGGTACAAGAACACCCAGGGCGAGGAGAAGGTGCGGGCGTATCTTGCCGGGCTGGGGCTTGGCAGGGATGAGGTCAAGGAGCTGCTCAGCATCGGTGGATACTGATAAAAATGACCCTCCCGGGGTGACTTGGGAGGGTTGTTTTGTTTTGCAAATCGTTTTGCATAAGATGTTAAAAGAGCGTGGAAATCAGCGTGAAGGCGAGGAATGAAGCGCTTTGGCGAGGTGTCAAATGCATTGATGGGACAAAGAAAAACACCAAAACCTTTGTGCGACAATGGTTTTGGTGTGTGGTGGAGGTGAGGGGAGTCGAACCCCTGTCCGAAAACCCATTCATGCAACTTTCTCCGGGTGCAGTTACTGTTTAGATCTCCTCACGGCACGGTACAGGAACAAACCGTAACGCAAGCAGCCATTTTGTGCTTGATCGGT
>JAGARU010000084.1 GCA_017622085.1 Clostridia bacterium | reverse complement strand
TGTTGGGGTAAACTTTCTTACATTTCGTTTTACGATCTGCTATAATAGGGACACATAGAAAATCGTATAGCAGTGACAAGCCGCGATTTCCGCATAGGGACAGAGGTTGCACCAAGGGCGTAGTACGAATCCATCAGCCGTACTATGCCTTTTTTCTATGCTCAAAAGAAAGGAGCAGAATGACCACATTAGAGCATGAAACCTTGGTTAGCGGAGAAGCCAACCTACAAACCCTGAATGCGGAACAGAAAGAGTATCTGTGTACTTCCCTGTTCATCCGCATTCGTGAACTCTATCGCCAACAAAACCCAACCACAAAATCCAAAAAAACGGAGGAAAAAGCAACATGAAAACAGCAGTCATTTACGCTCGGTATTCCTGCGATAACCAGACCGAGCAATCCATCGAAGGTCAGCTTCGCGTTTGTCACGATTATGCCGAGCGAAACGGGATCCTGATCGTGGACACCTACATCGACCGCGCTATGACGGGTACCAACGATATACGACCCGATTTCCAGCGCATGATGAAGGACAGCGGGAAGAGGCAATGGAACTACGTTCTGGTCTACAAGCTGGATCGTTTTTCACGAAACAAATACGAAGCCACAGTACACAAGAACACCTTGAAGAATAACGGTGTGAAGGTGCTGTCGGCCATGGAGAACATCCCTGACACGCCCGAGGGTATCATTTTGGAATCGCTTTTGGAGGGTATGAATCAGTACTACTCCGCCGAGCTTTCACAGAAGGTCAAGCGCGGAATGTACGAGACACGACGGAAAGGTAATTTTCAAGGTGGGATCCTTCCCTACGGTTATAAATCTGAAGGAAAGAAGATCGTCATTGACCCGGAACGGGCCGAAGCAGTTCAGTTTATGTATGAGCAATTTTCAATGGGCGTTTGTGTACGCGCTATCATCAACGAGTTGACGGCACGAGGCATATTACATAAAGGAAAGCCCTTCACCATGAATACGGTTTACGGCATTTTGAAAAACGAGAAGTATTCCGGTATTTACCACCACGGTGACGAGATAATCGACAATATGTATCCTCGCATTATTCCTCAACCTCTCTTTGAAGCCGTCCGATGCAAGCTAAAACTGAACAAAGTAGGCCGCCGAAGTGAGAAAGTAGTTTATCTTCTTCGTGACAAGGTCACCTGCGGATATTGCGGACATCCCGTAAGTTCCGAGGTCGGCACGTCAAAAAGCGGAGCTGCCATCCGATACTATCGGTGTCGAGGCGATAAACGGCACCGCAACGGTTGCGGGATGCACATGATCCGCAAAGAGGTCTTGGAGGAATTTGTTATAGCTGTGATCGTGAAGGAATTGTCCCGAAAAGAGACCATGGATACCCTTGTGGCCAATTTGCTCCGGGAGCAGGAGCGGCAGAGTGTGGAGAACGCTAAACTGACTTCCCTGCTCCGTGAGAAAGCCAAAGTGGACAAGGCATTAGATAATTTGGTGGCTGCTTTGGAGCAAGGCATCATGTCCGCGACCACCAACAAGCGTTTGCATGAACTGGAGCAGCAACAAGGCGAGCTGGAAAAGAAGATCCTGATTGAGCAGAGCAAGGCGATCGTGAAGGTTCCCGAAAGCGTGATCCGAGAGTATTACGAGCAAGCTCTGAAAATGGAAGGAGCCACGCTGATCAATCTGTTCGTCCGCAAGATTGTACTCTACAACGACAAAATTGAAATCTACTTCAATACGCCACTACGGAATGGCCCCGACGATGATCGGGGCTGTTCCTTTTTTGTTGGCGTGGGGAATCTGCCGAGGACGATACAGCAAAAGGAGGACGAGGGATGCGGGACTATACGGATAGAGATGTGGGCGTGAATTTGGTGATTTGTATCGGTATTCACTTTTTCTATCTATTCAACAAAAAGTTTCCTCCGAGATAAATGGTGTTAATTAATATGTAATATCACGACTTCATAGAGAAATATTGAAAAAACATTTTTTTTATGATATAATATGTCTAAGCAGTAAGAACGAAAGGGTATGGCATCATGTGCAAACGTATATTAGATGTAATACAAAAATTTCATAAACAACTCTTTGAACGAAAACCTAATGCAATCTTAAGTGGTAATGTACATGAGGCTATTTTCAATCAAATATGCTATGTGCTTCCTACCTTGTATGATAAAAGTATATTCAGGGCTACATCGTTTAAACGTTTAGGCAAGCTATATTTTGACAATATACATACTTCTGTTAATTGTGCTACTGATGACATTATTCAAGAAGTAATTCGAAAGATGAGAGATTCAGACTTCGAATTTTCTCAGCAACATGATTATTGGTTGGCTTTGACAGACATTGTGCATATAAAAGCGTTGCCACGTGATGTTTATGCCAAAGTCAAAAAAAAGTACTATTCCGTATATCGGCCAAGCTATCAAAATGCCAAGAAGAAACATAAAGCAAAACTTGATTCGCTAACATCTGAGATTTCTCGGTTAGAGAATGAACGTGAAGGTATAAAGAAAAAGCTTCAGAACAACAGAGCCGTCACTTATGATATAACTTTGGACGAGGATCGCTATCGCACGGTTTGCGCGGAGCACTATAAGGTGAGCACCAGGAAAGAGCAATTGGAATTCCTCTATTCCGCCATATGCGAAAGGCTTGATAAATTCTGTAAAATAGACGATTCAGAGGAACAGATTGATATTTGGTTAAGAAAAAAGTCACTCGAAATATCAGTTCTAGATACCGATGTGGAAACATTATTTCTTCCTTATATAAGTTTTCTTTCAATTCTAGAAAGCGATATCGATGATGATCGATTTGTTCTGAATCAGGTGAAGATTCTTGCGTTAGTTGATATTTATCGCGAGAAACAACATGAGGCCATTTATATTACAGATGAAAGTGCTCGTCAAAACATGATTAATGAATACTCCGCAGCAATGGCCTCGATACCAACCTCCGATGCTTTATCCGCAGCCCACAGAATGAGCCGTAATGACTACTTAGGAAAACTTAACCATCTAATTAACGAATTCGATGTAATAAGCCTGATAAAAGAAGATATTAATAATAGTTTTACCTTACGAACACGTGCGAGTTTACTTCACGATATTTTGAAATTGTTTATTGATGGCAACTATACTCTTTTTAATTGCACTGCACCAATACAAATCGAGGGAATGTTTGCTGATTTCTTATATGCAGCCAACACCTTCAAACGCTTTACAGATATGGATCTGTTTGAACGTGACGTACTGAACATAAAATTAAAAAAGCTTGCGGATTGTAGCGAGGTTGATCTAGAAGTAGTAGAATATTTTGAGTTTTATTTTACAAATCTTGTTAGAAATCGTGCAGCTCATGGACGATACATAAAGGCAAGCAATGCACAGGATGATGAGATATTGGCAAAGGAATTGCTGCTTGATATGAAGTGTTTAACACACCAAATAAGAAGAAAAGCAGAAGTAGAGAGAATGCTTCGTTGCATCCAAGGATATCTTAGTTATTGTAATATGCTTGGTACATCATCGCCAGACGCAATATATGGAGCTTTATATGGTGATTTCACAGGTCGTCGTATACATCTTTCTTACGATTCTTTAGAACAGTATAATCCGATACAGTTTTTATATTGGATTATCAACCCATACTACGAAAAAATATTCCAAACAATGTCATTCGATGATGAAGTAAAAAAAATTAGAGGGTATCTATACAGCGAGGATTTTTGGAAATATACATACAACAAAATACAACAAGATATATTGTGGGGAAGGAAATTTGATTCAGATGTCAATTCTGCTGTAAAATGCATGTTCAAATGTCCCCTAACTACCGAATCAAAACGGTGGCTTGGAAAGATTCATAATATTCTCAATGATCGCACGAACACATAAGGATTATCTATATGTCTGCAAATAAACCTCAAAGCCATTTGGACTTTGGCATAAGCCAAATATCACTTATCTAAAAAGAATTTTTTAGCCAATTTTTCAGATAATTGATACCAAACTTTGATACCAAAATACTACCAAACAGGTTAAGAAGTCAGAGAATACAGAGAATAACGAGTAATTTTGAGGGATAATTCAATGAATTTTGCCTAAAGGTGAAAAGTAACTGGGAGAAAGAACTTAAAAGCGGTATGTAATAATTGATTACGTTTCATAAAATGCTTGCTTTGAGGATTTATACTGGTGTTCGACATATTCGGGTAAAGGCTCACCTTTGCCAACATATGTCGAACACCTCGGCATATGTTGTTTTTTTCTTTTCAATAAAACAGATAGGCGCGCAGCTCAGATGAGTTGCGCGCCTTTTCTTAGTTTTTCATTCTGTATCTACCTGCTTCGGGCTCTG
>JAGARU010000083.1 GCA_017622085.1 Clostridia bacterium | reverse complement strand
CCGTAGGGGAGGCCCTGTGTGGCCTCCCGCCAAAAAGATTGTTGACCCACAAGGGTTTTGTCGATGTCGGGACGACGGGCGACCACATAGGGTCGCCCCTACGGGTTTTCGTTAATCCTCCGCTAAACAACAATTTACCGTTGTACTCTCCATCGGGTGATACACCCTCGCTTTGAAGAGTGTCACGCGAGCGTTGGCCGGCGGCACTGCCACCTAAACAACAATTTACACTCCCAACTTCTTCTTCAAGAACTGCCCCGTATAAGACCCCTTGACCTCTGCCACTTCCTCGGGCGTGCCCGTGGCCACCACGGTGCCGCCGCCGCTGCCCCCCTCGGGGCCGAGGTCAATGATGTGGTCGGCGCACTTGATGACATCCAGATTGTGTTCAATGACAAGGACGGTGTTGCCTGCGTCTACCAGACGCTGCAGGACAGTCAACAGCCGAGCCACGTCGTCGGTGTGCAGACCCGTGGTGGGCTCGTCCAGGATATAGATGGTCTTGCCCGTGTCCCGCTTGGCCAGCTCTGCTGCCAGCTTGACGCGCTGTGCCTCGCCGCCCGACAGGGTGGTGGAGGATTGACCGATCTTGACGTAACCGAGACCCACGTCGTAGAGGGTCTGGAGCTTGCGCTTGATCTTAGGCAGACCCTCGAAGAAGGTCAGCCCCTCCTCCACGGTCATGTCCAAAACGTCAAAAATACTCTTCCCGTTGTACTTGACTTCCAAGGTGTCGCGGTTGTATCGTTTTCCCTTGCACACGTCGCAGGTGACGTATACGTCGGGCAAAAAGTGCATTTCGATCTTTTTGACACCGTCACCCTCGCAGGCCTCACAGCGGCCGCCCTTGACGTTGAAGGAGAATCGACCGGGGCCAAAGCCCTTGGCGTTGGCGTCGCGGGTCTTGGCAAACAAGTCACGGATGTCGTTGAAAAGAGACGTATACGTGGCGGGGTTGGAGCGGGGGGTGCGTCCGATGGGGGATTGGTCAATGGCGATGACCTTGTCCAGATGCTCCACGCCCTCCATGCGATCGTGATGGCCGGGATAGGTGGAGGCACGGTTCAGCTCCTTGGCCAGCACAGGGTAAATAATACCGTTGACAAGGGAGGATTTTCCCGAGCCGGAAACACCCGTCACGCAAACGAATTTTCCGAGGGGAATATCCACTTGGATGTGTCGCAGGTTATGCTCGGCGGCACCGTACACCGTCAAGGTGTGTCCGTTCCCTGCCCTTCTCGTCTCGGGCACGTCGATGGACTTGCGTCCCGACAGGTACGCACCCGTGATGGAATTGGGGTCTTTTCCCACTTCTTCGGGAGTACCTGCGGACACTACGCGGCCGCCGTGAATGCCCGCACCGGGGCCAATATCCACGATATAATCGGATTCCTGCATGGTCTCCTCGTCGTGCTCTACCACGATGACAGTATTGCCAAGATCGCGGAGCTTTTTGAGGGTGGAAATGAGCTTGGTGTTATCCCTTTGGTGCAGGCCGATGGAGGGCTCGTCCAGAATATAGAGCACCCCCACCAAAGCCGAGCCGATCTGGGTGGCCAGACGGATGCGCTGGGCCTCGCCGCCCGAGAGCGTTCCTGCCTTGCGGGAAAGGGTCAGGTAATCAAGTCCCACGCTGACAAGGAAGCCGAGGCGGGCGCGGATCTCCTTGACGATCTCTTTGGCGATCACCGCCTCACTTCCCGTAAGGGTCAGGCCGTTGACAAAATCCAAGGCTTCCTTAACAGAGAGACTGCAAAAATCATCGATGTTTTTGCCGCCCACAGTGACAGCCAGCACCATGGGATTCAGCCGCTTGCCGTGGCACTCGGGACAGGGAGCGTCCTCTACGAACTCCTCGTAACTATCGGTGCCCCAGCCACCCTGCCGCATACGGTTTTCCATAATGCCCACCACGCCCTCGAACTTGACGGTCTGATGGGTGGCGCGGTCACCGAAATGGCGGGTGATGGTGTAGGTGTCCTCTCCCGAGCCGTAGTACAGGATATTGAGCGCCTCCTTGGTGAAGGTATTGATGGGCTGATCCATGCGGAAGCCGTGCTTTTTGCCAACAGCTTCAAACAGGGGGCCGTTCCAGCTCATGGGATCGAGGGTCTTGAATCCGTTGACCTGGATCGCGCCTTCCCACAGAGTCATTTCGGGATGGGGAATAAGCTTATGGACGGCAACGCGTTGCATATCGCCGATCCCCGCGCAATGGGGACAAGCACCCACGGGGTTGTTGAAGGAGAACATCCGAGGCTCCAGCTCACCGAAGGAGATACCGTGCTCCTCGCAGGCGTAGTGCTGGGAGAAGACCATCTCCTGCTCGGCCTCCCCGTCGCGGGGGACGGTCAGCACCATAAGGTAGCCGTCGGCAGCGGCCAGGGCGTTCTCCACCGAGTCGGAAAGGCGGGCGCGGATGCCCTCCCGCATGACCAGGCGATCCACCACGATCTCAATGGTGTGCTTCTTGTTCTTGTCCAGCTTGATCTCCTCCGAGAGATCGTAGATGCTCCCGTCCACGCGGACGCGGACGTAGCCCTTTTTCTTGGCATCGGCCAGCACCTTCTCGTGCATACCCTTCTGACGGCGCACCACAGGGGAAAGCACCATGAAGCGGGTACCCTCCGGGAGGGTCTGGATTTTGTCGATGATCTGATCCACGGTCTGCTGCTTGATCTCCTTGCCGCACACGGGACAATGGGGGGTACCCACACGGGCGTAGAGCAAACGGAGGTAGTCGTAGATCTCGGTGACGGTACCCACCGTGGAGCGAGGATTCTTGGAGGTGGTCTTCTGGTCGATGGAGATGGCGGGGGACAACCCTTCTATAAGGTCTACGTCGGGCTTGTCCATTTGCCCTAAAAACATACGGGCATAGGAGGACAGGGACTCCACGAAACGGCGGTGCCCCTCGGCGTAGATCGTGTCGAAGGCCAGGGAGGACTTACCCGAGCCCGAGAGTCCCGTCATGACCACCAGCTTGTCGCGGGGGATCTCTACGTCGATATTTTTGAGGTTGTGGACGCGAGCGCCCTTGATGATGATGGAAGTTTGCATATATTATGGTTCCTTTTGAGGGATAATGAGAGATGGTGGGAATAAAAGCGATGATTACATGAGCATTTTCGGGAGGTTGAGCGTGCAAATTGTTGTTTGCCGCAGGGCGGCGGCCAATATCGCGTGACCCTTTCCGTATGGGAGGCGCATCACCCGAAAAGATGTTAGTCTTGTAAATTGTTGTTTAGCGTAGTAAGCTCGCGCCGCAAGGCGCATATCGAGCCGCCTTGCGGCATATCGAACCGCGAAGGTCATGCCGAGCGGCATATCGAGCATCTCGGGAGAAACCGAGATGCATATCGATGAAAAAACTTGAGTCGATATACGCCTTCGGCGTTCGATATGTGCGTCGATTCCCTCCGCACTCGATATTCCGAGCGGGCGATGCCCGCATCGGATCGATATGCCCACTTGCGTGG
>JAGARU010000082.1 GCA_017622085.1 Clostridia bacterium | reverse complement strand
TTTGGTTCGCTTTGGCAGACACTCAATGGGATTACGGCGTGGATGATGTGGAAGCGAGAGAGAACGCCTTATTCCATTTGCGTTCGAAAACCGATCTTCAGCGCTGGGAAGAAGCCGGCCCTTCCGCTGTGGCGAAACGGGTGGCTGTTCTACAAAAGTTGGAAGAAAAGCTGCATAGTCCTCTTCCGAAGCTTCGCAAGCCCAAAAAGACACGTTCCTACCACTGTCAGTGGAAGGTTGGCGACGTATATGCATATCCCTTGGAGAGCGCTTATGCGGAGGAAAAGGGGCTTAAGGGACGGTACTTTATCTTTCATAAGATTAGAGAAAATATATGGTATCCCGAGCATGTAATACCAGTGGTTCGAGTGAAAATAACAGAAAGCACGACACTGCCTACCACCAAGGAAGAACTCGATCGTTTGCCGTATATGCAAGTTCGTCGCAACTCGTACGGGCGTATTCTTGTAGCACCGGGTAAGACCGAGAAAGACGTGGTTAATCAGATGGAACGATGTCCTTCTTATACGATAGAATTGATCAATACATCGAGCCGAGTTATCCCAAAGTCTCTTGTTTATCTTGGTAATTTTCCCGATCTTGCCCCGCCTGATGTGGAATTCTTGTCGCGTGACTCTAGAGAAGTGGACGGTTTCCTTTGGAAATTTTTTGACAAAATAATGATTGATCGCTATTTGCATTTCAATAAGTAGCTTGTGCCATAGGTAGGCTCCGTAATTCTTCAAAAAAGACTACTTTCTCAAATCGGGAAAGTAGTCTTCTCCTTTTTGTTATTGGCCTACGGCGACAAGATCAAATATTTGTACGACACCCTTGACCGCGTAGCGGAAATTCAGTATAATAATGGTAGTAACGGTGCATTTGTAACCGTTTACACCTACGAATACGATGCGGCAGGCAACGTTCATGCAGTCCATGACCACACAAGCGGCGAGGTCACCGTCTACAAGTACGATGCAGAAAACAAACTGGTACATACCTATGTTTACGATTCTGACACCTACGTCAACCTGCATGGTACGACTATTACATACGACGATGAATCCCGCGTTAGCTCGATTAGTCATAGTTACGATTACACCGTATCGTCGGGCGTAGTAAACGAACAGATCGTATACGAATACGGCTATAGTACGGAAAATGGCAGCATCAATTCCTACGCTGCCACGTCGGAAGACAATAGCTACTATGCCGAGCTGACCTACGATAACCTTGGCAGACGCACCGAGCGTATTCAGGGCGTCATCGTTAACAATGCCAATACCTACTTTGCCCGCACCTCTTATACGTATAAGACAAACGGCAATTCTCAATCCGGTCTTGTAGCATCGTATACCACCACGGTAACGCGAGACTACTCGTCTTCAACCCTTTGCACGTCTACGTATACCTTCACCTACGATGCAAACGGCAATATTACCCAAGTTTCCGACACATCGGGCGTGCTTTACAAGTATGCCTATGACGACCTCGGTCAACTTGTAAGGGAAGATAACTGTGCATTGGGTAAGTCGTATACTTTTACCTATGACAATGCGGGTAATATCAAAGAAAAGAAGACGTACGCGTATAACACGGGTACTCTCGGCACGGCAATCGAAACGGTCAGCTACACCTACGGGGACAGCGAGTGGGCAGACCTGCTGACCAAGTACGGTAATACCAATATTACCTATGACACCATAGGCAACCCGATTACCATTGGTACGGCAACTCTCGCTTGGCAGGGAAGACAGTTAATATCTTATACAGACAATGGTACAACTGTTTCCTACACCTACAACGCCGACGGTATCCGTACGTCCAAGACGATTACCGAAGGTAGCACAACCACCAAGCACGAGTACGTATTGCGCGGTGGTGAAATCTTGCAGGAAACCGTATACGTCAACAACGTAGAGCAATATACTGTAATATATATCTACGACGAAAACGGTTCTCCCCTCGGCATGAAATACCGCACGCCGTCCTACACCGCCGATACCTTTGACGTCTACGTGTTCGAGAAGAGCCTGCAGGGTGATATCATCGCCATCTACGACGATACCACCGCAGAGGTTGTAGAGTATATCTATGATGCTTGGGGTAACGCAATCGTTGCCGGCGCAGAGGCTAACACGATTGGAGCTATCAATTCCTTCCGCTACAGAGGTTATTATTTTGATAGCGAAACGGATCTCTACTACGTAAATAGTCGCTACTATAACGCAGAATGGGGCCGCTTCCTCAACGCCGACTCCTTCCTCACCACCGGACAAGGCCTCATCAGCTTCAATATGTTCGCATATTGCCTGAATGATCCTGTCAACCGAATCGACGTTGGTGGTACGGCGAGCGAGGACTGTTACAAAGAAGAAGATCTTTTAGAAAAAGATGCACTTGAGAACGGCGGAGGAACCATTGAGCGTGGCGTCACTTTTGAGGACTTGATACAGGGGTTACCAAATACAACAACTAAAAAGGGAAAAACAATAGAATACACTTCGTCTGGAGGATATAAGCAGACACTCAAAGATTTTGATGCCTTAAAATTAAAGGATGTTACTATTTGCGATACAAGTGCCGGTCCGAGAACAGGAATACGAGGGACGTATATTGACGGGAAAACCATATTGGCTCGCCCAACTAGTAGAGAAGGTCATCCGACTTTGGAATACCAAAAGTCAAGTAGGAGATTTTATAAAATTAGATACTAAAGGAGATGTTTGGTATGAAGAATTGGAAAGCTGCGTTTCCCGAAATGCTTCCCCCTCGTACTACAAGTTATTATGTGCGTGTATGCGATGGAGACGAAGGCCTCGTTGTGGAACTGTATAGTGAGACCGTTAAGGTTGTGTTGGATTTTGGCATTACGGTTGCGACGCGAATTTTTGAAGAGACAACCGTAGAGGCCGATATACATGGAAATGGAATTGATCAGGCTATTACGGATGAGAAAGCTCAACATGTAGTCTATGAATTAAAGGACGCGAATTTTAAGAGGGAAGTCCAACAACTGATGGGCGATTTGTGGGAAATAGTGGAAGATCCAAGGCATTATGCTATTTATACGAACAACTATATTGTTGAGGTTATTTCTCGCGGAGAACCGGAAATCGAAGTTGGCCAAATTACATCGTCAAAAGCTATTGATTCTTAAAATTAAATCTTAATACTCAAAAGAGGATTCCGCAAGGAGTCCTCTTTTCCATCTTACCCGCCACTATGTTTACTTCGGTCATAATTATATCTCATATTATAAGAACAGTATCCATAGCACAAAGGGCAGTTTAACGTTCCCCTCACTTCCCGCCGCACAGGTGAGAACGTTGTCCAAAACAAATACTCGCCTTGAATATTTTACGGTGTTCGACAAAAATTTACAAAATGTGGGATTTATGATATAATAAGATTGATCAACGTGAAAGGATATTTTTACAATGAAATCTTATGAACTAAAGCCCACTCGCGAGAATTTGATGAACACATTTTTGATGGATACGCTTAAGCGCAACAAAGATGTTTTTGGCTTTGCTGATATATTAAACTCCTTAGAGGACAGCTGTTCTGTGGCTATAGATGGTAGCTGGGGAAGCGGCAAGACCTTCTTTGTGAACCAAGTAAAGATGTTCTTGGATGCGAACAATGCTTTCCTTAACAATACGAGCGAGGAGGACAAGGCGGCTTTCGTTTCTGAGTGGAAGAGATTACATCGCAATAAAGGTGAGCCTGAGTATCAATCGCAGGTTTCCGTCTACTATGATGCGTGGGAAAATGATAACGACGAGGATCCAGTATTGTCGCTAATTTATACAATTCTAAAAAGCGTAGATACAGACTTCTCCATTCCCAGCAACGCCAGTTTCATTGAGATTGCACCTAACATTTTAGAGTTTTTTACGGGTAAAAATTGGGATGCTTTAATCAACGGATTTAGGAGCGAGGATCCCCTCGATCAATTGAGAAGGACAAAAGCCATTGAAATAGAAATAAAAAATTTTCTTGATTCGCTTTTGGAAGAGCGTGGAAATCGTCTCGTTGTTTTCATTGATGAACTTGACCGGTGTAAGCCAAGTCAGGCCGTGCGCTTGTTAGAACGTATTAAGCACTATTTTTCTAACGATACTACGAGCCCAGAAAAAAGCACTTGCGAAGGCAAGTGCTTTTTTCAACTAAATCCGCCGATGGCGGAATAAATCCACCTTCGGTGGATGAAATCGCTTCGCGATGAAATCCGACTTTGTCGGGATAGAAGAGGCGGATTTAATTTCATCTGAGGCAAAGCCGAGGACTTCATCCGAGCTTGGGAGGATTTCACCGTGCGTAGCACGATTTCATTAAATATTCGAGTTGCAATTCCGTCCTATGAG
>JAGARU010000081.1 GCA_017622085.1 Clostridia bacterium | reverse complement strand
CCCGTAGGGGCGACCCTATGTGGTCGCCCGTCGTCCCGACATCGACAAAACCCTTGTGGGTCAACAATCTTTTTGGCGGGAGGCCACACAGGGCCTCCCCTACGGCCATGTTGGTCATACGCCCGTAAACAACAATTTATCTCCCCTCATACTTTTCAAATTTTTCCCGAAAGGATCCTATCTATGAAATCCAAACAAACCTCTGAAAATTCCGCCAAAATCACACCCAAGCTTGTCGGCGCTGCCCTGCTCGGCGCATGGTTTATCTCTGCCTTCTTTTTCAGCTTCGGCAAGGTTTCTATACTTGAACCGCAAATCGTTTACAGCAAAAGTCTGTGGGGCTTCCTCGGCGTCTGGGTGCTCATCTCTGTCATCATGCTGGCCTATGGCGCCATCAGTCCTTTTATGACTCGTGTAGCAGCTTTTATCGGCACGCTTGCATATTGTCTGCGCGTGGCTTTTGTCGGTTGGGACAGCTTTTTGGCCATTGGGCTTTGCGGCATCATCTTCCTTATGCTTTGGTTGACAGAATTGGATCTTTTTACTTGGTTGGGGGCTGTCAGCCGCAAAACCCGCCGTATTCTGACCGTCATTTTGGCAATTCTCTCGGGCGCACTCATTTTGACGCTTGCCCTGATCGGAACCCTTTCCTATACTGCTGAGCCCGGTAACAGCACAGGGCTGTATCATCAAATGTTGTGGCATATGACGCAAGGCTTTACTCCTGTAACAACCTTGGAGTTTGGAGAAAGCATCTCGCATTTTGCCATCCACTTTTCCCCGATATTTTATCTTTACCTTCCCTTCTATGCAGTTATACCCTCTCTTGTCACCCTGTACGTTCTGCAAACACTTGCCGTGCTCTCGGCGTTGTTCCCGCTTTCCATGATCTCACGCAAAAAAGGACTTTCCAACGGTGTCACTCTGGTGCTCTGCCTCTTGTTCTGCCTCTGCCCTGCATTGATCGGCGGCGCAAGCGGCGGTTTCCATGAATATGCACTCCTGCTTCCCTTGCTTCTGTGGCTTTTGTGGGCATTGGAATCCCGAAAAACGCTTGCCGTTGTGATCTTTTCCTTGCTTTGCCTGTCGGTTCGTGAAACGGCCGCCATCTATCTCATCGCCATCGGTCTTTATTGGCTTGTCTGTGAAGGCTTCAACAAGAAAAACACCTTTGAAAAGAGAGATCGCATCACGGGCATCTCTCTCGCCGCCGGTTCTCTTGTTTATATCACAGTGGCACTGATCCTGTTTACATATCTCGGCCAAGGAACACTGATCGGACGCTTTTCCAACATCACAGGCATTTATAACACCACCTTTACGGTTCTCTTCCGTCAGCTCTTTATGAATCCTGCACTTGTGCTGTATGAAATCTTGAATCTAAAAAAACTGCTGTTTGCTTTGTGTCTGATCCTTCCTCTATTCCTGCTTCCCTTTAAGTCCGGCAAGAAATCAGCGTTGCTCCTGCTTTTGCCGCTTTTGATTCTTAATCTTCTCGGTGACTATCCCTATCATACAAGAATGGACTTCCCGTATGCCATCGGTAGCATCGCACTTCTATTTTACATGGCGATCCTGACCCTTGCAGAAGCACCCAAGATGCCTCTGCACAGCCAAAAGGTTTCCGGGTGGCTGACTGCCGCGCTTTGTTTTACGCTGATCATAGGCGCTTATCGCGGTGCTAATGAAAGCTATCAGTTTGAATATGCCACAGGCGAAAAAGAGCAAATTTCGGTCATCGATACGGTACTTTCCGCTATCCCGAAGGATGCATCGGTATCAGCCTCCGAGCGGTTCATTCCCGCTTTGGCTGACAGAAAGGAAATTTACACGCCGAATCATAGCGTAAGCACGGATTACGTTGTCATTGATTTGCGGGAAGAATGGTCGCCTGTCAGAGAAGAGATCGATGCGATCAAGGAAGAATATGCCGCAGAAGGCTATGTCATTGCTGATCATCGTGAAGGTATCATCATTCTCTTTGAGAAAGGAGCCTGACAAATGGATTTTTCCCTCTTACAGCGTAAACAGTGGTTAAAAATTTATATTCCCGAAGCCACCTGTGCCTTCGGTGATCCTTATTGCATTCACGTAAAAAAAGGTGATCCCCGCAAATTGGTCTTCTATTTTTGCGGCGGCGGCGCGTCCTGGAACAAGGAAAGCGCCAAATGGCCTAACAGCCCCGAAACGGAAGCATGGAATCACGTCAGCTTATATACGATCTGTGCCGATCCGCTCACTGCTATGTACTCGATTCAAATGGATGAAAACAACGGCATTCATTCCACGGGCAGTGAAAATCCGATGGCGGATTGGAGCGAGGTCATGATTCCCTACGCCACGGGAGATTTTCATACAGGAACGGGGGATCTCTCTTTTACTGCGGCAGATGGATCGGAACGCATTCTGCATCATCACGGATACCTGAATTTTCAGAAGGTACTTGCCAAGACCAAAGAGCTTTTCCCTGCTTTGGACTACCTTTTGATCACAGGCGAAAGTGCCGGTGGATTTGCCGTCCCGGCTTTGGCAGGAGACGTCATCGACGCATATCCCGAATGTCAGGATGTGACCGTCCTTTGTGACAGCGCGATGGTTCCCTACGAAAATTGGGCGACCACGGCACGGGACATTTGTCAATGCCCCGAACATATATCCTCGCCTGTGCGAAGCGATAATATTGTGACGGATTGGTTTAAAGCGCTTTATGAGCGGCACGGCGACCGCCCCCGCTATCTCTTTACCTGTGGCAACCGCGATCATGTGTTGATGCTCTTCTGGCACTATGTGGTAGACGGTCAGTTTATCATGGAAGCGTCATATGCAGAAGCCTTTCAAAAAGCGCTCAAGCGTATGGTTGAGGAGCTGAAATCATCCATTCCGAATTTCTCTGTCTATATCCACGATTTCATGAAAGAGCAGCTCTCCCCCGGGGTTCTGCACTGTATCATGGGAAATCTTTTCTACACACAAGGAAAAATTGACGCTGTCAGCCCCGTAGAGTGGATGTTGTCGGCCATGAACGGTACGCCACGAGATATCGGACTTTCACTCTTGGACTGACATTGGGTCACCTCACATATTGCGCGCCGCTCCTTCGGCGATAGAGTTTTGAGATGTCCGTTTTCAATATCCTCAAAGATTTACAGAAAATTCTTAGATTTCCTCTTGCCTATGCTCCCAAAATATGTTATACTATATCAGTTAACGTTCAACATTGAGATTTAGTAAATAAAATAGTGAGGTAACTGTTTTGATTATTGCATTAGAAGAAGCCAAGCGCGAGCTGATCGATCTGCGCCCCGATATCAAAGAATTGGGACAAGCACTCCGCGTTGAATATCTTGCAACCAAGGTTGAAGAATTGGAGCAGGAAACGTTGGCTCCCGATTTCTGGGGTAAACCCGAGTCCTCCAAGATCCTGCAAACCATCAAGCAATATAAAGATACCGTGGAGGGATACCACGCCCTTTGCGCACGTCTGGAGGATGCCGTTGCTCTGGCAGAAATGGCCATTGAGGAAAACGATGAAAGCTGTGTTGAAGAAGTCCAGTCTGAGTTGGATGCCATTAAGGAAGAGGCCGAGCACAAGCGCATCGAGGTTTTGATGTGCGGCGAATACGACAATTCTACCGCCATCGTCTCCTTCCATCCCGGTGCCGGCGGAACCGAAGCACAGGACTGGTGTCAGATGCTCTATCGCATGATTACCCGTTGGGCAGAACGCAACGGCTTTAAGGTCAAGCTCATGGATTGGCTGGACGGTGACGAAGCAGGCATCAAGTCCGCCACCATTATGGTTGAAGGCCCCAACGCTTACGGTTATCTCAAGAGCGAGAACGGCGTGCACCGCCTTGTCCGCGTGTCTCCCTTCGACGCCGCAGGTCGCAGACAGACCTCCTTTGCATCCATTGAAGTCATGCCCGAATTTGCAGAGCTGGATGAGATCGAGCTGCGCGAAGACGAATACGAGTTTATGGCTTACCACTCCAGCGGTGCGGGCGGTCAGAACATCAACAAGGTATCCTCTGCCGTTCGTATCACCCATAAGGCAACGGGCATCGTGGTAGCCTGCCAGACCGAGCGCTCTCAGCTCCAGAACAAGGAGACTGCGCTCCGTATGCTGAAGGCTAAGCTCATGGATATCAAGATCCGTGAGCGTCTGGATACCATCGACCAGATCAAGGGCAACAAAAACAATATCGAGTGGGGCTCTCAGATCCGCTCTTACGTGTTCATGCCCTACACCTTGGTCAAGGACAACCGCACGAGCTATGAGGAAGGCAACGTGGAGGCTGTTATGGATGGTAAGATCGACGGATTCATCAATGCATATCTCAAGCATATCACCAGTAAAGGATAGAAAAGAGGCTGTCACGCAGAGTGTTCTGCTTGACAGCCTCTTTTCATGTGTTGATATATTTCAACTTAATGTGACGGCTTTTTAGTTTTTATAATCATACACCTTAGTATTATATGCTCGCATGATCCGAGGTCTTCTGCCATTCAAAACGATCAGATAAAACAATTCATTTTCACTCGAATAGTCAAAGGCACTGCGTTCTGTATGTGGGACGGTATACCGTCCATATTTTTCAAAATAGAAAACATCATCGTAGCGGACACGCCCATAAACACGTGTAAATTCTCTGTCAACCTTTCGAACTAACATATCCTCAACAATGCGATAATGCCTGCCTGTGATCTTAACATAAAAAACAAGATTGCGGATGATGAGAAAAAAAGGAAAGCCAATGGCAACCAGCAATACAGCAAGGATAAAAAACAGCTCCGCGATGTACTGCGGATCCAAATAGCCCTCGGAGGTAGGATCTCCAAAAGCGCGCATAAGATAACCCAATAAGGGCTTTAAGAACGCGGTAAAAACCAGAATTAGGATGATCGCCGCGATGCAGGGTAGAATCAAAAGCTTAGTATTTTTTAACGTTTCAGTGCGAAAAGCCTCAAGATCGATTGATTGTTTTGTCTGCATACTCTTCCACACGTTCATGCCCTCCTTTGAGAATAGAGCCACCGATACGTCTCATGATCTGTAAACGTCCGTGTCCACACGTCGTGGCTGAGATCATCGTGGAGGATCAGCTCGCAATGTCCACCCGACAGATTGATGCGTTCTGCCATGATCTCACTTTCCCTGGGTAACACCACATGGTCCAGCTTACCGTGAATCGCTCTAACAGGAAACGTAATGCGCCCCGCTGCCCAATAAAGCCCTCCGCCGCAGCAGATCACAGCACCTGCAAACAATTCGGGATGCATGACAGAAAGCATCCAGCAGGTATAACCTCCCATACTGGATCCAGAAATACAGATGCGCTTGTCGTCTGCATAAGGACGTGCGGCAATATTCCGAATGAAGTCAACGATATAGGAAAAATGTCCCATCCAGGTATAATCGTCGCAAGCGGGTACGACGAGAATAAACGGTGTATCTTCGGGCATACGTTCTCTTTGAAGCGGACCGCGCTCGGCAATGTAATCCGCCCCCTGACCTACGCCACCCATTCCATGGAAATAGAACAGTATGGGATATACGTTTTGAGGATCAAATCCGTTTGGGTAATCAGTATTGTAATGCAACGTAAAGTCGTTTTGGGAAAATATTTCTTTTTGAAACATACGGTTCAAGTCCCTTCCTGATCGATGTAGTCAGCGGACACAAATGAAAAAATCCAACTCTTTCGAGTTGGATTTTTTGTGTTGTACAGCCTTAATAGATGCTAAAACTAAAAGGTCAAATTAATTCAAGCTCGTTTGCAGAAGGCATAGACGGATAATCGTCCTCAAGATTGTCCGAGTACCAATACGCCACCGAGGAAATGTCGTCTTGCAACGGCAGATATCTCCCCTCGCTTCTCCAACCGAGCGCTTGTATGGTCACACGCAAATCTTCTTTAAAGTAGATCGGGTCTGTGATATGCCAGCGGTACATATCAAAATATCTTTGCGAACGGTAGATATCGTCGGTGTGTCCAACCTTACTAAGTCCGCTGTATGGCGAGGAAAACTCGGTATATTTTCCATTCACATCAAAATTATATGCCCCGCAAAAATAGTCCTCAGTGCCGGTTCCGCATATGGAGGGGAAATCAGTGTCTCCGTCTATATAAAACTTTATCTCTCCTTCTCCCCACCAACCGTTGGATTTTACACCCCAATGCAGATAAGTTCCAACGTAAAGGCCGTTGCCCTTTATATTATCAAGGATGGTGTAAACAGCTTTGTAAGGAAGAGGGTTCACTCGTCTGAATTGCGCGTGAAAATACAGACTGTCGGACGATATCTTTTTTTCTTCGCAGTCTATTTGATAGAAAATGTTTGCATTTGTTGTTCCCGTGTTCTCAATTTCTACTCGGAAGCCTTTAAAATACGGCATCTCAAAATAGCAATTCATCCCTTTGCGAGGATTGTAGCACATTGCAAGACTATTGATCTGACGGTATTCGTTGTAATCCGCATTCGCAAAGAAGTCAGAAAGAGGAACATCGACCGATGGTGATTTTTGACCATCAAAATAAATGCGCAGTAACAATTGTCTGCCATATTTTGCGCTATCGGTAATCCAAAAATGCTTAATGGCGCCTTCTCCCTTGATATCGGCAAGTATTGCGGTTTCCCCCGCGTTTAACACGATATAGGGATTAACCTTCCAGCCTTGTCCAAGCTCACGCGCCGCATTCCTTGCGCTGCCTTCTTCAATCGTTGCTTTTCCGCCCTCGCCCTTCTTTCCTGTTGGATTTTCGGGGCAAACCGAAAAAGTGCGAATGTTCTTTTTCAGTGTAAGATTATTTAACATTTATTGCACCTCCAAAATGATTATATTGACATTATAATGCAATTGCGGTATAATGTAAATGATCAATATTGACATTGATTTAACATTTCTTGATAGGAGGTGCGGAAATGAATTTATCTTTGATCAATCCATATATTCGTTTGGCAAGGGAATCAAGAATTCCGAAAGGACATAATATTGCCAAACGAGTTATCTACGACTACGAGTTGATATATATTGAAGAAGGATCATTTACCTTTATATATGGTGATAAATCCTTTCTCTGCAATGCAGGAGATCTCCTTTTTATCCGCCCCGGAATACCGCACAGCTTTATTATTGACCTTGGAGAAATATCTCAGCCACACATTCATTTTGATATTACGCATCGTCCTCAAAGCGAGATCATTCCTATATCATTTAAGGATCTTGATAAAATGTCAGAGGAGGAGAGAGGATGGATACACGAGGATTTCTTTTCGTCATTCCATCAATCCCCCCTGATTCATATTCAAAACAAGTCGGATTTTTTGGAGACTTTTTATCATATTGTTTCGGGCAATTCTGACGCGTTAACAAAAAAATCATTGATCATCAAGCTGATTGCCGCCATAATAAATGAAAATTTTTCGGAATTGTTTCAAGACAACAATCACGTAAATGTAGTAAAGCAGATCAAGGATTATATAGATGCAGGAAACGGCATGGGAATGACGCTCGACGATTTTGCTAAAACGTTTTTTTACGATAAATTTTATTTAGAAAGAAAATTCAAGGAATCCTACGGAGTAAACCTTATTGAATACAGAAACAAAAAAAGAATGGAGCTTGCAAAGCATCTCTTGAAGCTGCATTCTGTATCCGAGGTTTCAGAATTGGTAGGATATCAGTCTATATATGCATTTAGCAGAGCCTATAAAAGTTTTTTTGGCTATGCGCCGAGTAAAAAGAGAGGGTAAGCACTTATTGTTGAAGTTCAAATCCCGTCCACACGGCGTTTTTTGCGTTTGGCATCTATTAAAATCGCACTATGAAAAATGGGTACAAAAAAGCCCAGAAGCCTTACGACATCTGGGTTTTTTGCGTTGGCATCCAAATTGGATGCATAACATGTGTTGTACCGCCTTAATAGATGCCACCCTCAAAAAGTCAATAAAATCAAGGGTTTTCGAGTTTTCGAGACGGGTTTAAGTGCATCCTTAATAGATGCCACTCTCCACGCAAGGAGAGTTTTTTTGTTTTTTTACAGAATTGTCAGCCCAAAGGACATATCCTCGGGACTTTCATCGGCATCGGCGTAGTCAAATAATACGATGGTTCCATCCTTGGTTTCAATGTGAACCTTCTTACCTTCGAGGTGTTCTTTGATTGCTTTGATTTCCTCGAGCGTAGCTGCCACACGATTTGCAGAAGCAATGACGATTTTTTCGTAACCTTTTTCCTCGGCTTCGTCTATCAGTTTGAGAAACATCTCATAGCCAAGATGCTTATCCCCAACCATG
>JAGARU010000080.1 GCA_017622085.1 Clostridia bacterium | reverse complement strand
CGCCGAAGGCGACTGAAGGAGAGTGCGTCCCTGACAATCCGCTATCGTGGGCGAATCAAACGGATGCCGGCACGCAGGAGTGTTTCCTCCGCCGGTAGCCGGGGCGGTTGCACTGTCCGTTCGACGCCTTTTCTTTTGACACAAAAGGCCCAAAAGAAAAGGCTTTGCGAAAAGAAAATGCCGTGTAAGGGGCTTTCGCTCGCTGCGGCGAGCGAGGAGCCTCCGCGGCTCCATCGCGCAAGCTTTTTAAAAAAAGCTTGACCAAAAATTGCCGACACCTTCGGGTGATCGTGTGCGCTTACAAGTGCGCAAGCGCCGCGTGCACATCTCAAAGCGGCTTTTTATTGATCTGCGAGAAGTTACGCGGGAAGGTTGCGGGGGTAGGCGCGGTCTTTTCAATGAGAATAAGGGTGCGCTCCAGCACCTCGTCATTCATTTCAAGGGTAAAGGCATCCACCGTGCGGAGGGTTCCGCCCAGCTTGGCGATGGCGTTTTTGGCCTCAGCCAGCTCCTCGTCGGCAGTTTTTGCCTTCATGGCGGCCAAAACGCCGCCCACCTTCAAAAGGGGCAGGCAAAATTCGGCCAGCACGTTCAGTCGGGTCACCGCCCGCGCGGTCACAAAGTCAAAGGTCTCCCGGTACTTGGGGTCCTTGCCCATTTCTTCGGCCCGTGCAGACAGGGCGGAGAGATTGGCAAGGCCAAGAGCCTCGGCCTGCTCCGACAGAGCGCGCATTTTCTTGCCCACGCTGTCCACCGCCAGCACCCGCACGTCCGGCCGGGCAAGAGCCACGGGCAGGGAGGGGAAGCCGGCGCCGGCGCCCACGTCGCACATCCGTGCGCCCGCAGGAATCTTCGGCACAACGGTCAGCGAATCCACGTAATGGCGGAAAAGAATGCCGTCCTCGTCCGTAATGGCGGTCAGATTAACCTCCTCGTTTTTGGCAAGGAGAACCCGTGCCGCCCGGGCAAAGGCTTCGGCCTGTGCCTCGGTCAAAAGGCCGCCGAGGCCGTTGTTGGCTAAAACAGCTTGCAGTTTGTTCGGGAAATCCCCGTGAATTTCAGTCATGCTTCGGTCTCCTTTTTGCTTTGCTCCAGCCAGATCATCAAAACGGAGATGTCCGCCGGGTTCACCCCGCTGATGCGGGAGGCCTGTCCCAAGGTCAGGGGCTTGATGGCGTTCAGCTTTTGCGCCGCCTCCAGCCGCAGACCCTTAATGGCGCTGTAGTCGATGGCGGCGGAAAGGGGACGGCTCTCCAGCCGCTCCTGTCTTGCCACCTCGGCCTGTTCTTTCTTCACGTAGCCCTCGTACTTGATCTCCGTCTGGGCGGCAAACAGCACCGCGTCGGGGAGGTCGGGGCGGGTTTTATCGATGGGAGCCAGCTTTTTATAGTCCAGCTCCGGCCGTTTCAAGAGCTCGGCGTACTTTTCGCCCCGCACAATGGGGGCAGAGCCGAGGGAGGTAAGGAGGGCGTTGGTCTCCTCGTTTGCGGAAATGGTGGCGCTTCGCGCCCGGCGGATCTCCTCGTGGATGGCCGCCCGATGAGCCTCGTATCGCTCCGCCCGTTCCCCGCGCAACAGACCCACCCGCCGGCCGTAAGCGCACAGCCGCGCGTCGGTGTTGTCCTGTCGCAGGAGCAGTCGGTATTCGGAGCGGGAGGTCATAATGCGATAGGGCTCGTTTGTGCCCTTGGTTACCAGATCGTCAATGAGCGTTCCGATGTAGGAGGATGCCCGGGGCAGGATCATGGGCTCCTCGCCCTTCAGCTTCAGTGCCGCATTGATGCCGGCCACCAGACCCTGAGCGGCGGCCTCCTCATAGCCGGAGGTGCCGTTAAACTGTCCCGCGCCGTAAAGTCCCCGGATCTCCTTGAACTCCAGGGTGGGCAGGAGCTGGAGGGGATCGGCGCAGTCGTACTCAATGGCGTAGGCATACCGCATGATCTGCGCGTGCTCAAAGCCGGGCAGGGAGCGGAGCATCCGATACTGGATGGCCGGGGGCATGGAGGTGCTGAAGCCCTGAATATACATCTCTGCCGTGTCGGCGCCCACGGGCTCTACAAAGAGCTGATGGCGTTCCTTATCGGCAAAGCGAACCACCTTGTCCTCAATGCTGGGACAGTATCGGGGGCCCGTGCCCTCGATCTTGCCGCCGTACATGGCGGAGAGGTGGAGATTGTCGCGAATGATTTGGTGGGTCTCCCCGGTGGTGTACACCACGTGGCATGGCGTCTGGGGAATGCGTCCGTAGGCCTCCCGATCGGTGAGGATGGAGAAGGGAACGGGCTCCTCGTCCCCCAGCTGAACCTCCAGCCGGGAGTAGTCGATGGAATCCCGATGGACGCGCTGAGGGGTTCCGGTCTTGAACCGCATGATCCGCACGCCCTCCCGTCGGAGCGCCTCGGTCAAGCCGTTGGCGGGCAGCAGCCCGTCCGGGCCGGCGGCGTAAGAGTGGTGACCCACGTGGATCTTGCCCCCAAGAAAGGTTCCGCAGGCAAGAATAGCGGCGGAAACGCCCCAAACCTCCCCGAGATGGTTGGTGAGGGAGACGATCCGCTTGGTGCCGTCGGGCAGCTCCTCGGTGGTAAGGTCGCAGATCTCACACTGGATCAGCCGCAAGTTGGGCTCCTTCTCAAGGGTGGCCTTCATGACGTCCTGATATTTGCGACGGTCGGCCTGAATGCGGCGGGAATGAACGGCGGCGCCCTTGCCCAGATTCAGCGTGCGGCTCTGCAGCATGACCCGGTCGGCGGCCACGGACATTTCACCGCCCAAGGCGTCGATCTCATACACCAGATGCCCCTTGCCCGTGCCTCCGATGGAGGGATTGCAGGGCATATTGGCCACGGCGTCCAAGGAAATGGTAAAGAGCACCGTATCAAAGCCCAGCCGTGCGGCGGCCAGAGCCGCCTCCACGCCGGCGTGGCCGGCGCCTACCACGGCAATATCGGCGCGGTAATCAAAATTCTGTTCCATAAAGCCTCTTATTTGTGGTATTTACCGCCGTTCAGAATGTTCATGGTGCGGTAAAGGATTTCGTAAAGCATCACGCGCATCAGCTGGTGGGGAAAGGTCATGGGCGAGATGGAAAGCCGCAGATGGCAGGCTTTTTTTACTCGCTCGGACAGCCCGTGGGAGGAGCCGATGATCAGACAAAGCTCCGAGTACCCGTCTAAGGTCACCTGCTTCAGCTTTTCGGCCAAGGCCTCGGAGGAAAACATCTTGCCCTCGATGCACAGGGCGATGGCGTAGGCGCGGGGCGGGAGCTTTTCAAGGATCTTGTCCGCCTCCGCCTCAAGGGCGGCGCGGATCTCCCCGTCGGAGGGCTTGTCGGGCAGGCGCTCCTCCTTGATGGCCACGCGCTCGACGCGGCAGTAGGCGCCCAGCCGCTTTTCGTACTCGGCCACGGCCTCCCGCAGATACGATTCTTTTAATTCGCCCGGGGCGATCAAGCGTACAGTCAACATAAAATAACCCTTCTTTTTCGTGGGGAGCCCCCAAAAGAAAGACATGGGGGATCCGTCCGTTTTCGTCCACCTTTTTCAACGGGTGGTGGGGATGCGAGGCGCAGAGCCCCACAGACATGGCATATTCCGTCTTATTTGATCATAAGCTCCCGGAAGTAGTCGAGAATATAAAGGTCCACTAAATCGACGATCAGCGTGAGGAGCACGGCGAAGAATACGCCGAGAATGCGCTTGCCCAGCCGGAGGCGGCGGTCGTAGTCGGCGCGATCGGCCTCGGAGGCGTTTTTCGGCAGAACCATCCGTCCAAAGCCTTGATTGACGATGCAGTACCAGATGAGCAGCGCCGCCGCGATGCCCTCATACGCGATGGCAACGTAGGTGAAGCGCAGGCGGATGGCCAGCTGGTACACGGTCATGGCCACAAGGAAGGACACGGCCAAAAACAGGATCCGGCGGTAATTTACAACCTTTTTTGGTGTAGAAGGGGCGGTTTCCGCCGCCCTCTTCTTTTTCTTTTTTGACATCAGAAGGATACCTTAATGGCGCCGTCGGCACGAACCTTCAGCACGTAGCAGGAGCCCGCTCCGTATACGGCCTCAATCATCTGGCGGTAAGCGGCCACGTGCGCGTGGGGCACAAAGGCCTGAATGGTTCCTGCAAATCCGCCGCCGTGTACGCGGCAAACGCCGCCCTTGCCGGCAAGGAACTGCTCGGTCAGGCACAGCGCCAAGGAAAGACCCTGCTCGTGCACGTTTTTGGTGGTGTATACGTTCTGCAGGTACTTGAAGCTGGAGTTGCCGGAGGCGGTAACCCCGCGGAAGAAGCCGTCAATGTCTCCGTGCTTCAGGGCAACGGCCTGGGCGGCTACCCGGTCGTTCTCCGCAAAGAAGTGCATGGCGCGGATCACGGCGCGGTCGCCCACCTTCTCGCGAAGGGCGGCGATGTTGGCCATAAATTCGCCACGGTTTACCTGACGGAGCACCTCACAGCCAAAGTAAGCGGCTACGCTCTTCATTTCCGCCGGCACAGAGGCATAGTCCTCGTTCAGATCGGCGTGGTTGCCGTGGGTGTCCACAATGCAAAGGCTGTATCCGGCGGCGGTCAGGTCAAAGGCAGGCTTGCCGATGATGGGATTCTTGGGGTCTTCAAAGTCGATGGAAATAAATCCACCCACGCCGCAGGCCATCTGATCCATCAGACCGCAGGGCTTGCCGAAGAACACGTTCTCCGCGTACTGAGCCATCTTGGCCACGTCCACGTTATCCACGGAGCCGTCGTTGTAGAAGTGATTCAGAATGTTGCCCACCATGTCCTCAAAGGCCGCCGAGGAAGAAAGTCCGCTGCCCTTGAATACGTTGGAGGTGGTGTAGGCGTCGTAGCCGCCTACCTTGAGGCTGTTGTTGGTAAAGGCCTTGGCCATGCCGGCGATGATGGAGCCGGAGGTGAAGAATTTGTCCGCTACGGGCTCGGTGTAGGTGGAAATATCCACCGCGTCCTCGGGGAAGCCCTCGCTCTTAATGCGGATCACCGGTGCGTCCACCTTGGAGGCAACGGCGATGATGTCAAGGTCGATGGAGGCGGCCAGCACGCAACCGCGGTTGTGGTCGGTGTGGTTGCCGGAGATCTCACTGCGGCCGGCAACGGAGAACAGCTCCACGTCCCGATCGGCGCCGTAGATCTCGGCAAAGGAACGGACGGCGGCAAGATAGCGGGCGGTCTGTGCTTCCACGTTTTCCGCGCCGTACATGGCGGTGAATTTTTCGGCGTATTTTCCGGCGGTAAGGTCAGCGTTCAACAGTTCAAGTTTCATAATATCCTCCAAAAAAATATTTGTTTTTGATCAACCTTTTTTAAAAAGGTTGCGGGATGGCTCGGAGGGCGGGAGGCCCTTCGAGGAACGGTATTTTTCCGTATCAGAAAACGACGGAACGTGCCGCGATGCACCGGCGGGTGGCGCGATCCACGGTAAAGAGGGCGCCGTGGCAGACGGTCTTACCGTCGCCGATCTCGTGGCGAACGGGCATTTTCGTCGTGAAGTGCTCGATAATCAGTTCTTTTTTCACTCCCAGCACCGTGCCCTCCGGGCCGCACATACCAAGGTCGGTGATGTAGCCGCATCCGGCCGGCAAAACGGTCAGATCGGCGGTAGCCACGTGGGTGTGGGTGCCGGCAAAGGCAACCACCCGGTCGGAGAGGTAGTGTCCAAGGGCGATCTTCTCGGCGGTGGCCTCCGCGTGGAAGTCCACAACGGCCAGATCGTATGTTCCCTTGTTTTCGGCAAGGATCTTGTCCGCCACCTCGAAGGGGGAGGCGAGGGGATCCATGTAGACCGTGCCCAGAAGGTTGACGGTCAGGACGCGAAGCCCGTCGGCGTCGGCGACGTATGCCCCCGAGCCGTAGCAGGCCGGTGGGTAATTGGCCGGACGGAGCAGGCGGGGCTCGTCGTCAAGGTAGGATTTGACCTCCTTGCGGCGGAACACGTGGTTGCCGGTGGTGATCACGTCCGCGCCGGCGCGGAACAGCCGCTCTGCAGAGGCGGGATCGATTCCGTTGCCCACGGCCACGTTCTCGCCGTTGACCACGGCAAAGGAAGCACCCAGCTCTCCCCGCACGCGCCAGAGGTTTTTTTCAAGATAAGCAAGTGCATTCTGCCCGACCACGTCGCCGAGCATCAAAATGGTAAAGGGTTTCATCTTCAGCCTTTCTATGGGGCAATTTTTGCGGGGTGGTCCCGCCTTGTGAGGTTTTGGACATGCTTCGCACAAAAACAGGCTGTTACGCGAAAGGCGTAACAGCCTGGCTTTTTAACGCCTGTATCTGAGAGCCCTTGGGGCTGGGATTTCTTCTTAGATTTATATAAAAGTTTATATAATCTAAACCGATCTCGGTTTATGCTTAGCGTTATTTTGCATAGTCTACCGCGCGGCTTTCGCGGATCAGGTTGACCTTGATCTGGCCGGGATATTCCAGCTCAGCCTCGATCTTCTTAACGATCTCACGGGCCACAAGCACCATCTGCTGGTCGTTTACCTCTTCGGGCTTGACCATGATGCGGATCTCGCGTCCGGCCTGAATTGCGAAGGATTTTTCTACGCCGTGGAACTGATCGGCGATCTCCTCCAGCTTACGCAGACGCTTGATGTAATTTTCCAGATTCTCGCGCCGTGCGCCGGGTCTCGCTGCGGAGATGGCATCGGCCGCCTGAACGATGAAGGCCACCAAGCTGTGGGGCTCGACGTCGTTGTGGTGCGCTTCGATGGCGTGGAGAACCTCTTTGTTTTCCTTATACTTGGTTGCAACCTCAACACCCAGCTGTACGTGGGAGCCCTCAGCCTCCTGGGTCAGCGCCTTACCGATGTCGTGGAGCAGACCGGCACGCTTAGCAAGCATACTGTCGGCGCCCAGCTCGTCGGCGAGAATACCGGAGAGAAGGGAAACCTCAATGGAGTGGTTCAGCACGTTCTGGCCGTAGCTGGTGCGGAACTTAAGCCGTCCAAGCAGACGGATCAGCTCGGGATTGAGACCGCGGACGCCGGTGTCGAAGGTAGCACGCTCGCCGGCCTGCTTGATTACAGCCTCAACCTCGCGCTTGGATTTCTCAACGGTGTCCTCAATACGGGTGGGATGGATGCGTCCGTCGGCGATGAGCTTTTCGATGGTAAGTCTGGCTACCTCGCGGCGGATGGGGTCGAAGCCGGAAAGGGTAATGGCTTCGGGGGTATCGTCAATGATCAGCTCCACGCCGGTCAGGGTCTCGATGGCGCGGATGTTGCGGCCCTCACGGCCGATGATGCGTCCCTTCATTTCCTCGCTGGGAAGGGGCACAACGGAAACGGTGGTTTCTGCAACGTGGTCTGCGGCGCAGCGCTGAATGGCGAGAGAAATGACTTCCTTAGCCTTTGCGTCGGCCTCGTCCTTGAATTCCTCTTCAAGCTCGGCCAGTCGCTTGGCCTGCTCGTGACGGATCTCGTCCTCCAGAGAGTCGACCATCATCTTCTTGGCCTGCTCTGCCGTAAAGCCGGAGATCTTTTCAAGCATTTCCATCTGCTGCTGCTTGGCAGCCTTGATTTCCTCGCCGATCTCGGCGTTTTCCTTGATCTGACGGTTTAGCTGCTCGTCCTTCTTCTCAAGGGAGTCCATCTTCTTGTCGAGATTTTCTTCCTTTTGAGTCAGACGGCGCTCCTGACGGGAAAGCTCGGCACGGCGATCCTTCGTCTCGCGGTCCAGCTCGTTTTTGGCTTGCAGAATTTCTTCTTTCGCTTCCAGCAACGCTTCTTTCTTTCTCGTTTCAGCCGTTTTGATGCCTTCTTCAAGGATTTTTCTGGCTTGCAGCTCGGCGGAGCCGATCTCGGCCTCGGCGATGCGCTTACGGTAAGCAATACCGATGATCACACCCAAAAGAAGGCCGATGACGACACCTGCGATGCCGCCAATTACATATGGCATAAAGCACCTCCTTGTCTTAATTTTTTATCAAAATTTTTGTGTTAAGTGTATGAAAATAAAACTAACCCTATTTTATTTTACATACAATTATTATAACGCAAGATTGCTCCCATGTCAATGATCTTTTGGACAGAATCTCTAAATTTTGGTTGTTTACTTGGGAAAAATAATGAAAAAAGGGCAAGGGAAGAGAAGCCCTTGACGATATTTTTAAAAATTGCTATAATGAAATGGGCCATGGGCCCAAAGGAGGAACGGATATGAGTGAATTTAAGCGCGTCAAGCCCGAGTCTCTCTCGGGAAACTTCATCGACGCCATCGGCAGTAAGTGGGCCCTTTTGACGGTCACACGCCCGGACGGAAGCTACAATACCATGACGGTAAGCTGGGGTGGCGTGGGCGTTCTTTGGAATAAGCCCGTGTGCTTTGTTTTCGTGCGCCCCCAGCGGTACACCCATGAGTTTTCTGAGGCGGGCGAGTGCTTTACTCTGTCCTTCTTCGAGGATAAGTATCGGGAAAAGCTGGCTTATTGCGGCCGTGTCAGCGGCCGGGATACGGACAAGGCGGCCGATTGCGGCCTGACCCCCGTGCGCCAGCATGGCTACACCTTCTTTGCGGAGGCAAAGCAGGTGCTTGCCGCCAAAAAGCTGTACGTGGATGAGATCCGGGAGGGCGGCTTTGTTGACCCTTCCATCCTCGACCATTGCTACCCCAAAAAGGATTATCACACCGTTTACGTTTGCGAGATCGTTGCTGCGGCCGAAGCGGTTTAAGCTGATTTAGATAAAGGAAAGGAAGTTTTTGCTCTATGATGAACGAAGTATTCTGGATTTCCCACCCCGACGCCGTGTGCGACGACGAAAAGCTGTTCCGCTTCCGCAAAACCATGTCCATCTGGGACGAGTTTGACCGTGCCACCGTGGATATCTCCGCCGAGGCACGCTATAAGCTGTACATAAACGGCCGTCTGGCCGCCGTAGGTCCCTGCAAGGGAACCTCCGTTAAGAAATATTACGATACCATCGACGTGGCCGCGTACCTGAATCAGGGGGACAACGAGGTGGTGGTTGAGGTGCTTCAGCTGGCCTCCATCCCCTCCATGGTCAAGGGCAAGTCCATTCCGGCGGTCATCCGTACCGGTAACATGGCGCTGGCCATGTCCTTGGAGCTGTACCGCGGCAAGGAGCTTTGCTACCGCCAGGTAACCAAAAAGGATAACGGCTGGCAGGTTGCCGAGGTCACCGGCGTCACCTTCCGCGGCTATAACGATGCCGTGATCGTGGAAAAGCACAATGGCCCCGAAAAGAACAAGGAGGTTTACGTTCCCGCCGTACAGAGATGGGACGTAGACAGCGACGATAAGGCCTACTATCCTTGGGGCGGCTTCAATATGCTCTACCTGTACCCCCGTCCCATTCCCATGATGTATCAGAAGCCCGTTATGCTGAAGCGCAACGGCTGTCTCATTGAGTGCGACTATCTCACCTTCGGTATCCCCACCTTCCGCTTCACCGGCGAGGGTAAGATTACCCTTCGCTACGCCGAGTGCTACGGCGAGAGAAAGTCCAAGGGCGACCGTACCGATCCCTCCCTCGGCCTCTTCGGCTATGAGGACGAGATCGTCTGCCACGGCGAGGTCACCTTCGAGCCCTTCTGGTTCCGTTGCTTCCGCTATATCCGCATGACCTTTGAGGGCGAGGTGGCTCTGGCCGATCTGACCTTCCTTGAGATGAGCTATCCCTTCGTGTTCCGCCCGGACTACGATTTCGGCTCGGAGAGGGATAACAAGCTGTGGGAGATCAGCGCACGCACGCTGATGCGTTGTACCCACGAGTCCTACGAGGACTGCCCCTACTACGAGCAGCTCCAGTACGGCATGGATACCTCCCTGCAGATGATCTTCAACTACCAGTTTACCGACGACGACCGCTTGGCGCGCAAGGCCATTGACGACTTCCGCAGCAGCCAGCGCCCCGACGGCATCATGGTTTCCCGCTATCCCTCTGTGTACGATCAGTACATCCCCACCTTCTCCTTCTTCTACATCTTCATGGTGCACGCTCACTATCAGCGCTTTGGCGATCGGAAGCTGGTGCGCGAAAATCTCCGTGCCGTGGACGGCGTGCTTGAGTGGTTTGAGAACTTCAAGGACGAAGCCACCGGCCTGATCCGGCGCTCCAAGTTCTGGAACTTTATCGACTGGGCCGAGCCGTGGGATCACCAGTGGGTGGGCGGCATTCCCTTCACCTCGGACGGTGGAATTATCGCCATCCATAGCGCGATGATGTGCTACTTCCTGCGCATCGGCGCCGAGCTTTACGACGCTTGCGGCCGTCATTGCACCGCGGAGGAATACCGCACCCGTGCGGCGGCACTGGCCAAGCAGATCAATGCCCTTTGCTATGATGAGGAAACGGGTCTGTACGCCGATGATATGGCACACGTAAATTATAGCCAGCATATGCAGACCTGGTGCGTTCTTGCGGGCATCGCCGAGGGCGACCGGGCAAGAGCCATCATGGAAAACAGCGTGGATCTGGCGGCCAAGTCCACCTTCGCCTTTGCGTACTTCTACTTCCGTGCACTTGAGCAGGTTGGTATGTACGATCGCTCCGATAAGCTGATGGACGATTACCGCAATCTGATCGATCTGCATTGCACCACCATTCCCGAAACACCCGTTGGCGCCCGCAGCGATTGCCACGCGTGGGGCGCAGTGGCTCTGTATGAGTTCTCTGCCGTGATCCTGGGCGTGCGTACGCTGGATCCTGCGGCCAAGACCGTGGAGGTGCGCTCCTATGTGGAGAACCGCCCCTACGCAAAGGGCACGGTTTCCTCCATTGCCGGTGACGTAGCCGTTTCCTGGCGCAAGGAGGGCAATAAGCTTTACCTGTCCGCCAAGGCTGCCGATCCTGCCAAGGTAACCGTAACGCTTCCGGACGGCACTACCTATCCCGCCGCCGGCGACGGCAAAGAATACTCCTGCCAACTGGGATAACGCGTTCATAAAACGAACCGAGCAAGAACAGAAGGATTGTTCTCCTTCTGTTCTTGCTCTTTTTGCGGCCGTAATAATTTTTGGTCAAGCTTTTTTGCGGGGAAGCCCCCGCGGGCGAGATCGCCGCTTGCTCACTTGTAAGCGAGCACGATCACACGAGGGTGTCGGGCGGGGAAGCCCCCGCGGGCAAAATCGCCGCGCGCTCACACGTCAGCGCACAAACTCCCCCGAAGGTGTCGTTAATTTTTGGTCAAGCTTTTTTGAAAAAGCTTGCGCGATGGAGCCGCGGAGGCTCCTCGCTCGCCGCAGCGAGCGAAAGCTCCTTACACGGCGTTTTCTTTTCGCCAAGCCTTTTCTTTTGCGCCTGCGGCTTCAAAAGAAAAGGCGTCG
>JAGARU010000079.1 GCA_017622085.1 Clostridia bacterium | reverse complement strand
CAATGATCTCCTCATCCACCACTACCGTGGTCCCCCTTCCCCGCTGGGGAAGGCTCTTTTGAGCGCCCCCTCCGGCGGTAGCCGTGGCGCTTATAAGACTTTCTTAACGCCTTTTCTTTTGAGACCGTAGGCGCAAAAGAAAAGGCTTGGCGAAAAGAAAACGCCGTGTAAGGAGCTTTCGCTCGCTGCGGCGAGCGAGGAGCCTCCGCGGCTCCAGCGCGCAAGCTTTTTAAAAAAAGCTTGACCAAAAATTAACGCTACCCTCGGGGGCGTTTGTGCGCTGACGTGCGCGCAAAAAGCCCCGTTTCGACCCTGCGGTCGAAACGGGACAACTTTCACTTTCAAGGCTGCTCCTTGACATCCTCGTTTTCGCTATCCTTCTTCTTGGTAAACACCATGATTTTGCTGGTAACGTAATTGAGGAGGACGATAACTACGGCAACGGGGAGCTTAACAAGCCATTCGGACATGCCGGCGATATCCACAAAGAGCCAGATCAGCGCCGTCTGCACGCCGAGAGAGAACACGCGGGAGAGAACAAAGCGCACCGTTTGCCAGAACACCTGCTTTGCACCCGCAGTCTTATCGCGGAACACCAAGGTCTTGTTTGTGACGTAGGCCACCAGCACCGCGCCCGCCCAAGCGACCACGGAGGCAAGCATATAGATCTCCTCGCCAAAGGCCCAGAGCATGGCATAATAGATCACAAAATCCACAACGGTGGTGATACCGCCGAAGAATACGTAGGTGATCAGCTCGTAATACTTATGAAACAGGGCTTTCAGTTTTTCCATCATTCTGATTTTCTCCGTTCTGCTGGCAGATTTTTATAAATTCCTCTCGGCTGGTTAACATATTCAGGGCGCCGAGGAGGGCGTTGGCGGTCATATCCGGGGGGAGCTGAAAGGCCGTGGCCACCTCCGCCCGTCGCTTGCGGCTCTCCGTGCCGCCGCTGAGGCCGTACACGTAGAAGTCGGTTTTGGTAATGCCGCCCCGTGCGGTGAGGGGCGCGTCTACGGCAAAGGGAGCAAGCATTTCCCGCAGCTTGTCCGCGTCGATGCCCTCCACCCCAAGATAGCCCTCCTTGGAGGGCGCCGTCTTGCGCTTTTCCTTGCCCTTGATGCGGGGGATGTACAGGTGGATCAGCCGATCCGCCGGGATGGCGGTGCGGATGTGAGAGCGGATCACCGTGCCGCCTCCGTCGCTGTCCGTCAGGACGATCAGCTTGCTGGTCTCCGCCAGACGGCGAAGAAGAGTAAGGGTCTCTTTTTTTGAAAAAATGCGAAATCCGTCCGTCTGGATGATCTCGGCGTTCACTAAGGAGGAGAGCTTGATCTTATCGTACTTGCCCTCCACCACGATGGGGTATTTTACGTTCAGGAGGCTCATCGCACAGCCTCCATGGCGGCGCAGATCAGCTTTTCCACGGGGATGAAGCCGGACACACCGCTCTTGAACTCCAGATCGGCCTCCCGACAGAGCCGCACGGCCTCCTCCAGCTTTTCGCGGGGGATGCGCGACACGGTTTTCAGGTAGCGACCCACCTTGAATTCATGCATTTTCATGCGGGTGGCGATGGCGCTTTGATCACAGCCGTTTTCCGCAAAGATTTTTACAAGGAGCATATCGCAAAAGATGCGAATGACCGAGGACAGGAGCAAAATGGGCTGCTGGCGATCCAGCTTTTGCCGCCGCAGGGTCTCAAAGGCGTCCGCCCGCTTGCCGTCGGTAATGGCGTTGGAGAGGGCGAAGGTATCGTACTCAATGGTATGGCAGGACACCTCCTGGATGTCCGAGGGGGACAGGGTATCCCTGCCCTTGGCGTGGAGGTAGATGCACAGCTTTTCGATCTCACGGGAGAGGGCCCACATATCGTGGCCGCAGACTCGCACCAGCTCGTCGCAGAGCATGGGGGAGACAGCGATACGCTCCGCCCCGAAGTGGCGGGCGATCCACGTGCGGATGCGCTCCTCCCGGGGGAAGTCAAAGCAGACGGGGGTCAGGTACGTCTCCAGCTTTTTATAGGCCTCCGAGGGGGATCGGGGCAGGCGGCCGGGGTCGAAGCCGTCCTTGGCCAGCCGCACGATCAGCACGGTATAGTCGTACTCCTTCAAAAGCTCCAGGGCGGAGAGGAATTTTTCCATCTCGTCGGCCTTCAACCCCTTGACGCTGAAGGCGCGGAGCTCCACCAGCTTTTTCTCCGCCATCATGGGCGCGGTGGTGATGGCCTCCGCCAAGGCGGTGGGGGTATAGGTTTCGGGATAGAGGACGAAGTGGTTGAAATCGTCAAACACGCCGTCCAGAATGGAGTTTTTCGCCTGAATGGCGTAGTTATATTTGAGGAAATCCTCGTCTCCAAAGAAGAAGTAGCCTCCCTTGAGGCCTTTTTTGATTTCGCTTTTGAACTCGGTCTCAGTCATGGGGGGCTCCTTTCCTTTTCTTATATGGATGCGACAAGCACCCGTTTTATGAGGGGAAGCGTTTGTGCCTGCGGGTCAAGCCCCTTATTTGAGGGGCGAGACGTTGATGCGGAATTTGGTGCGCTGTGCCTTGGCACCCTTGATCTCCACCAGATAGTCGAGGATGATGTGGCCGTAGCCCTCCTCGTTCAGCTCATTTTTGACCTTGAAGGTCTGAACGCAGAGCTCAAAGGGCATGACGCCGGTGTTGTAGGCGCAGATATGGCGGCGGCCTTCCTCAAACACAAGGACGGTATAGTAGCTTCCGCCCCGCATCATGGAGAGGATGGCCGGATTCTTCCGATCGTAGGAGAGGGTGGTGACGGCGCCGTCCATGCCGGTCAGCTCCGTTTCAGCGTAGGACAGGCTGATCCGGTCGCCCATTCGTTCGTAGGTGGCCTCCGTCATCAGCTCAAAGGTTTCGGAGGCGTTCTGCACTACGGTATTTTCATCAAAATCCGAGGGGAGCGTGCCGCCGGAGGCGCCCTCCACCTGCTCGGAGATCATATCGAACAACATTTCGCCGGCCAGGTCGTACTGGCGGCTGAAGATTTTCAGCTTAACTTTCTTTTTCATGTGGTCTCTTTCGTCCTGTACTGTACTTCAATATTTAATTGTAGCACACCTTTTCCCCGGTGTCAAGTTTCCGCAAGCGAGAAGGTGACCCGTCGGGAGACGATATCCGCCTCCATGACCCGGACGGTCAGCCGATCGCCGGCGCGGTAGATCCTGCCGCCGGCAAAGAGAGTCTTACTCTCCTCGTCAAAGGAGGCGTTGCCCCCAAAATCGGACAGGGGGATCATGCCCTCACACAGCTCCTCGGTTTTGGCAAAGAGGCCAAAGGACAGAACGGAGGTGACGGTGACGGGGAGAACCTCGCCCACACGGCGGCTCATATACATGGTCTTATAAAGGGCCTCGATCTCCCGCTCGGCGGTCAGGGCGCGGAGCTCGTTCTCCGAGGAGGTAACGGCGGCCTGATGCGCGAAGGTGCCAAGGGCGTCAAAATCCGCGGTGCCGTCAAGGATGGCGTGGAGGATCCGATGGACGGCCAGGTCGGGATAGCGGCGGATGGGGGAGGTAAAGTGGCAATAGCGCTCGGCGGCCAGACCGAAGTGGGGGGAGAGCACGTCGGAATACCGCGCCTTCATCATGGCGCGAAGCATCCGGTCGGAGACCACGTTGCCAACGCCCTTTTCCCTCGCGTCCGTAAGAACAGCGGAAAGCTGGGAGACGGTGCGGCGCTTGGCGCGGAGGGGGGTGATATTAACACCCAGATTGGCGGCAAAGAGGGCGAACTCCTGCAGTTTTTCCCCGGCGGGCTCCTCGTGAACGCGGTAGACGCAGGGGGCCGCCATATCCGTAAGATAGGAGGCCACGGCCTCGTTGGCGGTCAGCATAAACTGCTCGATGAGCTTTTCTGCCTCTCCCCGTTCCCTCGGCTGGATGGCTACGGGGAAGCCGGTTTCGTCAAGGAGGATCTTGGCCTCGTCGGTTTCCAGATCCAGCGCGCCGCGGGCGGCGTGGCGTCGGACAAGAATTTCGTACAGCTCTCGCATGAGGGTAAGGGTGGGGTAGGCGGCGCGGTATTTTTCGTAAAACTCCGAGGTCTCGCCCCGTTCAAAAAGATCGTTCACCTGGTCGTACACGCCGCGGACGGTGGAACGAATCAGGGTTTTGGCCAGATCCACCGACCGCAAATTGCCCTCTTCGTCCAGCTCCATGAGCGCCGACAGGGCATAACGATCCTGCCCGCCGTTTAAGGAGCAGGCGCCGTTGGACAGGCTTTTCGGCAGCATGGGAACCACCTGATCCACAAAATACACGCTGCAGCCCCGTGCCATGGCCTCGGCGTCCACCGGGTCGCCGGCCGTCACGTAATGGGAGACGTCTGCAATATGGACCCCGAGGCGGTAGCCGTCCTCGGTTCGAACCAGCGACACGGCGTCGTCCAGATCCTTGGCGTCGGCGCCGTCGATGGTGAGGATCACCTGATCCCGCAGATCCAGCCGTCCGTCCGGGGTGATGGGCTCGGCGGCGGCGCGGTCGGCGGTTTCGGTGACGGCGGGGGAGAATTCCGTGGGGATGCCGTTTGTCCGAAGAATGGAGACGTAGTTTGCCTCCTTCGAGAAGGTGTCTCCATAGCAGGCCACCACCTTACCCCGAGGAAAGTCCCCGTGCTCGAAGGGGTAGGCGATGATCTGCACCTCTACCTTATCGCCGTTTTTGCCCTCGCCCACGTTTTTGGGAGAGACAAGAACGTTGAAGGTCATTTTGGGGTCGTCGGGGATCACGTAGGCGGAGGGGTGGCGGGAATCACGGCCGCGGAGAACCAGCGTTCCCATCAGGCGCTCCGTGCCGCGGTGAAGGATCTTGACGATCCGCCCGTAGGCGCGCCGATCCCGTCCGCACTCGTAGGTGGCAACGGCGGTATCGCCGTTCATGATGCCTCCCACGTACCGCTCGGGGATAAAGAGATCCTCCTCCGAGCCCTCCACGCGCAAAAAGCCGTAGCCGTTTTTGGCCTGGGAAAAGCGTCCGGTCACGTAACCGGCCTCGCGGGCGGAGATGATCTTTCCCTTTTTGCTGACGGCCACGGCAAAATCCGCCTGCAGCTCGTGCAGGGCGGCGTTGAAGGCGGAATACTCCGTCTCGGGGGTAAAATAGGTTTTATAAAAATCCTCTTTCTTCAGAGGCAGATACTCCCTCTCGTTTGCAACGGAGAGAATGATTGTTTTGATTGTTTCCATAGGTACCTCATAATTCAATGGGATGCGGCGGGCAGCGGGGAAGGCCCGGCAGCCAGCCGGGAAGGCCCGGCGGCCAAGATCGCCGCTTGCTCACACGTCAGCGCACAAACTCCCCCGAAGGTGTCGACAATTTTTGGTCAAGCTTTTTTTAAAAAGCTTGCGCGCTGGAGCCGCGGAGGCTCCTCGCTCGCCGCAGCGAGCGAAAGCCCCTTGCACGGCCTTTCTTTTTTGCAAAGCTTTTTTCTTTGGGCCTTCTGCCTCCAAAGAAAAAAGCGTGAAACAGGAAGCGAAACCGCCACGGCTACAAACGAATGAGACACTCCAGCGTGCCGGCATCCGTTTGCTTTGCCCACGATAGCGGATTGTCAGGGACGCACTCTCCTTCCGTCGCCTTCGGCGCCAGCTCCCTCCCGGAGGGAGCCGTGTGGCCGAAAAAGGAAAAACCGCCTTGGGGTTAGAGTGTCCCAAAGGCGGTTTGACATTCACATATTTCGTTACTCGATCGCAGGGGTGGTGTCTGCGGGAGTGGTATCTACAGGAGTAGTGTCTGCAGGGGTGGTGCCCACGGGAGTGGTCTCTGCAGGGGTCGTGCTGTAGATGTTGGAGAGCTCGTTGAAGAGTCTGTCATAGTCGGTCTGATCCTGGATAAGGAACGCAACCAGAGTGAAGACTACGAATACAACCGCTACGATCGCAGTGATCTTGGAGAGCTTCTTATCGATGGCCTTGCCCTTTTCCTTGCCGAAGAAGGTCTCTGCACCGCCGGCAATGGTGCCGGAAAGACGGCGGGACTTACCGTTCTGCATAAGTACGGCCACTACAAGGAAAATTGCCGCTACCAACAATACAATACCGAGAATCAGATCCATTTATATATTCCTCCGAAACTGTTATATTTTAACATGAATTTGTTCGTCTTTTAGCCATAGGCAAATGTTATTCTAACATATCCATTTTGAAAATGCAAGAGGAATTTTCAAATATTCCAGAATATTTTTGCAAATTTTCCGCATTTTTCAATGAGAAACGGGCAAAAAAGGAAGTTTTTTCCTTTATTTTTCCGCGCAGGCCTCGCACACCCCGTAAAAAACAGTCTTGGAGCTGTCCACGGTGAAGCGGTGATGCTCCCCGATGTGGCGCCCCACCTCCCCGAGGTACGCGCAGTCCACATGGATCAGTCGGCCGCACCGGGTGCACTTTAAGTGGAAGTGCTTCTCACACTCGTCCGTGTCGGCGATATACTGGTAGCAGGCGCCGCTGGTCTCGTCGATGACGTACTTGCGCACCTCTCCGCTCCGACAGAGGCGATCCAAATACCGGTACACGGTGGTGGTACCTACCTCTCGACCGTGGGCGTGCAGATGGGCGAGGATATCACCTACGCTGACGTGGGTCTGGGCGTTGGCGCGCAGGTACTCCAGAATGTATTCCTTTTGCTTGGTGTTATACTCCTGCTTCACGGCGCGCTCCTTTCCCTTGCTGTCTTATTTTCCGTAGAGAGGATACTTTTTGCAGATCTCGCTGACTCTCGCGCGGATGGCGTCCCGGCTGTTTTCAAAGTCGGCGGCACACAGCTTCATCAAATGCGCCAGCTCCACCATGTCCTCCTCCACGAGGCCGCGGGTGGTAACGGCAGGTGTGCCTACGCGGATGCCGCTGGTAACGAAGGGCTTTTCCGGGTCGTTGGGGATGGCGTTCTTGTTGACGGTGATGCCAACCTCGTCCAGGCGCTTTTCCATTTCCTTGCCGGTGATGGCAAAGGGACGGAGGTCAATGAGCATCAGGTGGTTATCGGTTCCGCCGGAAACCAGCGCAAAGCCTTCCTTAATTAAAGCGTCGGCCAGGGTCTTGGCGTTCTTTACCACCTGCTCTTCATAGGCCTTGAACTCAGGCTTCAGCGCCTCGCCGAAGCAAACGGCCTTGGCGGCGATCACGTGCATAAGGGGGCCGCCCTGCGTGCCGGGGAAGATGGCCTTATCGATGGCCTTGGCCAGCTCCTCGCGGCAGAGGATCATACCGCCTCTGGGGCCGCGGAGGGTCTTATGGGTGGTGGTGGTCACTACGTCCGCATAGGGAACGGGCGAAGGATGAAGGCCGGCGGCAACAAGGCCGGCGATGTGGGCCATATCTACCATAAAGTAAGCGCCCACGCTCTTGGCGATCTTGGAGATCCGCTCAAAATCGATCACACGGGGGTACGCAGAAGCACCGGCTACGATCAGCTTGGGATTGCACTCATGGGCGATCCGCTCTACCTCATCGTAATCGATGTAGCCGTCGTCACCTACGCCGTAGGGAACGAAGTTGAAGTAGGAGCCGGACAGATTAACGGGGCTGCCGTGGGTCAGGTGGCCGCCGTGTGCCAGGTTCATACCCATTACGGTGTCACCGGGCTTGATCAGGGCAAAGTAAACGGCCGTGTTGGCCTGTGCGCCGCTGTGGGGCTGTACGTTTGCGTGCTCCGCGCCGAAAAGCTCGCAGGCGCGCTTGCGTGCGATCTCCTCCACTACGTCCACGCACTCGCATCCGCCGTAGTAGCGCTTGGAGGGGTAGCCCTCCGCATATTTATTGGTAAGGGGAGACCCCATGGCCAGCATAACGGGAACGGAAACTACGTTCTCCGAGGCAATAAGCTCCAAGCCATCCCGCTCACGGGCGAGCTCCGCCTGCATGGCCTCGCCGACGGCGGGGTCGTATTCTGCTACGGTTTTAAGAATCTGATCAATCATGGGAAAATCCTCCTGTGGGGCATCTGTATTTTTTCTTGCGCTTTTGCGCTTTATATCATTATATTATTGTACATGATTTTTTTCGGTTTTACAAGGAGTTTCAAAAATTTTTCCCGTTTTCCAGCCCTCTCCGCCGCTTTTCGTGGATAAAACTAAAAAATCCCGTGGGGCTGAGGGGTTCTCTATGGGAAATGTTCAAAAAAAATGGCCCTTCCGCATTGACAAAAGGGTTGCTTTTGTGGTATTATGGATTGTAAGATGTGCCGTTTTGGGCAAGTTTGGCCGTTAGGAGGTTTTTTCCGGGTGAGTGTTAACCATGAGAATTGCCGTACCCTGCTCATTACCTCCTGCAAGGGAGGCATCGGAAAATCCACCGTCGCCGCCAACTTAGGTGCCACCTTGGCCGCTATGGGCAAGCGCGTTTTGCTGATCGACTGTGATTTCGGCAGCCGGTGTCTGGATCTGATCCTCGGCTGTGAGAATGAGATCGTTTACGACATGGGCGACGTGATTGCGGATCGTGGCCAGGCGGAAAAAGCCATCTTCCACCTGCCCGGTACGGACAATTTGCTGTTTTGTGCCGCACCCGCCGCCATGACGGAGGTGGGAAAGGAGGAATTGGCCGATACCATCGGTGCCTTAATCGAGGCCGCCAAGCCCGATTTTGCCATTCTCGACACGGCCGGTGGGCTGAGCATTCCCCTGCTTTTGCCCCCTACCTTAATCGACACCGCCATTATTGTGGCGTCGCACCAGCCGGTCTCCATGCGGGCGGCGGAAAAAACCGCTACCCTGCTTTCCGCCAACGGAATTGCTGAGCTGAAGCTGGTAGTCAACAGCTTTGATTTTGCCTCCGCCAAGGACGGACGCAGAGCCGGCATCCTTGAGATGATCGACCGCTCCCACGTGCCCCTCCTCGGCATTGTTCCCCATGACGAGGCTCTGCTCCACGCCCAAGAGCGCGGAGTGAAGATCACGGAGCTTACAAACGCCCTGAGCGCACCCGCCTTTTCCAATATCGCTAAACGGCTGACCGGCGAGCAGGTGCCCATCTTCCGCGGTCTTCGTTACTATCACCGCCGCAACGCTTATCTTTAAACGTTACTACACGAAATATTGAGAGGGAGGTCCCATAATGGAAATAGCTATCATTGCCGATGACACCAAAAAGGAACTTATGACGCAGTTCTGCATTGCTTACTGCGGAATTTTAAGCAAGCATTCCCTTTGCGCCACAAGCACCACAGGTAAGTACATCTCCGACGCTACCGGCCTGACCATCGAGAAGCTCCTCTCCGGCGCACACGGCGGAGAACAGCAGATCGCTTCCCGCATTTCCTATAACGAGATCGACGTGCTCCTCTACTTCCGGAGCACCAACCCCAAGCCTACCGTAAACGAGACGGAGTACAACCTGCTCCGTATGTGTGATATTCATAACGTTCCCGTTGCCACCAACATTGCCACCGCCGAGGTGCTGATCACCGCCCTTGAGCGCGGAGACCTGGACTGGCGCGAGATCGTCAACCCCCGCTCTGCTTACAATACCCGCCGCAAGGGCTAAGCGCCCTCGGGGCAGGACACGTCCTCACCGACATACGACAAGAGAGAACGGGCAGGCTTACGCCTGCTGAGAGCCCGTTTGCGTCCCTGCGGTCAGGGTACCACCTGCGCCCTTTTACAAACGAATACCAAATGAGTGAAACACTCGGGTGGAACCGTGCGGATTTTTTATCCTCACCCCGACAAACGCATGCCGTTTTTTGGGGTGGGGTTCTTTTTTTCGCCACCCCGTAAAATACACAAACGATTCAAAAAAGGAGATAGAACTATGTTTACCGTTACATTTTCCTGCGGTGCCGTTTACGAGGCTTCGGCACCCTTATCCGTTTTCGATGCGGCCAAGGAGGCCGGCATCATCAGCCGCGAGGTGCTGACCGCCAAGGTCAACGGCGTCCTCTGCGACATGACTCACATTCTTGACGCCGATGCGGACGTTACCCTCTGCACCTTTGCCGACGACGAGGGCAAGCACGTATTCTGGCACACCACCGCCCACATTCTGGCTCAGGCCGTGACCCGCCTGTATCCGAACGCCAAGCCCACCATCGGCCCGGCGCTGGAGAACGGCTTCTACTACGATTTTGACTCCGAGGAGACCTTCTCCCCCGAGGCACTTGCCAAGATCGAGGCTGAGATGCAGAAGATCGTAAAGGAAAACCTGCTGATCAAGCGCGTAGAGCTTACCCGCGAGGAGGCTATCGCCAAGATGCAGGCAAACGAATATAAGGTTCAGCTCATCGAGGAATTGCCCGAGGGCTCTACCATCAGCTGCTACGAGCAGGGCGAGTACACCGACCTGTGCGTAGGCCCCCACCTGTTCTCCACCGGCGCGGTTAAGGCTCTGAAGCTGACCCAGTGCACCGGCGCGTACTGGAAGGGCGACCAGAACAACAAGATGCTCCAGCGCGTATACGGCATCTCCTTCCCCAAGAAGGATGAATTGAAGAACTACCTTGCCGCACAGGAAGAGGCAAGAAAGCGCGACCACAACAAGATCGGCCGCGAACTAGAATACTTCACCACCGTGGATACCATCGGTCAGGGTCTTCCCATCCTGCTCCCCAAGGGTGCTAAGGTCATTCAGACTCTTCAGAGATGGGTAGAGGACGAGGAGGCTAAGCGCGGCTATCTGCTGACCAAGACTCCTCTTATGGCCAAGAGCGACCTTTACAAGATCTCCGGCCACTGGGATCACTACCTTGACGGCATGTTCGTCCTTGGCGACCCCAACGACGAAACCAAGGAGTGCTTTGCTCTCCGCCCCATGACTTGCCCCTTCCAGTATCAGGTATTCCTTAACCGCGCACGCTCCTACCGCGATCTTCCCATGCGTCTGGGTGAGACCTCTACCCTGTTCCGCAACGAGGACTCCGGTGAGATGCACGGTCTGATCCGCGTGCGTCAGTTCACCATCTCCGAGGGCCACTTGATTCTCCGTCCCGATCAGCTGGAGGAGGAGTTCAAGGGCTGTCTTGAGCTGGCTAAGTACTGCCTTGACACCGTTGGTATGCTGGAGAATTGCTCCTTCCGCTTCTCTCAGTGGGATCCCAACAACCGCGAGAAGTACATCGGTACGGATGAGCAGTGGAACGAAGCACAGGGCATCATGAAGAAGATTCTTGACGACCTTGGTGTAGACTACAAGATCGGTATCGGTGAGGCGGCCTTCTACGGTCCCAAGCTGGACATCCAGTACAAGAACGTATTCGGCAAGGAAGATACCATCGTTACCATTCAGGTAGACCAGCTTTTGGCGGAGCAGTTCGGCATGGAATACACCGACAGCAACGACAAGAAGGTTCGTCCCTACATCATTCACCGTACCAGCCTTGGCTGCTACGAGCGTACGCTGGCTTATCTGATTGAGAAGTACGCCGGCGCCCTTCCCATGTGGATGATGCCCACGCAGGTTAAGATTCTGCCCTTCGGCCAGGAGCAGGTTGAGTATGCGAAGAAGGTTAAGGCGGAGCTGGATTCCCACGGTATGCGCGTGGAGATCGACGCCCGCAACGAGACCATCGGCTACAAGATCCGCGCCGCTCAGCTGGAAAAGATCCCCTATATGCTGATCATTGGTGACAAGGAAATGCAGAGCGAGCAGGTAGCGGTTCGTGCCCGCAAGGCCGGCGACTTGGGTGCTATGTCCCTGGCGGACTTCACCGCCCGCGCTCTTGAGGACATCCGTACCTTCGCAAAGGATTAAGCACCACAATGGGACGTGAGGGAACCCCTTTTGAAAGAGGGCTCCCTCACACTCCCCCCAAAACGTTATCACAGAGAAAGCCCCCACGGGTCGGCTAAGCCTCCCCGTGGGGGCTTTTTGCACAAAAAGATCGCCACTGGCGCACACGTCAGCGCACAAACTCCCCCGAAGGTGTCGTTAATTTTTGGTCGAGCTTTTTTGCGGGGAAGCCCCCGCTGGCGAGATCGCCGCTTGCTCACACGTCAGTGCACAAACTCCCCCGAAGGTGTCGGCAATTTTTGGTCGAGCTTTTTTTAAAAAGCTCGCGAGGGTGTGGGGCGCGGAGCCCCACGTACACGGCGTTTTCTTTTCGCCAAGCCTTTTCTTTTGCGCCTACGGCCTCAAAAGAAAAGGCGTCGTACAAGTAGCTCAACCGCCACGGCTACCGCCGGAGGAAGCGCCCCACTAAGCCTTCTCCAGCGGAGAAGGTGGCGGCGAAGCCGACGGATGAGGAGAGCATTGCGCCGACGTATATAAAATGAGAGCACAGACCT
>JAGARU010000078.1 GCA_017622085.1 Clostridia bacterium | reverse complement strand
TGGGAGAGCTCCCGCGATAGCGGGTGAGAGGGGAATTGTTCGCCCTCTCCGTCGGCTACGCCGCCACCTCTCCCAAAGGGAGAGGCTTTTTGTTAGTTCCATTATAACACAAATCGGCAGAGAAAACAAATTCTCTGCCGATATTTGTTTGTAGGGGCGACCATTGGTCGCCCGTTTTGGTTTTGCGGTTGTTTGCGGGCGATCAATGATCGCCCCTACGGTAAACATCCTTATGAGAACGCTCCTAACGCTTGGCTTTTTTTCATAATATCTTGCAGTTTCCGATCATTGGCGGTATAATTGGCTTATAAGAATACCCTACCTTTCATCTTCCAAAGGAGACCTGCCATGATGAACGTTACGCGCTACAAACGGACTCTGATCGCCTTTGTCCTTTTGCTCTGCCTTGGCCTGCTTGGCTGTGCGAATACCCCTGTCGAGACCACGCCGGCTGAGACCACACCGGCAGACACGACCCCCGCCGAGACCACGCCTGCGGCGGAAACCTACGAATACTACACCGCCACCCTTGATCTGGCAGAGGAGCTTCTTGCCGAGCCCTATACGGAGGGCGGGAGCGTTCCTGCCGTGCTGAACGGCTTATACTATTCGGCCAAAGCACCCGGCGGTGCGCCCGTAAAGGATGGAACCGGCTGCATCTGGCTGAAATTGACGCCTACGAAAAATTATCGGGTCTCCAAAATCACCATTGAGGGCACGTACACCTCCGTTGAGGAGGTCAGCCGGGACGTTTACTGCATTTCCGGCGTTGGCTCGGATCTGTCTGTCAAGATCACCTCCAAGCGGCTGTTTGCCTCCACCAAGGAAATGTTCGGCGGCTTTGGCTACGGCATTACCGACCAGGGTCAGCTGGTAATCAGCTGGGAGGTCGATCCCAAGGAGCCCCTCCGTTACGTAATGCTGAACTACAAGGACAAGGATGGCAACCATCCGCAGTACGTGGATGCGTCCCTCGGTCGGTTTGAGTGGTTCACTCTGCCGGAGAACGTGGTGTCCACCGTTTCCATCCAGCCCATCGGCTACACCCAGGCGGGAAAAACGGAAACTCTTGAGGTGCGGTATATGCCCGAGCCCAAAAGCGTGGCCTTCCCCCGGGTGGAGATCACCACGGAGGGCTACCTCTGGCCGGACTGCGATACGGTTGCCTCCCCCGACGAGTACTGGGGCGCCAGCATTCAGAACGCTCTGTACCGTCAATGCATCATGACCGTATACGATGCAAGCAACAACGTGGTATACGACTCCTCCCGGGAGATGGCGGAGGGCGAGGCCTTTCTTGGAGCGAAGATGAAGATCCGCGGCAATACCAGCGCCACCCACGCCTCCCATGACAAATACCCCTACAAGGTCAAGCTGAGCACCAAGGCGGATCTGTTGGCGCCCTTGACCGGACGCCCCGACGACGGTGCGGGCTATGCGGACAAGGATTGGCTCCTTCTGAACTTTGGCGAGGAGGGCTTCCGCATTGGCGGTGAGGCCATTGCCGACGCGGTGGGAACCGTCTGGTCTCCCGACTACTGCTACGTGAGCCTGTACGTAAACGGCGACTATCGCGGCCTTTACGTGCTGTCTGAGTCGGTAAAGCGCGGAAACGGCACGGGCGAGGAGCAGGCACGGGTGCCTGTGGATAAGGACGGATTCGTCTTTGAGTGCGATGCGTACTGGTGGAACGAGGATCTGTACTTCAATACTCCGTTAACCGAAAACACGGCCATGTTCTACACCTTCAAGCATCCCGACCCCGACGATATTACCGAGGACTCTCCGGAATACATTTATCTGAAGGACTACATGACCCGCTTTGAGGAGGCCCTGAAAAAGGACGACGACTCCTACCTTGACTACATCGATCTCGATTCCTTTGTGCGGTGGCAGCTGGTGTCGGATTATCTGTGCATCAACGACGGCGGCGGCGCCAACATCTTCCTCTATAAAAAGGACGCAACGGATAACTCCAAGCTGTGCCTTGGCCCCAACTGGGACTTTGACTCCTGGATGGGTGCAGTGGATGGCTATTCCACGGTGCGGCTGAACTGGACCAATCACCCCTTCTATATGCCGGAGCTGATGAAAAAGGAATCCTTTGCCAAGCGGTATGAGGAGCTCTTCTACGAGACCTATAAGAGTCTGGATGCCTACATTGACGCGGCCTACGAGGCAACGGACAACGAGGCGCATCTCCAGCTTTTGAAATACGAGAACACCCGCTTTGGAACCAAGACAAAATCTTTGGCGGACGTCAAGGAAGAATTCAAATCCTGGCTCGACAAGCATCTTGCCTGGATGGAGGATCAGTTCAACTAAGCAACAAAACAGGAGCGAACACATGGATCAAAAAATTACCGAATGCTTGCAGGGCAAGCACGATAACTATATTTTGCCCTTTCTTTGGCTCCACGGCGAGCCGAAGGAGCGGCTGCGCGAGGAGATCTTAGCCATAAAGAACAGCGGGATCCGCGCCTTTTGCGCGGAAAGCCGCCCCTATGAGGACTTTTGCCGGGAGGCATGGTGGGAAGACTTTGGCTTTCTTTTGCAGACGGCCAAGGAACTTGATATGCAGGTTTGGCTCTTGGACGACAAGAAGTTCCCCACCGGATATGCAAACGGCTATTTGGAGCGGGAGGAGAACGCCCACCTGCGGAAAAAGCGGATACGGGAGCTCCAGCTGGATGCCATCGGCCCCATGCGGGGTGCCAAGCTTTTGGTTGGCGGTCGGGTAGCGGAGGGCGAGACCATCCTTCAGGTAATTGCCTATCGCTACGGCGAGAGCGGTGAGGTGCTGGACTACCAAACGGCCACGGATCTGACCCCCACCCTTCAGGACGGCACGGTATACTGGGACGTGCCGGAGGGGGTATGGCGGGTATGCGTGACGGTGGAGACCCTTCCCTTTGACGATCCGAAGGATCGGATGTTCTATTACATCGATATGCTGAATCCCGAATCCTGCCGCGCCATGATCGAGGCGGTCTACGAGCCCCATTATGAGCGCTTTGCGGAATATTTCGGCACCACCTTTATGGGCTTCTTCTCCGACGAGCCGGGCTTTTTGAACGTTTCGGACACCTATTACAACCGTCTCGGACAGATCGGACAGGTCTACCCTTGGCGGGAGGATCTGCCGGCGCAGATCGCCGAAAGTGCCGGCGTGGACGAGGCCGCCGTGCGGCTATGGATGCCTGCCCTCTGGGAGGATTTAGGGGAGGTCACGTCCCTGATCCGTATGCATTACATGGAGGTTGTAACCAAGCGGTATCGGGAGAACTTCAGCTATCAGCTAGGCAACTGGTGCCGCGAGCACAGGGTGATGTACATTGGCCACGTGATCGAGGACATGGGTGCCCATATGCGGCTGGGCTACGGCAGCGGCCATTACTTCCGCGCCTTGGACGGACAGGATATGGCGGGCATTGACATCGTGCTGATGCAGGATGTGCCCGGCCTCTCGAACAACATCCACCGTGCGCCCTTGGCGGACGGCGGTGCGGCCGATCCTGCCTTTTTCCGTTACACCTTACCAAAGCTGGCCGCCTCCCACGCACACATTCAGCCTCTGAAGCAGGGGCGCGCCATGTGCGAGATCTTTGGTGCCTTTGGCTGGGTGGAGGGCCTGCCCTTTATGAAGGGGCTGGCTGACAGTATGCTGGCAAGCGGCATCAACTACTTTGTTCCCCACGCCTTCACCCCGAGAGCTGAGGATACGGACTGCCCGCCCCACTTCTACAACGGCGGCAAGAACATTCAGTTCCCCCATTTCAAGCATCTGATGGACTACATGGGTCGTTGCTCCCACGCGCTGAGCGGCGGCACGCATCGGGCGGACGTGGCGGTGTTCTATAATGCAGAGAGCGAATGGTGCGGCGGTGACGGCGCACGGTTCTTCTCCCTTTGCCGTGATCTGACCCGAAGCCGGATCGATTTTGACATTCTTCCCTACGATACGCTGGCGGCGGCCGAGGTCAAGGACGGGCGGCTGCTTGTAAACGGAGAGAGCTACGGGGCACTGATCGTATCGGAAAGCCCGGTCATGCCCTTTGACCGTCTGGCCTGCTTTGACGGGCTGGCTCGTGGCGGCTTGCCCGTGATCGTCGAAAATTCCCTGCCCGTTGCTTCGGCTGAGGGGCGGGAGATTGGGGAGGCCACGGCTCACTTGGAGGCCATCCCCGTCGGCGAGCTTTCCGCTACGCTCCGTCAGAGGGGACTTTGCCACGTGGACGGGGAGGGCAAGGGACTTGCCAACCTCCGCTTCTACCACGTAACCCGCGAGGAAAAGGATATTTTCCTCTTCTCAAACGAAGATATCATGGGCGAGGTGGATGCCCGCCTTACCCTTGGTCGGGAGGGCCCGTGCCTGATCTACGATCCGTGGGATAACCGCTGTTACCGCACCGAAACCAAGGACGGCTGTCTGCATCTGCGGCTGGAAAAGGGCAATATGCTCTTTGCCATCTTCGGCGACGAAATACCCGACGGAATTCCTGCGCTGACGTACGAGACCCACAGAGAGGAGCTTTCTCTGCAGTTTGAGATCGCCGTCCGCGAGGAGGGCGAAGCGGACTTCCGCACGGTTGAGGCCGACGGGGCGCTCGTTGATCTTTCCGCCCCCTACCGGATGCCCCGGCTCTCCGGCGACATCCGCTACCGCACCGTGTTTGAGGCACGGGAGGGCTACTCGGTTCTGGATCTCGGTCAGGTGGGCGAGGTTGCCGAGGCTTGGCTCAACGGCAAGCCCCTTGGGGTGCGGATCAACGCGCCCTACAAATTCGACCTGTCGGATGGCATGGAACCCGGGGAGAATCATCTGGAGATCCTTGTGAAAACCAATCTGGCTCACCGCCGTCGGGATTGGTTCTCCACCTTCACTGCCATTCCCCCGTCCGGCATTCTTGGCCCGGTGGCCCTTTGTAAGTACGCAAAAAACGACTGATTGGGAGGTTTTCTCTTGTTTACACTGAATTTAAACGATATATGCCTTTCCGTTGATTTTGAGGGAGGACAGATCACCTCGCTGAGCATACAGGGTATGGAGCGAATCGCCGCCCCGACGGATCTGTTTGGGCTCCGTCTGCGCGACCGTGAGGGTAAGGCGGTGCTTTGCTCGGTGCACGATGCGCGGTGCTGTACGGCCACGGAGGACGGTGCCATCTACACGAAGTTTCCGACGGCAGTCGAGTCCGTCCGGGTGCGTCTGACCGATGAAAACGGCGAGGCGGCATGGCGGATCGAAGTAACGCCCGTAAGCGACGACTACTTTGTGGAGTGGGTGGATCTTGCTCCCGTTACTCTGCCTCCCCTTGAGGCAAACAACACCCGGGGCAACGGCGGTCGGATCCTGTATCCCCACGACGAGGGCGTGCTGGTGCACGACCTGAACTGGCGGGAGGAGACCTGGTCCCGCCATAGCGATGCGGAGTATCCTTCCCACGGTGGCTCCTCCGTATTCCCTAATGTGATCTGCACTCAGATGCTGGCCTACCTTTGGGAAGACGCCGGCCTTTACGTGGCCACTCACGACCCGAGGCGCGGAGTAAAGGAGATCGACTATATGAAGGCGGAGGAGGGGGTTACCTTCCGCTTCCGTCTCTTTGCCGGAACGGACTTCGGCGCCACCTTCGCGATGGACTACCCCTTGATCTTTGCCCCCGTTGCCGGACGCTGGGAGGCGGCCGCTGAGCGGTACCGTGCCTGGTTTGAGACCTCTCTGCCTCCGCGGGCGCAAAAGATCGTCAACAATCCCACCCTGCCCGCATGGTATGCAGATGCACCGCTGGTGGTTACCTATCCCGTCCGCGGAGCTCACGACATGGACGATATGAAGCCCAACAAGCTGTATCCCTACACCAACGCCCTGCCCATTCTCGACGAGATCCGGCGGATCAGCGACAGCCGTCTGCTGGTGCTTCTGATGCACTGGGAGGGCACGGCGCCCTGGGCACCGCCCTACATCTGGCCGCCCTACGGTGGCACGGAGAACTTTACCGCCTTCCGGGACGCCTTAAAGGAAAAGGGCGATCTCCTTGGCGTATACTGCTCCGGCTTTGGCTACACCCTGCGGAGCACGCTGGTGGACTACAGCGGCGAAACGGAATACGAGGAGAAGGAGCTTTGGCGCGGAATGTGCGCCGGCCCGGACGGCAAGATCGCCATCAGCAACATTGCCACCTATCAGCGGGTCGGCTACGATTTTTGCCCCGTGTCTCCCCTTGGCCGCAAGGTGCTGAACGAGGCCTATGCGCCTCTCTTTGAAAACGGCCTTGACTACGTACAGATCCTGGACCAGAACCACGGCGGAGGACAGTACTTCTGCTACAGCCGCGACCACGGTCACGGCCCCGGCCCCGGCGCCTGGATGACGGAAAACATGCAGGCCATGCTGGCTGAGTGGAACAAAAAGGCGGGAAAGCTTTTGTTTGGATGCGAGTCTGCGGCGGCGGAGCCCTTTATCGGAAACCTGCTGTTCAGCGACAATCGGTACGAGCTGAACTACCGTCTTGGCACGCCCGTGCCCCTGTACGCCTACATCTATCACGAGTACGTCCGCAACTTTATGGGCAACCAGGTGGGCTGTCCCTTCCCGACGGACAAGGATTCCCTGCGGTATCGGCTGGCCTACTCCTTTGCCATCGGTGACTGCATGACGCTGGTGCTGACGGAGGAGGGTGAGTTGATGACCCATTGGGGCCTCCTCGATCTCTCCCGCCTGCCGGACAAGGAAAAGACCCTCCGCTTTATTGCCACCCTCTCCCGCTTCTATCGGGAGGAGGCCAAGGCCTATCTGTATGCCGGACGCATGATTACCCCGCCTGCCATTGAGTGCGCCACCGTAGAATACGGCCGCACAGACTCGGAGCGTGTGGTTACCCTGCCCGCCGTTCTTTCCTCCGCATGGGAGGCCGAGGACGGCAGTCGCGCGGTGATCCTGGTCAACCCCGACGAGGCGGAGACCACCTGCCACGTGGACGGCAAGGCTGTGACCGTTCCGGCCATGAGCGCAATTCTGCTTCCTCTTTGATTTACAAAACAAAAAGACAATGCAAGGTATGCCCTGCATTGTCTTTTTTGATTCAAAAAACGTTTGGGTTACTTTTTGCCGGAGCCAAACAGGCCAAGAACACCGTCCACCACAAGGAGCACGCCGGCGACCACAAGGATCTGATCCAAGCCGTTACCAAAGGCCAGTACAAGGCCTACTGCAATAGTGAGAATCGGGAAAAGAATGCCAAACAGCGTCCACTTGTTGGCAATAGCCGCGAGAAGGGCCAGAACACCCTTAACGGCGATCAGGATACCCAGCACCAGAAGCACGATTTGGGTAGCCGTCCAACCAAGCACCAGCACGGCAATACCGATGATGATGCTGACAACACCGCTGCCTCCATTTTTGCGGAGAAGATCGATCACGCCGGAAAGGATGAAGAAGACACCGGCAATGGTCATGGCCCAATCCAAGGTCTGACTGCGGAACACAACCAGCAGAACACCAAGGACGATGTAGAGCAGAGCGGAGGCGAAATTAGAACTGGATTTTGATTTTTTTGCCATAATATAACTCCTTTTTACAAAAATTTTGCTTTCTGATTCAAGTTTACCATAGATCCGTCCCCAAGTCAATAAAATTTCACATGAGACGTACACGTCCTGCAGTTGGCCTTGCAAGGGAACGGTAAATGTGGTACAATAAGAAAAAACACACTGGGAGGAACGATGAAGCTTACGTTTTTAGGTACGGGTGCCGCTGACTGGTGCATCCGTGAGCACAAGAAGATGGAGGGCTTTCGGCGGAATGCCGCTCTGCTGATCGACGACTGTCTGCTGATCGATCCCGGTCCGGACGTGCCCGATGCCCTTGCTGCCTTCGGGCAGGCGGCCGGCGCCATCCGCTACGTTCTGAACACCCACCGTCACTCCGACCATTACTGCCCGAAGACGCTGGATGCCTTGCCAAATGCGGCGTTTTATCTCATGCAGGCCGGCGAGACGCTACGTCTGGGAGATTATGAGGTCACGGCGCTTCGCGCCAACCACGCCACCTGCACGGAGGCGGTGCATTTTATCGTGTCCCGCGGGGGAAAGAGGCTCTTTTACGGGCTGGACGGTGCGTGGCTCACGTACGATGAGGTGGCGGCGATCCAAGCCTGCGGGATCGATTACGCGGTGCTGGATGCCACGGTTGGAGACGTGCCCGGCGACTACCGCATTTTTGAACACAACAATCTTTCCATGGTACGGGAGATGGTTCTCTCCCTCAAGGGTCACGTAAGGCGCTTTTGCATCAGCCACATGGCACGCACTCTCCACACCTCCCACGCGGAGCTTGCAGAGGCTATGGAGCCCTTTGGAATTGAGGTAGCCTTTGACGGCTACGAGACGGAAATCTGACATTTTTCCCGTTCTTGCCCCTGTTCTGCCGACAGGGGCACTTTTTTTGCAAATTTATGTCTTTTTTGTTAAAAAAACTTGACAAAGCAGGATGTCCATGCTACACTCTTTGCATATTCGCAATAGAGGCGCGGTTACCATGATAAGCACAGGCAGGGACATGGCCTGGGTGGGAAAGGGGTTGCCGCCGAGAACGTACGTGCCGCCCGGGTGCGTGCCTTCGGGGGTGGAGAGAAGATCTCCGCAACTGTCACTCTTTTGGGTGTTGTGCTATTGGATATTGGACGAGCGTTGCGTCACGGTATTTGATAGTACCGTGATTTTTTATTTTTAAAGGAGAAAACAAATGGAAGGTACTATTTGGGCGTTCTTGCCCGCAGTGGTGGCCATTGTTCTGGCACTACTGACCAAGCAGGTGTACGTTTCCCTCTTTCTCGGTATCCTGGTTGGCGCGCTGATGTACACGGGCGGTGATCCCCTCAGAGCGCTGTTTACCCTTTATCAGGTTATGAGCGAGAAGGTGGGCGGTAACGTGCCGATCATCGTATTCTTAGTTGTGCTGGGTATTCTCGTGGTTCTGATGCAGAAATCCGGCGGTGCCATGGCCTACGGAAACTGGGCCGGTGGCAAAATCAAGTCTAAGAGCGGTGCCCTTGCGGCAACCGCGGGTCTTGGTTGTCTCATCTTTGTAGACGACTACTTTAACTGTCTGACCGTGGGCTCCGTTATGCGCCCCGTTACCGATAAGTTCAAGATCGCCCGCTCCAAGTTAGCTTACATCATTGACGCAACGGCCGCTCCCGTGTGCATTATCGCACCCATCTCCAGCTGGGCCGCCGCCGTTACAGGTGAGCTGGAGGGCGACGGTCTGATGGTATTCATCAGCACCATCCCCTTTAACGTATATGCGCTCCTTACCATTCTTATGGTATTTGCCCTTTGCTACTTCAACTTCAACTTTGGAAAGATGAAGCGGAACGACGAGCTGGTTGAGGCCACCGGCGACGTATTCGCCGGCGAGCATGAGGGTGCCGAGGATTCCACCGAAATTAAGGCCAATCCCAACGGAAAGGTTCGCCATCTGCTGATCCCCGTCCTTATCCTGATCGTCTGTTGCATTGGCGGTATGATCTACACCGGCTTCTTCTACAACTGGGATACCGGTCTGATCGACAGCCAGCTCCAGTCCGCAAACGTGATCGAAGCCTTCTCCAACTGTGAGGCCGGCACGTCTCTTGCCATTGGCTCTACCATCGCGCTGTTCGTTATTGCCATCTATTACATGATCGCGCGCGTGGTTTCCTTCAAGGAGATCACCGGTAGCTTTACCGAGGGCTTCAAGGCCATGGTTCCCGCCATCCTCATCCTTACCTTTGCCTGGTCCATCTCCGGCATTATGGGTGCAAAGGGCGGATATCTGGATGCCAAGGCCTTTGTGCAGGCAAACCTGACCGGCAGCAACTTCCCCGAGTTCCTCTTCCCCGCCATCTTCTTCATTCTGGCGGGTCTGATCGCCTTCTCCACCGGTACCTCTTGGGGAACCTTCGGCGTACTGGTGCCCATTGCCGTTACCATTCTTGGCGGTAGCGGAACCATGGCGGTGCTGACCGTATCCGCAACCCTTGGCGGCGCCGTATTTGGCGACCACATCTCCCCCATCTCCGACACCACCATTCTTGCCTCCGCCGGTGCGCAGTGCAACCACGTGGACCACGTAAGCACCCAGCTGCCCTATGCAATCTCCGTTGCGGTGATTGCGGCCGTTTCCTACGTGGTAGCCGGTCTGTGCGTAGGCCTTGGCAGTGTGCTCAGCTGTCTGATCATGTGGGCGGCGGCGCTCCTTCTTTTTGCCGGCTTCGTATTCTTCCTTCGCACGCGGGCAAAGAAGGCTTCTTCCGTAAAATAACTCAAAACAAAGCGGTGCGGGAGCATTCTCGCCCATACAAAAAGGAGCGTGGACGTTCTCTCTGCATTCTTAACAGAGAAATGGCAGTCACAAAATTTCGGCAGAGAATTTGTTTTCTCTGCCGATTTGTGTTATAATGGAACTAACAAAAAGCCTCTCCCTTTGGGAGAGGTGGCGGCGTAGCCGACGGAGAGGGCGAACAATTCCCCTCTCACCCGCTATCGCGGGAGCTCTCCCA
>JAGARU010000077.1 GCA_017622085.1 Clostridia bacterium | reverse complement strand
GCCACGATATCGCCGTCGTTGGCGGTGTTCTGCTGTCTGACAACGATGAAGTCGTTTTCCTTGATGCCCACGTCGATCATACTGTCGCCGTAGGTGCGAAGGATGAACAGCTCCCCGTCCCCAAAGAGCGCCTTGGGCAACGCATAGCATTCTTCTATGTTCTCGATGGCTTCGGTGGGACTGCCGCAGGCAATATCGCCCACAAGGTAAGCCATGGTGGATCCGCCGGGCTTCAATTGCGGAAGTACGTCAATATTCCCCAGCTTGGTACGGGAAATCCTTCCCTCGTTTTCAAGGGCTTTGACATATCGCTGAACCAAATTCAGCGAGCTCATATTCATGGCGTTCATGATCTGACGGTAGCTGGGCGACTGTCCGTTTTCCTTTTGATATTCCATGATGTACTGCTCTATGGCGAGTAGTCTTTCTTTGTTTAGAGTTCTCATCATTATACCTCTTTTTTCTTTATTGAACCTTGCGTTCAATTTAGCGTATTTGTATTATACCACCACCAAACGATATTGTCAAGAGGGTTGGCACACAAAAAAAAGAGGTTGCAGTTTTGGTTACAACCTCGTATGATGCAGTCGTTGAATTGGATGGTTACAGGAACTTTTGAAGCAGCTCATGAAACTCCTGCTTGACGTCCTCCGGGGCTACGATCTTGATTTTGCCGCCATAGTTGAACACCCATGAATAGAAGGTGGAGCAGGCAGTGACAGGCTCGGTGATTGTAAAATGCTCCTCATCCTCACTGGGTTGAATGGTGATATCCTCCCCGAATCGGTCGATCACTTTTTCCATTACGTCGTATGTACAAGACAAGGTCACGTCGGTGGTTTCGTCGCCGTACATCAGAAACGCAGAATCGCAGTAAGCCGTCAGATCGAAGTTCTCGGGCAACGAAAGCCGTTCTTCTTCCTCTATCTGAATGGCGCAGATCTTATCCACTCGGAATTTATGGATACAGTTCTCGCCCTTCCGCATACGGCAACCGATAACGAAATAGCTATCCATGTTCCACACCAGAGCATACGGACTAAATTTATATCGGTAGCCATTAAAGCGTAAGGACTTCTTACCTTCCCTGTCGTATCCATAATACTGGAAGGTGACCTGCTTATTCTGATTGATGGCGGTATTCAGCCAATCCGCCATGGTCAGGGTGTTCTTGTCGTTGTCCTTTAGTTTGCTGACAAACAGGTTACGGCGAAGATCCTTGGATTGGTTTTTGTTAGCCAACCCCGCAATCCGCTCCACAAGCTCTTCGGTCTGCTCCCGAGGGATGAATTTTGCCGCCTGCACCGCGTCGATCATCAGCTTCAACTCAAAGGCTGAAAACTGTCGGCTCGCAAAGAAATACTGATTCTGGGTGCTGCGGTTGCGAATGATATCAAAGCCCAAATCCTGCAACGCCGTAATATCACCGTCGATGGTTCTGGGGTTAGCCTCCATACCCTGCTCGGACAGGTGATCCTGAACCTGAGCCAGCGTAACGGGATGTTCCTCGTCGGTATGCTCCCAGAGGTATTTCAGGACGTAGAGGGCGCGGAAGCGGTCTGTTTTTGGCATTTGATCCTCCGTTCAAAGACATAATTATACAATATCTATTATTATTGAAATTCCCCCACCCTTTCGGGCGGGGGAGCGGCTCCCATATTTAGAAAGGAGAGAAATAGGTGTGTTTTTTTTAGCGTTGCACTCTGCCCGAGCCGTCCCCGCCCGCCAGCTTTTCCACTTCGGTTACGCTGACACGGTTGAAGTCGCCCTCCACCGAGTGCTTGAGCGCCGATGCGGCCACGGCAAATTCAATGGCAGATTGGGTATCTTTACCCGACAAAATCGAGTAAATGAGGCCTGCACCAAAGCTGTCGCCGCCGCCTACACGGTCAACAATGTGGAGATGGTAAGATTTTGAGAAGCAGTAGTTCTCCCCGTCGTAGAGCATGCCCGCCCAGTCGTTGTCGCTGGCGGAAATGGAGGAACGCAGGGTGATGGCCACCTTCTCAAAACCGAACCTGTCGGCCAGTTGCTTGGCCACCGACTTGTATCCCTCGTGGTTGAGCTTTCCACCGTAAATATCGGTATTCTCGGCCTCGATGCCGAAAACATCCTTGGCATCCTCCTCGTTGGAGATGCACACGTCCACGTACTCGCAGAGCTTGGTCATGGCTTCCCTTGCCTCGGCTCTCGTCCACAGCTTGCCGCGATAGTTGAGGTCGCAGGAGATCTTGACACCGTGGGCTTTTGCAGCTTTACAAGCGTCTAGACAGATGTTCGTAAGCTCTCCGCCCAAAGCGGGGGTGATGCCTGTGAAGTGGAACCAATCGGCACCCTCAAAAATAGCATCCCAGTCGAAATCGGAAGGCTTGGCCTCGGCAATCGCCGAATGGGCACGATCGTAGATGCAAACAGACCCACGTTGGGAGGCGCCCTTTTCCAGGTAGTAGATGCCCACGCGGTCACCACCACGGACGATCTTGGATGTGTCCACGCCGAAGTAGCGGAGAGAATCTACCGCCGCCTGACCGATGGCGTGCTTCGGGAGCTTGGTCACATAGGTGCTGTCCAGGCCGAAGTTAGCAAGAGAAACCGCCACGTTGGCCTCGCCGCCGCCAAAGGTAGCCTGCATCTGATCGTTTTGGAAGAAGCGGTAATAGCCGTTGGGGGCGAGACGCAGCATGATCTCGCCGAAGGTCACAACTCTGCTCATTGGTCTGCCTCCATTTTTTCAAGGGACTCCTTGACGAAGAAGCTGCCGCCGATGGCCGCCACCTTGTCAAAGGCTAAAAATTCGTCGATGTTGGAGCGATCCACGCCGCCCGTTGGGATGAATTTGACTTGGGGAAAAGGAGCGGAGAGCGCCTTCAGCGCCTTCAGACCGCCGTAAATGTTAGCGGGAAAGAACTTGACGGTGGTGATACCCAGCTCCAAGGCCGCCATGATCTCGGTGGGGGTCACGCAACCGGGATAGTAAGGCACGTTTCGCTCGTTGCAGATCTTGGCAACCGAGGGAGATAAACCGGGGGACACGATGAAGGTCGCTCCGGCTTTGAGTGCCGCTTCACACTGGTCTGCGTTGATGACCGTCCCCGCGCCGATCTCCATATCGGGGTAGTTGGCCACGGCATAAGCGATGGCATCGGCGGCGCAGGCGGTGCGGAAGGTGATCTCGGCGCAGTTGATGTTGTTATGCTTCAGGGCGGTCAGGATCCTGTCAGTTTCGGCAAGCACCTTGATGACCACCACGGGAATGAATTTTTCCATCATGATTTCCTTTTCAAATAGACTCTTAATAACCCATGTGTTCATGCGAAACAGGCTGTTCATAATTCGTGTCCCTATAAGGTTCCCTCCGAGAACGAAATAATCAAGCGTATTGACTCTGCCGCCTAAAAAATTGACCAAAGCCAGTTAATATCCAATGTACTTGATTGCGGATCAATCAGCATTTATCCCGCTGTGAACGAATCACTGGATTTCAAATTCCACTACCACTCCATTAGAGCGGTCATCTGCGGGATACCAAATGATTTTATACTTGCCTGGTTTAAAGGAATAGGCCGTACCGGTCGTGTACACTACGTTTCTCAGATCGAAGGCTTCGTCGACAGTAATACCTCCGTCGCCGACATATCGCCATCCAAAGCCCACATATGAACCGTTCTGCTCATAGTGAAGCTCCAGCCACGCTTTAGTCCCCGCAGAGGCCGTTGCCATGATGGCTTCGCCATTCTCGTACACCGTTTTATTCAGTGTAAACTTCCCTTCTACGCCACAAGCCCCTCCTTCGGGATTGACAGAATCATCAGTATCGCTTCCGCTTGTCGAATCAACAATTTTGAAATACATATGCGCAACGGGGTCTTTGCTTAAAAAACCTGCATCGTTTTCAATCAGGCGAATCACATACTCACCCGCGGGGAGATTAACTGCCTTCCCAGCACCGTCGGTAGAGCCGATCAGATTAAAGGAATTTCCCGAACCAATGTCCACGATGTACCACCAGTACGCCGAGCCTGCGCCCGCATTGAAATCATTGATTTTTTGAATACCGATCCAGTCCTTACCAGTTCCCTTGGCGATCACGTTAATTGCTTCGCCAACCTCAAAGGTATCCTTCTCCATGACTAGACGGTCACTTAGAACAGGCTCGGTTTTCTGATTGGCTTCCTCGGAATCAGGCCGATTGTAGTCAGGCATACGCAGTTCATCCTCAGCGCCATACTTGGTTCCCCAATCGCGGACAAAGGTATTGCAACCCGCAATCAGGATCTCCTTGACATAATCCTTGTTCTCCATTTCAACCTTAGCTTCTCTGCCATATCCATCAGCGTTGTACAACCAAAGGTTACAGGGATAGAACATGATCTGAGGTTGCACGATATCATACAGCGGCACATGACATGCCTCAATACCGTGATGAGAGGCCTGACACATATCGCTCTTCAAATAGTCACCATACATGGCCTTCATAACTGCAGTACCTTCGTTTCCAATATCGGCTAGGAAAAGTGCGGAATAACCGTCGCCGTAGAGGCGGGATACAATACTGGTATCGTTAAAATTCCCCAAACCACTCTTCTCCTTATACAGGCTTTCGGGAGAGAAAAGGATCTCCATATTCAGGTTACAGAATTTGAATTCCATTCCAGTATGAGCAAATACCAACTTGACCCCCTCAAAGTTCTTTACATCATCGTAAAGCTTGGTGCTGAAATAGGCATCGTAATCGTCGTTGGGCATGTCGTACTTGGCATCGTTCATAGGAGCAAAGATCACATGCTCAACGATCACACGTTCCCGCAGGCTTTTCGTTGTTGCAAATGTCGTAAACACAGGATAATGGTCATTATGGGAATGCGTCAAGACCCATGCACGAATAACAGGCTTTCCATCACCGTCGTGGGCATCTCTCAAATAGTTGAGTAAGCCCATAGCCTGTCCCTGGTAACCGCCATCATACACAATGAAAGATCCGTCCTTCAGTTGAATAATATAGGACATACCGTTCACGTTCACATTATCCTTCAATTGGGCCACTGTACAGGTGTAGGCACCATCAGACACAGCTGGGGTAACAGGAGGAAGCGTCTTTGCCGCGTCGGAAGAAATGACTATGTTCAGTTCTTCCAACGTTTCAGAAAAATAAACATGAGCCATAGGACCGTTTCCAACAAAGGTAGTAGCCGGTACTTTGCTGCTGTCGGAAGTATGATACACGGCATATCCACCTTGCACATACGTGTCGCACACGGTTCTATAATCAGCTATCGCCTTATTCTTATAGACATACAGGACTGAGCCGTCATCACACTCATACACGACATTGGCGGTTCCGTAACCTTCAGGGAGAGAAATATCAGCAGGCAGATCCTGGTAAGAATCAGTAACATCCTCGGTGGGTTCCTTTGTCGTTACCTCGCCGCTCTCGTTCTCTGTGGGCTGCTCACTAGGATGCGTTATTTCCTCCGTTACAGTATCATCCATCGTTACGGTAGGTTCCGTCTGATATGGCGTTTCGCTTTCTGTATCGTTAGCATGGTCATTCCCAACACAAGACACGGTCATCATACAAAAGAACAAAATAAGTATGGGGAACAATAGTTTTTTCACTTCTTTCTCCTTTCGTGGCAATTCACAGCCACCATAGAATTACTGCTCTTTCTTTTTCTTCAGAAGCACGGAGACTGCCGCTGCAAACACAGGCATCATTCCCACACCAACAAAGGATGCACAGCCTGACTTTTTGTCGTTTCCTGCACCCGTCGTTTGATTCTCGGAGGGCTTCTCAGTCACGTTCTCGACCGTTGTCTGCTCCGTGTCAACAGAAGCATCCGTTTCGTCGGAGGTAGGAGCCTCAGTTTCGGCAGGCTCCTCGGTATCTGCCTTTGTGCTGATACCGAGATAATCGTAGCTGTATGCCTCTGCCTCTTCCCAAGAACGGAAGCATCCGGCGTACAGGATGTCGAATTCGTCCTCGGAGGAGATATCAATACGGAATCCGTTGATGCGCCCAGTAGCAACATCCGTCAAATCGGCGATGATCAACGCACAATCTTCATACTCTCCGTCATAAAGAAGACCATCAAATGCATTGAAGCTTACGATACAGTTGTTAGAAGGGCCCATCGTATTCCCGATAAAGGGCCAAAGAGTACCGCTTCCCCAATAGTTCTGCACCATCATGGCAAAAACAGGGAAATCTTCAAGGGCATAAGAGGTGTCTCTACGCATATTCCAAGTCACGAAGCCTGCTCCACCAGGGGTGGGAGAGATTCGAAAGCCGTTGTTACCCAAAGCCATGACGTCGTAAAACATACTGGGAGGGTTGGTGTATAGAGAAGCATCAAAATACACGCCGGGCTTGTTAGCGGGAATCAGAGAGGGATCCATCATATCGGCAGGAATATTCACATTCTCCTCAGGCTCCTTGCTGTCCGATCCTTGGGGAACCAGAGCGTCATCTTCACAGGTGCCATACTCCATAATGGTTAAGGATGCCTTACCGTCCTTCACGGTAGAACGCATGGAAATACCGATGTAGAAATCTCCGTTTTGATCCTTGCTATTCAGATTATTCGTAACGTTCTGATTTTGCTGGTCAGTAAAAGGAACGCCGTTCAGGCTGATGTGATACAACTCGCCGTCGTAATCCACCTCCAGAATGTACACCTCGCGGCCATCATTGTATTCGGGCGTGATGGCGTGGCCGGCAAAATCGGCAGGATCACCATCTCCCTCGCCGCGGATCAGACCAAACCACCCGTTCTTGGTACCATCCTGCTCGGGAGAGAGGTTAACGGTGGTCATAAATGACAACGCGATCCAAGCATCGGCGTTCTTATCGGGACCCTCGTAAGAGTACTCATCCACGCGGAACTTCAAGTACAATCCGTCCTTCAGGTTGTGCTTGTCCTTGGTTTGAACATTAAAGTAGGGCCATGTACCCGTATAATCAGCGGGAATAGTAGAAAAGCCTTCGTCGGTATAGTGGTAACCGGGAGCGGGTCTGTATGCAGTCTCTTCGCCTGTATCAGGATCGATCTCACGGTAATCGTTAGATTCACGGTATGTCATCCAATCGCCTTCAATATCAGCCGCAGTAGGAGCAACGATCGCCATGGACATGAGCAGCGAGATAATAATGAGCAAAACAATTAGCTTTTTCATATGCGTTTCTCCTTTAATGATTTCGTGTTACATACGATTTTTTCAGAAATGAATATGGCTGAGAATTGAGCCTAGATTATTGAATCTCGAATTCAACCACTACAGGATCATTGTAGCCGCCAGTAGGATACCAAATGATCTTGTACTTACCAGGGGCAAAAGAGTACGCACATCCCGTGGTATAAACAACGTCTCGCAAATCAAATTCCTCGTTTACGGGAATATTGCCTTCGCCCACATAGCGCCAGCCATAACCGGCATAAGTACCGTTCTGCTCAACGTGAAGCTCCAGCCAAGCCTGGGTGCCGGCAGATGCCTTGGCAATGATCGCCTCATCAGTGCCGTATACAGTCTTATTAAGGGTGAATTGACCCTCAACACCAACGATTCCGGTCTCAGGCTCAGTAGATTCCTCAGAATCATCTGCACCATCCGTAATGACAAACGTCAATGTCACCTTATCATCGTAACCATTAGTCGGATACCAAGTAAGCGTATATTCTCCTGCTGGGAAGTCATAACCACTAAATACAGCTTTCAATTCCAACTGCTCGCCCGACAATACGGGAGACGAATCCTGAGAACTATTAACATAGAAGTATTTCGCGCCAGTAGGAGAACCTAACATCTCGATCCAGCTTCTTTCACCCTCTACCAAATAGGCAGCAAAATAGATATCCTCTCCTACCGCATAATTGGACTTATTCATAAGGAGCTTACCTTCTTCACCGACCCAAGTCTCGAATTCATCGGGATCTGTGTCAGGCTCGACGGGATCCGTGTCAGATGTATCGCAGAGCAATACGATCGAATAGATGTTAAATACCGTATTCGGCTTGGTGAATGCAAAATACAGGGGGCCGTCGCTATCGGGAATGTCAATGGTCAGCGTCTTGGAGCCGGCCAAATACGCCGTATCCATATTTTCCATCATGGTAAACGCCAGAATATTGACAGCATCGGTAGCACCGATCTTGACCTCATCAGTGGTATTGGTAATGGCCATAAAGCAGCCGTCATTTGCCAAATTCACAGGAGTACCTACACCGTAATGGATCGTAATCTTGTCATATCGGGAAAGATCAATGTTCGGGAACTCCAACACAGCATTTCCGCCAATGAATCCCATGAAGTTGCCTACGCTGTCAGCGTACTTGAATTCAACCGGTTCGCCGTAGATGACGGTGACGTTTTCTTTGGTCAGATCAATCTCCGTTTCGACAGGTTCCTCTGGAGTGGGATCCGTCTCAGGTTCAACGGGATCGGTCTCAGGCTCGACGGGATCGGTCTCAGGCTCGACGGGATCGGTCTCAGGTTCATCGGGATCGGTCTCAGGCTCGACGGGATCGGTCTCAGGTTCAACGGGATCCGTGTCAGGCTCGACGGGATCGGTCTCAGGCTCGACGGGGTCGGTCTCAGGTTCAACGGGATCCGTGTCAGGCTCGACGGGATCGGTGTCAGATGTATCGCAGAGCAATACGATCGAATAGATGTTAAATACCGTATTCGGCTTGGTGAATGCAAAATACAGGGAGCCATCGCTCTCGGGAATGTCAATGGTCAGCGTCTTGGAGCCGGCCAGATACGCCGTATCCATATTCTCCATCATGGTAAACGAAAGAATATTGGCAGCATCGGCGGCACCGCGCTTGACCTCATCGGTAGTGTTGATGATGGCCATAAAGCAACCGTCATCTGCCAAATTCACAGGAGTACCCACACCGTAATGGATCGTGATCTTGTCATATCGGGAAAGATCAATGTTCGGGAACTCCAACACAGCATTTCCGCCAATGAATCCCATGAAGTTGCCTACGCTGTCAGCGTAATTGAATTCAACCGGTTCGCCGTGAACAATGGTTACATGATCTTGTGTCAGATCGATTTCGGTCTCCACATAATCTACGGATGCATCAGTATCAACCTCATCGGTAGTAACTTCCTCGGTGGTGACTTCTTCAGTAGTAACTTCTTCGGTGATGACTTCTTCAGTGGTGACTTCTTCAGTGGTGACTTCTTCAGTGGTAACTTCTTCGGTGATGACTTCGTCAGTGGTAGATTCCTCGACACGTTTCTCCGTAGGTGCTTCGGAAGAAGATTCGGAGGAAGTCTCGGTAGGATCTCCGACACTTGTGCTGCCTGCGGTAGTATCAGAACCGACAGGGTTCTCTGTACATGCTATGACAGTCAAAACCAATGCAAGTGCCAGCAGTGTGACTAAAAGCAGTTTTTTCATATTGTTTTCCTTTCTTTTTTCTTTTTTTATCTCGCCATTTTTAATGGATCGATTCAGTAAGTTCAATTGTGTATTCTGCGTAAGATAATTTCGGAACGGCGCATTTTACAATACAATTCGTTATAGTCAATGAGGCTATAATTTCATTGATCTGCATATCATATATACGATTCATGGATAAGAGTCCGTCGGCCACCAGCATATTTCCGTTTGCATGTCCGCTCATAACCGAAAAAGACGACAGATCCAACTCTATCTCTCCATCCTCCTCGGAGCGATTCAAAATATTCAAGATCAAAGCATCTTGCGCTTGATTGATGGAAAGCTGTACCTGAACCGCGTCGTTACGGGTTGGATGATAATCTTCCAAAACCAAAGTACGATAAGCTTGGGTCTTTGAAAACATCCGCATCATCATACCCGCCGCCGTGGGATACGCGCCCTCCTTGGGTGTCTCGATCACGGATTGAGAGTGGGTATTGGCAAAGTTGTTGAAGTTAATAAAGTCGATGTCCTGACCGTGTTTTTGCCACATCATCATGGTAGCGGCTGCATCCAATGCATACGACCACTTGCTGAACATGAAGCATTTGCCATATTTCATTTGAGAGCGAGGAACCATGTTATATACATCGGCACCGTTTAAGGGCAACCACTCGGTATTACAGTAACGAAGATTCGTACCGTGAGCTTCATTAAAGGCGTGGAGAATGGCTAATTTCCGCTCCAGATCATCTTCCTCAAAGCCTCTGTCAGCCAAGAAATCAATATCCTCACCTGCGATCTCAACCATTTTCGCAAGTGCTTCGATACTTGAGCAATAAGAGATCATACCGATCTTGATGGTAGGATCTACAGCCTTCATGGTACGAGAATACAATACACACGCTTCCGCGTATTCTTCGTCTCTGAACCAACGATGCATTTCGTTGTCCATTTCCCAATATTTGACGTTATAGGGCTTGACGCGACCATTGGCAATACGCGCTCGACCGCCTTCCGTGGTTTCGTCGCCGTTGCAGTATTCAACCCAAGCTGCCGCCTCGCGGGCACCGGTCTCCAGATCAGCAAAATGAGGAAGATCTCTACCGTGACGGCCGGCAGGTATGGAAGAATTATTGGGATCCTCATTCAAATACTGGGGCGGTACGTAATCGTAGAAACGCTTAAAGGGGTGGTGCATATTCACACAGATCATTGACTCCGCACCCACAGCCTCAACATAAGTAGCCAACTCATCGGTTCCGATATCGTTATACTGATAACCGCCCCAAAAGTACGAATATGAGGGAGGGCGATACTGACCTACGCCGTCACGCCAGTTATAGAAGGAGGCAAAGCATCCGCCAGGCCAACGAATCACCTTGGGGGCAACATACTTCCCTGCCTCGACCGCGCTCTTTTTGAAGCCGCCAATAGCATCTGAGGGGATAAGGGAAAAATCGTCACAAATAACTGCCGTATGGGGTTTGAGAAGAAGAGCAAAGGTATATCGACCTTCAGCAGGTACAACAAACGTGGCAGATACGTCAGTATAGTCGGTATTGATTATGTCCAGAGGACAAGTCGCCACAGGATTCTCCACGGTTCCCTCGCGATAGATCGCCACCGTTAACTGAGGATCCCCATCCAAAAGTTTGATCTGTCCTTTAAAATTATACGTAACGTCGGTAAAACAATACTTACCATCCTGTGCCAAACCGCCTAACGAATCACTACTGTTGGCCACTTCCATAGCATAATCACCATGGCACCCCTCTTTGACATTTGTGATTCTCACATCAGCCATAGGCGTTGTTTCAATAACAAATGTCGAATCGTCTTCAATGAGCTGATGACCCACTACGTTAGGAAACGCAAACCATGCGTTATGTTCGTAAGAAGAATGATACCAGTCAAATACACGCCAATCTTTTTCATAGCGTGAAATATGGTCATTTTCATCCTCCAAGAGATCATACCACAGTTTGTTGATAAGTCTGTACGGATAAAAGGGCTCGAAGCTACGATTGAAGAACATTTCGGCCGCCATGCCTTCCACTTGCAAACCATATCCCAATTCAATAAAATTTGAAGATATTTTATGACTGATGGGAGTTGTATGATACCGATTGGTTGCTTTTAATTTCATATCTGTTTTATCTCCATGGACATGCTTGCATTTAGGGAATAAATTCAATGCTGTAAATATTCAAAACCGTATCCGGTTTTGTAATTGCCAAGAAAAGCTCTTCTTCACTTTCAGGTATATCAATGGTCATGGTTTGAGCTCCGGAATACCACGCTGTTGTGATATTTTCCATCAAGCAGTATGCCAACACGTTTGGGCTATTCATTTCGTTTGATCCAACCGAATCGTGATTGTTCGTAATAGCGATGAAACACCCCGCATCCTTCAGAGCCATCACGGTTCCGGTTGCATACTGAATCTTGACCTGGGAGAACTCCGACCAGTCTATATTCTCAAACCTCAGTACAACATCCTGTCCCACACACCCCATAAAATTTCCGCAAATATCGGCGTATTTGAATTCAATTGTCTCACCACAGATCACAGTTACGTTCTCTCTGGTAAGGTCAATTTTTCCCGGGGCGGAAGGTTGGGAAGGATCCTCCACTGGCACATCAGGCAAATCGACGGCTTCTCCGTAATAATCAGCTAACACTTGCAGATCCGCCGATGTTAGAGTTCCGTTTACGTACATGAATTCATCCAAATATGTTTCGGTGAGTTTATTCCACATGGAAGGATTGGTGCCGCAGCCGATAGTCAACGTATTATAGGCCGCAGAATTGATATCAACGTTAGAATCAAAATAGACGCTATCACCATAAGGCTCTATTGCGTAAGTTTCAAACTCCTCAAAATTATAAGATATCAATAATTGATTATTCCCACGATCTACAACCAGTGTAACATGGACCCATTGGCCCCTGTAACCCGCTGGCAAAGGGATGTAGGTGTTGGAACTATGATGGTGTCCATCATCCTCGTTGGCCATATTAAACAGCAGCTTATCTCCGATTTGCGCCAGGAAATAGCCCTTGCTCTGGTCCCAACGGCTGTTTTTATTGGCAAACAGAACCGTAGGAACATCCTGCGAATAATTTCCCTTACCCATGGTATTTAACCAAAAAGCCAAGGTAAAGTCATCGGTACCTGCATTAGACATCGGATCGGATAGTACTACATAACCTTGACTTAAATCGACAGCACCGTTTTCAGTTCCGTCATAGCCGGCCACATAGGACACTGTTTCATTACCTTCGGGAGATACGCCGATCAGGAATCCATCCTTATCAGTTATTTCTGCACCAGCGTTTGCTCCACCGTCCCCATGATTACCGTCAAAGGGCAAATAATTTTGAATACTGTCCTCCCCGGTGCTGATTTGGGGCAGAGTCATCTCAATGGAAAGATCTGGTGCTCCGACCGTATAAAGCTCACCGCTACACTCCAGCGACAAAGTAGCATTCGAGCCGTTGACCTCGGCATACTCCACGCGAATGGCATGGTAGCCTGCAGCCAACCGAAGCGTACAGGATGCAGTTTGTACCGCCATAACCTCGCTTTGAGCATCATATTCACAGTTGATTACAAGACGTTCGTCGATATACAAACGCACACCGTCATCGTACTTCAACGTGAATGTATAACTGCCATCAGCAGAAAACTTGACGTACCCGTCAAAGGATAACGCGTAGTTTGCAGTGAATCCCTTATAAGCATCATGCGCGATGTTTCCCGTTGTGATCGTTCCCTTCACGTTCCCTGCGATCAGTCGGAAGTCCGGCAGTTTTCCGTAATTTTCCGTAATCCAGTAGCAGGACACATCCACACCTTCCACCAAATTTGTCTGATCATCCTTGGAAAACTGCACTGCAGGCATATGGCTCACGGTTCCCTCTGTTCGCTCTTGCAATACAGTCTCCACGGTGGAATCGTAAGTAATCTGCAAAGACAGTGTATAGTTATTTCGTCTTTCGGGAGCACTGTCACCCGTAGTGAACCAAGATTCAAGATCATACAGATTGGTCACGTTATCCATCCAATGGAAATTCAAAGTAAAGCTATCGGTGGTCAAACCCAAAAGCGAACGGGGAATGGCAATCATGATCTCATTGCCCGAAACACGGTAATTCACGATACCGATCTCCTGCCAAACGTCATCTTTATACGCGCATACAGTTGTCACGGTATCACTGACTACATCGTAGTTGATTAAGAAGTCATATCCTTCCCAGCCAGTGGTCTTATCGTTATCTGCATCAAGGAACAGCATCATCCAGTGATCCCCGTCCTTGTAGGATGTGATATTCTCAGCTGTACGTGCATAGACGTAAACCATACCGTTGTCGGCGGTCATTCGGCTCTCCACAATATCGTTACGTCCAGTCTTGTTCACATACTGAATGGTTCTCGAGGTGTCTGTGTGATCACGGTGAGAGGTATCTCCAATAAAATCAGTATATACAGGAGCGATATTCTGCCATCTGGCGAAATCGCTGTCTACGTCCACTGTCTGCTTGCCACTGTTTCCGTCCGCAGGAAGAACGCCCTTGAAGTAACGAATCATACAGCACATTTGATAGAAGTAATTATCGGTAAACCCCCCCTTCATGGGTTCAATATCACGGGAGAACTCAGTATTGAACTGATCCACAAAACCGGTATCCGTCCAAGGACTTTGAGTGAAATTTTGAGCGATCCATTCATTCCAGCGAGAAATCAGCAGAACAGGGAGATCCGGGTATTTCTGCATCACGAGGTCAAAGCTTTGCTGTAAACGCAGGCCCTGACCCATCGTGTCGGTTTCCCAAAATTGATCTAGATTCTCCTTCATAGAAAGAGACCCACTCCGACCGCCGCCATAATTGGCGAAACTTGCCGATGCAATACCGGTACACTCCACGATCTTCTTATTTCCCTCGCGCTTGAACCCGACCTGACACTTGGTGGGGCTTGAACAATTATCCACCCAATAGTTTTCCCAACTGCCGGTCACAGTCCAAGATTTACGAAAAGTCAGCTTATCCTCGTAGAATTCATCCTTCAAAATGGGGAAATTGTTGTTGTCATCGCCAACAGGCTTAAGCAGCACTAAGGGCTTTCCTTCCCAATAAAACCACATATCCTTATAGGATTCATCGGACATGAATTTTCTGTAAAAGTCGCCCATGTCGCCATATGTAGCACTTTCATCGGCGTCACCACCATAACACCACGGCACTACATAAGGAGTCATGATTCCCTGCGCGCGAAGTTCAAGCGAGGTCTTCAAGAAGATCTCCATCGCATTTACATATAGATATCCGTTGGTCATGTCTATGTACAGGAAATCCACGCCTGCCATAGCAAAATAATAAAGATCTCTTTTGATCTGCCACACATCGTCAGCTCTGTGGTAACCCGTCTCGGGTTCTGTCCAGAAGCAGAATTCGTTGGCAGGGCCAAAATCGGGTTGTATAGGGTTCGCCGCCAATACTTTTGAAACATCCGTGGGAGCCTTTATATCCGCTGTCCACAAGGAATAGAACAGACCAATATACTTATTCTCCTTGGGTAGTCCCGTTTCTTCGGAAGTAGGAAGCTTTCTGCCTAAAGCATCAATGGCAGTTTCATTATAATTTGTAATGAGAATTTGAGGCGATTTACCGTCTTCCGTCAAGACCTGACCCTCGGGAGAGGCGGGGGAAAACGTCAAGAGATCCAAGCTGTTGCTTGGCGGTATCGGGTCATCCTGGCTCTGCTGTTCTCCGGTAGTAACCTCACCAGAATCAGGCGTATCAGGCTCGGTTTGATTTAATGTCGTATCCTGGCTGACTGTCTCATCCGGAGTTTTTTTGTCCGTACAAGCTGTTGAAAGCAACATAATGGTTGCCAACAACACAGCAATCGTGCGCTTAGATAATGAGGATAGCATTTTCAATTCCTTCCCTTCCATATTAAAGTTTTATTATAAGCTTTTACACCAGTCCATTCTTCTCTTGGAACAATTCGATCTTTTTTTGCAGGGTCCTATTCACAGACCGTTGGTACTTCTGATATACAGACGAGAATTCTCTCTCCTGCTCCATTGCATCTGAAAAAGAATTAAGAATACAGCTTCCCAGAGGAACGTTATAAGCCAAAATAAAAGAATTACCGAAGTTATCGTGAACGATATCAATCATAGAAGCGGCCTTCTCGTCGTCTACACACTTGACCTGAAGGTTTTCTTTATAGTACTTGGGAATTAGGATCCGAGCAGTCTCACGGTTTAAGACTTCCACAACTGTAGAAATGTAGGAAAGATCTTTTGCTGTAATGAGGATGGCTCCCATTTCCGTGGTATCGTGAGAAGAAGTAGTGTACTTTCTGTCAGAGGAATCCAACATAGGGTAAGGAAGAACAGCCACGTCGCTTTCCATCTCACGCAAGGATGTATTTTCAAGCATACCGAGACGGTAGTTGCCGATAATTAAGGCTTCACCATTGGCAAACGCCTGGGGTAATTCTGCAAAAGTCGTCATATTGATGCTGCTGGTATCGTCATTGAAGAGGCGAGACATGGCGGTAGCAAGGCGATTGGCACGGTCTCCTTCATGAATGGTAATAGTAGGCACACCGTCTTCGTCTCGAGTAATAAAGGGAGGATTTCCGCTGACAGAGAAGGGGATCGAGCCTCCCCAGTATTCACCGGTTATGTAGCCGTAACGGTCTCCCTTGTCCCGCTTGCTGTTCCCATTCGTATCCGTATATACAGTACTGGTAAGTTCAAACATCTTATCGTAGGTCCACTCGTAGTTTAAGACCACATCGTACAGTTCATCAGCAGAGGACTTAAAATACTCCATGTAAATATCTTTGTTTACAAGCAAAAGGTGCGCGGTACGCATAATATCCAAGAAATAATCGCCTGCCAAAATATACTGGTAGCCGTTCATCAATCGAAGATCCTCCATGAAATCTTGGTACCAGTAATTTTGCTCAAAATCAAACACACACTCGTCATCCAGGACGTTATGGAAGTTTCCTTCAATGACCAGGGGGGCAAAGTCATAAATATCGTTGATGACAAGATCGTACTCATTGGTACCCGAAGTGGTCAGTTTACGGATATCGGCAGCAATACTGCCCCAGGTCAGATCGCAATGTGTATAGACCATCTCAATATCCAAAAGTTCCTCCACGTATAAGTTTCTCTCCAGAACCGTGTCATTGACCAGAGCGCCGTTCAGCTCGTCTGAACCTTCAATGAATAGATTGGAGGTCTCCATATAAACGTAAGGCGCAACGCTGGTGTAGACACGAAACTCACGACCTTCATAATCTATGCCATCAAATCGCTGATCTTCCTCTACGGTATCACCTTCACTCTCGACGTTACTCGCCAGTGTCTCTTTAATCACAGGCTCGTCAGGATTCGTTTCTCCGCAAGAGGAAAACATTGCCACAGTAGACAATAGCATAAGTATAGCCATAAGAATACATAATTTTTTCATTTCACTTTTCCTTTCAATACTATATCATTTATCGGGGATAATCGGATAAAGTTGAATCGTATTGCCACCATCTACTACAAGCTCGGCACCCGTAGTATTTCGGGCGTAGGCGGCAAAGTAGTAGGCCGCATCTGCCACATCTGCCCCTATTGCTACATCGCCAATGGGGGTAAAACGAGATGGTACCTTTGCATAGAAATCGGGATTTTTCTCCCAGCGGTCGGTTTTGATCATACCCGGGAGCACGGCGTTGACACGAATGTTGTATTTGCCGAGATCAAGCGCCAAGGCTCTCATCAAGCCCAACTGACCACCTTTTGATGCCACGTAGGCAACGCGATCGGGGATAGCACGATAAGCCGTATTGGAATTAATAAAGACGATGTTCCCACCTCCCTGCTCCTTCATTCGCTTGGCGGCGTACTCGCAGAGACAGAAATTCCACACCACATTGGTGTTGATGACCTTCATCAGATCAGTCAGCGGATTATCAAATATCTTCTGCCCAAGACCCTGATCGGCGGCGTTGAGTACAAGAGTTTCCACGAAAATTCCCTTTTCATCCAAATCCGCAAACATCCGTTCGACCGATGCCTCGTCCACCGTTCTCTCGTCCATCAATGAATCCATGTGATAACCGACGATCTGAACGCATGGATACTTTTCTCTGTATTTTTTTTCGGCTTCATGTACCTTTTCGATATTTCTGCCCGTAAAGACCACATTGTACCCTTCGGTAGCGAACTTCTCTACGATGGCCACACCTGTATTGATGCAAGCACCGGTAACCAAAACTGTTTTTCCGTTGTCTGCCATATCAGTTCACCTTATCGTACACACGAACGTAGTCCACGATGAAGGCATCATCAGTAAAGCCCTCCTGCCGCCTTCCAATCTTTCCGACGCCTATTGCACTATAATCGTAAGAATACTCTCCCACCTTCAAGGGTGTCCGATTGCGGTAGCCACGAACTTCGGTAGTCAAAAGAATAAACTGGGGCACCTGAGAAACCGCCGCATGACATTTTCCTACTTCTCTGCCGTCGCAGTAGAAGGTATAGCCGTCCTCTGCCCACAGCATTCCAAAGCGATGGAAACCATCCTCAGTCTCCTCGACGGGGTAGCCTACGCGGCCGTCATCGCGGAACTGTTTGCCGTATCCACCGAAAATATTACCCGAGGATGCGCCGTCATTATAAAAACGCTCCATAATATCGTTCTCGATACCGCACCAAGCAGGATCGAATCGAGTACCAATAGAAGCCGATTGCAACCAAAACGCACTCCACATGACATCCGGCTCCTTTTGGAACTTACAACGCACCTCGTAGTAACCGAAGCGATGCTCGAATTTGGCAGGTGCCAGCTCGCCCAAACGCCACATGGCATCCTGATCCCAGGGATTTCCTTGGTTTTCCAAAGGAATGTCGAAAGAATTAGAGCCCGTCTGAAGCTGGGGCGAGACATAGCATCCGTCTCGTTCAGTACGGTGAAGCTCCACGCAGCCATCTCGGACGATCACACCCTGATCGGTATAAGCGGGAAAGGGCTTGCCCCAAAAGTTCAGTCTGAAATCCCACTTGGTGCGATCTAGCTCATCACCGTCGAATTCATCATGCCATACCAGCTTCCACTCGCCTTCAGGAAGAAGGCTATACTCGTGATTTTCAATATCATATTGTTTCATTTGGTCTTTCTCCTTGTTCGTATCAAAAATAAAACTCAGTTTTTGCAGGTCGGATATCGGTCAATGCACCCGTATAGTGGCGCAAGTCGTGTCGGACGTATGGATGCTTCAAGCACTCGTCTTCGTTTAATTCAATACCGAGACCGGGACGGTCTCCGATCTTGATACGGCCGTTCTCGTAGATGAGATGTTCGTCCGTGATATACTTCCTGTAATCCACATCGCTGTACATGATCTCCAGAATACAAAAATTGGGGCAGCAGGCAGCGAGCTGGAGAGTTGCCGCATTGGCGATAGGACCGGAGGGGTTATGTGGCGCGAATGGTATGTAATGCGCCTCGGCAATAGCGGCGATCTTTTTCAGTTCCATGATACCGCCCGCGTGGGAGATGTCAGGCTGAATATAATCGCTTGCACGGCGGCGGAACAGCTCGTTGTAGTCGAAGCGTGTATATAACCGCTCACCTGCAGAAATGGCAACGGGGGATTTCTCCCTCACGGCCGCCAATGCCTCCAGATTGTTGGGAGGGACGGGCTCTTCCAAGAACATAGGCTTGAAAGGGGCAACCTCCTGAGCGATTTTGATGCCCGTAGGCACATCAAATCTTCCGTGCGCCTCAATCAGCAGGTCCACATGATCCCCTACTGCCTCGCGGACGGCCGCGATACAGCGGATTGCCTTGTCAAGATCTTGATTGGAAATTTGGAGGTAGTTCTTGCCGAAAGGATCCCATTTGAGGGCAGTCACACCTCGCTTGACGGCTTTCCTGGCTTTCTCTCCAAATTCTTCGGGCTCCCTGGCGCCTGCAAACCAACCGTTGATGTAAATACGGACATCCTCGTTGACCTTGCCGCCCAAAAGCTGATATACGGGCACGCCCAATGACTTACCCAGGATATCCCACAGCGCCATTTCCACAGCTGATAGTGCCGACATAAGCACTGCTCCGCCTCTCCAATAGGCATCGCGGTAGATATCATGGAAATGCTTTTCGATCTGTCGGGGATCCTTGCCAAGCAGACAATCCCTGATGTGCTCAACAGCACCCACAAGGGCTTTTTCCTTGTATTCCAACGTACCTTCTCCTACACCCGCGATGCCCTCGTCCGTGTAGACCTTGACGAAAACCCAGTTGGTGCGAAAGCAATCCACCACAAATGTCTTAATATCCGTGACCTTCACTCTTCCACCTCCGATGCCAATGAAATATCTTTATATATTTCGGGAATCACATATTTTTCCGTATCAAAGATATCCGGTTGCATTTCGTCAAACATCCCGAAATGAATAGGGATGATCCTCTCTGCCCCCACACAGCGCGCGAAACGGGCAGCATCGGCTTGATTCATGTTGTTGCCAACTCCGTTGACAGGCAAAAACACCGCATATATCTCATGAGGGATCTCACACAAAACACGCTCGCTATACAAGGTATCTCCCGTTACGTAATAGCGTTTTTTCTCCCAAAGATCTTCTATCACTACGCCAATGGCATGGGGATCGCTGTGAACAGCAGGGACGGCCGTAAAACGCAGATATCCCTCCGTCCATTCGGTTCCTCTGTCGAACTGAACGTAATTATGACCGTTGCCGTATGTTCTCGCCTTTGGCCAAACAGAGGTAGGTGCAAGCACCAGCATAGTTTTGTCTTGTTTTTCAAAAAAACGGGGAGCTGTTTCAGGATCGTAATGATCCAGATGGTCGTGGGTAAAGATCATCACATCGGGGGTGATCTTGAAATAACGTTCGTCAACAGGCTGCCGTCGATGGTTTGCGGAATTTATCTTTTCCACGGAATTGGACAAGTAAGGGTCAATCAGGATCGTCTTATCCTCCGTTTGAAAAAGCAACCCTGCCTGACCAAGCCATGTAATATTCATATTCATTTGCCCTCTTTTCTTCGAATCATATACGCGATAGCCTTCTTGTTTATCCCGAATGAGGTGCCACCAAATGAACCGATTATGGATGAACATTGAAGTCTTCGTACAAATCAAACCCCAAAAATTCACAAATTCTCTTGACATTTTGGCTGTTTTGTTGTATTATATCATGTATCCAAAGGAAAGTATATCAATAATCACACCTTTTTATTAGAAATCTTACTGTCAGGAGGCGTCTATGGATAGCATGATTCTACCGGAAATCGTTATGGCTGGCGTATATGATGCTCAAAATGTGTACAAGGATCGTATGCGGACCCCTGCACGAACAACAACCATGTTTGAACTTGAGCTTCCTATTGGAAATGGCGGAATATCCTATATCGGTAAAGAAAAGCAGAGCATCACAGATAACGTTATCATCTGCGCAAAGCCCGGAGTTATTCGACACACCAAGCTCCCGTACAGATGCTTTTTTGTTCATATGATCGTTTCAGAAGGCTTACTTTGGGAGAATTTGATGCATTTGCCTGCATATATTCCCATTGAAGGGCGAGATGAATATGAACCGATTTTCAAACAGCTCAGCCATTTTATTCAAAATTCCTCACCCCACCGTAATATTTTATATATGGGAAAATTATTGGAATTGATCTATCTTTTATCCAGTCTGAACAATCGTATATCCGACCCTAAAAATGAAATTGTTATACGAGCTATCTCCTACATAAAGGATCATTTGGAAAATGATTTGTCGCTCGCATCTATCTCCGCTTATGCCGGATTAAGTCCAACGTATTTTCATAATCTTTTCAAAAAATACACCGGAAAAACTTTGCGGGAATATATCGAGGAGCAACGAATCAAAAAGTCTACCGAACTGTTAGTCAGCACCGACATGACATTGGCCTCCATTGCGTATGCCTGTGGTTTTTCTTCACAGTCGTATTTCAGTTATGCCTTCAAACGAAAAACGGATATGACACCGCGTGAATATGCGGAAAACTATTTTCGCAAATATGAACAGTAAGTTGTTTTTATATAGAAATACTATTCTTTTTTGACACGTTTTTTCATTTTAAACAGCTGTCTTATATCCGCGGCGGCGAAAAAGCCGCACACGACGATCAGAGGGGCAAACGTAAGCGTCATGGGATTCAAAACGCTCAGATCCCCCAGCAAAACAACCGTAAACAAAATCGCCCAGGCCGTGTACGTGATGTTCAGTGCCATGGCTTTGGCTGCGCCAATCTTGCTGATCGATCGGTAATAGCACATATAGGACAGCGTTGCACAGAGTGCCGCGATTGCAACGACCAACAGCAGCAATCCCTCGCCTTCCGTAAAGAATACAATAGTCATAGAATTATGTGCGGATAGCCTATCAGAAAAAACCGCCCCCGTCAAGGGGTAAAAAGTATCACTGAAAATTCAAAGAGCCGATCTGATTGACAGAAAGACTGTCAATCATTCGGCTCTTTTTTTGTTACTTGCCTGCAATACTTTTTCCTTTTCCCTTGACGGCTTCGTTTTTTTCTGATGGTTTGTTGGTGTAAATAGAGAATGGATGAAAAGAAAATGTTTGGATAATTTGGGCTAAAGTTTTGCCTTATACAAGATTTTTCGGAAATGGTTGGGATTAAGTTTCACTTTATACTAAAAGTTTCTGAAAGTGTTGGGGTAAACTTTCTTACATTTCGTTTTACGATCTGCTATAATAGGGACACATAGAAAATCGTATAGCAGTGACAAGCCGCGATTTCCGCATAGGGACAGAGGTTGCACCAAGGGCATAGTACGAATCCATCAGCCGTACTATGCCTTTTTTCTATGCTCAAAAGAAAGGAGAAGAATGACCACATTAGAGCATGAAACCTTGGTTAGCGGAGAAGCCAATCTCCAAACCCTGAATGCGGAGCAGAAAGAATATCTGTGTGCTTCCCTGTTCATCCGCATTCGTGAACTCTATCGCCAACAAAACCAAACCACAAAATCCAAAGAAACGGAGGAAAAAGCAACATGAAAACAGCAGTCATTTACGCTCGGTATTCCTGCGATAACCAGACCGAGCAATCCATCGAAGGTCAACTTCGCGTTTGTCACGATTACGCTGAGCGAAACGGGATCCTGATTGTGGAGACCTACATTGACCGCGCTATGACAGGCACCAACGATATGCGTCCCGATTTTCAGCGCATGATGAAGGACAGCGGGAAGAGGCAATGGAACTACGTTCTGGTCTACAAGCTGGATCGTTTTTCTCGAAACAAGTACGAGGCAACCGTACACAAGAACACCTTGAAAAATAACGGTGTGAAGGTGCTGTCGGCCATGGAGAACATCCCTGACACGCCCGAGGGCATCATCCTCGAATCGCTCTTGGAGGGTATGAATCAGTACTACTCCGCCGAGCTTTCACAGAAGGTCAAGCGCGGAATGTACGAGACACGACGGAAAGGTAATTTTCAAGGCGGGATCCTTCCCTACGGCTACAAGTCCGAAGGAAAGAAGATCGTCATTGACCCGGAGCGAGCCGAAGCGGTTCAATTTATGTATGAACAATTTTCAATGGGAGTTTGCGTACGTTCCATCATCGATGAGTTGACCTCACGAGGCGTGTTGTATAAGGGTAAACCACTCACCATGAATACAGTCTACGGCATTTTGAAGAACGAAAAATACTCCGGCATATACCGCATCGGTGATGAGGTGATTGACAATATGTACCCCCGCATTATTCCGCAACAGCTTTATGAAATCGTCCGTCAGAAAGTAGATAAGAACCGTTTTGGGCGAAAATGCGTAAAAGCTGTTTATCTGCTACGTAATAAAGTCACCTGCGGCTATTGTGGTCATCCCATCAGTGCCGAAACCGGAACGGCGCGAAATGGTGACGTGATCCGCTACTACAGATGCAAAGGAGACAAGCAATATCGCAACGGATGCGAGATGCAAATGATCCGCAAGGAGGTTCTGGAGGAATTCATCGTTAATATCATTGTCAAAGAACTCTCCAAGAAAGAGACCATGGATACGTTGGTAACCAGCCTTCTTCGAGAGCAGGAACGCCAATGCGTGCAAAATCCTCGTTTGACTACCCTGCTCCGAGAAAAAGCCAAGGTGGACAAAGCCTTGGACAATCTTGTAGCCGCGCTGGAGCAAGGCATCATGTCCGCAACCACAAACAAGCGATTGCATGAATTGGAGCAGCAGCAAGGCGAGCTGGAAAAGGAGCTCCTGATCGAGCAAAGCAAAGCGGTTGTGAAAGTTCCCGAAAGCGTGATCCGCGAATATTATGCGGAAGCTCTGAAATTGGAGAGCGCCATGCTGATCGATCTTTTCATCCGCAAGATCGTACTCTACAACGACAAAATCGAAATCCACTTTAATACGCCACTAAGGAACGGCCCCGACGATGATCGGGGCTGTTCCTTTTTTGTTGGAGTCGGATACTTGCCGAGGGTTTCGCTTCATAAGGATGAATTGGAGACAGATATCATCAAAATTGAAATGTTGGCGGGATAATGATTGACAATCGGACTGTTCTATGGTATAATACTGGCATCAAACGGTGGTTTTCGGTTCAATATAGGTTGGGAACGGCTCACCACTAACAACCTAAATCGAATTATTCGGTTTAGGTTGTTTTTCTTTTTGTCTCAAAGCGTTTTCAGATGGTGATCGTAAGCCGTATATTCTTCCGTCTCAGCTCATACGAGTTCTGGATATGCGCGGGTATCGTTGTTTCCCTGTCGCAAACAGAAAGGCCCTGACTTGCGTCAGGACCCGTCTGTAAGGGGCTATTGAAATAGATGTGTATTTCGTCGTCAAATACGATGATCTCGCGTATAAGGAAGTTTATGAGCATCTGGGGCTCTTGTAATAATGCTGACTCATAGTAGGCGCGGATTTCCTTTTCAGTCACCTTGACCTGCATCTTGCTGCGCTCAATAATGATCAAGCGTTCCAGCTCTGCCTGGCGATCTTCCAGCTCCTTCATACGCTTGTTAGCGGCAGCGGTATAGAAACCTCGCTCGACGGCGGTCATGATGTTCTCCATCGCGCTTTCGTTCTGCTTCTGCTCCCTTTCAAGGATGCTCAACGTAGAGTTGGCTTTGATCTGGGATTCCTGTAATGTCAAAAGCCCTTGGACGATGTAATCCATTTGCCCGGGCTTTTTCAGTTCTGTGATTATGCTGTCCAGTACGAATTTTTCAAGAATTTCCTTGCGGTACGGTTGTTGCTTGCATCCGTTCCGCAAATTTTTTCTTCCGTGGCATTTGTAGTAATAGGTACGCTCACCCTGCTTGGATGTGCCGCACTCACCGATCATATTCTCGCCGCAGTAGCCGCACTTCATTTTCTGGCGAAGCAAGTAGACCACTGCGTTACTGTGCTTCCCGATTTTGTTGCAAGACACCTTGGCTCGGACTTTGGCGAAGATCTCCGGGTCCACGATGGGAGGATAAATCTTGTCCACCACTTCGTCACCGTGCATATAAGTCCCCGAATATTTCTCATTTCTGAGAATGCCATAGACGGTGTTCATGGGAAATTGCCTGCCCTTATACAGAATCCCGTGCGCCGTAAGCGTCGCGATGATCTCTTTGACGGTAATACCCTTTGCGTACTGATCGAACATGAATCGCACGATTTCGGCCTTTTCTTCGTCTATGACGACTTTACGATCAGAGGCCATATATCCGTAAGGCAAAGCGCCGCCCTGATAGTTTCCCTTCAGGCGGGTTTCTCTCATGCCTCTGCGAACCTTTTGAGCAAGCTCAGCGGAATAGTACTGGTTCATTCCTTCAAGTAGAGATTCAAGGATAATGCCCTCGGGCGAATCGGGGATATTCTCCATAGCTGACACCACCTTCACGCCATTGTTTTTCAAGGTGTTCTTATGGATGGTTGCCTCATACTTGTTTCGGGAAAATCGGTCAAGCTTGTAAACAAGTACGTAACTCCATTGGCGTTTGGCGCTATCCCGGATCATGCGTTGAAAGTCGGGGCGCATATCGTTGGTTCCCGACATGGCTCGGTCGATGTAAGTATCGAGGATCAGGATATCGTGCGTCTTTGCGTAATCCTCGCACACACGAAGCTGACCTTCGATGGACTGCTCGGTTTGAGCATCGCAAGAATATCTTGCATAGATAACTGCTGTTTTCATTTTGTTCTTTCCTTTCTTTTCAGTCTTTAGATTTGTCTTTCGACGGGAGCGGGCCAAACGGAACCGCCCAAAGAGGTCAAGGGAAACAGACGAAAATATTGCATTTTGGTCGGTCTACTTTTGCTTTTCAGCGATATTTTCGACCCCTTGACCTCGACGGCGGTTTCGTTTACGCTCCACCAAGGCGAAAGACAGATGTTTTAATTCTTCTTGGGCATCTGCTTGATAACTCCGGGGCTGACTTCTCCAACGTATACCCCTTCGTCAAAGCAGATGAAATTGTCGAATAGCAAGAGTTTTCTGTCCTCTTGTCCGATGGTACACACCACATCATCATCAAGAATGTCGGATATGAAATATGCGGGTGTGTTCTTGGAGTAGACGATCCTCTCGCCGGATTTCTCAATGTACTTCATGAGGTAAGCGGTAGCGTTGGGTAGCTCCTGTTTATTGATCGGCTCAAAATCGTTTCTGCCGAAGCGTTCCGTGAAGTAGCTGTTTTGCAGGGTGGTCTGCATTCTGTGGGTCTTTGTGCTGTAATCACGATGTTCCATCAGTTCGCCCACCATGGTGTTTTCTGGAATATTGAACAGCCCGTGGAAGTGCAAGCGATTACTGCTTGGGGATCGCTCCCAAACGCCAATGTAGATCCAGCCTTTGCGGTGGCACATCTTCTTGAAGCAATCACGCAGTTTGGCTTTGAAGCTGTCCTCGGTATGCTTCTGATCGTCGTAAGTGAACGTGCAGAAATAATTCCAGTTGCCAAGGTTGATCTTCCTCACCAACCTTTTCCGTCTGACGATCAGATTTCGCTGGATCCTCTCCATCTCCGCCTTTACGTATTCGGCCGCTTTTTCTTCACTTTCAAATTGCGTTTTTAGCGCTGCGACAATTTCCGTGACCTTCTCTTTTCGTCGTTTGGCCTTTGCGCCCTTGAAGGCCTTTTCAAAAGCCGTTCTCTTTTCGTCATTATCGTTTCCGTGATAGCCGCCCTTTCCGGAACACTTGCCCTCGCCTTGGGGGATGGCGATGTAGTGGCTGCCATCAAAGTAGACCTTCGCTTTCTCATGTGCCATGGTCACGCCCCCTTTCGTGTTTGTTTGTAGCCTCCAGCATACGAGCAAGCAAAGCCGCGATGAATGCCGCTCTCTCTGCCTCACCCATCTGCTTGATGACAACGTCGCCGTGAATGATGATTTTTACCTCTCTTTCTGTCAATGTTTTTCTCCTTTTTTGAATTTTCCAGAGAAAAAGGCACAAAAAAAGCGCAATACGCTTTTCTGTCATGAAAACGTATTACGCCTTTAAGTGCAACCTTCCGATTCTGCCCTCGGAACACGGGCTCGGCCTCACGGCATCATCATTCTTGGCTTGACACTTTGCATACGAACAAACTTACTGTGACTATTCCTTTTTCTGTGAAATGCGGTGGCATTATACCATAAATGCGGGACGATTACAAGCAACTAAACCCCAACTCTTTCCATAACTTTTAGTAAAAACCAAAAATTTACCCCAACTTTTCCCCAACATCCATGGCACATAAACAGGATAGCACATCGGGATCGGATTTGTCAACTTTCGTAACTGGCGGGTTTTGATTACCTGCTGGACAAATCTGCCACGGAGACTGACAGTGATGACACGAGGGCTGACGATCTGACACGGCGGCACTCCAACACACGGCCAAAAACGAAATCTATCCAAAAAGCTGCCGAGCGTGCTCGCGGACGTACGCCCAAGCGGCTCAGCGGGCGACTCCGCGACCGCTCGGCTTTGGATTTTTCTTTTTCGTTTGTTTGCGGTGCGGGCGTGTGCTTGTCTCGGCGAGCGCAGCGAGCCGACTTGTATAAGACAAGCACACG
>JAGARU010000076.1 GCA_017622085.1 Clostridia bacterium | reverse complement strand
GCAAAAGAAAAGGCTTGGCGAAAAGAAAACGCCGCTTCTTCGGGCGCTGCCCGAACCCGCTCGCTTTTTTGAAAAAAAGCGAGGCAAAAAACAAATCTTTGGTGCCGACACCCTCGTGTGATCGTGCTCGCTTACAAGTGAGCAAGCGGCGATCTTGCCCGCGGGGGCTTCCCCGCCCGACACCCTCGTGTGATCGTGTGCGCTGACGTGTGAGCAAGCGGCGAAGTTTGCCAGCGGGGGCTTCCCCGCCCGACACCTTCGGGCAATTCCGCATATTCTGTAACAAAGACTAAATTTTTGACACATAAAGGCGAATGATTATGAAAAAACTTGATTTGATTCTTCTCTTTGGCGGGCGATCCTCGGAGCACGAGGTCTCCTGTCGGTCGGCTTGCGCAGTGCTGGCACACTTGGATGCGGAAAAGTACAACGTCCGCACCGTTGGCATCACTAAGGCCGGCAAATGGTATCTTTACAGCGGCGATCCCGCGAAAATTGCGGACGGAACCTGGGAAAAGGACTGGAATTTCCTGCTCCCCGCCATGCCGGACGTGGCCACCCAGACCGGCCGCTTCTACGGCATTCAGGGTGCCAGCCTTTGGGCCATCCCCTGCGACCTTGTGTTCCCCGTGCTTCATGGGGCGGAGGGTGAGGACGGCCGCATTCAGGGTATGTTGGACGTAGCTCGCATTCCTTACGTGGGCTGTGGATGTGCCGCATCCGCCGTTTCCATGGATAAGGCGCTGACCAAAAGCATCATCAACAACACCGACGTGCCCCAGGTGCCCTGCCTGATCGTCTCCGCCGCCGACGATGTCCAAGAGGTAGCCGCCCGCGTGGAGGCAAAATTCACCTATCCCGTGTTCGTTAAGCCCGCCAACGCCGGCTCCTCCGTAGGTGCCTCCAAGGCCGAGGATCGGGACGGTCTCCTTCGCGCCCTTGCCTTGGCCGCCAAGGAGGACAAAAAGATTCTGGTGGAGGAATTTGTCCGTTGCCGCGAGGTAGAGGTGGCCGTCATGGGCAACGAGAGCCCCGTGGCCTCCCGTACCGGCGAAATTGCCCCCGGCAGTGATTTTTACGACTACGACACCAAGTACAAAAACGATACCGCCTCCTACTACATTCCCGCCCGCATCTCCGAGGAAATGCAGGAGCAGATCCGCGCATGGGCGGTTACGGTATATCGGGCGCTGGGCTGTCGCGGCCTTTCCCGGGTGGACTTCTTCGTTCGGGACGATCGGGAGATCTTCTTTAATGAGATCAACACCCTCCCCGGCTTCACCTCCATCAGCATGTATCCCAAGCTGTGGATGGACGCCGGCCTCACCTTCTCCGAGATTCTCGACCGCCTGATCGCCCTGGCGCAGGAGGGCTGAAAGCACCGCTCATAAAAAACAGATCGAGCAAGAATAAAAGGAAGCGGATCCTTTTCTCCGTTGTCATTCACGGAGACCTTGCAAGCATAAAAATTCGGCAGAGAGATTGTTCCCTCTGCCGATTTGTGATATGATGGAAACGATAAAACTTTGGAGGAGTAAGTATGTCGCTTGATTACAACGAAAAGAATATTACTCCTGCCAGAAATCTTCGAAAAAATGCAACACCGCAGGAAAATCATTTGTGGTATGATTTTTTATCAAAGTATAAAATCAGATTTCAAAGGCAAAAAGCCATAGACAATTTTATTGCGGACTTTTATTGTCACAAAGCCAAACTGATCATAGAAATTGATGGCTCACAGCATTATACCGAAGAAGGCAGACAAAAGGATGAATTTCGTACTGAAATTCTTGAAGAATATGATCTGAAAGTCATACGGTTTACAAACCGACAGATCAACACAAACTTTCGGGGTGTCTGCGAGTACATCGATGCCGCCGTGAAAGCCTCCCTCCGGGAGGGAGGGGGACCGCGGCGGGGTTCCCCGAAACGAATGAAATGAGTTTTGGGGGTTCTCGCGTTAGCGGTGGAAGGAGCCTGCGTGACTTTTGGTTTCGCTTGTCTTTATTGTAACGCACTCTCCCTCAGTCAGCTTCGCTGACAGCTCCCTCCCGGAGGGAGCCTTTGAGTGCCCGCAATCGTTGGAGTATGGGCTTTGCCCTCTCGTCCGCTTTGCGGGAGCGTTCCCGCCGGGAGAGCCTTTTGCGCTGCCCGGAATCAAAGCCCCCCGCCAGGCCTTTTGTTTCGCTTGGCTTTATTGTAACGCACTCTCCCTCAGTCAGCTTCGCTGACAGCTCCTCCCG
>JAGARU010000075.1 GCA_017622085.1 Clostridia bacterium | reverse complement strand
CACAAACGTGGCAATCGCTTAACCTAAGCCTTCCCCAGTGGGGGAAGGTGGCAGCCGAAGGCTGACGGATGAGGTGTCCTTAGCACAATCTAACTCCTCATCCACCACTACCGTGGTCCCCCTTCTCCCGCAGGAGAAGGCCACTTGATTCCTCGCTTCGCTCGGATAAATAATCTGGGCAAAGCTAAAGCTTTTTGGAACCACCAGCACTGCTGGTGGTTTTCAGGACAAAAAAAGAGCCGGAGGACGGAAACCGTCCTCCGGCTTTTTTTGTTTCAATTACATCGTTACAAGGAAGAAGCGAAGAGTGAAGAGGATCGCGATCAAGGTAACGGTGATATCCTTTTTGGAGTACTTACCGGTGCAAAGCGCGATGATTACGTGTGCAATGCAGCCGATAGCAATACCGTTGGAGATGGAATAGGTAAGAGGCATCATGATCAGGGCAAGGAATGCAGGGATTGCCTGAGTCATATCGCTCATATCAACCTTAGCAAAGTTCTTAGCCATAAGCACGCCTACGTAGATCAGTGCGGAAGCGGTTGCACAGCTGGGAACGATAGCAGCCAAAGGAGAAAGGAACAGACATACGAAGAAGCAGCCTGCGGTTACAACGGAAGCAAGACCGGTGCGTGCGCCTGCACCAACGCCTGCAGCAGACTCAACGAAGGTAGTACAGGTGGAGGTACCGAGAAGTGCGCCTACAACGGTTGCGGTAGAGTCCGCAGCCATGCACTGGTTCAGGTTGTAGGGGTCACCGTTCTCGTCGATCATATCTGCCTGGGAAGCCGCACCGTACAGAGTACCGATGGTATCAAACATGTCAACCAAGCAGAAGGTAACAACCAGAACGATCGCATTGATAATTGCGCCGGCGCCGCCCTCAAAGATAGAGAAGCCCTTGAATGCGCCAAGGAGACCAATGTCAGCGAAGTCCTTGAAGGACTGGCCGATCTGCTGGAAATCGAAGGAAGGAAGTGTCCAGGTGGTCAGGTAGTAAAGAACGGTGATGGCACCAATGCTGATGATGATGGAGCCCTTAACCTTCTTATGCTCAAGAACACCGATGAGGAACAATCCCAAAAGTGCCAAAACAACGGGAGCGATGGCTTTCCACGCATCAAAGGTGGACTCTGCAGCAACGATCTTGCCGTGGAAATCGAAGAACTGTACGAAGGTGTACTGGTTTGCCTCGATGATGCCAACGTTCTTGAAGCCGATGAAAGCAATAAAGAGACCAATACCTGCGGGAATCGCCTTCTTCAAATGCTCAGGGAGTGCCTTTGCGATGTAGGATCTTGCGCCGGTGAAGGAAAGAATCAAGAATACTACGCCGGAAAGAAGGATAACCAGAAGGCCTTCCTGATAACCCTCAATCAAGTCACCGCCGGAAAGAAGCGCGGGAAGAATGAAGGATACGAAGAAGAAGGAATTAAGACCCATACCACACGCCTGTGCGAAGGGCATCTTTGCGTACAAGCCGCAAAGGAGAGTACCGATTACGGCAACAAGAATGGATGCAATGTAAGTAGCATTCCAAATCGTGTCAAAAGCGCCGCCCTTGTTAAAGCTAACGATCTGGCTGGGGTTTACCGTAATGATGTAAGCCATTGCGAAAAAGGTCGTCAAGCCGCCAATAATTTCCGCTTTGACGGTGGAACCTCTTTCAGAGATTTTGAAAAACTTGTCCATTTTTCTCCTCCAAAGATTTTTTACCTCGCGTACGAGGATTTTCTGTGCTTTTTTTGCACATTGATGTCTTATTGTATCATATAATTCATGATTTGGCAACAAATTACTTAAAATTACTTCAAAAATATCCCACAAATTTCTCGGAATCCGGCGAAAGGACGCAAAAAAGGCGGGTGCATGCACCCGCCCTTTACTTTTTCTTATTCTTGATTCTTCTTTGCTTCCTCAATAACCTTCTGTGCGATGTTACCGGGAACCTCCTCGTAGGTCTGAATGTTGAAATCGTAAGAACCGCGGCCCTGAGTCATGGCGCGAAGCACGATTACGTAGTCGGACATCTCAGACTGAGGAACGTCCGCCTCAACCACGGTATAGCCCCGACGAGTAGCGGAGGGTTCCATACCAAGCACGCGACCGCGACGCTTGTTAAGGTCACCCATTACGTCGCCCACAAGGGACTCGGGAACGGTTACGTACAGCTTGCCAACGGGCTCAAGAAGAACGGGCTGTGCCTTGGGAAGCGCGTCCTTATACGCCAGAATCGCAGCCAGCTTGAAGGAGATTTCGTTGGAGTCTACCGGGTGGTAAGAGCCGTCAAACAGGTCAGCCGCAAGATTTACTACGGGGAAGCCTGCAAGAACACCCTTCTGCATTGCCTCAAGAAGACCCTTTTCAACCGCAGGATAGTATCCCTTGGGAACGCTACCGCCAACTACGCTCTGAGTGAAGGTCAGGCCCTCGTCCTCGCCGCGGGAGAAGGTGATCTTAACGTGACCGAACTGGCCTGCGCCGCCGGACTGCTTCTTGTGCTTACCTTCGCTCTGTACGGTCTTCTTAATGGTTTCACGGTAAGGAATCTTGGGATCCTCAAGAATCACGGAGGTGCCATAGCGGGACTTCATACGGGAGATGATGGTATCGATGTGCATCTCGCCCATACCGGAGATCAGCTGCTGCTTGGTCTCGGCGTTGTTGAGATAGCTGAGGGTCTTATCCTCGTCCAGCAGCTTGGTGATGCTGGCGGAGAGCTTATCCTCGTCGCCCTTGGCCGCAGGACGAACCGCCTTGGTCATGGGAGGCTTGGGGAACTCGATCTTCTTATAGCGAACGTCACCGGTGGTGAGCGTATCGTTGGTGTTGGTGTTGGAGAGCTTAGCGATCATACCGATATCGCCGCAGTGGAGAACGTCCACCTCAGCCTGCATCTTACCGGTGAGGGTATAGATGTGAGCCAGCTTTTCCTGTGCGCCGGATTCCATATTCTTAAGGGTCATTTCACGGGAGAGAGTACCGTTCATAACCTTGAAGAGAGACATCTTTCCAACAAAGGGGTCGGCAATGGTCTTGAATACGAAAATCGCGCAGTCACCGTTGTCCTTGTCGATGGCAATGTCGTTGCCGTCCACGTCCTTCTCCACCTTCTTTGCGGTGTGGCGGGGGAAGGAATGGCTGATTACGTCAAGGAGGGTCTGAAGGCCCCACAGCTTGGTGGCAGAGCCACAGAATACAGGGGTAAGAGTACCGTGAATGATACCCTCGTGAATGGCGTCATTGATCTCCTCAACGGAGATCTCCTCACCCTCGAAGTACTTCATGGTAACTTCCTCGTCAGCGGTAGAGGTGGCAACCGCCTCAAGCAGCTTGTCGCGGTACTTTTCTACTACGTCCTCATAGCCGGCGGGAATCTCGCTGACAGTACGGTCACCGGTCTTGGAGTCGTACACGTAAGCGTTCTTTTCGATCAGGTTGATGAAGCCGGTAACCTTGTCGCCCTCAACGCGAGGAATGATGATGGGACAAATGGTCTTGCCAAAGTTATCGATAAGAGCGTCCAGAACCTTCTGGTATCTGGCCTCAGGATCGTCGAATTTATTGATGAAGAACGCCTTGGGCAGGCCTGCTGCCGTTGCGTTTTCCCATGCAAGCTCGGTACCTACCTGTACGCCGCTCTTTGCGTCCACAACGATCAGAGCCGCGTCAGCCGCACGTGCACCCGCCTTTACTTCTCCCTCGAAATCAAGGAAGCCGGGTACGTCGATCAGGTTGACCTTGGAATCCTTCCACATAAAGTTAGCGAGAGACAGGGAAATGGAGAAGCCACGCTTGGTCTCCTCGGCATCGTAGTCACATACGGTATTTCCGTCGGTGGGGTTTCCAAGACGGAAGATGGTCTTTGAAATGTAGAGCATTGCCTCGGCAACGGAGGTCTTTCCGGCTCCGCCGTGGCCCATCAAGCATATGTTACGGATGTCTTTGGTTAGTACGTTTCCCATGGTAGTGTTGCTCCTTTTATATAAAATACGTTAAGAAAATTACTTTCTTACTGTACATTATACACGAAAATCCTGTTCTTTTCAAGAGCGACCTTTGATTTACTACCCAACACAGCGTAAAAATAACGCCCGTGTATTTGTGGAAATTTCACAAATACACGGGCGGTTTTCCTTTTTATTCGTCCGTATACGCTTCCAATGCGGCAATGATTGCACGGCAAAGGGCAGAATCCTCCCGGATGGCACAGGGTCAGGGCGTGTAACGGATGCCCTGGTACGTGCCGCGGCGGTATAGCTCCTTATCGATTTCGTTTAAAACGACGGTTTTCTTACGGCTCCAATCGGGGGCAAGGAGCTCGTCGGAGAGACCGTCCCCCGTCAAGCGGCCAATGACCGTGTCGGGAGGTAAAAGCTCCAATTGATCCACGGTGACGGACACGTACTCCTCCCGGGTCATGGGGGTATACTTCCCTTCCTCGTACATACGGCCGAGGGGCGTATCCCGGAGGACGTGCATCAGATGGATCTTCACCTGATCGGGGCGGAGGGCGGCCACCCGGCGCGCCGTTTCCAGCATATCCTCCCTGCCCTCGCCCGGAAGACCGTTGATGACGTGAATACAGATCTGCACCTTGGGCGAAAGACGGCGAATGCGAGCCACGGCGTCCGCAAACGCAGCAAAATCGTGGCCACGGTTAATGCGGCGAGCCGTCTCGTCCGAGGCGCTTTGCAGTCCCAACTCCAGAACCACGGGAATGCGGCGGCTGAGCCCGTCAAAATAGAGGAGCTTTTCATCCTCCAGGCAGTCCGCACGGGTGGCAAGAGAAAGGGCCACGGCGCCCTTGTAGGCGGCCGCCTCCTCGCAGATGGTCTTTACGGTGCTTACGGGGGCATAGGTGTTGGTATGCGCCTGAAAATAGGGGATGCACCGCTCCACCGACCATTTTTGTGAAAGCTGCTCTCTGTGGAGGCGATATTGCTCACGGAGGGGCAGGGGCGCGGTCTCCCGATGGGCGGCGGAGCCGGAGGAGCAATAAATGCATCCGCCCGTGCCGCACCGGCCGTCGATGTTGGGGCAGGTGAAGCCGGCGTCCAGAGGGATCTTGGCGCATTTGCCGCCGAAGGTTTTCTTCATATAATAGTCATAGGTATAATAACGCTTGTTGGAGTCCGTATGGGGATACGGATTGGACGAAGCCTGCGTGGTCTTCACGGTGGGATCGCCTCCCTTCCCCCTCAGCATAGCACATTTTGAACAAAATAGCAACCCTCCGCCGCCCCATCCTTTTGGCAAAAGGGAAAACGACAAAATTTCTTGAAGTTTTTTAAAATAATCCTTGACAAACGGACAGCCTTCTGCTATAATATCATCGTTGCGTGAGCAATGCTGCTATGGCTCAGTTGGTAGAGCACATCCTTGGTAAGGATGAGGTCTCCAGTTCGAATCTGGATAGCAGCTCCAAAATCGACAAGCTTCGGCTTGTCGATTTTTTGTTTTCCGGGCATTCCCCTCCGAAGGATCCATCCGACTGCGCCGAACCTATAAAAAAAGCCATTGCGGGATAACGCAATGGCTTTTATTTTTGTTAGAATCAAGCCTTCATGTGGAGGACTTGCTTTACCTTTTCGATGATGCCGTCGGCGTTGAAGCGGTAGGCCTCGATCAGATCCTTGGCCGCGCCGGACTTGCCGAACTCGTCGTTCATACCGAAGCGAACCACGGGAACGGGGCAAACCTCGGAGAGAACCTCGCATACGGCGCTTCCAAGACCGCCGATGATGTTGTGCTCCTCCGCAGTAACGATGGCACCGGTCTGCTGAGCGGCGGCTACCAGAATCTCGCGGTCGATGGGCTTGATGGTGTGGATGTTGATAACTGCGGCGCTGATGCCTTCCTCGGCCAGCTTATCGCGGGCGATGAGGGCCTGCTCCACCATAAGGCCGGTGGCCACGATGGTAACGTCCGTGCCGTCCGCCATCTGGATGCCCTTACCGATCTCAAAATCGTAATCGGGGCGATCGTTGATAATGGAAACGGGGTAACGGCCAAAGCGCAGGTAAACGGGGCCGTTATACTTGATGGCCGCCTCAACAGCCGCACGGGTCTCGATGGCGTCGGAGGGGTTCAGGATCACCATGCCGGGGATGGAGCGCATAAGGGCAATATCCTCGTTGCACTGGTGGCTGGCGCCGTCCTCACCAACAGTAAGGCCTGCGTGAGTTGCGCCGATCTTTACGTTCAGGTGGGGGTAAGCGATGGAGTTACGCACCTGGTCAAAGGCGCGTCCGGATGCGAACATAGCAAAGGTGCTGGCGAAGGGGATCTTGCCGGTGGTGGCAAGGCCGGCCGCTACGCCCATCATGTTAGCCTCTGCGATACCGCAGTCGAAGAACCGCTCGGGGAATTTCTTTTTGAACACGCCCGTTTTGGTGGCGGCCGCAAGGTCTGCGTCCAAAACTACCACGTCGGGATACATTGCGCCAAGCTCGGCGAGGGCATTTCCGTATGCTTCTCTGGTTGCGATCTTATCTGCCATTGTCTCTCGCCTCCTTACAGGGTTGCCTTATAGGCTTCAAGCTCGGCCATGGCCTGCTTGTATTCTTCTTCATTGGGAGCCTTACCGTGCCACTCGGCCTTATCCTCCATGTAGGAGACGCCCTTGCCCTTGATCGTGTTGGCAAGGATTACGGTGGGCTTACCCTTGACGGTCTTGGCCTCCTCAAAGGCCTTTGCAACCTGCTCCAAGTCGTTGCCGTCGATCACGATCACGTGCCAGCCGAAGGCCGCAAACTTTGCATCGTGAGGATTGGGATTCATAACCTGCTCGACCGGTCCGTCGATCTGCAGGCGGTTCTTGTCTACGATCACGCAAAGGTTATCAAGACCGTAGTGAGCGGCGAACATTGCGGCCTCCCAGATCTGACCCTCCTGGCTCTCACCGTCGCCTACCAAGGCGTAGGTGCGGTAGGATTTGCCGGAGATCTTAGCGGAAAGCGCCATGCCGCAGGCCGCAGACACGCCCTGGCCGAGCGAGCCGGTGGACATATCTACGCCGGGAATCTTTTTCATATCGGGGTGGCCCTGCAGGTAGCTGCCGCACTTGCGGAAGAGGCGAAGATCCTCAACAGGGAAGAAGCCTCTGTGCGCCAGCACGGAATAAAGGCCGGGGCAGGAATGTCCCTTGGAGAGAACGAAGCGGTCACGGTCCTCCATTTTGGGATTCTGGGGATCCACGTTCATTTCACAAAAATAAAGATAAGTCAAAACCTCCGCCGAAGACAGAGCTCCGCCGGGGTGGCCGGACTTGCCGTTATAAACTGCTTCCACCGTACCGATTCTCACGTCGGTAACCAGTTTTTTCAGCTCACAAAGCTTCGATGCGTCCATAATCATCGTCCTTTCTTGTCGCCCACAGGCGACGGTCGAAAAATTGGCGGGAGCACTGCCCGTAGGGCACCAAGGCAAAGCATCGGGCATCCGTGCCCAAATACGCTCCCGTATTATGGTTATGATAGCACAAAACCTTTCCTCTGTCAATCGAATTGCAAGATTTCGGCGAAAGCCAAAAAGTTTGGGGCAAAATTTTGGCGAAATTTTCAAATAAAAAGTGAAAAAACCTATTGACAAACGTCCACGACCGAGTTATAATAGATGAGCAAATTGCGGTATCGCCAAGCGGTAAGGCATCAGACTCTGACTCTGACATCACCTAGGTTCGAATCCTAGTACCGCAGCCAACGCAAAAAGGACGCCAAAAGGCGTCCTTTTTGCGTTGGCTGCGGTACTCGTCGCTTCAAAGCTCGCTCTGCGAGCGAAGCGACGCAGAATTAGGTTCGCATTCGCCGCTCGGAGATCGACAAGCTCGCTTGTCAGGCGGAGAGCGAGCGAATCACGAAGCGAAGCGGAGTTACCCTAGTGCGCGCCACCTTTTCTGACCTTAATAGATGCAGGTCGGATAAACCCAGATTCCATAAGGAGTCTGGGCTTTTTTTATCCAAAAAAATAAGGTTGAAATTAAATAGATGCCAATGGGTGTTTTCGAGGGTTGTCAGGGATTCGAACCCCTGCACAACGAAAATTAGGGCAGATTTTAAGGATTTCTGTTTTAAAATTTGCATTTTTTGCAAATGCCTTAAAATTTTTTCAAAAAGCATTGACAGCGTAACAATGTTATGCTATAATATCATCGTAACAATGTTACGAAGGAGGTGCAACTTAATGGAACAGGATCTTATTTCAAAAAAAGAATTGCTTGAGATTTATGATATCTCTTACGGTGCACTATATCGTTGGAAGCGAAAGGGCTTGATTCCTGAAGATTGGTTTATAAAAAAATCTACGGCAACAGGACAAGAAACCTTTTTTCCTCGAAAGTTGATATGCGAACGAATGGATCTCATAAAGGCGCAAAAAGACGATATTTCTCTCGAAGAGCTTTCAAGGCTATTTTCTAAAGAATCCAAAAACAAAGCATCGCTTGTTATTGATACCGTTTTTGGAAAAAAAACATTTTATTTGAATGAGATAAAATCCGTCTTCATAGACACTGGGGACGAAATGAAAAAAGACATAACAAATGATATTTTAGGAGGAGACAAATGAATACTAATATTGATATGCGTATATCGGGAAGTGGCAATATCCCCTCGGGAGAATACAATAAGGTATCTGTTAGCGGTAGCGGACATCTTATAGGAAAGGTGCGTTGCGTATCCTTTTCCTCATCAGGTTCAAGCAAAGGCGAGGATATAGAATGTACAGAAAATTTTCAGGTGTCGGGAAGTTCTCACTTTTCGGGGAATATTGAAGCTGCAGATGTAGAAGTCTCGGGTTTGTTACATTGCGACGGTGAACTCATAGCCAAAGATAGCTTTTCAACATCAGGCAATACAAAATGTGGCAAGAGTATAAAATGTGAGCAACTGTCCGTTCCGGGTTCATTAAAGGTAGAGGGCGATATAGAATCGGAATCTGTTAAAATAAATGGCACTGTAAATTGTGCAGGACTTCTTAATGCCGAAAATATTGAAATAAAATTCGATAGAGGAATGAATATCGGAAGTATTGGCGGAAGTAAAATAGTTATAGTTTCGGAAAAAGCAATTAAGGTTTCTCAAAGGCTTCCACTTTTTCTTGCTAAAACCGAAACTAAGCGGGTTAACGTTAACTCCTCGATAGAAGGTGATGAAGTAGCATTGGAATACGTCACGTGTCCAAGAGTAACTGGAAGAGTTATTGCTATCGGGCAAGGCTGCGATATTGATCTTGTACAGTATAGTGAAGATATTGAAATATCTCCTGACGCATTTGTTGGAGAAACTGAAAAAATTTGACCATAGTTACATTTATGATGTAATGTTAGTGAGAAAAACGTGGCATCTATTAAGGTCAGAACACACAAAAAAATCCAAGTCGTAAGATTTGGATTTTTTTCATTTGTGCCGTTAGGCCACGCAAACGGAATTGCAGACGATCGTTTGGGTTGCTATTTTGTGGTTGATTGTCAGGCGAAAATATGCTATCATAAATGCAGAAAGGCGGTGAAGATATGAAAAAGAATTACAACTACTTCGTTACCCCTCAAAACACTCCGCAATTCAAATTAAAGCGGATCTTACATATTCTTTCAAGCACCTGTCTTGTGATCAATCTGATTGTGTTTGCTATTTTGTTACCGGATGTACGACGTTGGACGCTTGGTCTTGCTTTCGTTTTTATTGCCTACACCTTCCTTCAGCTATTTGACAAGAGAAAAGGCCAATGGGCTTGGGGGGTTATTCTTTTCGGTACTGTTCTTTCCGTTGCGATTTCTGTTTGTTACGTAATTGTATTTGATCTTTATTTATATTTTGCGGTAATAGGAGCACAGGTTATCATTGCAGGCGCGGTATTTTGTATTTTTAAAAAAGGATAAACAAAAAGTCATCCCGGGGCGCTGTGCGTCGGGATGACTTTCTTATTTACAGGGTTTCGGGGATCTCGATCAGCTCGCCGCCGCGCTTGGCGGATTCGTTTGCAAGGATGCCGGGCAAGGAAATGCGGATACCCATCTCCACGTCGATGGGCGGGTCGGTATCCTCAAGAATACAGCGGATAAAGTCCCTCATCATGCGGGAATCCACGCCACCGTGGCCGTAAATATCATTGGTTTTGGACAGCTTAACGGGAATCTCAAAGAATTTATTGAAGGTACCGGGGATCTCTTGCATTTTTGCAAAGGAATGGGCCTCCTCAATGGGGGTAGTCTTATCCGTCATGATCACTCCCTTGGTGCCGTAGAGGGCGAAGTTGTGGTCGTAGCCCACGTACAGGCCGAAGCCGATCAGAATGCGGATAACCGCGCCCTTGGCGGTACGGAAGATCGCCACGCCGTTCTCGTCGCCCAAGGAGTAAGGGTTGTATCGGGCTGAGGGGGTGGGTGCCATACAGGACACGCTGACGCAACGGTCGTTCAGAATATAAAGCAAGGGGCCCAGATTATGGGTCAGATAGGTAATGGCCTGGTTATAACGGCGCCAATGGCTCTCGTTCTCATAGGGCTTGATCTCGTCGGGCTCCGTCGCATGAAGGTACTCCGACTCGGCGTACAGAACCTCGCCGAATTTGCCGTCCTCGTACATTTTCTTCCACGCCTCAATAAAATCCCAATAGAAGCAGTTCTCGGCCGCCATATACTTCAGTTCCGGATGGGCCTTGACGGCGTCTCTGAGGATCTTTGCCTCCTCCACGGTCTCAATGGCGGGGATCTCGCTTAAAACGTGCTTTCCGGCCTCCAGCGCCATAACGGTGTGTCTGGTATGCAGGGGCTTGTCCGTCGCAATATACACGGCATCCACGTCGCTTGCAAGCAGGCCTTCAATGGAATCGAAGCAAAGCAGATCCTTGACTCCCTGCCGCTCGTAGTCCTCTTTGCAATGCTTAAGTACGGCCGGGTCGGTATCGGCAATGGCGCGGATGACCACGTTCGTGTCACCCAGAACCGTCCACGCCACATAAGCGCCCCGCTTCAGACCGACGACGCCCAGCTTGATGATCTTTTGTTCCATGCTTTCATCCTCCTGTTTGGATTTCTACAATCAGTTTACCAAAAAAGAGGCCTCCCGTAAAGGGACATTTTCGTGTTTTGTATGCACAAAGTGCCTGAAAACGGTAAAAACACGAATTTTCCCTTGACTTTTTTCAAAAAAATCTCATAATGAAAACATCAAAACCAAGGAGTGAACCATGAACGAAAGCATTTGCCGTTTTATGCCCGCCAAGGCCGAAGAATTCAGCGCTAAGGCCGTGCGGTTTGTGTATGAGACCCAATGCCGCACCCTGACGCAGCCCTTTTTGCACCCCATTTACGTGTTCCATCTGGTGACACGCGGCACGGCCGTTTTGCGGTTGGAGGAAAGCGAATACACCTTAAAGCGAGGCGACGTGTTCTTTGCGTTTCCCGCCTACCCCTACTATCTGGACGCCGACGAGGACTTTGCGTATATTTACGTCAGCTTTATGGGCGGCGGTGTCTCCGCCTGGATGATGCAGTGTAACATCCTCCCGGCCACCCCCTGCTACAGCGGCTACGGCTTTCTTTGCCCCATGTTTGAAAATGCCATCCGCCGCATTACCCCTTCAAACGCCAATATGCTGGCGGAGGGTGTTCTCTACTACGCGCTCTCCTACTTCGACCGCGGTGGCGAAACGGCCGATGCCGAGGCGCAGAAGGGCACGGGCGGTTTGTTTGACGCCCTGATGGACTACGTGGATCGCCACTATCGGGAAAGCGACCTGTCTCTTGCTCGGCTTTCCGGCGTGTTCTCCTACACGGAGAAATATCTGTCCTCACTTTTCAAAAAGCATCTGACCGTCGGCTTTGTCAGCTATCTGAACACCCGCAGGATCCAGTACGCCAACCGGCTTCTCCGAATGGGCAAGCAATCCATGGCGGAAATCGCAACCGCCTGCGGATACAGTGACTACGCCTATTTCTCCCGGGTGTTCAAGCGGATCACCGGAAACACGCCCACAGAAGCTCTGCGGTATATGCAAAAGGTGGCCGAGGACGGCGCCACCGCAGACCCGCATTGATTTTCTCGCCCGGGCATGATATAATAAGAAAAAAACCACAGGAGGGCCTATGCAGATACGAAAGACAACACCGCAGGATCTTGATCGGCTGATGGAGATCTTTGAGGAGGCACGGGGCACCATTGCCCGGCTGGGCATCAATCAATGGCAGGACGGCTACCCCTCCCGGGACGTGATCGCAGAGGACGTGGCGCTGGGTCGCTCCTATGCGGTCCTGTGGGAGGGCGACCTTTGCGGCACCTTCGTGCTGATCGACGACGGTGAGCCCACCTACGATCGGATCGAGGGTGGGCACTGGCGGACGGGGGATGACTCCCGGGGCTACATCGCCATCCATCGGGTGGCCATCGCCGTAAAGAATCGGGGATCGGGCATTTCCGTCCAACTATTGGCCTATGCCGCCCGGTATGCCCGCAAGTTGGGGCGCGCTTCCCTGCGGATCGACACCCACGAGGGCAACGTGGTCATGCGGCGGATGCTGGAGAAAAACGGCTTTACCTACTGCGGCGTGATCTATTTATCAAACGGCGACCCCCGCGTAGCCTATGAAAAAACCTTGGATGAGGAGGTGTCGGTATGAAGCGCTTCTTCTCCCACCTGTTTGTCCGACCGTACGAGCTACGCTCCAAAATGCCTAAGGACGCCCTTTTGCGGCTGGTCGGCAAGGCCCACGGACAATGGTCGGACAAGGGCGTTGCGTATCGGGTGCACGTAAGCGACGACGGCTTTACCGTGCGCGAATCCAGACGGCTATCCCTGTTTTACAAGTTCCCCATGCGAGGACAGTTGGCAGAAGCAACCGCCAAGGTGAGGGAGGAAAACGGCGAGACCGTGATCGCCATCCGGCTGGGTGTTTCCCCCCTCACCCGCGTTCTTCTTTGGTTCTTTCACGGGATTTTTGCCATCTACTCTCTGGTCAACGTCCTGTTTCTGATCGGTGCAGGGATTGGCGCCGCCGGGAGCGGGGCGCCCATGGACTGGGAGCCCTTGGGGGTAATCGCGCTGTTTCTCCTCCTTTTGTTTATATTCCGATGGACGTTCGGACGAGCCGTACGGCAGCTGGAGGAGTATCTTGAAGAGCTTTTAATTTTTTAAAGGAGTTTACGATATGTTTGAAACAGTAAAGAAGAATCTGGAAGCACGGGGATATGCCGTCTCCTGCTTTGATACCGCAAAAGAAGCGGCCGAATATATGGACGGGCAGATCGACGGCACCACCGTGGCCTTTGGCGGCTCTATGACCCTTGCGGAAATGGGGCTGTACGAAAAGCTGACCGCCCACAACCGGGTGCTTTGGCACCAGAAGCCTGACGAGGGAAAGACCGGCAAGGAGATCCGCGATGCGGCCATCTCCACCGAGGTGTACGTTTCCTCCGTCAACGGTCTGGCGGAAACGGGTGAAATCATCAACATCGACGGCACGGGCAATCGGGTGGCCTCCACCTATTACGGCCATGGGCGGGTGTATCTGGTGGTGGGCAAAAACAAGCTGGCTCCGGACTACGACAAGGCGCTCTGGCGTGCCAGAAACGTGGCCTCCCCCAAAAACGCCCAGCGCCTCAACCGCAAGACCCCATGTGCCGCCAAGGGCGACCGTTGCTACGATTGCAACAGCCCCGAGCGCATCTGCCGCGGCCTCTCCGTGTTCTGGCAGGCTCCTACCTCCGCTCGCTTTGAGGTCGTCCTCATCGGAGAGAACTTGGGGTATTGATCGGGGCAGGCCCATCGGAGGGCCCCTCCGTTTGCTGCCATAGCGGTTGCACGGATCGTTCGACGCTTGTTTGAAAAAAGCCTCCCGCTGAGATCAGCGGGAGGCTTGAATTATTTGCGGGATGCGATGTAGTGCTTGAGGGCAAGAAGCCAGTCGGTCTGGATGAAGTCCATGCCGCGATCCATAAGCCAGCCCCATCCCTTCTCGGGGGAATCGGACAAGGAAATATCGTCGGTGCGGTGAGCGGAGATCACGTCGCGCTCGTTGTAGATGATGGAGTTTGCCCAAACCAAAAGGCCGCGGTCGTGCATCTTGTCAATATACTCCGGCTGAATGCAGGGCGAGCTCTCCGTGGAGAACAAAAGCTCCGCACCAATCAGATGGATTCCGCTGAGACCCTCCGTTACCGTATCCACCTCGCGTACCAGGGGCATGAACATCAGATCCGGCGCGTACTTGCGAACCTCGTTCAAGCTCCGCTCGTCCGTGCTGGTCTTAACGATCACCTGCTCGGCCACGCCTGCCTCGCGGATCACCTTGGAAATTCCCTCCACGTCCGTCCAGAACTTGTCCACGTTGATGTAGACCCGTCCCTTAAGCAGATCCAGCACCTCGCGGAAGGTAGGCACCTTGTAGCTGGTGGCAACGGAATCCTGGTTGACCAAGAACATCTCCTCCACCTCGCGAGATTCCATGTCCGAGATGGGACGGCTGCTCCGCAGGAACACGTGTTCCATGCCGGGGTGGAATACAAATAGGCCACCGTCCTTGGCACGGGCTACGTCCAGCTCGATCACGTCCGCTCCCTGATCCATAGCAATTTTAAAGGCGGTCATGGTGTTACAGGGCACATTTGCGCCGCAAACGCCGCGATGCGCCACCAGAAAAGGCGCGGCTTGCGCCTTGCGATTTTCAAAAATACTCTTATTCAGATCCATAAAAGTGTCCTCCTCCGTTTTTTTCATTATATCATGTCCACGACCAAAAAACATGCAATTTTGAAAATTTTTATGTGGATTTGTAAAAATTTCATGATTGTATCTCGGATATATTGACTATCGCAGAGAATATGTGTTAAAATAAAAGCACCTCAAACGGGTACATTGTTTTTTACGGTATACGGAGCATCAAAATGACCAAGGGCGAAATTGCAAAAGCGTACTTTTATCAGGGCTATAACTGTTCCCAATCCATCGTTCTCACCTTCTGCGAGGAAATGGGGCTGGAAAAGAGGATTGCCCTGCGGCTGGCCTCCTCCTTCGGCGGCGGCATGGGACGCTTGCGCGAAGTTTGCGGCGCTGTCAGCGGCGTATTTATGGTTCTTGGTGTTCTTTACGGCTACGACGATCCGAAGGATCGGGCCGGAAAGATCGCCCTCTATCATCGGGTGCAGGAGCTGGCCTCCCGCTTCCGTGCTGAGCAGGGCTCCATCGTCTGCCGTGAACTCTTAGGCGGCGCTCCCGACAGCAACCCCACCCCGGAGGCGCGGACGGAGGCCTACTACGCCAAACGCCCCTGCCCCGAGCTTATTGCACGGGCGGCGGAGCTATTGGATGCGTACCTGAAGGAAAACCCGCTTGATTCTTCGCAAGAAGATTAACATTTTTATTACCACTTTACAGAGGCCCAAAACTGGGCAGAAAGGATCTTTATGAAATACGTTTGTGAACTTTGCGGCTGGGAATACGATGAGGAAGAGGGTTATCCCGAGGGCGGAATTGAGCCCGGTACTCCTTGGGATGAGGTTCCTGAGAACTTTGAATGCCCCCTTTGCGGTGCAGGCAAGGATCAGTTCATCGCGGACTGACGCAGAGAGGAGTGAGGGTCATCCTTCGCTCCGTTTCATACGGCACTGAGCCGTTACGTTTCCATGATACAAAACGAAAGGGTGTCGCTTGCGGCACCTTTTTCGTCCCCAAGAAAGGAGAGAGCATGGCAGGTCGTATTATTTTGCATTGCGACTGCAACGGCTATTACGCCTCCGTTGAGGAGCTTTTGCGGCCGGAGCTGAAGCAGGTGCCCATGGCTGTGGCCGGCGACCCCAAGAGCCGCCACGGCGTGATCGTTGCCAAGAACGCTTTAGCCAAAAAATTTGGCGTGCAGACCGGCGACAACGTGTATACCGCCCGACAGAAATGCCGGGATATCGTGTTTGTTACCCCCCATCACGATCTGTACCATCAGATCTCCCAGCGGGTCAACGCCATTTATCTCGACTACACCGATCTGGTGGACCCCTTCGGCATTGACGAGTCCTTTCTTGACCTGACCCCCACCATGCACCTGTTCCACGGCAAGGGCCCCAAGGATATTGCCGACGAGATCCGGCGGCGGGTGCGGGAGGAGATCGGCATTACCATTTCCGTGGGAGTAAGCTTTTGCCGGGTGTTTGCCAAGGTGGGCAGTGACTACAAAAAGCCCGATGCCACCACCGTGATCATGCGGGAGGACGTGGCGCGCGTGGCCTATCCCCTGCCCGTCTCCGCTATGCTGTACGCCGGACGCAAGTCCACGGAGCGGCTGGAAATGCTGGGCATTACCACTATCGGTGCCTTGGCACGGGCAAAAAAGGATCTGGTGGTGCGGTTTCTCGGCGCGGCGGGCGAGCAGCTCTGGCGGTACGCCAACTCCATGGACGACGAGCCCGTGCGCTCCTATTATACCCCCCGCGAGGTGAAATCCGTGGGGCGCGGCATGACCTTCCGACGGGATATTTACGGTGCGGACGAGGTAAGGTGCGCCATTTTTGCCTTGGCCGACCCGGTGTGCGCCTCCCTCCGACACGAGGGTAAGCTGGCCGGCGGCGTCAGCGTGCAGGTGAAGGACCCCAACTTCAAGTCCCGCTCCAAGCAGGTGCTCTTAAAGAAGCCGACCCACCTGCAAAAAGAGGTGGCGGAGACCGCCTACGAGCTGATGGCCAAAAACTGGAACATCAATTTGCCCATCCGTTCCATTACCGTAACCTGCATCGATCTGTGCGACGAGGCTACGCCCAATTCGCAGATGACCATGTTCGACGAGGTGGACCAGCGACGGGAAAAGCAGGAAAAGATCGAGGACGCCATGGCCGGCATCCGCGCCAAAATGGGGCGCGGCGCCATTCGATTTGGGTACTACCGCAACGAGGAGATCGGCGTGGGCGACGGCAAGCGTCACGGCGATCCGCAGGCCGAAGCCGAAGAAGAAGAATAAAAAACGCAAAGGGGCGGATTATTTTGCGAAAAGCACTTGACATCTACCCCTTCGTTGTAGTATAATGATACGGCGAGCCGGGAGACGGTGGCTTGCAACTTCATGGAGAAGTACTCAAGAGGCCGAAGAGGCGCCCCTGCTAAGGGTGTAGGTCGGGAATATCCGGCGCGAGAGTTCAAATCTCTCCTTCTCCGCCAAGTGAGACCAAAATCGAACTAATTCGGTTTTGGTCTTTTCTTATGCCTATTTTTAGGTTTTTGTGGTGTTCAAATTTCTAATATAAAGCATTTTAGCAGGGCTTTTTGCCCTGTTTTTTATTTGCTTAATTCCTTGATAATGTGATTTGATTTTCGCTTAAAAGTGGCTTTTATGCCGCGAAAGACGATTGACAAGAGTTTGGGGTGTGGTAGGCTATTTCAAGCCGAAAGGCAAGCAAAAACCCCGAAGGGGTTGTTGTCTTGGCTCTTTTATGCCTTACAACCACCGCCCCATCGAGGCTCTTGTCAATTGTTCCGTGGAATAAATGCTACTTTTATTTTTATCAGATATACATTTCTATTGTAAAACCATTTCTTTCTGTTTCTAAAAAACAAAAGCCCTGACTTTCGTCAGGACAGATGTTGCTATTTGGCTTATTGTAGTAAATTACTATATCTCTATCGGTTATTACAATTTTCTCAATCAATATTGAAATCATTGCTTGTGCATCAAATTTAATTGCCATTTCGTAAAAATCTCTAATTTCCTTTTCGGTTATCATTTTAGAGGATTTGTTTTCTTCTATTGCAATCTTTTCTTCAAGCTCACTTAATTTTGCTTCAAGCTCGTGCAATCTTCTGTTAGTGGTATTCGATACAACACCATTTTCAATTGCAGTTACTAAATTATCAAGCGATTTTTCAACCTTTTTCTTTTCGCTTAATAGCATTTTTAAAGCAGCATTTTCAAGAAAATTTTTATTTTGTAAATCAAGAATGCCTTTGATTATTGTATTCATAACCTTTGGCTTTTTTAATTCTGTAATAAGGCTATCAAGCACAGTTTCTTCTAAAAGCTCTTTTGTAAATACCTCTTGCTTACAACCATTGCGATTTTTTCTTCCGTAGCATTTGTAGTATCTTCTTTTGTCGCCTGTACAAGATGTTCCACATTCTGCACTAATTGGCTGACCACATTTTCCACAGAATGCTTTTTGTCTAAAGATATATACAATTTCGGGACTTCTTGAGCCTTTTTTATTCTTTTGCATTTTATCACGAACTATTTCAAAAATGTCAGTTGGTACAATTTGAGGATAGATATTTGTAAATACTTGTCCTTTGTATCTATACACACCTGAATATTTTTCTGTTTTCAAGATTTTGTAAACAGTATTTCTTGCAAATGGCTTACCTCTGTTGTATATTCCTTTTGCATTTAAGGTATTCATTATGTCTTTTACATAAACGCCTAATGAATATTGCTCATAAATAAAGCGTACTACCTCGGCTTTTTCTTCGTCAATAGTTACTTTTTTGTTCACGATTATATAGCCATAAGGTACATATCCACCTGTGAAATTACCTTTTAATCTTGTTTCATTCATTCCACGACGGACTTTTTGAGAGAGTTCTGCTGAATAATACTCGGCATATCCCTCGTGTATAGCTTCAATGAGTATTCCCTCTGGGGAGTCTGGTATCACTTCAGTAGCAGATTTTACCTTTACACCATTTTCTTTTAGTGTATGCTTATGAATAGCAGACTCGTATTTGTTTCTTGAAAATCTATCAAGCTTGTAAACGAGTACATAATCCCATTTCTTGTGCTTACTATCTGCTATCATTTGTTGAAATGCAGGTCTATTATCGTTAGTACCTGTCATTGCTCTGTCAATATATGTATCAAGAATGATTATATTATTAACCTTTGCATATTCTTGACATACTCTTAATTGACCGTCAATTGATTGTTCGTTTTGATTTTCACTTGAATAACGAGCATAAATTACAGCTGTTTTCAATTGATTTGATTGTGATTTTTGATTTTTCAATTCCATTTTCAAAATCTCCTTTTTTATTTTATTTTTTAATTTGTCTTTCGACGGAGACACAAAAAACGGAATTGACAGAGATGTCAAGGGGTTAAAAAATATATTGCTCAAAAGTATTTTTATTATAGTATCAAACAATATATTTTCCCTTGACAGAAATGGCGATTTCGTTTAGTCTCCACCGGGCGAAAGATAAATTATACCTAATTCGCCTTTTTTAATTTTTCTTTCGTTTCTGCACATATTTCACCTACATAAATTCCTTCGTTAAAGCAACTAAAATTATCGAACAATACTGCTCTTGGGTCATCTTCGTTATTTCCGTATTTGCAAGCAATATCTTCCTCTAAAATATCTGTAATATAGTATGTTGGTATATTTTTAGACATAATGAGCTTTCCACCTTGCTTGGTTAAATACTTGGTAAGATAAAACATTATATTGCCGAGTAGCTCTCTGTGTTCTATTTTTTCAAAGTCGCTTCTTCCAAATTTTTTATTCAAATGCGTGTTCTGTAATGTGGTACGCATTCTGTTACTTCTCGTATCAAAGTCCCTTACCTCAACAAGCTCGCCTATCATTTTCCCCTCGGGTATGTAAAATATTCCGTGAAAATGTAGTCTGTTTGTCTTGGGAGACCTTTCAAAAACACCAATATATTTATATCCGTTTCTACTTACTGCGTGTTTTAAAAAATTTCGTGTTCCTTTTTCAAATGTTTCTTCTGTATGCATTTTATCGTCATAGGTTAGTGTTACAAAAAAGTTCCAATCGTTTGTATTTACTTTTCTTGATAGTCGCTTTCGTTTTTCCTGTTCGTTTCGTTTCTTTCGTTCCATATGTTTATTTACAAATTCTTCTGCTTTTTCTTTATCTTCAAAATCGTTTGCGACCATATCTAATATTTCTTTGGACTTTTTCTTTTTGCCTTTGCTTGGAGCTTCTGCATACGCTTTTTCAAATTTTTCTTTTAATTCAATTTCCTCTACTGTACTTACTTTACTTTTCTTCTCACTTTTGCGTTGGGTGTTAGGTTGTGGTAAAATTGCTATGTGATGACTTCCGTCAGAATACACCTTTGCATTGTGATAAGACAATTCTTATTCACCTCCTTTCTTTTCTGCAAGTGATTGGGAATGCAACTCTGTAATTCTTTGGAGCAGAGTATAAAAAATGCCCTTTTGCTCACTTAATAGATTTTCAATGTGTTCATTGCCAACACTTGCAATTGTAATTTTTTTGTTCAATAAATCCTCCTTTCCTGTGTGAAATGCTAAAAAAACAAAAATGGGCATAATACAGGCTATCACTAAAAATTGTGATTTCCTTGTATTATGCCCATTGAGTTCCGCCATTTTCTATTGCGCGCGAACTTGCATATACTAACTAACTATTACTTAAACTAAACTATTTCACACAAATATTTTTATTCAATTTTCTTGACAAATATCTTTTTGGGACATCTTGTCCCTCTTATTATATCCCACCAAAAAGGGCTTGTCAAGGGGTGCAAGTATCAATATCGTTTACCAAATCAATAAACAGTTGATTGACAAGGACTGAAAAGCATGATAAAATAAAGGTGTAACAGGAAAGGGGGATTTAATTATGGGAAAAATAAATATGGCTGCTGTTATAAAACACAATAGAATTGTTATGGGTTTGACGCAAGAAGAATTGGCAAGTAATTTGTATGTTACAAAGGCTACTGTTTCTAAATGGGAGAGAGGACAAGGCTATCCCGAAATATCTTTAATTCCTAAAATTGCTAACTTTTTCGGGATAAGCATTGACGAGCTTTTTGATTTTGCGTCTGAAAATGGCTATGCTTGTAAGGTTTCCTATACTGGTGTTATACTTAAAGAAGAGATAGAGGACTACTCCTTGTTTGATTACATACAAATAAACGAATGCAAGCTTGTAAAGTTCGTACAACACGAAACCAAAAATGGAAAGATAACACGATATGAATATCCAACTTGGATAGAATATTCAAGCCAAGCCCTTGATTTTTCACAAATATTGAGAGAAAAAATGAAAAAGGGCATCTATATTGAATTAACGCAAAATTTTGTTAGCAACGGAGATACAACATCATTCCGTCAATATGTATGCAAACAAGGAGTAGCCTGTTTCCAAGTAGGGGATGAAAACGGTTTTAAAGAAGCCTGCAAAAAAATGAAATCATACGGATATGAAATAGGCGACTAACACAAAACACGAATTGAAGAAAAACAAAAAAGCCGAAAGAAAAAGGGACGATTGGCAAGCGGTTCATCGCCAACGCCCCTTTCTTCGGCTTTGTTTTCATCTCGTTTTTGGTAGGTTTTCTTCAATCGGTTTTGTGCGTTTCGTTCAATTCCTTTTTCGGTTTAGTTGGTTGTGGCGTGTGCTTGTATTCGCCGAGCGAAGCGAGGCGACTTGTATATATACAAGCACACGCCACAGTGCCATTTCATAGAAAATTCATATTTTTATATTTATTACATTGCTCGACAAATTGGAATTTGGCGAATACATTTTTGGAATTATTACAGTTGAATTTTATAATATAAATAATCCCCCGAAAACGCTGTTTCGTCATTATTTTCCTTTTTATCGTATTGAACAAATCCTACACTTTCATAATTCCTTGGTGCAACTAAATTACTATTAGTTGATACTCGTATCTCTTTTAAGCCATCATATTCCTTTATGCGTCGGATAGCCTCGTTTAACTGTAATTTTCCAAAACCTTTTCCCTTATACTTTGTTCTTATACCATTATGTCCTATCTCTACATATTCAGGTCTATTTCTTGGGTCCCAACATATAAATCCTATTGGTTCTCCTTTATAACAAGTTACAAAACCATATTTATCAGCTATATCAGGATTATCAAAGAAAAATTCATCAGACTGCTTCCAATTTTCATCCCAACAAATAGCACATCTTTCATCAAACGAGTATGCATCCTTTAAAATATCATACATAATACCTCTTTTAAAATCGGTAAATTTTCTAAATTCTATATCCATAGCATATCACCTACAAATTCTTGTTTATTTATTAACCAATATTGTATCACATTATTATAATGCTCTTCTTATATTGCTTGCTATTTCTTGTGATACATTTATTTCATTCTCGTTGCATTTCCAACCAAATCCGTCATTTTGATATCGTGGGAATATGTGCAAATGAAAGTGTCCTATATCGTTAAACTCTCCACCATTTTGCATAATAGAATAGCCATTAGGATTATATGTTTTCTTAATAGCAACAACTATTTTTTGCGTAATATCTAACAGGTGTGATAACAATTCTTTTGGAATTTCGTCTATATCCAAATAATGTTCCTTTGGTACTACCAAAATATGCCCTTCGTTGATTGGGTCTATATCAAGAAAAGCTATTGCTTTGCTATCTTCATATACAGTATAAGACGATAACTGATGCTTAGCTATTTCGCAAAATATACAGTCCATTGTAACCTCTTTTATTTTTTATTTTCTATTTCTCCAATTTTTATATCAATCATTTTTTTCATAAATGGTAATGCTTTTTCGCTTGGGTTATCAATCCTAAAGGTGCAACAACATACTCTAGAAAACCTTTTTCCAAAAATCTCTTTGGGTTTTCCACCACTACAACCACCACATAAGCCACATCGGTCAACATATTTCCAAGCGGTTTCTTTCAAATTTTCTTCTATTGGGTAATTTGCAAGATAATCAGAACTTATATCATCTGACCAAACAGTCCAATTCCTGTCAGGTTCTTCAGGGTCTTTAATTGCTATAAAGCATACGCATTTTTCTTGATTATACCTAATCCAATAATAAATCTTGTCTTTCCAACAAGCTCCTTCATCCTTGTAAAACTCCAAATTCTTTTCTCTCAAATATTTTACAAAGTCTAAAGCGATTTTTTGGTCGCTTGCAGATAAATTTTCTTTTATGTATTCTTCAATTGTCTTAATCATTTTTGCCTCCAAGATTTCGAAATATAAAATATTATATCACTTATTTGGAATAAAGTAAATATCTTAGTTCGATTTTCATCTCACTTTCTCCGCCAAACAAAAGGACACCAGACGGTGTCCTTTTTGTTTTGCCGGGGAGATTTGAACTTGAGCGACGGATCGCCGGCGTGAGAGGGAGCGTTGCGAGCGCCGCCAGGGGCGGATGAAGCGAGCAAAAGCGAGTGACAAAACAGGGAGAATCCCGACCTACGGGAGGGAGGCGACCTATGTTTTGGAGGTGCGACGGATTTTGCTGAGCAAAATCCTAGAAAATCTCTCCTTCTCCGCCAAAACAAAAAGGACACCAGACGGTGTCCTTTTTGTTTTGCCGGGGAGATTTGAACTCGAGCGACGGATCGCCGGCGTGAGAGGGAGCGTTGCGAGCGCCGCCGGGGGCGGATGAAGCGAGCAAAAGCGAGTGACAAAACAGGGAGAATCCCGACCTGCGGGAGGGAGGCAACCTATGTTTTGGAGGTGCGACGGATTTTGCCATGCCGCAATTCTGATGCAAGGGGATTGCGGTTTTTCCATTTTTATGATATACTTTATGTGTCAAAACAGCCTATAGGAGAAGATCCAATGAATGATATTCTATTGTTAGAATTAGATCGTGCTTTTAAGATGTGCTCCGATTGCATACTGCATCCGGAATATATATCTCTGATAAACAAACTAAACAACATAAAGCTTTCAAAAGTCCACATTGATTATCTATGCGATAAAGTCATTTCCAAAAAGCATATATGGGAAATTCGCTTTGAACACCTGCGCATTTTATTGCTCAATCCATCAGCAACAGAATATAATTTGAAAGCGTTTTATTATGAAAACTTAAAAAAATGTCGCAGACTCGCAATGAAGATCTTTTTCATTCGTGGATATGCAATCTATGCGTCAGAGGAAGAACTCATTCCAATCATGGAGAATTTTCAAAAAAGTCTTGAAAAGAATCACGACTACATCGACTACAATTATATTCTTTCCGTTGCAGGACTTCCATATCTTGTAACCGAATATGGTTATGATTGCTTTGCGAAGTCCCTTGAAAAAGCGCAAGAAGAACACGAGAAAATTGATCCACTGCTTCGAGGATACTTCACTCTAAATCAAAATCTTGAGCAAGTTAATCTTCTGACTCATGAAGAGCTTCGAAGAAGAATGGGCCAGTTTGTAGAAAAATATAAAAACACAAATTGATTCGTGTTTGGCACTCCTCAAAAAGAAGTGTCGTTGTAAAGAGATCTGTTTTGTATCAAAATTAGGGTTATTAGCCAAACAAAAGGACACCAGACGGTGTCCTTTTGTTTTGGCGGGGAGATTTGAACTTTTTAATATAAGCCACTTCCATTTTTTAGAAAAGCATGGTATAATAAGGTACAACCTTTTTTAATAATGTCAAAGGAGGAGGCCGGATGGTATGATCCGACCTGAGTATACGTATGGGATTGATTGGATTTGTCGGTGATTTGATTGCAATTGCCCGACTGAAGAATGCAACAAAGGAAATGGTTCAAAACGGCGTTTTGAGTCAGGAGCAGGAAAAAGAGATCTGGGGCTCCGCCAAAGAAGCAGGTAAGCAAGCTTTCGTTGAATCGAGACAGCAGCAAAGAATAGAGGAGCAGCGACGTATCCAATACGAGTGCTGTGCCAACTGCCGTTACTTCGTAAAAAACAGCGTGTACTCCTCCAAAATGGACCCATACAGCTGCACAAAGCATGACTTTGATTTTGATGAAGAGGACATTCGCAACGGCGACCATCGCACCGGTTGCTGCGATTGCTTCTGGGGACGCTAAAAAAGCATCGCCACATCAATCGACAAAAAAAGGACACCGTACGGCTCTGCATTCTTAGCGGAGAAAACACGAACACCACCAAGGATTTTTCTTTGGTGGTGTTTTTGTCGATGTGAACTTATGAAAGGCTCCCTCCGGGAGGGAGCTCCCGACTGAGTCGGGTGAGGGAGAGCGCGTTGAAATAAAACTTATGTAAACTTAAAGTCACGCGGGCTCCTTCCACCACTTCGTGGTCCCCCTTCCTCCCGGAGGAAGGCTTTGGCGCGTCGTTTCTCTGCGGATGGTGGGTTTGGGCTTCTGCCCGATGGTGCGTGGACTGCCACGCGCTATGCTTGCCCCAGACGCAAGCGTCGGGAAAGCAGAAATAAGAGCAATGGTTTCTATACTTATGCTATCTTTTTTCAACTTTGAGTTAACACAATGTTTCCTAACAATACCTTTACTGAAACTGTTTTGTGCTATAAAATATAAACAGAAGCAGACGTCGGCTTACTTTTATCTCTATGGAGGTATGATTATGGAAATGACAATTGGTGCAAATATTAAGCGTTTGCGCACAGCCAAAAATATTACGCAGGAACAGCTTTCGGTTGCGATGAATGTTACTGGTGCAGCAGTGAGCAAGTGGGAGCGCGGCGAGACTTACCCCGATATCACACTTCTCCAACCATTGGCTTATTTCTTTGGAGTAACGCTCGATGAGATTATGGGGTACAATCAAGAAAAAATTCAAGCGGAGATTGACGAAGTAATTGCTCTGTATAGACAGCATTGGAATGACCAAAAAGGTCGTGAAATTATCGTCAAAGCATACCACGATTATCCTAATGATTATTGGATCATGCACTACTATATGTGGAATGTTGGCGGTGACTTGGCTGATAACGATCCCGTTGTTCTGCTTGAACACAAGGACGAATTCCGTGCCATCTGTGAAAAGATACTCGGCGGCTGCACCGAAGAAGACTTGCGCCTTGGCGCGTGGAATATGCGTGCGAAAATTCTTCATGCGGAAGGCAAAACGGAAGAAGCACTTGAGATCTACAAAACAAAATTTACCGATTGGTATACTACCAGCGGACAAAAGACAGAACAGCTATTTGCAAAAGACACAAGCGAATATTATTTTCATGTTCAAAAGAATATGTATGAGCTTATGGATTTCGCGGCAGATAAACTCGGCAGAACCGTGTTTTTCAATCCTTCTCTCTCAATGGAAGAAAAGGTGGAGCGTACACTGAAATGCGGTGAGTTGATGCTAAATGCTTTTGAAGAGACCGGAGAAGCATTCTTCCTTATGCTCGCGCGTTCTTTCCTTGGCAGGATGGAAAACGACTTGAACTATCGAGGCGGAACGGATGAACAGGTAATCGCAGTTATGGATAAAAACCTGTATGTGACAAAAAAGTTTGAAGATATGAGAGCGAAAAATCAGGCACTGAATCACGCCTTTGAACGTTATGGAGAAGCGATAAGCGAAAACTTTTTCAAATCCTGTCTTGATTATCGCACTAACGCTAAAGGTGGTAGACGTGCCGAGCTTCTCAAAAACTCCGAGTACAGAGCTGTTTTAGATAAGTACAAATAAATAACATTTCTCGCCCCGCGCGATGCGGGGCTTTTTCTTTGCTTTCAGCATAACAAAAAAGCCTTCTCCTGTGGGAGAAGGGGGACCGCGCCAGCGGTGGATGAGGAGTTAGTTTAAGTTGAGAAACACCTCATCCGTCACGCTTCGCGTGCCACCTTCCCCCACTGGGGAAGGCTATTGGGTTTACCGCTAATTTTGCAGACCTACGGTGTCCTTTTTTATGTTCATCTATGCCTTGCCACTTTTCTTGACAAGCACTGACTTGATTAAAAACAACTAATCTACCGCACACAATTATTTAATATATGGTGTATCTCTGCCGCCGCTATAGTATGCAAATATTTCAGGTTTTTCAATAATCTCTCGTGAAAAAATCAGTAAAGCGATAAACGAAGGAGTAGGGCTAAAATGATATACTGTTTGTATCTCATCGTCCATTTCAATTTGTGCTGAGTATACCATTTTGTATTTTTTTAGTTTGCTTAATATCTCTCCCGTCTTTTCAGCATCGATCCCTAATTTGTTGATAAACAACGCAGTTGTAAATGCCTTTTGGTAATCACGCTTATTTAGATAAACACAAGCATTCCAAAAATCTACATCCGAAATATCTTTGAAAAAAGCAGGATAATCAATTCCATGAAAGTATGCATCATCCGTGCTTTGGGGGTCGGGAACTATCAAAAAATATTGTGAACGGTTAGCAATTCCCATTCGGGTAAAGCCGTCGTTTTGCATTATTGAAGAATAGTGCTGTGCATCTGTGCCAATTTCTTTTTCATAATCTTCAATACTGCATTTTTCTATGCTGTGTCCATGGGGCATCATTGCTTTTTCCATATCCCAGCAATAATTGAAAACAAGTTTAAAGCGTTCGTTGCGTGGAGTGTCGCATATTTTTTTAATCAACGCCGACTGAAGATCGCTGTAATCCGTAATATTTCGTCCAAACAAAGAATCTACCGAAACGCAAAAGAAGTCCGCAATTTTAGGCAAAAGTTCAGTATCGGGGACACCGCCGTTTTCCCACTTGGAGACTGCCTGTGTACTTACACCAACGTAATTTGCGAGTTCTTCTTGTTTGATTCCTTTTTCCTTACGCAAAGATGCAATCTGTTTTCCTATAATTTCAATACTCATACGTTTCTCCTTTGAAATATTTGAAAGCTGCTTTCGTTGTATATAGTATATCACAAACGACAGTTGATTTCAATGGAGGCGGTATTGATAAAATCAAATGGGGGTTGATTGAGAATGACTGTGCTTTAGCAAGCATAGCAAACGTGGCTACACACGGTTTGATTTTTATGGAAACGAACAGGTAAAAAAAGCCTCTCCCTATGGGAGAGGTGGCGGCGTATCCGACGGAGAGGGTAAAATATATCCCCTCTCACCCGCTATCGCGGGAGCTCTCCCAGAGGGAGAGCCTTTGATCAGTTCAACCGTTATGCTTTATAAATTGTAGTCTTTAATTAAGACAGACGAAGCACTGCTTTTGTGGACACAAACGCGAAGCCCGTGTAGGTGTGGATAATCTTAGACAATTTTTTGCACCGGTTGTGATCTCTTATTCGTTTTCTTCAGAAGAAATTCGTTGCTCCTCTAAATGACTAACGCATAAATACCGAAAATCACAGGCGGGATCTTTAATAATATATCCGCTTTCGCACATATCATCAAGAATTTTTTTTGCTCTGCCATAGCCAATTCTGAGTTTCCTTTGTAGCTTCATTATGGACAATACTTGTTCTCCTTGCGCTATTTTAATTGCTTTTAATACAAAGGAATCATCCTCTTTATCGGTTGAATCCGTTTTGATAAAGCATTCGCCTACCAACAATTCGTCAATCGAAACTTCAAATAAATGCGCTAATTCGGGGAGAAGAGCTATATCAGGATAGCACTTGCCGGATTCCCATTTTGATACCGCTTGATTTGTGACCATCAATATCTGTGCAAGCTCGTCTTGAGTCAACCCCTTCTTCTTTCGAAAAAGAGCAATATTTTCGCCCACTTTTATCACCATTATAAAAATTCTCCTTTAATCAATATATTTTGCAGCTACGCTTAAATTATATCATTCGCAAAGGAAATTTTAAATGGCGTATTGGTTTGATGCACCCTATTTTCTCCAACTTGAAGTTGGAGAAAATAGGGTGCACTTGCTTTATCACAGGTACGTCAATCGGTATTCTCTTCTTCCGGCAACGCAAAACAAAAAAATCAGCCGACCCGGAGGGCGGCTGATTTTTTCATTTGGTTCGGGTGTTTTCCTGACCGCGATAGACCACGAATTTACAGAAAAGAAATTCGAGGACAAAGTTGGCGATCATAGTGGTCGCTAAGATCAGGTACTCGTTGACGCTCGCGCGGTCTGCCACATCCCCAAGCCACGTGGACAGGGGAGTAAACACGGCATAAAAGCCGAGAACCTTCGCCATTGCAATGGGAACGTTGGCCGCCGACTGGAAGGTGTACCGACGGTTAAGGGTGAAGTTCCACACAATGGACAGAAGCAGCGAGATCAGATAGGCCGGCCAGTAGCGCATGGTGAGCAGCTCGTTCAGCAGCGTAAAGGAGCCAACCTGAATGATTCCCGCCGAAGCAGAAAACAGCGTGAACTTGATGACTTGCATCAGAGATTGCTTCTGTTGCATGATGATCCTCCTTTAAACAGGATACCTTATTATAACGGATTTTTCGCCGCCGCGCAAGGGGGACGGGCAAAAAAACATTGACGGCCTATGGGGATTCATGGTATACTTAAAGTAACCAAAAGAAAAGGAGGCTGTTTTATGGATAGCTTAAAAAAGGTTATGACCCTTGCAAACGTGCTACGGATTTTGTATACCGTGCTTTATATTCTGTGCATTGTGGGTGCCGCCATCTGCGTTCTTTGCGGCGTGATGTTCGTGGCGCTGGAAGGCACGGGCCTTTTGGAGGACCCCGAATTCCTCTCTATGATCGGTGACTTTGAGGGACTGACCGGCGTGGAATTCCCCTCGCTCCAGATGATCATGTTCGGTGCCGCCATCGTCTGCGTTTCCATGGTGGTGGTTTACGTATTTGCCGCCCGCTTTTACAAGCATCTGCAGACTGTGGGCGATCCCTTTGACCGCGGTGTGATCTGCAAGATGCAGACCCTCGGTATCGTTTATATCGTGGTGCCCATCCTCGGCAACACCCTCAGCACCCTGCTCTTCTCCGGCTTTACCAAGTTCAATCTGTCGGTGGAAAACAACGCCCAGCTTACCATGGGTATCGTTTACCTGCTCCTGACCATCGTGTTCTCCTACGCCGCGGACGCAAGAGACAAGTCCGCCGTCACCGAGACGGAGGAGCTTCCCACGGAGGCGCCTGCGACAGAAGACCCCCCTGTAGATGACCTTTAATTTTTGATCACCGAAAGGAAAGAATTCATGAAGCTGAATCAAAAGCGCACCTACCTGATCGGACTTGCCTTTATGTCCATCTGCGCCTTCTGGCAGATGTACGACAACGTAATTCCCCTGATGCTGAGAGACACCTTTGGCGTAAACGACACCGTATCCGGCTTTATTATGGCGGCGGATAACGTGCTGGCGCTGTTCCTCTTGCCCCTGCTTGGAACCCTTTCCGACAAGGTGGACACCCCCATCGGACGCCGTATGCCCTTTATTCTGGGCGGAACCGGCCTGGCTGTGATCGCTATGATCGTGCTCCCCTTGGTGGATAACGCCTACTTTGCCAACCCCCGCTCCTACCTGCTGGTGGTATTTATTGCCGTGCTTGGCTTCCTGCTTCTGTCCATGGCCTGCTACCGCTCCCCCGCCGTTGCGCTGATGCCCGACCTGACCCCCAAGCCCCTTCGCTCCAAGGGTAACGCCGTCATCAATCTGATGGGCGCGGTAGGCGGTATTCTGTATCTGCTCCTCTCTACCTTTATGTTTACGGAAAAGAACGTCCGTTACGACTACCTGCCCATTTTCCTGATTATTGCAGGCATTATGGTGGTTTCCGTGCTGGTTCTCTTCCTTACCGTTAAGGAAAAGAAGGTAGCCGCTGAGGTGAAGGCCTTTGACGAGGCGCACCCGGAATACGACCTGACCGTGAAGGATGAGCACAAGAGCGCGATTCTTCCCCGCCCGGTCAAGCGCAGTCTTGGCTTTATTCTGGCCTCCATCGCCCTGTGGTTCACGGGCTATAACGCAGTGACCACGGCCTTCTCCCGCTATGCCACCCGCGAGTGGGAAATGTCCCTGTCCAGCGCCAATTTGTGCCTGACCATCGCCACCGCCGGTGCCATCGTTTCTTACATACCCATCGGTATGATCTCCTCCCGCATTGGCCGTAAGCGCACCATTATGATCGGCATTATCGGCATCACCACGGCCTTTGCCACGGCCGCCATTTACACCCTTGGCGGCGGAAAGTTCTCTCCCTTCCTGTACGTTCTGTTTGTGCTGATCGGCTTCTCCTGGGCGGCCATCAACGTAAACTCTCTGCCCATGGTAGTTGAAATGTGCCGCGACTCGGACGTTGGTAAGTTTACGGGCCTTTACTACACCTTCTCCATGACCGCGCAGATCATTACGCCCATTCTGTCCGGCTGGCTCCTGGATCACGTGGGCTACTGGACCCTGTTCCCCTACAGCGCTATCTTCCTTGCCCTGTCCTTTATGACCATGATCTTCGTTCGCCACGGCGACAACAAGCCCGCCCTGCCTGCCAGCAAGCTGGAGGCCTTTGACGTGGAGGACTGAGAATGATCGGTTGGTACGTTGCCGCCGGTGTGGCGGTGCTCCTTGCGCTTCTTCTGTTTCTGATCGCTCCCGCCATGGGGCGAAAGGACAAGCGGCGCGCCGTTCTGGTGGGACATTACGCCCACCGAGGCTTGTTTGATAACCAGGCCGGAATCCCGGAAAACTCCATGGCGGCCTTTCGTCGGGCGGTGGAGCGCGGATACGGCATTGAGACGGACATTCACCTCAGCGCCGATGGCATCTGCGTGCTCCATCACGACGATACGCTGAAGCGCATTTGCGGGGTTGACGGCAACCTTCGCGACCGGACGGCAGAGGAGCTGAGCAAGCTCTCCCTGCTTGGCACGGAGGAGACCGTGCCCCTCTTCTCCGAGTTTTTGCGGCTGGTGGACGGAAAAGTGCCTCTTGTGCTGGAATTGAAGGCCGAGGGCAACCATGCCGCGCTGGTGGCGCAGGTTATGGCGGATCTTGAAGGCTATAAGGGGTCTTACTGCATTGAATCCTTTGACCCCCGCATTCTCCGCGAGCTGCGCCGACAGGCGCCCCACGTGGTACGCGGACAGCTGTCCGGCGGGCTCAGCAAGGATTCTGCCGCGCCTCTTACCCGTTTTCTGCTTCGCAATTTGTGGCTCAACGTAATCGCACGGCCTGACTTTGTGGCCTACCGCTACAAGGATCGCAAAAACCCCTTCTTCCGTTTTGTGACCTCGGTGATGGGCGCCACCCGCGTCTATTGGACGCTCCGCGACCGCGCCGACCACGAGGCCGCACTCCGCGACCACGCGCTCTCCATCTTTGAGGGCTTTGAGGCGTAGAGCATCGATGTTAAAAAACGCCCCTCGCGTCGGCTTGCCCGACGCGAGGGGCGTTTTTTTGCGACGAAGTAGCTCCGTTGCCAGCGAGGAGGCCCCCGCGGGCAGCCGGGAAGACCCGGCAGCCAAGCTTCGGCGTTTGCTCACTTGTAAGCGGCGGAACTTAGCCATGCTGTAAAAAAACAAGCCCCGGCTGGGGCTTGTTTTCATATCATCGGATTATTCTTCCTCGAAGCGGACAATTACGGTCTGGCCGACGGGAACGTGAACCTTTTTGAAGTCAAGAAGCTCCGGGTGGGGCTCGGTTTTGAAGCGAAGGACAGCGTAGTCGGTATCCATGCCGCCGCGGTTGGTAACCGCGGCCTCGGTGTCGCTGAGCCACTTCTCCTCCACGTCGCCATAGGTAAGGCCGTGGCCGAAGGGATAAAGCGGCGTGCCCTTGAAGAACTTATAGGTACGGTTTTCCATGCTGTAATCCCGGAAGGGCGGCAGATCCTCGGTGGAACGGTAGAAGGTTACAGGCAGGCGACCGCTGGGTGAAGTTTTGCCAAACAGCACGTTTGCCAAGGCGTTTCCGCCCTCTGCGCCGGGGTAGAAGCACTGGAGCACCGCATCACACTGCTCGTCCTGCTCGCAGAGAGACACACAGCTTCCGCTGACGTTGACAAAGACCGTGGGCTTGCCCACCTTCATCACCTCTTGGAACAGCTTTTGCTGGGGCAGAGGGAGGGAAAGATCCTTCTTGTCGCCGGCAACGCCGCCGTTGAAGGTGTCGCCCTCCTCGCCCTCCATAGAGGGGTTCAGTCCCATGCAGAAGATTACGACGTCTGCCATTTCCGCCACAATAACGGCCTCGCGGACGGGATGGCCGCACCAGTTGCCGGTGTTGGGATCGTTTATGTGACAGCCGTGGGAATAGAGGATCTTACCGTCAAAGGCATCCTGCAGGCCGCGCAGGAAGGTGGCATAACGGGAGGGTGTGCCGTTGTAATTGCCCTTCAGCACGCCGGTGTCGTCGCAGTTGGGGCCGATGAGGGCGATGGTTTTGATCTTTTTTTGATCAAGAGGCAAGATGCCGTTGTTCTTTAAGAGCACCATGCTCTCCTCGGCCATTTTCAGGTTCAAGGCGCGGTGGGCGTCGCATTCCACCACCTCGTAAGGGATGTTGTCGTACTCACAATCGTCATCAAACATACCAAGGCGGAAGCGCGCCTCAAAGAGCTTGGTGACCGCATCGGTGATGGTCTCCTCCTCGATGAGATCCTGCTCGTAGGCCTCGTAGAGGCTCAGGTATGCATCTCCACAGTTCAGCTGACAGCCGTTGTTGACCGCCAGAGCGGCGCTCTCTGCCTCGTTTGCGGTGATCTTATGGCCGGCGTTGATGTCGTGGATGGCACCGCAGTCGGAGACCACGTAGCCGTCAAAGCCGAACTCGCCGTAGAGGATGTCCTTCAGCAGCGTTTTGCTACCGCAGCAGGCCTCGCCGTTGACCCGGTTATAGGCGCCCATAACGGCGGAGGGGTGGGCGTGATCGATGCAATACTTAAAGGCGGCAAGGTAGGTTTCATAAAGATCCTTCTTCGACACCACCGCATTGAAGCCGTGGCGCTCATATTCCGGGCCGCTGTGGACTGCGTAGTGCTTGACGGTGGCGTCCAGCTTGCGGTACTTGCCCTCGCCCTGCAGGCCGCGGATAAAGGCCGTGCCCATTTTTCCGGTGAGAAGCGGATCCTCACCGTAGGTCTCATGACCCCGACCCCAGCGAGGATCGCGGAAGATGTTGATGTTGGGCGACCAGTAGGTAAGACCCTGATACATCTCGGTGTTGCCGAAGGATTTGAACTTATTGTACTTGGCGCGCGCCTCGTCGGAGATGGCGGTGGCCACCCGATACATCAGATCGGTGTTATAGCTGGCGGCCATGCCGATGGCCTGGGGAAAGACGGTGGCGCAGCCCTGTCTGGCAACGCCGTGGAGGCATTCGCTCCACCAGTTGTAGGCGGGTATGCCGAGACGGGGGATAGCGGGAGCGTCGTAGCGCATTTGCGCCATTTTTTCTTCGATGGTCATTTTAGCGACCAGCTCTTTGGCTCGTTCGTAAAAGGTCATGATTGCCTCCTGTTTACCGTTTTATTTTTTTACCTCCGCTTTTGGCGGGGGAACGTCCGTTTTCCTTATGCTTTTGGGGAGATGCGGCCTTTTTCGGTGCGGGGCGACTGTTCTTTTCGTGCTTGCCGCCAGATTTGCCGCCTTGGGGCGCTTTTTTTGCGCCGGAATCGTTCTTTTTCGGGGGACGGCGGTAATCGCCGCCGTGCTCGGGGCGTACCAGACATTCGGGACCGTAGCCGATCAGATCCTCCCGTCCGGCCAAGCGAAGCGCCTCACGCACGAGGGGTGCGTTTTCCGGGCGACGGTGCTGAAGAAGAGCTCGCTGCATCTGCTTTTCCTTATAATCGTCGGGCGCGTAGACCTTTTTGCCGTCCAAAGGATTGATGCCCGTATAGTACATGACGGTGGAAGCCGTACCGGGGGTGGGATAGAAATCCTGCACCTGCTCCGGGTTACAGCCGCTTTCCTTTAAGTACACGGCCAGCTCCACCGCATCCCGAAGGGTACTGCCGGGATGACTGGACATCAGATAGGGGACGAGATACTGCTCCAGATTCGCCTCCTTACAAAGACGGAAGTACTTTTCACGGAAGCGGTCGTACACCGCCACGTCCGGCTTGCCCATAGAGCGGAGCACGCCGGAGGAGCAATGCTCGGGCGCAACCTTCAGCTGGCCGCTGACGTGGTCGCGCACCAGCTTGCGGAAGAAGGCGTCGCTCTTGTCCGCCAGCATATAATCGAAGCGGATACCGGAGCGGATGAACACCTTTTTGACCTTGGGGAGAGATTCCACCCGACGGAGCAGCTCAATGTACTCGCTCTCGTCGGCGTCCAGATTGGGACAGGGGGTAGGAACCAGACATTTACGGCCAACGCACGTGCCCTCCGTCAGCTGTTTTTTACAGGCCGGGTGGCGGAAGTTGGCGGTAGGGCCGCCGATATCGTGAATATAGCCCTTGAAATCAGGCATTTCGGTGATGATCTTCGCCTCCCGTACCACGCTTTCAATGCTGCGGGCACGGACGCTCCGTCCTTGGTGGAAGGTGAGGGCGCAGAAGTTGCACTCACCAAAGCATCCGCGGTTGTGGGTGATGGAGAAGCGCACCTCCTCGATGGCGGGCACGCCGCCGGCCGCCCGATACATGGGGTGCCACGTGCGGGCGTAGGGCAAGGCGTACACGTGATCCAGTTCTGCCTGCTCAAGGGGCGGCATGGGGGGATTTTGCACCAGCTTTTTGTTGTCGTACAGCTCCACAATGGCCTTGCCGGTAATGGCGTCCTGATTGCGGTACTGCACCCCGAAGGCCTTGGCGTACAGGGCTTTGTCGTTTTTCAGCTCGTTAAAATCAAAGGTATCGGCCACGGGATAGTGCACCTCGTCCTCAAGGCCGCACAGGTAGACGGTGCCGCGGACGTCGCGGATCTTTTTGACAGGGATACCGCGATCCAGAAGCCGCGCAATGCGCAGAAGAATGTTCTCGCCCATACCGTAGGTAAGGATATCCGCCCGGCTATCCACAAGGACGGAGCGGCGGATGCGGTTTTCCCAATAATCGTAGTGGGCAAAGCGGCGGAGGGACGCTTCAAGGCCGCCGAGGATCACGGGAACGTCGCCATAGGCCTCCCGGATGCGGTTGGTATATACAATGGTGGCACGGTCGGGACGCAGGCCCATTTTGCCACCGGGAGAGTAATAGTCGTAATTGCGCTTGCGCTTGGCGGCGGTATAATGAGCCACCATGGAATCAATGTTGCCTGCGCTTACAAGGAAGCCCAGACGGGGACGGCCAAAGCGCTTGAAATCCTCACAGGAGGTATAATCCGGCTGGGCAAGGATGGCCACGCGGAAGCCGGTATCCTCCAGCACACGGGAAATGATTGCCGCACCAAAGCTGGGATGATCCACGTAGGCATCTCCGCTGACGTATACGAAGTCCGGCGCCTCCCAACCCAGCGCGCGGCACTCCTCGCGGCTTACGGGCAAAAACGTATGTTCCATATCCTGACCTCCAAGGATGAAATTCTCCTTTTATTATATCGCATCCGCCGCCGAAAAGCAAGACGGGGCTTGCAGTTTGCCGTCAAATTCCGCACTTGTCAATCCGGCGAGCGAATTTTCAGGAAAATATTGTTTCTTACATGGTTTTGTGGTATATTTTAAGTAAAGAAGAGGGTGATATGCGTGAATCCGGCGGGTGGAAAAGCTACGTCCCATTCGGATCTCCTGTCTGGTGAGCAGTCACTCCGACTTTCATGAAAATTCTTTTGAACATACAGGAAGGCAGGGCAACGTCATGAAGAAAAAAGTAGCTGTATTTATGCTGTTTGGACAATCCAACGCCACGGGACACGGCATTCCCATGCGGGAGGAGGACTACATTTCCGAACCGCTCAAAAACGTTTGGGGACTGAACCGCGACCCTAACCAGACCTTTGACAGCGACCGTCTGTTCTTTACGGGCTACACCAGCCACGGCATGAATCTGGCGGAGACCCAGGACAACACCTACTCCGTTGCCAACTGTCTGGCACGGCAATGGCAGGACGCCATTGACGGCGGCGAGGAGCTGCCGGATCTGTACGTGATTCAGATCGCCATCGGCTCTCAGGGTGTGTACGATATGTGGTATCCGGAGCGAGAGATCAAGCTGATTCCCGGCGTGCACGGCACGGCGGACATTTCCCTCTACCCCTTTACCATCCACATCCTATCCCTGCTGAAAAAGCACTTCGCGGAGGAGGACATTGAACCCGACTTTATCGGTATGCACTGGCGCGGAGGCGAGCAAGAGGTTCGCCGTCCCATTGCCGAGCTGGAGGGCAAATTGAAGAAGGACTACATCCGCATCTTTGGCGGTATGCGCGAGGCGCTGGGCTATGAATTCCCCATCGTTTTGCACCTGATGCCCTACGTAGAGGTGTTTACCAAGGAGGGCAACGTGGAGACCATGTATTACATCAACGGCCTCTTTGAGGAGCTGGCCAAGGAGATGCCAAAAACTACCCTCTTTGATCCTCGCCGCGCCCCCTATTACGGCGAGCCCTACGTATTTTACCGCTGGGATCTGATCCATTACAGCGAAAAGACCAACCGCTGGGTTGCAGAACAAATTTTTGAAGAATACAAAAGCCGATAAGGCAGGAGGATGAAACGATGCTTGCAAAAAGACCCCCTATGGGATGGAATTCCTGGAACACCTTCACCGATAAAATTGACGAAAAGCTGATCATGGACACCGCGGACGCCATGGTGGCTCACGGCCTTCTTGACGCCGGATACGAATATCTGGTCATCGACGACTGCTGGTCGGAGAAGGAGCGGGACGAGAATGGCATGCTGGTAGCCGATCATGAAAAATTCCCCCACGGCATGAAGTACGTGGCGGATTACGTGCACTCCAAGGGCTTGAAGTTCGGTATGTACTCCTGCTGTGGCGTGCTGACCTGCGCAGGCTATCCCGGTAGCTTTGGCCATGAGTTTGACGATGCGAAATACTTTGCCGAGGTGGGCGTAGACTTTTTGAAGTACGACAACTGCTACGGCGCCTCCATGGAGAACAAGCTGGCCTACTCCCGCATGGGTCTGGCTCTCCGCGCCTGTGGCCGTGATATCCTGTACTCCGCCTGCAACTGGGGCACCAACAACGTGCATAGCTGGGTTCGCTCCGTGGGCGCCCATATGTACCGCTCCACCGAGGATATCACCGACACCTTCCACTCCATCAAAAAGCTGGCTTGCAGTCAGAAGGACAAGCTGGTATACTCTGCCCCCGGCTGCTTCAACGACATCGATATGCTGGTCACCGGTCTGAAGGGTCAGGGCAACATTGGCTTTGGCCAGGGCTGTACCGATGCAAACTACCGCTATCACTTTGCTTACTGGTGCATGGCCTCCTCCCCCCTCATGATCGGCTGTGACCTGCGCACCTTGACTGAGGAAAACAAAAAGCTCCTGACCAATCCCATCCTCCTCCGCATCAATCAGGATGAGGAGGCCCGTCCTCCCATCTTTATGGGCAACGACGACTCCATGGTAGCATTCAAGTACCTGTCGGATGGCGAGTATGCCATCGGCATGTTCAACGGCTGGGAAAAGGATCTCCACATTATGTTCAACTTCTACGAGGTGGGTCTGATGCCCTCCGACAACTGCGCCTTCCAGCTGACGGATGCCTTTACAGGCGAGGATCTTGGCATTTTCCGCGACTTTGTGCACCTGCCCGTAGCACAGGGCGACGCCAGAGTCTTTCTTGCAAAGCCGGTGCTCCTCTGATGGATTGTATCAAATGCGGCAAGCCCCTCGAATACGACGAGGTTGCCATTTACAAACGGCTGATCAGCCGTGCCGCCACGGAGTTTGAGTGCAAGGCGTGTCTTGCGGCCACCCTTGGGGTGACGGTGGAGGACATTGACCGCAAAATCGACTTTTTCCGTCGGCACGGATGCACACTTTTCAACTGAAATGAGGTAAGACTATGGATTATTTTGACTACGTCCACAAGCTGACCTGCTGGTCCGAGCAGATCACAGAGATGGCAAACGTTTGCGTGGGCGGTACGGGAACAACGGTTGCGGCCCTGGATGCCCAGATCAATTCCGACGCGAACCTGCTGGGTCTCCATATGCGCATGCCCCACCAAAAGAGCGACGAGGCCAAGCTGTTGGCAATGCTTGCCGCTTACACCTTTGTTCCCTACGGCGACCTTGGCGCGCAGGCCGTTATCCAAGAAACCGGCCGTCTCCCCGAGGCTCAGTACCGGTGTATGCGCTGGGTGCTGGACTCCAACAATCTTGCCATTTCCGAGGAGTTGGACGAGAGCTTGCGAATTGTGGCCGGCCTTACCCCCTGCGAGACCTACCGCAAAGAGCCCGCTGACCTGATCCGCTTGCTGATCGAAAAGCACACCCTGCAGACCCTGCTGATGGGCGACGCACGGTACGGCATGAGTGATATTGAGCAGGTGGAAGGTGACGCTATGTTCGAGCTGAGCCAGGCGCTGATGGAGGATTCTGACCGGGAGACCATTCCGGCGGAGCTGCTTTTGGAGCCTTTACAGAGGCTGACCCAAGATCCGGAGTATATGCCCTTCGTTCATTGCTGGCTGGAAAAGCCGGATCTGCTTCTCCTACGGTTTGTGCAAAAGCAGAAGGAGCCCGCTCAATGAAAATTATGACCTTTAACACCCAGCACTGCTGGAATTACCTTGAAAAACGGCTGGATCCGGAGCGGATGGCTCAGGTGATCTGGGATTGCGGCGCGGATATCGTCGCCTTGAACGAAATGCGCGATGCCGGCCCCTACGGGGCGCAGACGGCGGAGCTGGCGGCGAAAACCGGCCTCTCCCACCACTATTTTGCCAAGGCCATTGAGGATGGGGAGGGTCCTTACGGAAACGGGCTGATCTCCCGCTATCCCATTGTGTGCGCCGCCACCATTCCCGTGCCCGATCCCGAGCCTCGTCGCTTCCCGAACGGCTATTACGAGACCCGGTGCCTCCTCAAGGCACGGCTCGCAAACGGTCTTACGGTGCTGGTGATCCATTTTGGCCTGAATCCGGACGAGCACGAGCAGGCCGTGGCGACCGTCCTTGCGCATTTGCCGGAGGAACGGTGCATCCTGATGGGAGATTTTAACGTGCTCCCCGACGATCCCGTTCTTGCGCCGATTCGTGCAAAAATGAGGGATACCGCCGACTGCTTTGCCAAGCCCCTGCTCAGCTTTCCCTCGGACCAGCCGGAAATGAAGATCGACTATATCTTCGTCACCCCGGATCTTGAGGTGCAGTCCGCCGACATCCCTGCCATTGTGGCGTCGGATCACCGCCCCCACGTAGCAGAGATTTTTATGGAGGAATAACGTCATGTATACAAGCAAAATTACCGATCTGTTTACCCTCTATGGCAGCTTTGCCCGGGTTGAAGGCAAAGCCATTCAGACAGAAAACGGTTTTTCCTATCAAAACGAGGACGTGGCGCTGACAAGTGAGACGGTGAAGCACCCCTCCGGGGTGTTTGAGCGGAAGGACACGGTGAAAAACGTGTCCGATCGCCCCATTGAGATCAGCGTTGCCCTTTCCCGCTTTACCCTGAACGGTGGCGAGTATCAGGTCTACACCCAGACCAGCAAGCATATTCGCGAGGGCATCGGCGGCTGGCAGCCCTTGGTGTCCGGTGTGTTCGGCTCCGCCGACGAGATCCGCACAAATCAAGACGTCAACCCCTTTGTGGCCGTTTTTAACGAGCAAAACCGCCGCGGTCTGGCCTTCCATATTCTGTGCGACTCGGCCTTTGAATACAGCGTGACCCGTCACGGCGAATTTTTGGAGCCCAAGGTGGTTTTGGTGGAGCTGGGCATCCGCAGTCGGGATCTCCGCTACGTGCTGTCCCCTGGCGAGACCCTCACCATGCCTACGATCCTCTACTATCCCTTTGAGTCCACCGTAGACATGGACGCCTACAAGCTCCATCGCTACTGCAACGACAAGTTCCCCTGCGCCCTGCCCATTGTGTACAACACGTGGATGAGCCACTTTGACTGGGTGTCCTTTGACAATCTGGTGGAGCAGCTGGAGCGCGCCGCCATCCTCGGCTGTGAATACTTCACCGTGGATGCGGGATGGTTCGGCAAGACGCAGGAATGGTGGGACGTGGTTGGCGACTGGCAGGAGTCGGAGGAAAGCGCCATGGGCGGCCACTTACGGGAATTCAGCGATCTGGTGCGCGCCAAGGGGCTGAAATTCGGTCTTTGGTTTGAGATCGAGCGGGCAAATCCCGCCTGCGAAAACGTCAAAGCCCACCCCGGATATTATCTGTACGACGGCCCCCACGCCTACGTAAACTTCGCCGACCCCGCCGCCTGCGACTTTATCTACGGTGTACTAAAGCGGAACATCGACCGCTACGGGGTGGAATTTATCAAATTCGATCTGAACGGCCCTCTCTCCTATGACAAGAGCCGCCAAGCCTTTTTAAAATACTACGAGGGCTACAATGCCTTTCTTGCCCGCATCAAGTCCGACTACCATGCCCTGCACCTGGAGTGCTGTGCCAGCGGCGGCGGACGGATGTCCCTCTCGTACGCCAAGCATTTTGATTCCTTCTGGATGAGCGACAGCCACGGAATCTATTCCCAGCTGGAGATCTTCAAAAACGCCGTCCGCCGTATGCCCTCCCGCATGCTGGAGCGCTGGGCAACCATCCGCTCCGTGGAGGACTTTACTCCCACCTATCCCGTGGGCGGCAAGGAGGAGAAGATCCTTCTCAGCGCCACGGCCAACTGGCAGAGATGCGAGGAGGCCTCCCTTGAGTATATAAAGAACGCTTTGGTGGGCGGCCCTATCGGCTTCAGCTGTGATCTGACCCAAGTATCGGACGCCACCATCAAGGAACTGGCCGCCTTTATTGAAAGCTACAAGGCGGAACGGGACTTTTGGGCTGCGAGCGAGTGCCGCATCCTCTGCGACACCCCCACCATGACCGTGCTCCAGTTTAACGACGCGGACTTCCGTCAGGTGAAGGTATATATGTACACCGAGCATCCAAACCAGGAGCACGTAACCATCTATCCCGTCCTCCCGGAGGGTGCTAAGTACGTTCTTCGCCACGGGGATGAATCCACCGCCCGCACCGCGGCCGACCTCCGCGAAAACGGTGTGACTCTCCTTGCAAACTATCAGCGTATCTCCGACAAGTTTACTTTGACGAGAGAATAAGAAAAAGGACACCGTACGGTGTCCTTTTTATTTGACTGAGCAGGAAAGCTTAATTCAAATTCTCAATTTCTTTCTGTGCCACGCGGACGGCGTGCTCCAGCTCGGTAAGGATGGGACAAAGCCATGCGCGAAGGGTGTTCGAATTGGCCACCGGATTGTTGTTCGCATCCAGCGTGTAATACTTGGAGGCGTTCTCGTAGGCATCTTCCACCGCGATCATACCGGGTCCGGCGTAATTACGGTTATCGATGATCTCCTTAGCCTCGTCAAGCAAGGTCTGGAAGACACGGATCGCATTGGGATCCACGGTCTGCATCAGCGTACGCATGGAGGTTCCGCTTGCTACCGTATAGCTGAAGCTGTCGCAAGGAGAGTAGGTTCCGGCGCTGGCCACCCATCGGTCGGTAACAAAGGAGCCCGTCTCGTTCTCCTCACCGCCGTAGCCAACGACGGGCGCAGTTCCCTGATAGGTGTCACCCACCAGATACCAACCGCCCACGATGTTGCCGGCAGAATCCCGGTCGCAGGTGAAGGTGGCGGCATAAACCTCGGCCGATCCGCCAGCGTTATTCAGCAGTTCGGTGGTCAGGTAAAGAGTCATTTCACATCCCTTACCCACGGCGGTGCCGCCGTTTGCGGTAACGGAATAGTCGTCTCCGGTCTTTTCGTTGCCGTCCAGGTCCTCATGCTTGATCAGAACCCAGGCCTTTGTGGTCGAACCGCCAATGCTCATGTTCAGCTGACCGGCAAAGAGGCTTTCAACCGTAACCATATCGTTGTTAATGGCGTCACCTACGTTACCTACGTAGTTGGAACGCCAGTAGTCAACACCGTTGTACTTGTCATCCAGAACGTCGATCAACTGATCGTAGGAGGACGTGGTGTTCAGAATATCCAAGAACTTATCGTAAACGGCGTTGCGCGCCTGCTCGGCAGAGTTAATGTTAATACCAAACTGGTAGTTCAGCAGTGTGTGGTACTGATTGTTAGCGCTAAGGTTTCTACCAATGGTGTACGTAACGTAGAAGGTAAGATAATCGCGGGGCTGGACCGTTTCGCCATCGGGAAAGTCGGTGACCACGCTGAATCGGGAGTTGCCGGAGGATTTGGAAACCGATCCGTTGTCATACAGATCCGACTGATAGTACAGGTCGCGGTAGGTGTAGACGTAATCCGTGTTGTTAAACACCCGGATTTTATACGTAACCGATCCCGCCTGCTGACTGCCGCCCCACAAAGGACGGGCGCGGCTGATGGTGGATTCCACCGTGGTGGAGTACGGAGTGAACTCGAACGTATGTACGTCCAGGTTGGACGCTGAACCGTCCACGGTCATTTCCACAATATACAGACCGTCCGGAATGTTAATCTCTGCCGAACCGCTGATCGAAAGGGTGTCGGTCAGTGCGGCGTATCCCAAGGTCGTGAACAAAAAGGAAAGGGAGAGCACGCCGCAAAGAAAAATTTTCATCCACTTCGCCATACTGCGCTCTCCTTTCATTTAATTAAATTTTGTCGTCCTTATTTTCTTCCGCTGCGGAAGCGTCGGAACGGCGCTTGAGAACGGCGATAACCTTTTTGAGCTTGTGGGGATGCTTTTCCGGGTCGATGATGTGATTTTCGTGGGCAACGGCGGCTTTACGGATGATGTCGCCGTTCTTGGCCGCGTCGTGAGTGGGAACCAGAACCATATCGCCCTCGCCCAGCTGCTCGCCGTTGGGATCGTAGCGATAAACCTTGTTCTTCTTGGTTCGCTCGGGCCAAACAACGCCAACGACCTCAACGCCGGGCGCCTCCTCGGTGCCCTCGTAGTCCTCGTCGTTGTCCGGAACGAAGTCGATCTCCTCCAGATAAACGTCGGGAGTGGCCATAACCTCAGCCAGCTCGTTCAGCTTGACGTCCTCGGTCAGAATGGTCGCGTCTTCCAAGCCATCCTCATCCTCAAAGGTGAGCACGGAGCCGTACAGGTCTTCTTCCCGCAGGCCGTAGATCGCGTCGTAGTTATCTACCTTAATTTCGAAGGTGTAGAGAATCTTTGTAGTGGTGTAAGTGGGAATGAGGAAGGTTGTTTTGGTCTCATCCTCGTTTTCGCTCATCAAAATGGGCGACTGAATGGTATCACGAATGCTCAAAAGCTCCATAAAGGTCTTGATGGGCACGATCTGATACCCGTCGGAATCGAACTCGCCCTCGATCTGCTGGATGAAGGAGCGGTACGCCGACAAGATCTTGCGGATCTTACTGGTGTAAGTAACGTCCTCGTTGCGGGTCACCCGAACGTAAATGAGGAAGACGATGGCCAGAACCAGCGCAAGGCCGGCGGCGATCATGCTGATCAGACGGAAGAGCTCCGTATCGGCGGCACCGCGGCAAGCAAGCACCTTGCTCTCGCCGGCGGGCACGCTGGAGGTGGTCTCCACGCTGAAGGTCTCCTCGCCCAGGGGCACGTTCACGGAGACGGAATAGGTGTTCTCGTTGTTGGACTCGAACTCGTCGCACTGGCTGAGCACCTCAATGTTGAGGGTAACCACCAGCATACTGGTGGCGTTGGTCAGGCCGTACACGTCGATGAAGTGGTGAGCCATCCAATCGTACTTGGTAAAGTCAACCAAAGCGGTCTCCTCCACCACAAAGCCGTTGGCGCGAACCAGGCTGACGGTCTTTTCCGGCACGATCACGTCCACAGGATTGTAGATGGGGTCGCCGGTAGTCTTGTCCGACACGATCAACTGAGCCACGATCTCGTAGGTGTAGTTAAAGCCTACGTTGGAGGCGGCCATATTCAGTGCGTAGTTAAAGTCGATGGCAAGAGCCTTGGTAAGGGAAGAAACGTAGGACTGGCCGGGATCCCTCCACTCGCCGTCAAAAAAGGTATTTTCCTTGTATTGTACCCGGTAAAGGGCATCGCCGGACTCGGTGTACTCGATGTAATAGGTGCGATTCAAACGGTCATACATAAGAAACGCGCCGAGAGCAACGATAACCGCCAACGCCAAGGCGATCGACTGGATCCAGATCCAGCGCTTACGGGCGCGCCGGTAGGCCTGCCGTTTTCTTCTATCGGATTCAGACATATTTACTCCTTCCTAACGTGCAAACAAGCTTCTCATCCATAAGGTTGGGTAGCCGATGTACGGTATTTTCCAGTTGACAAGCCCGATGATGTTGGAATCGTAGATAAAGCCTGCGTCCATGTTGTCGTTAGCGTCACCCTTGGTATAATACCGTGTTTTTCCGTTGATGATTTCTATATCTGCGACACGGTGAATGACCACCACGTCGTTTTTTTCAAAAACAATGACTTGTCCCTCCACGATGACCTGGTCATCGTATCGCTCGTAGATCGCGGCGTCGCCTTGATTCAGCTCGCCGGTCATACTGGGAGTAGCGATTACGTAAATTCCGAAGCGGAAATGGTTGGAAACCGTCATTACCGTAACGAGCATGACCGCAATGGCCAGCACGGTAATGGGCACGGAAAGCTTGCTCTTTTTGGCGAGAGCATACCGCCGTTTTCTCTCATAGAGAGCGTCAATAAACAGGTAGATGGCTAAGGGAATCAGAAGTTGAACAAAAGCCATCAGAGAGTCGGACAACTTAGGTTGAACCGAGATCACGTACATATGTAACGCCAAAATCAACCGGTACACCATGCTGGGGTAAGGTCCGTAGCGCTTGACCAGATAGTGGTACAGGAGATTGGCAAGAAGGGCCGGAAACATGGTAACGGCCACAAGATCCATAAAGTGGTTAAAGGAAGAAACAGCCACGTCTGCCGTGGAGCAGATCAGCATTTCACCCAGCACGCAACACAGATAGCAAAGGACGTCGCCCCGCTTACTTTCCTGTGCGCGCACCACCCAACGAAAGACCTCCGACGCCACAATAACCACCGCCGTGGCCACAACGCGGGTAAAGAAGATCTGACCGTTGAAGGCATAAGGATTGCGATAGAAGCCCAGCTCCAAGCCGGACAGATAGTAAAGCATCAAAAACGCCAACGCCACCATGGTCATGATCAAAAGAACCATGCGGGAGTTGATGGAAGGAATGCTCCGTTTTTTGAGAAAAACGAAGGCAACGGCTGCCGCCGCCGCAAGAGCAAAAGCGGCAAGCACGCGACCTACGGTGTCAAAGGGAAGGAAGAAAATAATCAGAAGGGCAGCGAGTGTGAACGCCGATATCAAATAAAGTCGTTTCCGGTCAGTCATCGCCGCCCTCCTTTCTATTTATTGTTCAGGTTCCACAATGACGTGAAAAGTCAAAATTAATTAGATACAGAGTTTGCGATAAGCTTGATCTCAAACGAAAGCGACTGGTCAGCATCAGGGGTCCGGATAACCTTGATGGTAACGGGAACATCAAGCGTGCCGCCGGGAGCGATGGTTCTGTCCTGAGACCAGTCAACGTACACGTCAAAGTATTTGCCAATTTCAGGATCAGTACCACCATTAAGCGTAATACCATTGCCAATGGTGGGCTTAGCAATCGTCACTTCAAGGTCACTGTCGTTCTTGATGGTGAAGGTAGCGGCAACCTCGTCGCCATAACCCTTGAGAGCGCCCGTATTTACTGTAATCGTACCCTTGTCATTGTCGGTCGCATCAACTTCGGCGGTGCAAAGGGAGCCGCTGAGCGCCTTAAGGAAGTAAACGTCTTCCTGGAATACTTCCTGGGAGTCGTCTGCATCGATCGCAGCAGAACCGTTAATGTACAGGTCATCCGACAGAGCTGCATAACCAACGGCAAGAAGCATACATACAACCAGCATGAAAGCTACGATTGCACTTTTTCTGTTTCTCATTGTCATTTGTGTTTTTTCCTTTCTAAATTGTATTTTTTATATCAAAAAAGCTACGCTTTATGATACCGAAAATGATAGTATCCTATTATAGCATATATATTTATTTTTGAGAAGTACTTTTCGATATTTTTTTATGGATTTTCCATATTTTTAAAGAATTTTCAGATTCCCCTGCCCCAAACGCAAAAAAAAGAAACCGCCGAAGCGGTTTCTTTTTTATTGGTTAGATTAGTCGCAAATGATTACTACGTAGCTTGCGGGCTTGCCAGAAGCAGCTGCAGTGTAGAATACATAGCATCTGTCATCGGTATCGATGATAGCAGCAGCAGCGGTAAGAACGTCAAGAGTATCGGTAGAAGCGTCTACAGCGTAGATGATGTTCTTCTCGTTGTTAGCCATCTGGTTAGCAGCGATAGTAGTAAGGTTGTACTGGGTCTTGATTCTATCAACGAGACCGTCAACAGAATTTACACCGGTAGCAACGAATGCGCTGGTGCCGTAACGGAGAGAAGCAATTGCCTTGATAGCGCCCTCTTCGATGGTGTAAACCTCAAGGAGGTCATGCTTGTTGGTGTGCTCTACAGCAACGATTGCCTCGTAGGTAACAGAATCAAGCTTAGCAAGGGTCTCTTCGTCGTTTTCGTCAACACGCATGGTGTACTCAGCGCCAGTGAAGAGGTCGATTACATCGTAGTAGAGGTAACCGTCACGCTTCATGTCGTTACGAGCGTCAGAACCATCGTAGATTACGTAGTCAGCAGCTGCGAACATGCTGTAGTTGAAGCCTTCGATAGTTGCAGGGAATACTACGTAGGTGTTGTCCTTCTTAACGATGTCGGTGGTTGCAGCAACGGTGAAGTTGGAGCCGAACTCAGGAGAACCAGCCTCAACTCTGATCTCATCGTCAGAAACGAAGAGCCAAGCAGTGTCAGCATTTGCTACGGAAGTGATGTACTTGTCAGTAGCGTTGGAATTCTTAGTAACGGTGTAGGTGATGAAGTCAGTGGAGCTGATATCCATCTCGTACTTAACGTTAGTAATGGTCTCGCCGGAGCCAGCCTTTACAACGTAGTCGCCGCCTACATAAGTCTTGTAGTTTTCACCGGTTACATCCTTGTCAAGAACAAGAACGATGTTGCCGTTTACGTCAAGCTTATAGAATACAACGGGAAGGATGCCGGAAGCAGATGCAGCCTCGATGGTTGCGAATGCATCGTTGATCTTGGTGTTGTAGTATACAAGCTCCTGAACCTTTTCAGAGTTGGAGTTGGTCTTGTCGAACTTGAAGCCGGACTTGTCAGCAAGGTATACAAGAACAGTCTTGGTGGTGCCGTCAACGTTAGCCTCAGTTACGAAGTAGTACTTGTTGTTTACAAGCTTGATGGTATCCTTCTCGATATCGATATCAGAAGCATCGAGCTGGTCAACAAGGATAATACCATTGTACTCAATGGTGGGAGTAGAAGGAGTGGTGCCGCCGGAGGAACCGTCGGAGGTTGCAGGCTCAAGAGCTACAACGTTGCCGTCGATGGTCCAAACGTTTACATACTTGAGGTTGTTTGCAGAGTTTACATCTGCGTCAGCAACGTTCTTGTTGCCGAAGAGTTCAAGAAGGTAGGTAGCTTCGTCGCCATATACACGAGCAAGGTCGAAGTAAGTAGCAACGCCTTCGCCAGCCTCGTAGATATCCCAAGCGAGAAGGTCAGCGTAGCCCCAGCCGTACTCGGTGGTGTCGCCAACGAACTTGATCCACTTGTTTTCGCTGTCAACGTCAACGTCGAAGTAGTTAACCTTTACAGCAGAAAGCTTGGTAGCGGTTGCAAGAGTAGCAGCAGCAGTAGTAGCTACGTACTCAGCGGTGTTTTCAGTGAGGGTCTGAGTAGCGCCGGTGTCCTTCTTACCTGCAGCGTCAGCTACAGTCCAAGTCCAGGTGCGCTCTGCGTAGTCGGTGCCCTTAGTGGTCTTGGTAGCGTCAGCGTAGGAAACTACTGCGTAGCCATCAAATACCCACTCGGTGGAGAGGTCGGTAGTGCTGTCAGCATCTACGCGAACTTCCTTGTAGATAGCAGCGAATACGTAAGGAGTGATGGTGATCTTATCCATCTTACCGTCGCCGTTGGTGTCGGTAAGAGCAAGAGTGCCGTAGAGAGAATCGAGAATTGCCTCGTACTCAGCAACGGTAGCCTTGTCAAGCTTATCGAATGCGAAGCCGCTGATGTCAGCGTTGGTTACTGCAAGAGTAAGGGGATCCTTACCTGCACCGATGGAGTAGGTGGTACCGTCGATAACGATGCCAACGATCTTCCACTCGGTAGCTTCCTTGGTCTTGTCGTTGTCCTTCCAAGCGGTTGCCTCATATACAACGTCGAAGTCTCTGTCGCCAGGCTTGTTGGTGTACTGAGCGCCGTCCTTGGAAACCTGAACGATGCTGGTAACTACGGTGTCATCCTTAACAGTGTAGTAGATGATCTTGTAGTAGGAGTCCTTCTTAGCGGTGAGCTCGAATCTTGCGAACTCAGTCTCAGCAAGGGTGAGGTCAGTGCCAGTAGCGCTGCCCTTCTCGTCAAGAGCTACCTTGCCGTCCTTGATCTCGGTAGCAACGAAGGTGTCGCCGTCCTTAGCGGAGATCTCAAGGTTGAAGTTGTCAGAACCGATGGAATCATCGTACTTGAGGCCGTCTGCCTTCTTTTCAATGTAATCAGGGCAGGTAGCGGGGTCCCAAACAAGGAGGTTGTAAACAAGCTGTGCTACAACGCCGCGAGAGGTAGCCTCGAGGTACTTCTCGGAGGGATCGATGTTTACGGTAAGGCCAAGGTCGTCAGCAAGCTCGATGTGCTTCCAGGGGTAGTGGAGCTCATCCTTGAAGCCGAGTGCATCAAGGCCGCCCCATACGAAGTGATCAGCCCATGCACGAACGATCATTACGATAGCGTCCTGATAGGTGATGTTACCGTTGGGGTTGAAGATGGTGTCAGTTACACCAAGAATGATGCCGTGGTTGTAGTTCCAAGTAGCAGCACCATTGTAGGGGTGGGTGAGAAGGTCGTCGAAGGGAGTTTCGTTCTCAACCTTTGCCCAGTAAGCGTCATCGGTGTTACCGGTGAGAGCACGAGCAAGGAAGAGGGCCATCTCGTAACGAAGAATGGGATTGTCAAGCATGGGATCGCCATTCTCGTCGCCCTGGAGAACATTGATCTTGGTAAGTACTTCTACTGCCCAAGTGTTCTCTGCAACATAGTCGGTTTCTGCAGCGGATACGATAACGATGGAACCAAGTACCATCATAGCCGCAAGCAGAAGAGAGAGAATTCTCTTAGTCATTTTGTTTTCTCCTTTTAAAATTTTTTGTAAAGAGAGCATAGTGGTATCTCTTCGTTTACCATAATACATGATGTTCGTTTTTTTTGCAAGGGGTTTTCATGTTTTGTAACATAACTGTAATATTAAACGGTGTTTAATAATTGGATTATTTTTCCTTTCCACAGGGGTGTGGATGGAGCGAAACCCTTGGGGCGCAAGGGTTTTGAGGGTTTTTTTGATTCCGTTTTTTGGGATTTTCCTTTTGTAACAAAGGGAAAAATTACATCGTATTTTTCAGGCACGTTGCAATATTACGGCGGGTTTGTTGCAACCTTGCGGCGGATTTTGCGCACAATATGGGAGCGTGCGCCGTCGGATGCAATGTTACAAAAAGCCTTCTCCAGTGGAGAAGGCTTTTTGGGTCGGCGAGGACGTCAACCCCTACAATGGGGCGCCTCCTCCGGCGGTAGCCGTGGCGGCTGAGCGGATCGTTCGACGCCTTTTCTTTTGACACAAAAGGCCCAAAAGAAAAGGCTTTGCGAAAAGAAAATGCCGTGTACGTGGGGCACGCGCCCCACACCCGAGCAAGCTTTTTAAAAAAAGCTTGACCAAAAATGAAAGTTTTGGGGCCTCCCCTGCGCAAATAAAAAGGAACCCCTTTTGAAAAAGGGGTTCCTTTGCATTCCTCGTAAATCTGCTTACAGATTCAAGGTCTCCTCGATGGTATCTGCGCAGGCGTCCAGCTTATCCTTGCCGCCCACGATGCAGATGGCCGCGTTCGCGGCGATGGAGTCCAGCGCCGCCGCGTGACGAAGCAGAGCTTCGGCATCGGTCGCCAGAATCTGGCGGCGAACGCGCAGGCGATCCTCATAGGTGCGGCCGCTGAAGTAATCCGTATCGGCCACGGAGCCCTTGGCCGAGGTGCTGAGCACGGGCTCGGAGTCACCGATGGTACCGATTACAAACTTGGTTACGTCCTCACCGCTTTCCACAAAGGCGCGGATGAAGTCGGAGGCCTGCTTATATACGCCGAGAGAACGTGCGGCGCCCGGGTCACGGTAGGAGTAGAAGGCCGCGTTGCCGCTTTCGCGGAGGAGGAAGCCGGCACCGTAGGCGCCGCCCTTTACACGGATCTCGTTCCACAGGTAGCCGAGAGAAAGGATCTTGGCAAGAACCTTCATGCTGCCGTCAAACTCGTAGCCGTTCTTTTTAAGGTCGGAGGCCATAACCGCAAAGGAAACGCCGGCGGGGGTCACGATGCCCTCGTTCTTGGGGGCAAGCGGGGCAAAGGCGGTGCTTGCGGGGATCTCCTTGCCGCTGTCTGCGAAGGCCGCCAGAGCCTTGGCGGGCACGTCGGAGGTCTCAGCGTCGGTATCCGTCAGAGAAACGGTGAGGCGCGCGCGGTCGAAGATGACCTTGGCCAGCTCGGCAAGCTCGGCGATCAGCTCATCCGCCTTGGCCTCAAAGTTATCGGACAGATCGCGGCAGAAGGTATAGTAGCTATAGCCGCCGGTGGATTCGTTGGCGACACCGCCCGAGTTCAGATGTGCCATGGCACGGGACATGGCCGCGCCGTGGCCGCCCATGATCATATTCTGCATAAGGCCGGTCTTGACCTGATCCACGATCTGCTTAATGTTTTCCTTATTATTATATACGGTGGTGTTTGCGATTTCCGCAACCAGCTGGATGGCCTTGTCCGTATTGCCGGAGAGCACGCTACACTTGACGGCAAGGTAGGGATGGCACACGTCAGCGGTGTCGCGGATGTCGGTGTAGTTGGTCTGGCTGAAGGTCAGGCGGCCAAGGTTGGTCTTGATCTCCCGCTGGAGTGCCAGACGGTCGTGGGTCTCCGTATCCATCTCGGTCAGGAGCTCACAAAGGAGAGACGCCAGAGAGAGCTGGCGCTCGGTGAGGCCGGCCTCCGAGAAGTACAGGGACAGGTAGGAGATTCCGTCGGAGGGGATGGGGTGGCGAATGACGTTGCCCTCGGCAATGGTGGGGATCTTTTCTTCCTTTTCCGAAATGTCGGAGAGGAAGAGCTTGGGCAGAGTGTCCAGCTGTTCCTTGGTGTCGGGGGTTGCCTGCCACTCAGCCAGAGCCTTATTCATGGCAACGAGGGCGTTCTTGTCCTCCTCTGTCCAAGTTGCCTTGATGGCAGCCAGGCGTGCGGCCTCGGCGGCGCGGCGCTCCTCGCCAATGGTCTTGGAGGGGATGAGGCAAGCGGAGGCCTTATGGTTATTCTCAAGGAAGATCCGACGGATCAGCTCCTCGTAGTAGTTGGTGGCAAGCTTCTCGCGGAGAGAATCGAAGGTGGCGTTGAAGCGAAGGGCATCCGCCGGGTCGCCGTCGTAGAGCCAGGTCTCAAGGGAAACCATGCCGTAGACCAAGCCGCGGGGCGTTGCGCCGTAGTCGCGCTCACGGGTGTTGAACTCCAAACGGTTGAAGGATGCGGTGAGCTGTGCCTTATCAAGGCCGTTCTCGGCCAGGTCTGCGAGAGTTTCGGCAATGACCTTTTTGATCTCGGGAAGCTTTTCCTCGCTGGTGTTGGACACACCAAGGATCGCGTAGGGCTGGTAGATGCCGTCGTTCATTTCCAGAATTACGTCCTCGGCCAGACCGCGGGAGAGGATGGCGCGCTTGAGAGGTGCTTCGTTCGAGCCGGTCAGCACGTCGGAGAGCACGCGGAGAGCGATGCCCGTCTCGGCATCCTCATAGGTGCCGTACACGTAACCGGTTGCATAGCGAACCTTTCCCTCGGCGTTTTCCTCGGGGCCGATCTCGTAAGCGGCCGTAACCTCCTCGGGGGAGACGGGAGCCTGCAGCTCCAGCACAATGCCGGGGTCGGTGGCCTCAAAATCTGCAAGGAAGGAGTCCAAAAGATTCAGAACGGAAGGGATATCCATATCACCGTCCAAGAAAATGCGGGAGTTGGAGGGGTGGTAGAACCGCTGGTGGCTCTCAATGAACTTCTCGTAGGTCAGGTCGGGGATCACAACGGGATCGCCGCCGGAGGAGAAGCGGTAGCAGGTGTCGGGGAACAGCGCGCGATCCAGCTCCGAAACCATGAGGGAATCGGGCGAGGAGTAAGCGCCCTTCATTTCATTAAATACGACTCCCTTGTAGGTGGGCTCGGCATCGGCCTCAAGAAGCTCGATGTGGATACCCTCCTGACGGAAGATCTCGGGCTTATGGTAGATGGCGGGATGAAGCACCGCGTCCATGTATACGCTGACAAGGTTCAGGAAATCCTTATCGTTGCGGCTGCAAACGGGATAGAAGGTCTTGTCCGGGAAGGTCATGGCGTTGAGGAACGTCTGCAGAGAGCCCTTGAGCAGGTCAACGAAGGGCTCGCGGGTCTGGTACTTGTCGGAGCCGTTGAGAACGGAGTGCTCAAGAATGTGGAACACGCCGGTGGAATCCTCGGGCAGGGTCTTGAAGGCGATGCCGAAGGTCTTGTTGTTGTCCTCGCGGGCCAGCCACACAAGCTGAGCGCCGGAGCGCACGTGAGTGAGCTCGTAAAGGTCTGCCTTGACCTCGTCGATAAACCGACGGTTTTCAAGACGGAAGCCGCAAAGGTCTTTTTCAATCTGGTACATAATATCTTCCTCCTGTCGGGTATCCCCGACTGCATAGTGTTCGGTTTCTGCTCCGGCGGGCCGGAATACGATAAGTATAACACAAACTCCCGGCTTTGGGAAGAAAAATCGTTTATTTTAACCAATTATTTACGATTTTACGCCGTTTTGGGGGCGTTTTGCCCCCTACCCTCCCCTCCGACGGGCACCGACTTGACATAAGTGGCAAAAAGTGGTACAATGCAAAAGAACCCATTACACAAGTGAGGTGTTACTGTGCGAATTTTAATTGCAGGAAGCGGAAAGGTTGGCGAAACCTTAGCCAAGCAGCTCTCCGCCGAGGGACACGACGTTACCCTGATCGACTCCGACTCCCGCGTTCTGGCCTCCGGCGTGGAACGCTACGACGTTTTGGCGGTACAGGGCAACTGCGCCTCCATGGATACCTTAAAAAATGCGGACGTCATGGCCGCCGACCTATTGATTGCCACCACGGGCACGGACGAGCTGAATCTGCTCTGCTGTATGACTGCCCACCGAATGAATAAAAAGCTACACGCCATCGCCCGGATCCGAAATCCGGAATATATGGCTCAGGTGATCTCCATGCCTGACGCCTTCGGCCTCTCCCTTTGCTTTAACCCGGAGCGACAGACGGCGGTGGAGATCAGCCGGCTGCTGAACTACCCCGGATTCTTGAAGCGGGACTCCTTTGCCCGGGGTCACGTGGAGATCGTGGAGCTGAAGATCGACGAGGACAGCAAGCTGGCAGGTGTGCCCCTCAGCATGATGTACAGCATCGTCAAGTGCCGGGTACTGGTATGCACGGTTCTTCGCGACGGACGCGCCATCATCCCCGCCGGTAACTTTGTGTTGGAGGCCGGCGACCGCATCTTTGTTACTGCCCCCACGGAGGCGCTGGCACAGCTCCTGAAAAGCCTTGGCATTCTGGTGCATAAGACCAAGGAGGTGGTGCTGATCGGCGGCGGCATGGTCAGCTACTATCTGGCCGATCTTTTGCTCAAGCGCCATCTGAACGTAAAAATTATTGAAAGCAATCGGGAACGGTGCGAAAAGCTGGCCGAGCTTTTGCCCGAGGCGTCCATCATTCACGGAGACGCCACCAACCATACGTTGCTGGCCGAGGAGGGCTTGAGCGAATGCGACGCCGTAGCCACCCTGACCGGCATGGATGAAATGAACATTATCGCCTCCCTTTACGCCGACAAGCGCGGGGTAAGACAGATCGTGACCAAGTTAGCCAAGATCGAGGAAACAGAAATTGTGGACAGCCTACCCCTCGGCAGTGTGGTCTGTCCCCGCAAGCTTTGCTGTGACACGGTGCTCCGCTACGTGCGCGCCATGCAAAACCAGGCCGGCGCGGCCATCAGCATCCATGCCATTGCGGACGGACGGGCGGAAGCGCTGGAGTTCCGCGTGGACGCCACCACCGAGCACACAGGCGAGCCCCTGAAGAGCATTAAATTCCGCCCCAACCTGCTGCTGGTCAGCATTACCCGCAAGGGCAAAACCGAAATTCCCAACGGTGACTCCACCTTTGAGGTGGGCGACACCATCGTAGTCGTAGTGGCCGGCGGCGAGGAGGTCATCCTCCAGCTCAACGACATTTTCGCGTAAGGAGGCCCTATGAACTATAAAATGATGGGGCGCGTCTGCTCCATGATCTTAGTGATCACAGCCACCTTCATGATCCCCTCGGTGATCCTTGAGCTGGTGGACGGCGAGCGTCGGGCGGCCCTTTCCTTCCTTATTACTATGGCCGTGATGTACGCGGTGGCCATCGTGCTGGCCCTGCTTTCCCTGAGGGCTAAGCGGGATTTTTACGCCCGGGAGGGTTTGATCACCGTCAGCCTCAGCTGGCTGCTGATGGGCGCGCTGGGCTGCCTGCCCCTGTGCCTGTCCGGGCAGGTGCCGCGATATATTGATGCATTCTTTGAAATCGTATCCGGCTTTACCACCACGGGTGCGTCGGTGGTGGCGATGCCCGAGGCGCTGTCCCGCGGCATCCTTCTCTGGCGGAGCTTTACCCATTGGCTGGGCGGCATGGGCGTGCTGGTGTTCCTTTTGGCGCTGGTGCCCCTGAACGGCAAAAACGAGGGCTTTACCATGCATCTTTTGCGGGCGGAGAGCCCCGGTCCGGACGTGGGCAAGCTGGTGCCTAAAATGCGACAAACCGCCACGGTTTTGTACGCCACCTATCTTGGCCTGTCCGTCTTAAATCTGATCTTTCTGCTGGCAGGCGGTATGCCTACCTTTGACGCCTTTTGCACCATGTTCGGCACCGCCGGCACCGGCGGCTTCGGCGTCCGAAGCGACAGTCTTGCCTCCTACAGCCCCTACATCCAGACGGTTACCACCGTATTTCTTATTCTGTTCGGCATTAACTTCAGCTGCTATTACCTTCTTCTCCTGCGCAACGTGCGGGCGGTGCTCCGGGACGAGGAGCTCCGCATGTATCTTTGCATCGTTGCCGCCAGCATCGGCTTGGTCGCATGGAACATCCGCGACCTGTACGATACCGTGGGTGAGACCCTGCGCCACGCGGCCTTTCAGGTGGTGTCCATCCTTACCACCGCCGGCTTTGCCACCACGGACTTTGACCTCTGGCCAAGCCTTTCCTGCGTGATCCTGCTGACGCTGATGTTTGTGGGCGCCTGCGCCGGAAGCACGGGCGGCGGCTTTAAGGTCTCCCGCCTTCTGCTCCTCATTAAGGGCGTGCGCCGGAACATCAAGCAGATGGTTCAGCCCCAGAAAATTCAGGTGATCCGCGTAAACAAAAAGCCCGTAAGCGAACGGATCATGGCCAACACCAACGCCTATCTGGCCATTTACGTGCTGATCGTCATTGCCAGCACCCTCATCGTGTCGCTGGATTCCTTCAGCCCCATAACCCACTTCTCGGCGGTGCTTGCCTGCTTCAACAACATCGGCCCGGGTCTGGGCGCCGTGGGACCCACCCAGAATTATAGCGGCTACAGCGATCTCTCCAAGCTGGTGCTGATCTTCGATATGCTGGCCGGACGACTGGAGATCATCCCCGTCCTCGTCCTCTTCAGCCCGAAATCGTGGAAGCGAAGCAAATAATTTCCCGTTTCACGCAAAAAGAACGCCACATCCGCGGCCGATGGCCGGCGGTGTGGCGCTTTTCTTAGTTTTCGGTGTTGCTGCGGATGATTACCTTGCCTTCAATTGCCATAACGTCGGAATCGAGGATGACTTCGCCGACGGAATCTGCCACGACCGTGCCGGAGCGGGGATTCTTGACGGACAGAATGTGCCCGTTTACGGTCGCCTCCACGTCGGAATACTCAAAGGCCAGATCCGTGCCCTCCATGGTGCAGTCCTCCAGCACCAGATTTTTGCAGTAGCAAAGGGGCTGGGTGCCGACGATGTGGCACCGAACCAGACGGAGATTTTCGGAATACCAGCCAAGGTACTCGCCCTTGACCACGCTGTCGTAAACCGTTACGTTCTTGGCGTGCCAGAAGGCATCCTTGGTGTCCAAATTGGAGTTGCGGATGGTCATGCCCTCCACGTACTGGAAGGAATACTTTCCGCTCATGCTCACCCGGTCCAGCATAAGATCCTTGCACTCAAAGAACAGATACTGCGCCTTGACGGTGCAGTCCGTCAGGGACACCCGGCGGCAACGCCAGCCAAACTCCTCGGAGAGCAGGGTGCAACGGGAAAAGTCCATATCCTCGCACTCGCGCAGGCATTTTACGCCCTCCGCCGTCATTTCGCGGAACTGGCCGCGGGCGGCATACCAGAGGGGCGCACGGACGCCCTCGTCCATGTGCACACGCTCAACGGAAAAGTCTGTTGCGTGCCAGAAGGGATAGCGAAGGGAGAAGCGGCAGTCCGACACGGTAAAATTGTGGGACTCCTTCAAGGCGGATTCGCCGTCGGCAGGGCCTGCAAAGGTGCAGTTTTTCACGTCCGCGTCCACCAAGTGATAGAGGGCTCTCTCCTCGTCAAAATTTTTGCATTCTATGATCTTGCGCATAAGCACTCCTGCGTCACTAAAGTTTCTATCCTTACTTATATCACGAATCCACCGACAAGTCAATACAAAAACCGACAGGCGATGCCTGTCGGTTTGCGTTTGCTATGTAGAATTAGCAGAACCACCATACCTGCTTCTTGAGAAGCACGAACACAAGGTCGATCGCCCAGAGCCACGGAATACCAACGATCAGAAGAACGATGGAAAGAACGATAGCAAGGGTGTTTCCGGCAACCAAACTCTTTACAATACGATAAATAACCCAAACGATGTCAAGTGCAGGAATGCAAAGAATGAGCTTAACGATCCAAGGAAGATTGTCCATTGCTTTAATAAGATCCTTCATGAGATAACCTCCGTAAAAAATTTGTTTCAGCATAACGCCTTACTCTCATTATATAGGATTTTTCGCAAAAATACAACAAAAAGTTTAAGGAATTTTTAAGATTTTTGCAGGCAAGGCGAGCAAGATCGGCGCTTGCTCACACGTGGGTGGCGAAGCCAAAGTTAGTTTTTTGCCTCGCTTTTTTCCAAAAAAGCGAGCGGGTTCGGGCAGCGCCCGAAGAAGCGGCGTTTTCTTTTCGCTAAGCTTTTTCTTTTGCGCCTTCGGTCTCAAAAGAAAAGGCGTTAAGAAAGTCTTATAAGCGCCACGGCTACCGGCGGAGGAAGCGCTCCAGCGTGCCGTCATCCGTCGGGTTCGCCCACGATAGCGGATTGTCAGGGACGCACTCTCCCTCAGTCGCCTTCGGCGCCAACTCCCTCCCGGAGGGAGCCTGACGAAGTGCATCTTTCTCACTTTGTCAGCGAAAGCGGCGCTTGGGAAGCCTTCCCCAGCGGGGAAGGGGGACCACCGTTAGGTGGTGGATGAGGAGATCATTCTCTGCACAGCTAATACTTGAT
>JAGARU010000074.1 GCA_017622085.1 Clostridia bacterium | reverse complement strand
GACGTGTGATCAAGCGGCGATCTCGCCAGCGGGGGCTTCCCCGCCCGTCACCCTCGTGTGATCGTGCTCGCTTACAAGTGAGCAAGCGGCGAACTTGGCCGCGGGGCCCTCCCCGCAAAAAAGCTTGACCAAAAATTAACGCTACCCTCGTGTGATCGTGCTCGCTTACAAGTGAGCAAACGCCGAAGCTTGGCCGCCGGGCCTTCCCGGCTGTCTGCGGGGAGACCCCGCCAACCCTTTCCGAATCCTTGCGGCTTTTGCCGCCGGAGATAGATTTGTTAACGAAGAGCAAAGGAGAATGCTTATGAAAACTGTTGAGAAAATCCGCATAACCCCGGAGATGATCGTCAACGACATGGGTATCGAGCGGCCGCAGAACTTCTTCTGCGAGTTTGATACCGTGGGCGATCCCAAGGCAGGCGGCGCTTCCGCGCCCACCGTTCACCCCCGGTTTGACCACTGGTGGATCGGCGAGACCGACCTGCGCTTTACGGTGTGTCTGCCCGGCTCTCATTTTATTGAGTCCGTGTATATTTATAACAACTACGAGGGCGAGCATGACGTTACGATCCAGATGGGCACCCCCTTCGTATGGGAGCATGAAAAGACCGTCCGTCCTAAGGAAAAGGCTTGGTGCGGCTTTGAGCTGAACTGCGACACGGAATTCATTCGCTTCTCCTTCAACAATAACGAAGCCCCCAGCGAAATCGTCCTTTACGGCTACCGGACCGGTGAGCCTGCGCCCGTTCCTCCTCGCGGAACCCACGAAACCGGCAAGACCTTGGACAAATTCTTTGGCATCAACGCCTTTATCAACGACGAGATGGACATCTGCTCCTCCGCCAACTACATAAGAGAGTACCACCCCTGGCTCTGGACGCTGGACAGCAATGACAACGACGAGGCCATCCTTGAGGTTGAGCCCGCCCGTTGCGGCGACAACTGGTGCTTTGACACCTACTACGGCAAGCTCCACAAGCTGGGCGTGGACGTAGCGCCCACCCTGACCTGGGGCAACCATACCCCCAAAATGAAGGGCCTCGATCCGGAAACTCCCGGCGCGTACCACAGATACGCCTCCATGCTGTTCCAGTACGTGGCTCGCTACGGACGAAACAAGAACATCGACCCCGCCAAGATCCACTTAGCACCGGGTCAGGAGGTCAAGATCGGTCTTGGCTACATGACCGCCGTTGAGCCCCTCAACGAGCCCGACGGTACGTGGCTTGGCCGCGAGGCTTACTTTACCCCCTTCGAGCTGGCCGCCTTCCTCAGTATGTGCTACGACGGCCACGAGGGTCAGTATGCGGACGTTGGCGTAAAGCAGGCAGATCCCTCGTGCCTCATGTCCATGTCCGGCGGTGCGGGACTTTCCCTCACCTATCTGAAGGCCATGCACTTCTGGGCCAAGTACAACCGCAAGGACGGCAAGCTTCCCTTTGACGCCATCAACGCCCACCGCTACTGCGGCAAATACATGGATGCCTCCGGCATTACCCAGCACGTGGACGTGAACATTGACGAGCGCGGCGATACCGCCGGCAAGGTCTACATGGGTGTCAGCCCCGAGGAGGGCAACATTGTAGGTGCCTTTGACGTGATCCGCGAGTACCGCGACACCTACTTCCCCGACATGGAGATCTGGCTCACCGAGTTCGGCTGGGACACCAACCAGAGCTTTAAGACCGCCACCAGCGCCCACGCCTACGGCGACTACACCGGCCGTCAGGTGCAGGGTATGTGGCTCATCCGCGAATATCTGCTCCTCTCCTCCATCGGCGTGGAGCGCGCCGCCATGTATATGTCCCGTGACTGCGGACCGGAGGAGACCTCCGTCGGCAAGTACGGCACCAGCGGCATCGTTTGTGCCCCCCACGAGCGCAAGGGCTACGTGGTACAGGGCAACAAGAAGGACTCCTACTACTACCTTTACACCGTTAAGGAGCTTCTCGGCAAGACCCGCTTTGCGGAGGCTCTGGAAGCCGACTACGACGACATGAACGTATTCCGTTACGAAAAGCCCGACGGCAAGAGCATTTACGCCGTTTGGTGCACCTCCATGGACAACCGCAAGGTGCCCGGCGTGGGAATCCGCGTAAACACCCATAAGGCCACTCTGGTGGAGCTGGAAAACCTGAGCATCCGCGGACGCCGCACCGAGCTGACCGCCGTAGATGGCACCGTTTACGCAGACGTATCGGAGATGCCCGTATTCATTGTGGAAAACTGAGTGAGAGGGAGGACAAGGTATGATTTCGGAAAAAATTCGTATTACTCAAGAGCAGCTGATCAACGATAAGGGCCTTTGCGACGTATACCGCTACTTTGCCGAAAACGACACCGTAGGCGATCCCGCCGCAGGCACCGGCACAGCGCCCGAATACAACCCCGGCCGCAACGACGGCTGGCTGGGTCTGGAGGAGCTTTGCTTTACCGTGGATCTTGGCACGGATTACTATATTGAAAAGGTCTGCATCTACGACCACCACCAGTGGACCAACCGCTTGGGTCTGCGCTGGGGCACGCCCTTCGCGTGGGAAAACGAGAAGGTGATCTTCCCCAAGGGTCGCAGCTGGGGCACTTACACCCTGGATGCCACCGCACAGTTCCTTAACTTCCGCTTCAACTTCAACGCCGCCCCCGCGCAGATCGTTCTGTACGGCTACCGGGTGGGCGAGGAGCCCAAGGAAGCGGAGCCCACCGAGATTCCCATGAAGAAGCTGACCAACTTCTTCGGTGTGAACGGCTACATCAACGATGCGGACGATATCCACAGCGTTTCCACCTACGTGCGCGAGTACCATCCGTGGGCGGCCTCCTGCCCCGATCCGGAGGGAGACGAGTCGGACGTTCTGTACGTAAGTCCCTCCCGCAACGGTCTGTGGGACTACGATGAGTTCTACCGCAAGCGCCACGAGATGGGCATTTCCGTGGTGCCCACCATCGAGTTTGAGCATTATTCCCCCAAGGGCGACTATGACGATCCGGCCAACTTTACCGATCCCGGCCGCTACTTCAAGTACGCCTCCATGCTGTTCCAGTACATCGCCCGCTACGGCCACAACAAGGACATTCCCGACGAGGCCATCCGCGTGGGCGAAAACCAGACGATCAAGAAGGGTCTTGGCTACATCGATGCCATCGAGCCCTCAAACGAGCCCAACATGACCTGGGGCGGACGGAGAAAGTATTTCTCTCCCTTCGAGCTGGCGGCGCTCTCCAGCATCTGCTACGACGGCCACGAGGGTAAATACCAGTACGCCGGCGTAAAGCAGGCGGACCCCTCCTGCCGCATGACCATGTCCGGCATTGCGGGCACGTCAGTTGAATACGTGCGCGCCATGGCCTTCTGGGCCAAGTACAACCGCAAGGACGGCAAGCTTCCCTTCGACGTCATCAACGTACATAACTACTGCGGCATTGGCGAGGTGGTTGGCGTGGTGGACGTGAATCTGGAGGATCGCGGCGAGAGACGGGTATTCCGCGGAATTTCTCCCGAGCACGGCGATATTGCCGGCGTTTTGAAGCCTCTTCTGGACTTCCGTGCAAAGTACGCGCCGGAGCAGGAGATCTGGCTGACTGAGTTCGGCTGGGATACCAACCAGAGCTACGACACCGCCCTTAGCGCCCACGCCTACGGCGAGTACAGCGGCCGCGACGTGCAGGCCATGTGGCTGGTAAGAGAATACCTGATTCTGGCCTCCATCGGCGTGGAGCGCGGTGCCATGTTCCTTATCCGCGACTGCGGACCGGAGAGCACCGTGGGCAAGTTTGCCACCAGCGGTCTTGTGACCGTGCCCATCGATGCGGGCAACGGACACACCATTCAGGGCAACAAGAAGAAGTCCTTCTACTACGTATACACCGCCAAGGAGCTGCTCACGGACACTCGCTTTACGGGTGAGGTGGACTCCCACAACAAGAACGTGTGCATCTACCGCTTTACCAAGGACGACGGCAAGAACGTATACGCCATCTGGTGCCCCACCTCTGACGGAACCAAGGTTCCCGGTCTGCGCCTTTCCCTGCCCGGCGTGACGGAGGCAACGGTGGTTACCCTTGCGGATCAGCGTCTCTTTGGCGCCCGGGAGGATCGTACCGTTGAAGGCGGCCGCCTCTCCGTTAACGTCTCCGAGGTTCCGATCTTCGTATTGGAAAAGTAAGCGGAACCAAGGTTCCGGAGCCTCTTTAAAAAAGAGAATCCCCCCTCGCCGGCATGCCGGCGAGGGGGGATGTTTTTTCGAGCTTCGGCGCGTGCTCACACGTCGGCGCACACACTCACACGAAGATGTCGTTAATTTTTGGTCGAGCTTTTTTTGCGGGGAAGCCCCCGCTGGCGAGATCGCCGCTTGATCACACGTCAGCGCACAAACTCCCCCGAAGGTGTCGGCAATTTTTGGTCAAGCTTTTTTTAAAAAGCTTGCGCGCGGGAGCCGCGGAGGCTCCTCGCTCGCCGCAGCGAGCGAAAGCTCCTTACACGGCATTTTCTTTTCGCAAAGCCTTTTCTTTTGGGCCTTTTGCTTCAAAAGAAAAGGCGTCGTACAAG
>JAGARU010000073.1 GCA_017622085.1 Clostridia bacterium | reverse complement strand
CCCTATTATAGCAGATCGTAAAACGAAATGTAAGAAAGTTTACCCCAACACTTTCAGAAACTTTTAGTATAAAGTGAAACTTAATCCCAACCATTTCCGAAAAATCTTGTATAAGGCAAAACTTTAGCCCAAATTGTCCAAACATTTTCTTTTCATCCATTCTCTATTTACATCAACAAACCATCAGAAAAAAACGAAGCCGTCAAGGGAAAAGGAAAAAGTATTGCAGACAAATAACAAAAGAGCCGATTTAAGAGACAGCTTTTCTGTCAATCAAATCGGCTCTATGAATTTTCAGCGATACTTTTTCCACCTTGACGGGGGAGGTTTTTTCTGATATGATCTTCTTTCATCAATTACTCATTATAGTTCGTTTTTTTCATGTAGATAAATATTTATCCCTCAAATACGCTAAAATAATAGTATTATATGACGGGAGGCTATGATATGAAACGAACAATTAACGAAAATAAGCTTCAACTATTTGTCAAGTATTTATATGAGGACGAAAAAAGCGATTTGACGATTGACAAGTATGTGCGAGATATTCGTACTTTTGCTCGATATGCCGAAAAGTACGAAATTAACAAAAAAGTAATCTTGAGATATAAAGATCACTTGAAAGAAAACTATGCCGTTGCAAGCGCAAATTCCATGATTGCTGCGCTTAATCATTTTTTTCGTTTTTGTGGATGGAATGATCTTTGTATAAAGCAATTTAAGGTTCAAAAGAAAGCCTTTTGTTCTGTCGAAAAAGAACTAACAAAAGACGATTATAAAAGACTTGTCAAAACTGCAGAGCAAAAAAATAACGAAAGGCTGGCACTTGTCATTCAAACGATATGTGGAACAGGAATTCGTGTCAGTGAGTTGACCGCCATTACGGTAGAAGCGGTACAAAAAGGACAAGCAACTGTGTCCTGTAAAGGAAAAACACGTATGATTTTTATCATATCTGCTTTACGAAAGAAGTTGCTAAAATATGCCCGAGCATGTCATATTACGTCTGGTGCGATATTTATTACAAAATCGGGGAAGCCCATGAGCCGATGCAACATTTGGAAAGAAATGAAATCGTTATGCGTTCAAGCAAATGTTTCTCCTCAAAAGGTATTTCCGCATAATCTCAGGCATTTATTTGCACGAACTTTTTATAGGATAGAAAAGGATATTGCCAAGCTTGCGGACATTCTCGGCCACAGTAGTATCAATACTACGAGAATCTATATCATGTCAACGGGTAGTGAGCACAGGTGTCACATGGAAAGCATGAGGCTTGTTATATAAAAGAAAAAATTCGCATCTTATAACAAAATGCGAATTATGTTTCAAGCAAGTATGAAAAAACACAAAAGCAAATATTGATATTAAAAATTAGCATAGCAATAAAGCCTTTTTAGACACAGTTAAAAAAACTGCTTTGGAAAGGCTTTATTACTATGCTTAAATAAAAAAGTTTTTTTAAAAAATGTATTGCTTTTTTGAAATTTATATGATATAATATGGGAACGGAAGATTGGTTTTAGGAAAATGCACAACATAATTCGCATTATGTAATTTTGATGTGCATTTTATCCATTTTTTGTTCGTCTTGTATATGGAGAGCCGTATTTCAACACATGGCACAAGGGGAGTGTCAGGTGTGAAAAATGGTTACTGCAAATACTGATGAAATAAATAAAACAAGGAAAACAGGAGTTTACCATGAAAAGAATCTTAGCAACCATAGTAGCTCTATCCATGCTTCTTTCAATGGCCGTGATTGTTCCTCAGGCCGTTGATATCGAGGGTGATTGGACTACATATCGCCACCCTGCCGATTATCAGGAAATTGATCCTGATACCGGAGAGGAGCCTCCCTATAAAGCCGCTCCCGGTTATCAATATACCGATGAAGGCTTTACAACGATCCCTGCGGATTATACCGGTACTTATCCTTTTTATAAGGTGGAAACTAAAGAGAAGTTCAACCTTAAGGATGGCGTTTATTTGCAGTTCCGTGTAGATGACTTCGCATATCAAGGTGCCGATGGTCGAACTGATGAATGGATGGCTGTGACATTAGGTACTGACAAGAATTTGACTCCCGGCTATACAGGAACAGCATCTGGTTGGGCCGGACTGATTCGTGGCGCAGGCGGTGGCTCACAAGCGTATTGGGGTACCACGGCTATGATTGGAAAAACTGAAAATAGCGCAGGAGCATCTGCTGAATTGGGTGGTATGGCGAATATTATCCCCGAGGTGGATGAAGAAGGCCGTGAGATTTATACTTTTGAGGTCAAATGGAACGGTACTTCCTATGACATTATTCTTTGCGGTGTTGTTCACCCCACTAGCCGAACCATTAGTTCTCATTTGGAATCTGTTGATAAAAATGGTGATTTTCATATCGGCATGATTTTCTATTCGGGTGTGAAAGACAGCAAGGCTTCTATGACCATTTTGAAATTCGGCACCTCCAAGGAGGATGCGATCGCACCTGCGGGTAGTGATACAAAGCAACCTGAACCTAATAATAATATTGTCGCAGATATGATGGATCCTTCTACTATTGAAGAAAATAAGCCCGGCGTTTACTGGGACGCAACTCTTTATGGCGATAATACAGGCTCGGAGGTTCAGATATCTGCTCAGGGAGACAATAGCTTCCACGTAACTGTCCCCGCATCAGAAAGTTATATGCACTGGAAGGTTCGTAAGGATACATCTTATGCCGTAGAAGATTTTCCTGTTTTTGCGATGATGGTTAAGGACTACTGGTATGATGGCCTATTATGGTATAACTGTGGTGACATTGTCAATGCTACCGGCGGCTATAATATGAATTTCAGCGCAAGTGACGGTATTTATTACGAGGGTGAAGGCTTGGATGATTACGCGCTTATTCTGCTGGACTTGACAGATTTGTGTAGTGGCCGTATTAATAGCTTCATGATTCAATTTATGGGTGTGGATATGGAATATCCTGAGTTCGATATTTGCTACATGGGTTGTTTCCGTTCCGAGGAGGAAGCAAAGGCGTATGGTAGCTCCTATTTGAGTGCAGAAGAAAAAACCGAAGAATCCAAGGTTGAAGAAACGGATGAACCCGTGGTCGATACCGATGCTCCTCAGGACACTGACGCAGCGACGACTCCCGTTGAGGGTGCGACCGATAGTGAGAATCAGGATGATTCCAACGAGAACGGTTGTAAGTCCATTGTTACTTACGGAATGGCAGGTATCGTCGCTCTGGCTGCTTGTCTGTTCCTGAAAAAGAAGAAAGAATCATGATTTGATGGAGGAATTTTACACTATGAAAAAGTTTTTGATTTTATTTTTGACAGCCGCTTTGGTGGCTTCAGCTTTGGTTTGTTTTCCCTTTACCGTATCTGCGGAAAACAGCGGATATGAGCTGATTAAAAATGGCGATATCGAAAGTGATATCGAAGGTGTTTGGAAGTATTATTGGCCCGGCACAAGTGTTGTGACTGCCACCGAACAAGGCCGCACGGGCAAGGGCCTGTCTGTGACGAGCCGTACTGATAAGACGGGTACTATTTGTCAAGACGTTTCCCAAATGCTGAGTTACTATGGTGCGGGGACTTATGAGGTTTCTGCTTATATTAAGATCGCTAACGCAGAGTCTGTGACGGCTGATTTTATGTTGGTTGTTAACTACGGGACGGTAGAAGGCGAGAATTACTGGGCAACCACGGAGTTCGCTACCGTTAACACAAGCGATTGGACTGAAGTGAAGGGTCAGATCGATATCAATTACAACGGAACCTTGAACAAGGCTGATTTCTATCTTATCGGCGGAGATGGTCAGGCATATTACGATATGCTTATTGACGATTGTAGCATGAAGACTGTGTCCTACACGGGTGACGCTTATTCTGTCGCTTATGAATTGATTGACAACGGCGAGATTGATGCTGACATCGAAGGTACTTGGAAGTATTATTGGCCCGGCACAAGTATTGTGGCGGCCACTGAGCAAGGTCGCACGGGCAAGGGGCTGTCTGTAACACATCGCACTGATAAGACAGGTACTATTTGTCAGGATGTTTCCAAGAAGTTGAGCTATTATGGCTCGGGTACTTATGAGGTTTCTGCTTACATAAAGCTCGCTAACGCAGAGGCTGTGACCGCTGATTTTATGCTGGTCGTTAACTACGGCACGGCAGAAGGAGAAAATTACTGGGCAACCACGGAGTTCACTACCGTTAATACGACTGATTGGACAGAGGTTAAGGGTCAGATCGATATCAATTACAGTGGCACTCTGAACAAGGCTGATTTCTATCTTATTGGCGGAGACGGCCAGGAATATTACGATATGCTTATTGACGATTGTAGCATGAAGACCGTTACTTACACTGGTGATGCGTACGTTGAAAGCGAAACACCGGATGCGCCTGTCGAGCCTGAAGAACCCGAAATCAGCTATGAGCTGCTGGACAATGCTGATTTTGAAACACTTCCTGGCTTTACTTGGCTGCCCTATGTGGGTTGCTTTGTTGATTGGGTTGAAGGTGGCCGTAATGGTATGTGCATTTCTATTTGTGATCGTACCGACTATACTGATATTACTCACCAGGCAGTCACTAACAAGCTGAATTATTACGGACCCGGCACCTATGAGATCAGCGCATGGGTGAAACTGGCTGATGAGAATGCTAGTGCTATTGGTATCAATGTTGTTGTTGCCACTACCGATGCAAACGGTAATATGAGTTGGCCGCAAACTAATTATATTTCTGTTAACGGAACCGACTGGACAGAAGTGAAGGCAAGAGTTGACATTACTTGGGACGGTACATTGTCAAATGCAGATTTCTATATCATCTCCGATGAAAATCGCGAAGTTGGTGTTTATCAGAATTTGCTCATCGACGATTGCAGCTTCAGAACCATTTCTTATATCGGCGATGCATATGCTACCGAGACTCCCACAGATCCTGTTGAGCCTGATACTGATCCTGTTGAGCCTGATACTGATCCAGTCGAGCCTGATACCGAGCCTGTTACTGAGCCTACTGACATACCTACAGAGCCTACGACTGGGGCTCCCACAGAACCTACGACCGATACTTCTGATGAGCCTGTAGCTACCTCTCCTGTTGAAAATACAACCACCGGATCTTCTGACACGGATGTTGTCGAGAGTGGCTGTAGCTCCGTTCTCGGCTTTGGTACTATTAGTATTATTGCTCTTGCCGCATATTGCGTGATGAAGAAAAAAGACTAATTATACCCAATATGCGTTCTCCCTCCCCGTCGCTCCCCCTTGCGACGGGGAATTTTATAAAATAATTGTTTTTATGCGATAAAAGGCAAAAAACAAGTAGACTTTTTTGTCGAAACCTTGCTTTTTACTCTTAATTACTAGTCTCCAAAGGAGGTAATTATGAAAAACAAAAGACATTTTGTTTGCCAAATGATTTGTCTGATATTATCTGTTGTGATGATTTGTTCAAGTGTATCGTGTACGATTGCTGATCAGCAAATAGAAAGCGATACCGATCCCGACACTCAGGCGCAGGACACTTTACCGCTTTCGACTGACTCGGAAACTTTAACTCAAGAAGTTGATACTTTATCCCCTGATACAGAACCAGAAGATAACGGAGATCAAAACGCCATGCTTGTTCCTCACGATGCTTTCAAAAACCCCGATAATGAATACCGCGCCCTGCGTATTGCTCATGAATACATGAATTTGCCTGGTGATACGTTGGATGATAAAGTCGCAAAATTGTCTGAATACGGATTTGGTGGAGTAATTACCAATGATGTATGGAATAAGCGTTATCTGCAAAACGCTGGACAGTTGAGCCTTCTGAATACATTCGTTCAATCAGCACATAATTCTGGCCTTCGTGTTTGGATATATGACGAATATGGTTATCCCAGCGGCTCTGCCGGCGATTTGACTTGTGCGGGACATCCTGAATATGAAGCCGTCCGCTTGCAGCAGATCACGGTTACGGGAAACGGTGCAGGCGTTCAGATGGTTTCTTTGCCTGACGCTTTCGTCAAGGTGGAATACGCTTGTGTGGAAACCGCTGACGGATATACTCCTATTGAGGTCGTAGTAGACGGCGGCAAGATGGCTGTGCAGGGTACGAACGGTGCGTGGAAAGCATACGTATATTGTGTTACCAAGTACAACGGTCATTTTGAGTGGAACAGCTCTTATCCCAATATTCTTAATCGCGAAGCGATCGCCCGCTTCATTGAGGTCACCTTTGACACCTATGAGGGCGCGATTGAGAACTTTAGTGAGATCGTAGAAGCAATTTTTGATGATGAGGCACAGCTTTTGGCCGCTCACCATATCACCAACGATAAAATGACCAATCCCGTCATTCCTTACGACTACGATATTTTCGAAACGTTTGCCGCCAAGTACGGCTACGATCCCAAGCCGATCCTTCCTCTGCTATACAACGGCACATCTGATGAAGCTAAGCGAGTACGTGCTCAATTCTACGCCCACGTAGGTGACCTGGTATCCGAGAACTATTTTGGACAGATTCAGGAGTGGTGTGAGGCTCATGGAACCAAGCTTTCTGGGCATCTTCTGCTGGAAGAGCAGATGTTCTATCATGCCCCTGTTTACGGTAACTACATCCAATGCTCACAAAATATGGGTTATCCCGGCTTTGATATTCTGGATCCACGTCCTGCTAATTATATCCGTGATATGTCCACGGGCGGAAAGTATGCCTCCAGCCCTGCTTGGTTGGGGGGACAGAAACGAGTATTCGTAGAGATCTGTCCTGTGGTTGGAGGAGAAGAATTTGCCACCAATCATCTGGATTATGCTTTGGGAACCATGACCTTTGCATATTTCGATGGCGGTAATCAATTGGCTACTTATTACACGCAGGCTAATAGCGATCCAGAAACTGGCCGTGCGTTCAACGAGTATGTTGGACGATTGGGATCCATGACTGTAGGGGCGCAGAACACAACTGAAATTGCAATTTACTATACGATTGATACCGTTTCTGGCGAATATATCACACCTGAAAATCAGAATTTGTATTCAGTTGGCGAAGCCGCACGTGAAAATGATGCCATGGTAGGCGCACTTGCTACCGCGCTCCGAGAAAAGGGCCTGGATTATGTTTTCTTGGATTCCGCTTCCATGCAAAGCGGAAGTGTAAATAACGGCATTCTTAAAGTAGGTAATTTTTCTCTCAAGACTATTATTGTACCTAAGGCAACTGTCATGCGTATCGAAGACATCCGCATTTTGGCATCTTTGATCGAGCAGGGCGCAAACATTATTTTTGTTGGTGAAATGCCCTCTATTGCTTTTGATTCTAAAGATCAGACCGAGTTGGATACTTTTTCTGCCCAATATGAAAATCTGCTTTACAGACTTGCTGAAAGAGCAGTGGCAAAGGTAACAACCAAGGTTGATTTGACCGTTAATGCAAATCAAATCGTGTACGTCTCCCCCTACGAGCGTGACGGTGTAGAATTTTTCTTCCTTGCCAACGCATCTGCCGAAGATGCAACACTCACATTAAATTACGATGGCGCGGTTGGTTATCGCCTATACAATCCTGTTAATGGTGATATCACTGAAATCTCTGCTGATGAATCTTGCAACCTTGCATCGTACCGAGCACTGTTTGTTCAGCCTTTGATGGCGGAATAAACAGTTTCATTCGAAAACGAATTTTTGAGCAATAGAATGGAGAAAACAATGCAAAAATACGATATTGCTGCCTATGTGTGGCCTTCTTATACGGGTAAAGAACTCAGAGCCCGCCAATTCTGGCCTGATGGCATTGGTGAGTGGCAGACCGTCATGTCTGTGCCATCCCGTATGTGTCAAAAGCCCGCTGACTACGAGTGGGATCGGAAGCCCCTCTGGGGATGCTGCGATGAAGCTGATCCCAAGGTCATGGAGATGCAGATCGAAGAAGCTACGAAGCACGGTGTCAACGTCTTTATCTATGATTGGTATTGGTATGACCGCCGTCCCTTCCTGGAGCAGTGCCTGGACGAAGGATTTCTAGGAGCCTCCAACAACGAAAAAATGAAGTTTTACATCATGTGGGCCAATCACGACGCTGGCTACACCTGGGATGTTCGTCTGTCCAGTCTTTTTTTCCACGGTCAGGATTCAACTGTTTGGTTAGGATCGGTAGATCGCGTGGAATTCGAAAAGGTGGCACACCGCATCATTGAAAAGTACTTCTCTCGCCCCAATTACTATCGAATCAACGGCAAGCCTTTGTTCATGATCTACGATGTAGATAATCTCGTCAAAGGTTTGGGTGGAATTGAAGCGACCAGGGAAGCCTTGAATTGGTTCCGCGAAGAGACGGTTAAAGCTGGTCATCCCGGTTTGGAACTACAGCTTACTGGATGGGGTGAGCGTATGAACAATATGAGCGGCGTGGACGGCAATAAATTCCTCTCTACCAAGGAGGTTGTCCCCACACTTGGCTTTGACAGCGTGACCAACTATCAATTCTGTCATTTCTGTGATATCAATCGGGATTACGCGGATATTCTCAACGATGTATATGTTGAATGGGCTCGTATGGATAAAGACTATGCGGTTCCGTACTATCCTCACCTCTCCATCGGCTGGGATAATAACCCTCGATTCATTGGATTCATGGGCGGTATTACCAAGAATAATGGCCCCGAAGAGTTTGAAAAGGGGCTGCGCAAAGCCAAAGAGTACGTGGATACGCATAATCTTCCCGTACCGTTAATCACGATCAATAGTTGGAATGAGTGGACAGAGACATCCTATTTGGAGCCCGATAGCAAGTATGGATATGGCTATCTGGAGGCTATCAAACGGGTGTTTGCTGAATGAATCAAGGAAGGATTAAGAAATGAAAAAATTAATTTTTAAGCGGGTAATATCGCTTGTTTTGGCTTTTCTGATGATTGTCAGTGTTTTGTTGGCAACCGTTTCCTGTGGCGAAACCCAGGAAGATCCCGTAAGCACACAAGGCAATGGAGATACAACGGTTGCCGAAACAGAAACAGAATTGGCGTATAATACCGTCGAAAAAGAAAATTATGATCGCGATTTCGCAATATTTTGCAGATCGGAAATGCGTGACCAATTTGAAGTTGAGGGTATTACGGGTGAGCTTTTGAATGACCTTCTTTATGAAAGAAACGTTACGATCCAAGAAGATTTTGGCATTACTTTCGGATATTATGACGGAACACAGGATGAAGTTAATCAAACCATGCAGCTTCAGGTTACCAGCGGTCTCGATGATTATGATATGTATTCGGGACACTTAACATCGTTGGCCAGTTGCGCACAAAGTAATTATTGCTATGATCTCGGCACGATCATGACAATGGATTTGACACAGCCTTGGTGGGATCAGGCGTGCTATGAAAATTTGACGGTTGACGGAAAGACTTACGTTATGACTGGCGATATTGATCCTCAGTCGTTGCTGATTTCTGCGTGCTTTGTCTACAACAAGGATTTGATGACTGAATTGGGAAAAAGCGTTGATGAGCTTAATGATTTGACGATTGACGGTGGCTGGACTTTGGATGTTATGTATGAATACGGAAATAATGTTAGTATTGACCTCAACGGTGATGGAAAACTAAATGCTAATGATGACCGTTTCAATTTAACATCGTGGACATATGATGTCCCCTATAGCCTTTTCTATGGAGCTGGTGGGAAATTCGTTACGATAGTAGATCAAACACCTGAACTTTCATATTCGACCCAAAAAATATCGGATATTTATGAAAAAATATACCGCATTATCGTTAGCCAAGAGTCTTGCTTTATTACAGATGGCGCTCAATATGCTACCTGCTATGAGGTATTCCGCTCCGGAAGAGCGATGTTTTGTGATTTGACGCTGAACAAAATCATGATCGAAGTTGCCAATCAGACGGATGATGCGTATGGTATTCTTCCTATTCCTAAATATGATACCAACCAAAAAGAATACTTATCCTTTGTTAACGGATATACACCTCTCGTGATGGTTGCTAAAAATGAGTCTGATCCTGACTTTGCAGGTACTATTATCGAAGCTATGGCAACTTATAATTATGATAATGTAACGCCTAAGCTTTTTGAGGTTTCAACAAAGCTTCAGGCAGCTCAGGATCCTATTTCCGCAGGAATGGTTGATTATATTACACGTAACCGCATTTTTGATTTGGGATATTTTTATGGATGGGAAATCACAAACTTGATTAGCACTAATTTGTCCAAAAAGCAAGAAGGTATTTCTTCCAATCTCAAAGCACTTGAAAAAAAGACAGAAAGAGCTTTGGAAACATTAATTACAGAATACGGTAAACATTAAGCACATTTCTCTCCTTTCTAAATATGGGAGCCGCTCCCCCGCCCGCAAGGGTGGGGGAGTTTGTCTAAAGACAACAGGAGGAGGTAATTTATGCCCAAGATAGACAGATTTCGAGCGTTATACGTGCTAAAGTATTTGTGGGAAAACACAGACGAGGAACACACAGTTTCGCTCGCCCAAATTCAAGATTACCTCGCGACGCTTGGTGTAGATGCAATCCCCAAAACCATCGACGGCGACATTACGGCTCTGCAGGAGTTAGGATTTGATATTGTCCGCAACCGCAGTACCCAATATCAATATTTTTTTGCCAGCAGATATTTTTCTGCATTTGAGCTAAAAATGATGATCGATGCGGTGCAGGCAGCACATTTCATTTCGCGGCAGCAAACAGAGGAGCTCGTTTCCCGAATCGCTCGACTCGCTAATAAGAACCAATCGGAAGATCTTCGGCGTAATCTTTTCGTCAGCAAACTCAAGGATAACGACACAAACACTCTGACCATGGCGGATTGGCTTAATGAGGCTATCAATCAAAATAAGAAGGTCTCGTTTCAGTACTACGAGTATGACAGAGAAGGGAAGAAGGTCCTCAAATATGACGGCTACAGGTACAAGTTCAGTCCCTATGCGTTGGTGTGGAGCATGGACAGTTATTTCGTCATCGGATGTTACGAGCGAAAGGGCGTTGCCAAGATCATCAAATTCCGGGTGGATAAGATTTGTTCCATCCAAATCGAAGAAGAGGAAAGGGTGCCGTGTCCCGAAGATTTTGATTTGGCGGCATTCTGCGACTCTATGTTCCTGATGTATGGAGACGAAAAGAAGGATGTTATCCTGTGTTGCGAATATTCTGTCATGAATAAAGTGATAGACCGTTTCGGAGAAGATATTACCATCCAAGCCGGAGAGGATCATGATCATTTTCTTATTACCGAGCCGGTTGTGGCTTGCTCTACCTTCTACTCTTGGGTATTCAACTACTGTGGAAAAATCAAAATCATTGCCCCGGAGGATGTGAAACAAGAGTTCGCTGAGATGATTCAAAAATTTATGTAAAACACCTAATTGAATGACCGCATCATGCGAGGTCGTAACCAAAAGTGCGACCTCCTTTTTTTATGCAAAATTCCTCTTGACAACCTCCCTATCCCGTGCTATAATACAGATACGATAAATTGAACGCAATGTTCAATAAAAGAAAAGAGGTAACGTCATGAGAACTTTAAACCAAGAAAGACTTACGTCCATCGAGCAGTACATCATGGAATATCAAAAGGAAAACGGACAGTCGCCCAGCTACCGTCAGATCATGAACGCCATGAATATGAGCTCGCTGAATCTGGTTCAGCGATACGTCAAAGCCCTTGAAAACGAGGGAAGGATCTCCCGCACCAAGTTGGGGAATATTGACGTGCTGCCGCAGTTGAAGCCCGGCGGATCCACCATGGCTTACCTTGTGGGCGATATTGCTTGCGGCAGTCCCACCGAAGCCATCGAGAACATAGAAGAATGCTACGCGCTGCCCAAGGCACTCTTTGGGGACGGGGAGCTGTTCATCCTTCGCACCTACGGCGACAGTATGATCGACGTGGGCATCAAGGAAAACGACTTCATCGTTGTCAGACAGCAGAACACCGCCAACGACGGCGATATCGTGGCTGCTTTGGTCAACGGCGAAAGCACCTTGAAGCGCATTTATCATAAAGGCAGTAAGATCGTGCTTCATCCCGAAAACAAGACCATGAAGGATATTGTGGTGAACGCCGAGGATTGCATCATCCAGGGCGTGCTGGTAAGCTGTATCAAGATGTATTGATCGAGAAATATTGTAAGATTTGTCGCGCCGCGAAAATGCACATAATAACAGAAAAACGAAGGGAGGCAGAAAGATGGCGGAAAACAAATGGTATATTGCCATCGATCTGAAATCTTTTTATGCTTCTGTGGAGTGCGTGGCGCGAGGTCTTGATCCCCTGAAAACCAATCTCGTGGTGGCGGATATGAGCCGAACAGAGAAAACCATCTGCCTCGCGGTCACACCCTCGCTGAAGAAATACGGGATCCCAGGCCGGGCGAGACTCTTTGAGGTCATACAGAAGGTCAGGGAAGTCAATGCACAGCGAAAGCAGAAAGCTCCCTACAGACGATTCACGGGAAGATCCTTCGACGCTGACGAGCTGGACGCAAACCCCTCGTTGGAGCTTAACTATATCGTTGCCCCTCCCCAAAT
>JAGARU010000072.1 GCA_017622085.1 Clostridia bacterium | reverse complement strand
GTCGTCCGCCGCCTTATCGTGCGCCAGCAGAACGGTGGCTATGGCAGAATATTCCGCCGCGCCGTTCGGCTCCATCATCAGCCGCGGCCGCAGGGGATGCACCATACAGCGCCGCTCCTTCAAGGTGACCTCGGTGCCCTCAAGAGCGATCCGCGCAAGGAGCAGGAGAACGATGTCGTAGCTGAGGAACAGGCGGGAAACGCAACCCGTGCATTGTCCCATGGTGCGGCAAAGGCCGCAGTACGCCGCCCGGTAAAGCATGTCTTCTTTTACTTTAAGCTCCGGCCTTCTCGGCTTCACATATCCAAACATCTGGCCACCTCCTTTTGTTTCTAACATGAGTATAATACAAATTCATCCAAAATGCAACCCCTGACGCACGGCGGCCAGCCGGGAAGGCCCGGCGGCCAAGCTTCGCCGCTTGCTCACACGTCAGCGCACAAACTCCCCCGAAGGTGTCGGGCGGGGAAGCCCCCGCTGGTGTCATAATTTTTGGTCAAGCTTTTTAAAAAAAGCTTGACCAAAAATTAAAGACGCACGCCGGGCCCTCCCCGCAAAAAAGCTTGACCAAAAATTAACGCTATCCTCGGGTGAGTGTGCCCGCTTGCAATTTGACAGAATTTGTAGTATACTGGTCATAGAACGAGGCCGAAGGGAGGGCGACGAATGTACAAGGTTGAGAATTATCCGCAGATCCGGGATCATTTTTATCTGAAGGGTCGCGGTGCTGGTGCCAGCAAGGCTTTGCGCGGGCGCGTGGCGGTGGTTACCGTGTACGCTCGCCGTTCCCCTACGGACTGGGGGCCCGCTATGCAGGCAAAGCTTCGGAGCGCCCGTCAGGCCGCCGGAGAGCTTCTTGTGGCGGAGGCCGCCCGCTATGGGGTCAAGCTGGAGCTGAAATTCTACCGCGCCGAGGTGAACCTCCCCGCAGACGCGGACCCCAAAAAGCTGTGCTATCTCCACGTCAAGGAGGCCTTCCAAAACCGAACCATGGAGGAGCTGCAGGCGCATTATGAAAAAACGCTGAACGTGGACGAGGCCGTGCTTCTTTTAGCTGTGGAATCCCCCGGCCGGAGCTATGCCTCCATGGCTTGGCAGGGCTTCCAGTGGAAGGGCGCCGACCTGCCGGAAATGTCCACCGTCCTCCTTCGCCCCGACACCACCGCCCACCACGCCTGCTACTTGGTGGCACACGAGCTGCTCCATCAGTTTGGCGCGATGGACTATTACTTCCCCGAGGAGGTCGCCACGTGGGCCAAGCGTTACTTCAAGGACAGCATCATGGGCGTGGGCGACGGCATGGCCGTGGATGATCTGACGGCGTATCTGGTCGGGTGGAAGGACACCGTTTCCGCCGCATCCTGGTGGTTCTTGAAGCGGACGTCCCACATCACCGCCGAGCGGTTCTTCCAAATGCTCATCGCCGAGAAAAAGAAAAAATAACAAAAAGTCATCCCAAGGCCAAGCGGCCTTGGGATGATTTTTCTTTATGCGACGCCGCCCCGGGGTAAGGGAAACGCCGCCCACGCGAAAGGGATTCGCGTCTCAGGCCTCTACGGCTTCATCCTCGGAGGGCAAAAACGTGTCTGCCGCCTCGAGCTGGGCAAAGTACGCCTCAATTACGGCGTTTTCAAGCTCCGCACGGAATGCGGCGTTGATGGGATGGGTGATGTCGCGATAGGTACCGTCAGGGTTCTTTCTCGACGGCATAACGATGAAGTGGCGATCCTTGGCGTAAATAACTTTGATGTCGTGCACGGCCAGTTGCTCGTCAAAGGTGACGGAAACAACAGCCTTCATCGGGCCTTCGTCAAAAAATTTGCGAACTTTGATGTCTGTGATCTTCATGTTCTTTTTTCAACCTGCCCGTATGCGGTAACAGGAGCCTTTCTCCCCCGGTGTAGCTTGCTCCCTTTGTGGGGGGATAATTTTGGGAGCAGGTGGACAATTTTCCACCGGATAGATGTAGTATACAATGCGAATATGAACTTTATACAAACAAAAAGCAAGAATTTCGTGAAGGAACTATAAATTTTTAAATTTTTTTAAGAATTATCCTTACCATTTCTTTCTTTTTTTAGGAGGATGGTGTATAATAAAAACAGGAAATAAAGCGGAGGCGCATCCGCTTTTTACGGGAGGCAATCATGTCAACACCCAATACCAATCACGGCGCGGAGGCCGTGCTCCGATACGTTGATCAGGCGCGCCGCGTGTTCTTTCTCGGCATCGGTGGCGTCAGTATGTGCTCTTTGGCGGAGCTGACCAAAAAAATCGGTAAGGAGACCGCCGGCTACGACCGCACCCTCACTCCCGTTACCCGCCGCTTAGCGGATATGGGGATCTCCATCGTGTCGGACGAGGGCGTCCACGTTCGGGCAGGCGACGCGGTGGTCTATACCGTCGCCATCTCGCCGGAGCACCCCGACTACGTGGCCGCGCAGGAAATGAATCTGCCTCTCATCTCCCGTGCCGACTATCTGGGTGCCGTGATGTGCCGCTACGGATGCCGCATGGGCGTCTCCGGTATGCACGGAAAGAGCACTACCACCGCCATGCTGGCCGCTATTTGTGAGGCCGCCGGCGTCAACCCCACCGTGTTTGCCGGCGCGGCCATTCCCGCCTACGGCTCCACCTGCAAGCTGGGCGGCGAGGACTATTTCGTCTTCGAGGCCTGCGAATATATGGATTCCTTCCTCAGCTTCAACCCCACCTGTGCCATCGTTCTGAACGTGGAGGCCGATCATCTGGATTATTTCACCTCCATGGAGCACATACGCACCTCCTTCGGCCGCTTCCTTGGCCGCACCGGGGCGGCGGAAAACGCCATGGCCATCGTAAACGGTGATGACAAGGAAACGATGACCGCCGCACAGGCCTATGGAGGCAAAAAAATCACCTTCGGCCTCTCGGCGGGAGTGGATTATCGGGCGGAGAACGTCTCCGCTTCTGCCACCGGTACGTCCTTTGACGTGCGCCGCCATGGGGAGCTCCTTGCTCACGTGACCCTGCGGAGCGTAGGCGTGCATTTTGTCAGCGACGCTCTGGCCGCCTTTGCCGCCGCCTGCGAGAACGGCATCTCGCCCACAGCCGCCGCCGAGGGCTTGGCCGCTTATGAGGGCGCCCAGCGCCGCATGGAAAAGAAGGGAACCCTCTCCTGCGGTGCGGACGTGTACGAGGACTACGCCCACCACCCAACGGAGATCCGCGCGTCTCTTGCCGCCGCCCGCCTCATGGGCTATGGGCGGATCCTGTGCGCCTTCCAGTCCCATACCTATTCGAGAACCGCCCTCCTCTACGACGATTTCATCACCGCCTTCGGCGAGACGGACGTCCTTTGGTTCGCCCCCATTTACGCCGCCCGGGAGGAGAACGTGTACGGACTAGACGAGGCAAAATTTGCCCGGGACGCAGGCGCAGTGGCGCTTCCTTCCTTTGACGCCGTGGCGGAGTGCATCCGTGCGGAGGCCAAGGCAGGCGACATGGTCATTTTGATGGGCGCAGGAGACATCAATCAAGTTACTAAACTGTTAAACTGCTACTTTACTTTGTAAAAGAAATGGTGTATAATGGATAAGAACGGCGTGTGCCGGGACGATAAAAAGAAAGGCTTAGGTGAATAAAATGGCCGAAAAGACAAGAAATCAGGATACCGATTTTCTCTTCCGTGGAATCTTGGAGCTCAAGACCCTGGAGGAGTGCTATACGTTTTTTGACGATCTGTGCACTGTGTCCGAGACATTTGAGATGAGCAAGCGCTTGAAAGCCGCCAAAATGCTCCGCGAGGGCAAGGGCTATGCGGAGGTTGGTAAGGAGACGGGTCTCAGCACCGCCACCATCAGCCGCGTAAACCGTTGCCTCAAGTACGGCAACGACGGATACGCCATGATCCTTGACCGCGTAAAGGAAAACGAAGATGCGTGAGCAATACAGCGCCTTGGCCCGCGTGTATGACGTCCTCAATTCAGGGGTAGACTACCGTGGGTGGGCCGCGTTCCTTGACCGGACCATCCGGCAGTATGCCACCGTGCCCACGGAGCTGGTGCTGGATCTGGCCTGCGGCACCGGTGCCGTAACCCTTCCGTTAGCGGAGCTGGGCTACGACATGACGGGCGTGGACCTGTCGGCCGATATGCTGGCCGTGGCAAGAGAACGGGCCATGGAGGCCGGCCGCGGCGATATTCTGTGGCTTTGCCAGGACATGCGTGCCTTCGAGCTGTACGGAACGGTGGATGCCGCCGTCTGTTGCCTTGACAGCATCAACTATCTTTTAAAGACCGAGGATATCCGCCGGTGCTTTTCCTTGGTACACAATTATCTTGTGCCCGACGGAATTTTTATTTTTGACGTCAATACCCCATATAAATTTGAAACCGTCTACGCCGACCGCTCCTACGTCTTGGAGGCGGAGGGCGTGTATTGCGGTTGGCAGAATTTTTATAACCCCAAGACCCGCATTTGTGACTTCTGCCTTGATATCTTTGCCGAAAACGAGGACGGAACCTACACCCGCACGGAGGAGTGCCAGCGGGAACGGGCGTACAGCCATAAAACCGTGCAAAAGCTTCTGGCCGATACCGGCTTTGAGCTGCTTGCCCGGGTAAGCGATTTTGATCAGACCCCGGCCACCGAGACGGACGAGCGCTGGTTCTATGTGGCCCGCGCCAAAAAATAACGAAACAGAGCTTCACCGTGGGTGAAGTAACGGAGAACACTATGTCAGCAAAGCAGTCAACCATTTTCCGCGCCATGACCGAGGACGGCAGTGCGCGGATCCACGTCATCAATTCTACCGCCATCGTAAACGAGGCCATCCGTATCCACGGCACCGCCCCCACCGCAACAGCGGCCTTGGGCCGCGTGCTCACCGCCACCTCCATGATGGGCGCCATGTTGGGCGAAAAGGAGAACACCCTGTCCCTTACCATTAAGGGCGACGGCATGGCCGGCACCGTTCTGGCCGTGGCCGACTATTACGGCAACGTGCGCGGTTATATCAGCAACCCCTTGGCCGATAAGGAACGCAAGCCCAACGGCAAGCTGGACGTCAGCGGCATCATCGGCGACGGCACCCTGACCGTGGCTAAGGACATGGGCGACGACCAGCCCTACAACGGCACCATCCGTCTGGTCAGCGGCGAGATCGCGGAGGACGTGGCACAGTATTACGCCACCAGTGAGCAGTGTCCTACCCTTTGCGCCCTTGGTGTGCTGGTGGACGTGGACTACACCTGTAAGGCCGCCGGCGGCGTGCTGGTTCAGCTCCTGCCCTTTGCGGACGAGGAGGTCGTAGCCAAGCTGGAGGCCAATGCATCCCTCATCACAAACCTGTCCCACCGCTTTGCGGAGGGCATGACGAACGAAGAGATCGCCGCGCTGGTTCTGGAGGGCATTCCGTACTCTCCCTTCGACGAGCTGGAGGTGGAGTATAAGTGCACCTGCTCCCGCGAGAGAACGGAGCGGGCGGTGATCAGCTTGGGTCAGACGGAGATCGAAAAGCTCCTTGACGAGGCCGAGGCGGAGGGCAAGCCCAGAGAGCTGGAGCTCTCCTGTCAGTTCTGTAACAAGGTGTACAATTTCAGTGAAAAAGAGCTGAAAGCCTTGGTACACAAGGCTTTTGAAGAAAAGTAAAAATTTTTAAAAAAACTTTCAAAAAAGTGTTGACAAATGAAAATGACTGTGATATAATCATACACGTCGCAAGCGAGAAACGCAAACGCGAGCCGCGAACGACACAATATCCAGTCAGCATGGAAGCATAGCTCAGTTGGGAGAGCATCTGCCTTACAAGCAGAGGGTCATAGGTTCGAGCCCTATTGTTTCCACCAGCGACAAGGTCATGGCGGATGCGACGCATCCGCCATAATACGGCCCGGTAGTTCAGTTGGTTAGAACGCTAGCCTGTCACGCTAGAGGTCAGGGGTTCGAGTCCCCTTCGGGTCGCCACTTTGCCT
>JAGARU010000071.1 GCA_017622085.1 Clostridia bacterium | reverse complement strand
TGTGCAAATCAACGCGACCTGTGGCGTCGCTAGCACGGGAAAGATCTGTGTCGGGATCAGCGAGCTGCTGACCCAAAGCCAAACCGAAAATTATATTTTATACAGCAGTATAGGAAACGGCTATGCGCAAGGCATTCCATGCACGAATGCCCGTTACCTGAAAATCCAAGCGCTCAAATCTCATGTTTTCGGAAATTACGGCTTCAATTCTCAAGCAGCTACCAAAAAAATGATCGCCGAGCTGGAGCGTATCCAACCCGATATCGTGCATCTACACAATATCCACGGCCATGATTGTAATTTGGAGATGCTGTTTCAATATTTCAAGCAGCATCAGACCAAATTGATCTGGACATTCCATGACTGCTGGGCGTTCACCGGATACTGTCCGCATTTTACCATGATGCGGTGTGATAAGTGGAAAACTCAATGCCACACTTGCGTACAGCGCAAAGAATTTTCGTGGTTCTTTGACCGTAGCAAGGCGATATTTGAAAAGAAAAAAGCCCTGTTTTCAGACTTGGATCTGACCATTGTAACCCCATCCCGATGGCTTGCGGGACTTGTTAAAGAATCCTTTTTGAAGGAATACCCCGTTAAAGTGATCCACAATGGCATCGATCTGTCGGTTTTCACGCCGAGTAAAAGTGATTTCCGCGAAAGGCATGGCTTGGCGGATAAAAAAATCGTTCTCGGTGTGTCATATGGCTGGGATCGCAGAAAAGGGTCGGACGTGTTCTTGGAGTTAGCGAAACGTTTGCCTGAAGAATATAAAATCGTCCTTGTGGGTACGGATGCCAACGTGGATAAACAATTACCCAACAATATCCTGTCCATCCACCGCACCCAAAACCAGAGGGAGCTTGCCGAGATCTATACGGCCGCCGACCTGTTCGTTAACCCCACAAGGGAAGAGAACTACCCCACCGTGAATATGGAATCCTTGGCCTGCGGTACACCGGTCCTCACCTTCCGCACGGGCGGAAGCCCGGAGATCATCGACGAGACCTGTGGCGCAGTCGTGGACTGTGATGACGTGGATGCGCTGGAGCGAGAGATCCTTCGCATTTGCGAGGACGGGCCTTATCCCAGAGAAGCATGCCTCCAAAAAGCAAAATTATTTGATCGAAAAGAACGTTTTAAGGAGTACATAGAATTATATGCAAGAATTAACGCTACAGGAAATCAAGCAGATTGAGCTGGAAATTTTGAAGACCTTCCATGCCTTTTGCGAAGAGAACAACATCCGCTACTTCCTCTCTCACGGCACTCTCCTCGGAACCATCCGATACAAGGGCTTTATTCCGTGGGACGACGACGTAGATGTGCTCGTGCCCCGAGAGGATTACGACCGCCTCCTCTCACTGTTCAAGGATAACGAGCAGTACAAGCTGCTTCATTTTGAAAAGGATGAGCAGTTCCTCTTCCCCTATGCCAAGCTTTGCGATATGACCACCCGCAAGATCGAAAACGATATGGAGGACGGCTTGGCTGTGGGATTGGATATGGATATTTTTCCCTTGGATGCATGGGATGCTGATAAGGAGAAGGCTAAGAAAGAAAGCAAGCGTCAAAGAAAAGCCTTGTTCCGTCTCGGTCTCACAAAATTGGATAAGCCCGATTCCCATCATCCGATCAAGCGCTTTGTCAAGGGCATCCTCATGATATTCGCCAAGATGAAGGGAAGCAAGCATTATGTCCGCAAGCTGATGAAGGAGGCACGCAAGCATCCCTATGAGGGCAGCAAATATCTGGGCGGTAAGGCGTGGAACGTCTACGGAAACCGAGACATTCTCCCCGCCGAGGTGTTCGACCATCCCATCGAGCTGGAATTTGAAGGGCATAAATTCTGGGGGCCTGTGGGCTATGACGCATTCCTCAGTAGCCTCTACGGCAACTATCTTCCCGAGCCTCCGCCCGAAAAGAGAAAGACCCACCACAACTTCAAGGCTTATAAGCTGTAAGCCGAGGGTGCACCCTGTAACAGGGCAGCACCTACATAATCACAAGATATATTCAGCCCTGCGCTGTATATATATGGGAACCTCTGAAAACTCAATTGACGAGAAGACCATGAGGAAATCTTTTCGGTAAGAGCACTTTTAGAGGCGACCGTAAATCGGTGCTTATTCTAAGAGCTCTCTCGTTTGATGAGAGACAGGCTCTTTGGCTTTGCTTTTGAAACCTTCATTGTGTATTTGGGAGCTCGCAGACGAAGGCTTTGATAGCCCGGCCGGGCGGCGTGTCCGCTCATCGGCGAGACGGCTTTTAGAATGACACTAAAGAATAAAACAAAAAGGAGAAAAGACATGAAACACAGTCCATTTTCCAAGATTCTGGCGTTGTTACTCGTCAGCATTATGCTCATCGGCGTGATCCCCACGACCGCTTTTGCAGCAAAGGATTCTTACGATGACAGCAACGGAGGAAGCAACTACTACAACCTCATTTCCGAAAGAAGCTGGGACATCGCTCCCGGTGTGAAGGAATATGAGCAGGTTCTGAACAACGAGGGCGGTACCAGAAGACAGGTCATGCACGCCGCCGTTGTGGACCTCAACAATCCCTACGTCAAGGTAATTCCCGGTTACAAGGGCATGATCCCCACTCCCGGCAACTACGGTACGCAGTCCACCTCCACGCAGGCGTTGGAAGCCGAGAAGCTGGGCTACGGTAACGTTGTTGTCGCTACCAATGCTATGCTTAGCTGGTATACTGAAGCTTACTACAAGGATCATCCCGAGCTGATCGGCGAACCCTTGTATTACAACATTTTGGACGGTTATTACTACGAGAACAGCCGTGGCTCTGCAACCTTCAATAAGAACTATGCGGTTCTTGTCATCAATTACGATAATCACCCCCTGACCGGTGAGCCCCGTCCTGCCGATATGCCTAAGGTTATGATGCGTTCCCAGACCGATCCTCTCACCGGTTGGGAGCAGAATGCCATTTGTGTGTGGGCATTCCTGGTCAAGCCCGATGCAAACGGTAATCCCGTAAGCCAGTATCCCAAGGAGGATCACGGAAGCGGTATTGCCTCCAGAACCTTCATTGGTATCAGAGCCGACGGCACGCTCGTCATGGCTGTTTCTGACGGTGAGCAGGCGCCTTATTCTACCGGCTTTACCAACTATGAGATGGCGGATTACATGATCAAGATGGGTTGTATCTATGCTGCCAACTGTGACGGCGGCGGATCCACCACCTTCTGTTCTCAGCGTCCCGGTGAGGATCTGAAGGTCAATTGCTCTCTGTCCGACGGCGGTGAGAGACCTACCACCAATACCATTCTGGTCGTTTCGACTGCTCCCGCAGATGGCCAGTTTGCCCGTGCAAACTTGTCCACCGACTACGAGTTCTATACCCCCGGTGCATCCGTTACCTTTAACGCGCTCGGAACCGATGCTGTCGGTACCAAGGTGGATATTCCCACTGACGTAACCTGGCAGATCAAGGAAGAGGGCATGGGCACCATCGCAAACGGTGTCTTCACTTCCTCGGGAAAAGAGGGAACGGCAACGGCACAGATGCTTTACGACGGTAAGATCGTCGGTGAAAAGAGTATTACCATCGTTACCCCCGATAAGCTCTTCTTTGAGCAACCCGTAGTCACCATCCCCTTCGGTAAGACCGCGCAGATTCCCGTCAAGGCAAGTGCGATGGTCAACGGCGTGGCGCAGGAGATCGGTCTCGGTGCCAATGACGTAAGCTTTACCACGACCAATGCAGCCCTCGGTCGTTTTGACGGCCTGAACTTTGTTGCCGTAGACGAAGCAAACGCGCCTTTGGACGTTACCAGTACGGTAACCGCAACCCTGAACATGGGTAGCAATCCTACCGCTACAGTCAAGCTCAATCTGGGCAAGGGCTCCGAGGTGCTCTGGGACTTCGAGGACGGTCAAGTTGATATCGACGAATGGAACGTAATCAACAGCCGAACCAATGACTACCGTGACTACTACCTGAAGCTGTCTCTGGCAGACCGCAACAACGGTCAGGTGCATGACGGTGATTACTCCTTGCGCCTGGAGATCAACGGCCTGTCCTCCAAGAAATCCGATTCCAGTGAGTACGCATGGATCAGACTTGGTGTGGACGGCGAAGCCATCGAGCTGGAGAACGCCCGCAGAGTGGGCTTCTGGCTCTACGTTCCCGAGGATAACATCCAGTGCTGGGTGCAGGGTCACTATATGACCGACTCCAACGGCGACGGTGTATACGATACCATCGCTACCGTCAGCATGATGGAATCCGAGAACGTATACTACAACATCGACGAATCCGGCTGGCATTATATGTCGATGGATATCTCTGCCTATGAAAAGATCGCGCTGAAGTATTCCAACCAGTTCAATAAGCAGGACAGCAACGGTCAGACCACAGGCCAGCTGGCTGAAAAGGGTGAATTCTTCATCGCTATCATCACCCACAGAACCAAAAATAACATCCTGTGGCAGACCAACGGTACCATCAACGGTCCCTATACCTACTATTTGGATAGCTTCACCGTGGACTACTCCGATGCAGTCGATGACAGAGAAAATCCCATTTTCGATAAGATCTATCTGGACGGTACCACCGCTCTGGTCAAGCGCGACGTGATCACCACGACCTCCAACGTTCTGAACCTCTCTGCTGCTGTAGCAGAGAAAATGACTCTGGCAGATGCCATGGGTGTTGAACAACCTCTCTATAACGTTTCGGGTCTGGATGCTTCCACAGCCAAGGTTTACATCGACGGCGTTGAGGTAGACTGCACGTTTGACGGCAGCAAGATCACCTCCAACGGCAACGTTGTAGCTGACGGTTACCACCGCGTCAAGTTTGAGATCTGTGATAAGGCAGGCAACAAGTCTGTTGTTATCCGTGTCGTAGAGGTCAAGTCCGGCGAGGCAAAGTCCACGCTGAGTCTTGTTCCCGCAGATCCTACGCTGGATCGCATCCCCTTCGGTTCCATTTATTGGATGGATCTGAAGGCTACCAACATTGAAACCATTGACTCTGTGGAGACGGTCATTGACCTCAACAGCGTCAATCACTGGCAGCTCGATCACATGTATCTGGCTGATGGCTTCTCCGCTGAGTATTCCATCAACGCAGAAACCAATACCGCTACCATCACCATCACCCGCACCGGTGACAATACCCAGACCGGTGAGGCTGTGCTGGCCAAGCTCCCCGTCCGTATCATTTACTTCGATACCGACATTAAGGTTCCCGGCTTCACCGCAGCGACCTACTGGACTACCTACAACTTCTTCGCACAGGATATGAAGATGGACGTTGACATGGGCCTCATTACTCACACCGACGGCTCTACCTCCACCTTCTCCAACGAGGAGTTCCACGTGGATACCGAAATGTATACCACCAACGCGGCTATGGATAAGGTGTATTTTACCGCTCACGGTACGACCCACGTCCACACTCCCGTTGCCATCGAGGACAAGGCTCCTACCTGTACGCAGCCCGGCTACACCGGCCGTACCTTCTGTGCAGGCTGTAACTCCGTTGTTGAGTGGGGTACCACCGTTGCCGCGACCGGTCATACCTTCACGGTCGATGTTGATAACAGAAAGATCGTTTGCGCGTGCGGTCATGAATTCAAGGGTACTGATCTGCACACCATTGAAGGCAAAACCTACTATACGGCCGCCGGTAAGCTGCTCCCCGGTTGGGTCGGTATTGACGACGATTGGTACTACTTCGATACCAAAACGTATGCCGGCATGAACGGCGAACAGTATGCCGACAGAGGCGTTAAGTTTGTATTCGATAACGGCCGTGTTATGACCGGTACTTGGGTGACTACTTCTGAGGGTAGCCGCTATTGGTACGGCCCCGGCTATTACCGCGACACCTCTCCCGAGCTGACATCCAGCCGTCCCTATGAGATCAACGGCAAAACCTACCTCTTCAACAGACAGGGTTATATGCAGACCGGTATTGCCAGATTCTATGATGCTACGAGCGGCGGCGGTGCTCTTGCTACCGGAGCGTTTATTTACTACGATTGCGGTACCAACGGCGAGGCTGTTCGTTATACCGGTGTGTATGATGATTATTTCCATATTGACGGTATAAGACAAAAAACGTATATGCTGGTTCAGGATACAGACGGCAACTTCTACTTCATCAATGACGGCCACAAGATCGCCAAGAACGTGTCCCTCTATCTGAGCGAGAAATACGTTGCAGGCCATACCTTGGCAGACGGTACGCCCTTGAAGGCAGGGACGTATCAGTTTGACGCAGAAGGTAAAATGGTTCTGCCCGAAGAGCCCCCTGTTGTCGAGCCCGATGAGCCGGATGTTCCTGAAGAAGGGAAGAACGGTGTCATCGACGGGTATCTCTATATCAACGATGTCAAGCAGGTTCGTTATCAGTTGGTCGAGTACAATGGAGATTTCTATTTTATCAACGATGGCGATAAGGTTGCCATGAACGTCAAGCTGTATCTGAGTGAAAGATTCGTGGACGGAAAAACATTCCCTGACGGCAGACCCATTCTGCCCGGCTACTATAACTTCGATGCTGAGGGCAAGATGATCATCGAGGCTCTCAAGAACGGTGTTGTCGGCGATTACCTCTACATCAACGACGTCAAGCAGACCCGCTACAAGCTGGTGGAGCATGACGGTAACTTCTATTTCATCAACGACGGTGATAAGGTTGCCAAGAACATGAAGCTGTACCTGAGCGAAACTTATGTGAGCGGTAAGACCTTCTCTGACGGCAGAGCCATCCTGCCCGGCTACTACAACTTCGACGCCGAGGGCAAGATGATCATCGAGCCTCTCAAGGACGGTGTTGTTGGTGATTACCTCTACATCAACGACGTCAAGCAGACCCGTTACAAGCTGGTAGAGCATAAGGGTAACTTCTATTTCATCAACGATGGCGATAAGGTTGCCAAGAACATGAAGCTTTACCTGAGCGAAACCTATGTGAGCGGTAAGACCTTCTCCGATGGCAGAGCCATCCTGCCCGGCTACTACAACTTCGACGCCGAGGGTAAGATGATCGTCGAGCCTGTCAAGAACGGTGTTGTCGGTGACTACCTCTACATCAACGACGTTCGACAGGTTCGCTACCGTCTGGTGGAATACGACGGTTATTTCTACTTCATCAACGATGGCGATAAGGTTGCCAAGAATATGAAGCTTTACCTGAGCGAGCGCTTTGTTGAAGGTTCTCCTTTCTCCGCAGGCTACTATCGCTTCGATGAAAACGGCAAGCTGATCGTTGAGTGATCTATCTGCTTTCTATCACGGTTGTCATGCAACCTCTCCCCGCTTTTGGCGGGGGGAACCGCGCAAGAATCAAAGCCTCCACGTGGCGCGCGGCGGGCAACGGATCCAAAGATCCGGCTGATTTGATCAAAACAAAGGCCGAATTTATACATAGCATTCCCGGCATTTTACGCGATTCTTTCATTATTCGATTTACGGTTCCCCAAAAACGCTCTCTCGGCTACTCGCCAACAGGGCTTTCAGAAATTCCATGAATATAGACTGCTCTGGCAGTTTATATAATAAAAATCTCCATAAGGAGAAGAAATCATGAAGAAATCCGCTATCAAGCTTCTTGCGATGGCTTTGGCGGTCATCATGCTCGTCGGTGTGGTTCCGGTGTATGCTTTTGCAGCATCCATTGACTACGATACCGATCGCGATGACGACTACTACAAGCTCATCTCCAAGAAGGACTGGGAGCTGGCTCCCGGTATCACCGAGTCTGAGATCGTGCTGAACAACGCTGCCAGCACCCACAGACAGGTGGCCCACGTTGTAGAGGTTGACCTCAACAACCCCTACACCAAGGTTATCCCCAGCACATACAAGATGGCTGAGGGCCTTAAAAACAAGGACTACAAAGTACAGATCATGTCTCAGCAGGCTGCATATGCCGAGGCAAACGGCTACGGTAACGTCGTGGCTGCCATGAATATTTCCTTGAGCTGGTACGACAGTGCGTACTATAACAACCATCCTGAGCTGGTCGGTGAGCCTCTCGGTTACCTCGTTCTGGATGGCGAGCTGTACAAGAACAGCCAGGGCCAGACCGCGGGCGCGCAGACCTGTCTCGTCATCAACTTTGACGAGAAGGACGGCGTGGCGCGTCCTGCCGATATGCCTAAGGTGCAGCTCCGTTCTACCGGCGATGCTATCACCGGCTGGGAGGAGCAGGTCATTCCCGCCAACTTCGGCTTCCTGGTCAAGGACGGTAAGAACCAGTCCTCCAAGAACCACACCTCCGATCCCGCTTCTCGCTCCTTTATGGGTATCAAGGAAGACGGTACCTTCGTGATGGTCATGAACGACGGTCGTCAGTCTCCCTACTCCGCAGGCTTCAACAGCTACGAGATGGCTGAATTCATGCTGTCCCTCGGCTGCGTGTACGCCGTGAACGGTGACGGCGGCGGATCCTCCGCGTTCCTGTCCCAGCGTCCCGGTGAAGAGCTGAAGGTCAACTGCTCTCCCTCTGACGGCGCTGAGCGTCCTACTACCCACGGTATTCTGGTCATCTCTACCGCGCCCGCAACCGGTGAGTTTGAGCAGGCACACATTTCCGCTCCCGATGTTTACTATACTCCCGGTAGCTCTATCCAGTTCTCCGCTATCGGTACTGACCTGGTCGGTAATGCCGCAGACATCCCCGAGGATGTGGCATGGCAGTTGGCTGATCCTACCATGGGTACCATTAAGGACGGCCTTTTCGTTTCCTCCGGTAAGGTCGGCACAGCTACTGCTCAGATGGTATACGACGGTGAGATTGTCGGTGAGGGTTCTGTTGAGATCGTGATTCCCGATGCCTTCAGCTTCTCTCAGGCGATCATGACTGTCCCCTTCGGTAAAGAGGTTGTTATTGGCTTGAATGCTACCATTAACGGCGGCTTGAATCAGGTTGTTTTGAAGGACTCCGACGTCGTTTTCTCCACTACCAACACTACCCTCGGTTCCTTCAATGGTCTGAAGTTCACCGCTGTCTCTCAGGAGAACGCTCCTGATAATCTGAATAGCACCCTGACTGCAACCCTTGTTCACGGTAATCTGATCGCAACAGCTTCCCTGAATTTGGGTAAGGGCTCCGAGGTTCTCTTTGATTTTGAGGATTCCAATGATGCCGATGAATGGAACATCGCTGACGTTAACGGTAACGACAAGGGTTTCTATCAGCATTTGTCCATCGCCAATCCCTCGAACGGCATGGTTCATGACGGCAACGGTTCTTTGCGCGTGGAAATGAACCCCATTTCTGCTCCCGGCATTTCCAACGGCGGCTACGCTCAGAGTGATCTGTTCTTGGACGAGGGTGTTGTTGTTGAGAACGCCAAGTCCATTGGCTTCTGGGCATATATCCCCGATGAGTACGTCCACTGCTGGATTCGCGTTCTGTATTGGTACGACTCCAACAATGACGGCATATTCGACAAGAAGAATACCATTACCGTTATCAACCAGCCCGAGGTTTACAATACCTTTGATGAGAGCGGCTGGCGCTACTTCAGCGTTGATGTGAGTAAGTACGAGAAGGTTTTGATTCCCGGTCTGGATTGCAAGGAAAGAATCGCTTACAACGCTTCCAAGAACGATGCCAACAACTTCCGCTTCATTGAGTTCATGTTCCCCCACACCAATACCAATGATCTATGGAAGACCTACGGTACCGTCAACGGTCTGCAGACAGTGTACGTTGACAACATCACCGTTGACTTCTCCGACGCGGTTGATGATCGTGAGGCTCCTATCTTCCAGAAGGTGGAGATCGCCGTTGCTGACAAGGCCGAGCCTCTGGTAAAGAGAGTCCCCTTCACGGTGACCGACAACAGCCTGTCCCTTGTGGCTACCGTTACCGAGAATACCGCCAAGACCAACGCCACCGGTCTGAACGCTGCCTCCGCAAAGGCATACGTTGACGGTGTTGAGGTCGACGTTACCTACAGCAACGGTCGTATTTCCTTCGCCAAGGACGTTGCCGTCGCTGACGGCTTCCACCGCGTGAAGTTTGAGATCTCCGATAACGCCGGCAATACCTCCGTTATCATCCGTTACGTCATCGTCAACTCCGGCGTTGACGCTTCCACCGTTCAGCTGGTTCCCGCCGATCCTGCTCTGAACAATCTGTACGGCGGTTCTATCTACTGGATGAATCTGAACGCTACTGACATTGAGACCATCCAGTCCGTGACCACCACCATCGACCTGAACTACGGCAACCATTGGGAGCTGGATCACATGGTTCTGGCCGACGGCTTCACCGCAGACTACTCCATCGATGTGGAGAACAACACCGCCACCATCACCGTTACCCGTACCGGTAAGAACACCCAGACCGGCGCAGCTACCCTGGCAGCTCTGCCCATCCGCGTGATCTACTACGATACGGATATCCATGTTGAGGGCTTTGATGCTAAGAAGTTCTGGGATGAGTATGGCTTCTGGCCTTACGACCTGAAGGCTGACGTCGATATGGGTGCCATCACCTACGTCGACGGCTACGAGTCTGCTGTTCTGGGCGCGTTCTCCAACGAGGAGTTCAGCGTGGATACCGAGCTTCAGACTGCTTTCTCTGATCCCGCCTTCAAGGCAGAGCGCGGCACTGCTCACGTCCATGCTCCCTCCGCAGTGGACGATCTGGCTCCTACCTGCACTGAGGCAGGCTACACCGGCCGCACCTACTGCTCCATCTGCGATTCCATCGTTGACTGGGGCACCGAGATCCCCGCAACCGGTCACAGCTACGTTGTCACCGGCTCCAAGCTGGTTTGCGATTGCGGCTATGAGTATACCGGCAGCGGTCTGATCGTTGTCAACGGTACCACCTACTATACCATCAACGGCGAGCTGAGACACAGCTGGATCGAGCTGGACGACGGCTGGTACTACTTCAATACTCGCACCTATGCAGGCCCCAACGGCAAGCATACCACCCTGGACGGTATCACCTTCGTCTTCGAGAACGGCCGCCTGACCACCGGTGTCTGGGAGCAGGTTCCCGCCGGTATGCGTTACTGGTACGGTCCCGCCTTCTACCGCGACCAGACCAACGACGCGACCTCCTCCAGACCTTACGTCATTGACGGCAAGACCTACCTGTTCAACCGCGCCGGTATCATGCAGACCGGCATCGTGAACTCCTTCGTGGCTGACGGCACCCTGTACTACGATTGCGGTACCGACGGTGTCGCAACCCTTCTGAACGGTGTGTACAAGGATCAGCTGTATATTGACGGCGTTCGTCAGGTTCGTTACCGCTTGGTTGCGTTTAACGATGACATCTATTTCGTCAACGATGGTGATAAGATTCTGAAGAATGCCCGCGTTTATCTGGGCAATGCCTATGTGGCAGGCAAGACCTTCCCCGATGGCAGAGCCATTCAGCCCGGCTACTACACCTTCGATGCCGAGGGTAAGATGGTGATCGAGCCTCTCAAGAACGGCGTTGTCGGTGACTACCTCTACATCAACGATGTCAAGCAGACCCGCTACAAGCTGGTTGCGTTTGAGGGCGCTTACTACTTCATCAACGACGGCGATAAGATCGTCAAGAACCAGAGAATGTACCTGAGCGCCACCTACGTGAACGGTAAAACCTTCCCCGACGGCAGAGCCATTCTGCCCGGCTATTATAGCTTTGATGCAGAAGGCAAGATGATCATCGAGCCTCTCAAGGACGGTGTTGTCGGTGATTACCTCTACATCAACGATGTCAAGCAGACTCGCTACAAGCTGGTGGAGCATGACGGTAACCTCTACTTTATCAACGATGGTGATAAGGTTGTCAAGAACATGAAGCTTTACCTGAGCGCAACCTATGTGAGCGGCAAGACCTTCCCCGATGGCAGAGCCATTGTCCCCGGTTACTACAATTTCGACGCTGAAGGTAAGATGGTCATTCCCGCTCCTCAGCACGGCGTGGTTGACGGTTATCTCTACATCAACGACGTCAAGCAGACTCGCTACAAGCTGGTTGAGTTTGAGGGCAACTTCTACTTCATCAACGACGGCGATAAGATTGCCAAGAATACCCGCCTGTATCTGAGCGCAACCTATGTGAGCGGTAAGTTCTTCTCCGACGGCAGAGCCATCGCTCCCGGCTTCTACAACTTCGATGCCGAGGGTAAGATGATTGTTGAGCCTCTCAAGAACGGTGTCATCGGTGATTATCTCTATATCAACGATGTCAAGCAGACCCGCTACAAGCTGGTTGAGTTTGAGGGTGATTATTACTTCATCAACGACGGCGACAAGATCGCTAAGAATACGCGCCTGTACCTGAATGCCGGCTTTGTTGCGGGAACGTCTATTCCGGCAGGCTACTACCGCTTCGATGCAAACGGCAAGCTGATCCTTGAGTGATCTGTCCGCTTTCTGTTACGGTTGTAAAACAACCTCTCCCCGCTTTTGGCGGGGGGAACCGCGCAGGATCAAAGCCTCCACGTGGCGCGCGGTGGGCAACGAACGATATATCGTTCGGCTGATTTGATACAAGCATTTTTCCAGTAAAACACTTTGAGTTTCCAGGACTTTCGCGCGAACCGAACAACCTATACCCCGGCAGAGAATATCAAGCAAGAAAAAGGAGAACAAAGATGAAACATAAAATCGTCGCGATACTTTTGTGCTTGCTCGTACTCGTAAGCGTTGCTTCCGTAAGCACGTTTGCCGTTGCGTACGCGGAAGATGAGGATCATTACCTGACGCTGATCTCTAAGCGAGACTGGGAGCTGGCTCCAGGTATTACCGAGTCCGAAATCATTCTGAGCCGCGAGGACGGCACGCACCGTCAGGTGTGTCACGTGGTGGAGGTGGATCCCTATAACCCCTACACCAAGGTCATGCCCAGTACATATAAAATGAAGGAAGGCCTCGAGGGCAGGGAATATCAGACCCAGATCATGTCCGAGCAGGTCAAGTATGCCGAGGAGCACGGCTACGGCAACGTAGTCGCCGCCATGAATACGGCTCTGCACTGGTATGATGTCGATTACTATGAGCAGCATCCCGAGTTGATCGGCGAGACCTTGGGTACGCTGATCATGGACGGCGATTACTACAGAAACAGCCAGAACAGCTTTTTTGGCGCCTATACCTGCCTTGTGGTCAATTTTGACGAGAAGGACGGACAGCCCCGTCCTGCGCACATCCCCAAGACCGAGGTGCGGCAGACCTACGACGCCATTACGGGCTGGGAGGAGCAGCTGATCCCTGCCAGCTTTCATTTTCTGGTCAAGGACGGGGAGAATCAGCACGTCATCAACGACCCCGAGCCTGCCGCTCCCCGCTCCATGCTGGGTATCAAGGCGGACGGCACCATCATCACCGTCATGAACGAGGGCCGTCAGGAGCCCTTCTCCCGCGGCTTCAACTGCTACGAGATGGCGGAGTTTATGATCTCCCTCGGTTGCGTGCAGGCCGTGAACTGCGACGGCGGCGGATCCTCTGCCTTCCTGTCCCAACGTCCCGGTGAGGAGCTGGAGCTGCATTGCTCTCCCTCCGACGGTGTGGAACGCCCTACCACCCACGGTATTTTGATTATTTCAACAGCGGATGATTCTCACAAGCACACGCCGGGGGAAGCAACGGATCAAGCGCCAACGGCCACCGAGCCCGGTTATACGGGCAGAATTTTTTGTGTTGACTGCGGTGCCGTATTGGAAGAAGGAAGGAAGATTCCTGCCACTTGTCATACCTATTCTGTGGATGTATCCGGCCAAAGGATCGTGTGTAACTGCGGCTGTACCTTTTCCGAAACGGGTATCCAGACCGTCGATGGCAAAAACTATTATACGATAAACGGAAAGCTGCTGAGCGGCTGGCAGAATACGGGAAATGAGTGGTATTACTTTGATAAGTCCACCTACGCGGGACTGGATGGCAACCAATACGCCGACAACGGTGTCATGTTCCTCTTTGAAAACGGACGGCTCACAAGCGGCGTCTGGGTCACCACCTCTTCGGGCACCCGCTATTGGTACGGCCCCGGCTACTATCGGGATTCCTCTACCGAAGCTACCTCCTCCAAGCCTTACGAGATCGACGGAAAGACCTACCTCTTCAACCGATCCGGCTATATGCAAACGGGCTTTGTGGGTTTTTTCGCCGCCAACAAAACCATCTACTATCATTGCGGCACGGATGGCGTTGCCACCCTGTTTAGCGGCCCCCATAACGATGATTTCTATGTCGACGGAATCAGACAGAAGGCCTACAGGCTCGTGCAGGATAAGGAGGGGAACCTCTACTTCATCAATGACGGGCACAAGATCGCAAAGGGAAAGAGCCTGTATCTGGGTGAGTCCTACGTGAGCGGCATGACCTTCCCCGACGGTCGTCCCATCCCCGCGGGCACCTATCAGTTTGATGCCGAGGGTAAAATGGTGATCCCCGAAATGAAGCACGGTGTCATCGGCGATTACCTCTACGTCAAGGACGTGAAACAGACCCGCTACAAGCTGGTTGAGTTTGAAGGGGATTACTACTTCATCAACGACGGCGATAAGATCGCCAGAAGCGTCACCCTGTACCTGAGTGCCACCTACGTGAGCGGCAAGACCTTCCCCAACGGCTCAGCCATTCCCGTGGGACGCTACACCTTTGGTGCGGACGGTAAGATGGTTCTCCCCGAGGGCGTAGGCCCCATACCCGAGCATACCCACACCGAGGTCACCGACCCCGCCGTGGCTCCCACCTGCACCGAAACGGGTCTGACCGAGGGCAAGCATTGTTCCGCTTGCGGCGAAGTTCTCGTGGCGCAGACCGCAGTCCCCGCCCTGGGTCATACCCCCGGAAATTGGGTCACCGTGACCGAACCTTCCGCCGGGGTGGAAGGGAAGAAGCAACAGTCCTGCAAGACCTGTGGTGAACTGCTTTCCATCGAAACCATCCCCGCGCTCCCCGAGGAGCCATCCCAAAAGAACGGCGTGATGGACGGTTACCTGTATATCAACGACGTCAAACAGACCCGCTATAAGCTGGTGGAATACGACGGTGATTTCTACTTCATCAACGACGGCGACAAGGTGGCCGTGAATACCCGCCTGTACCTCAGCGCCACCTTCGTGAAGGGTATGACCTTCGCCGACGGCACTCCCATCCCCGTGGGCTACTACCAATTCGACGCCGAGGGTAAGATGGTGCTTCCCGACTTGAGCACCAAAAAGAACGGCTTGATCGACGGTTACCTCTACATCAACGACGTCAAACAGACCCGCTACAAGCTGGTGGAATACGACGGTGATTTCTATTTCATCAACGACGGCGACAAGGTGGCGGTGAGCACTCGCCTGTACCTCAGCGCCACCTTCGTGAAGGGAATGACCTTCGCCGACGGCACTCCCATCCCCGTGG